>JBNKQR010000052.1:0-20379 GCA_050295975.1 Thiohalomonadaceae bacterium
CCCTGTCGCACTGGGTGGTGATCGAGGACGGCAAGATCAAAAACTACCAGGCGGTGGTTCCCAGCACCTGGAATGCCGGTCCCCGTGACCAGAACGACCAGATTGGACCTTACGAGGCGTCGCTGATGGATAACCCGGTAGCCGACCCAGAGAAGCCACTGGAAGTGCTACGCACTGTTCATTCCTTTGACCCCTGCATTGCATGTGCCATACATATGGTCGACACTGAAGAGCAGGAGATCGTTAAGGTCCAGGCGCTGTAATTAGGAGGAGTAGAGAGATGATGAATCAATTCAAAAAGACCATCGCCGTACTAGCACTGATGCTTAGCCCGGGCCTGGCCCTGGCCCACACCGGCCACTACACCGACGGCGGCCTGTGGCATGGTATGGTTCACCCGCTGAGCGGACTCGACCACATGCTGGCGATGATCGCTGTCGGCCTCTGGGCCGCCTATGCCGGAGGCAAGGCGCTGTGGGCTCTGCCCGCATCCTTTGTCGGAATGATGCTGGCCGGTGCCGGACTCGGCTTCGCCGGGATCGCCCTGCCGATGATGGAGCCGCTAATCCTCGCCTCCGTTGTGGTGCTGGGTCTGCTGGTGGCCTTTAACATCCGCATGCCGCTGGTTCCGGGCATGGCGCTGGTCGCCCTGTTCGGCATGTTCCACGGTCAGGCCCACGCCCTGGAGATGGCCGCTGGTACCGCCACCTTTAGCTACGCCATCGGCTTCGCCCTGGTCACCGCCCTGCTGCACCTGGGCGGCATCGGCATCGGCTACTACCTGTTCCGTGGCTACGGCAGAAGGTTGCTCGGAATCGGCACCGCCGGTGCGGGTCTCTTCATGACCTTCTCCTAAAACAGGAGATCATCATGGCACCCATACTGGTTATCGGACTGGGCAACATCCTGATGCAGGACGAAGGGGTCGGCGTCCGCGTCGCGGAACTGCTGGAGAGCCGTTACCACATTCCCGATGAAGTGGAAGTGATCGACGGCGGCACCACCGGCACCGAACTCTACCAACCGATGCGCGGCCGTGAGCGGCTCATCGTCACCGACTGCGTCAACACCGGCGCCCCCGCCGGTACTCTGGTGCGGTTGGCCGACGATGCGGTGCCCGCCTTCTTCACCACCAAAATCTCCAACCACCAGCTCGGCCTCTCCGACCTGCTGGGGCTACTGCAGATGAGCGGCGACCAGCCAAAACACGTCACCATCATCGGCATGGTCCCCTACGAGCTGAACAACAGCCTCGGCCTCTCCGAGGCCACCCTCGGCAAGATCGAAGAGATGCTGCAGATGGTGGTCGACGAACTGGCCGACGCCGGGGTGACCCTCACCCTGCGCGACCAACCACTGCCCTGCTTCTGGGACAGCAAGACCCGTGAGGGCGAACCCCTGTGTGCATAGGCATTCCGGTTCAGGTGATCGAATCCGACGAATTTACCGCCCGCTGCCGCGGGCGTAATGGCGAGGTGACGGTCAACCTGATGCTAGTCGGCGGGCCGCAACCACCGGGGACCTGGCTCACCAACTTCCTCGGCTCAGCGCGTGAAATTTTGAGTGAAGAGGATGCGCTCAATGCGGATAAAGCGCTGGATGCACTTTCCGCAGTCATGTCTGGTGAGGAAGATATCGATTTTGATCAGTATTTTCCGGGGTTGGAGAGTAAGTCGTAAACTCCCGTCATTCCGGCTGCAACCACTTCGTTTAACAACCTCGACACACCTGCCTCCATATTTTCAGTAAGAGTGCCCTCCAGCGCTACGTCTTGCCTTCATTGCAATATCAGAGTAAAAAATGCAGAAGGATTCACCGGGCCAGGGAGTGCCGTCTCCACTCATCCACTAATGCCTCTGTTTAATTTGGTGTTGCAAACGCGGTTACTGTAATCCTGCTGTTTATAGTTTATTGGAAATACTTTCAGCCATTGCCAGTTTAGAGGGAAGCCATGTCAAAGGTAATAAACGGAAAGTTTGTTGACACCAAGGTCATTCAGAAAATCCACAAAGGCTTGCACAAAGGGAAATTGACAGCTGTACACGCAATAGTCGTTCATCAGACAGGGGCATCTACTGCACAGCACACATTTAATTCTTATGCCAACGCAGGCAATGGAGCCCATTTCCTAATTGACAAAAAGGGTCAAATATACCAAACAGCACTCCTTGATCAGGTCACATATCATATTGGAAAAATCCGATCTCGATGCATAGAGACAAAAGCGTGCTCCAAGACTGAATTATCTGTTGCAAACGCAATTTATCTAAAAAAAGGCCTGTCGTACCCGGTAATAGTGAAGAATCTCTATACACATGAAAAATCAAAGAGCTATCCAGATAGGTATCCCATGAATACTGATTCAGTCGGTATCGAGATTGTAGGAAAATACGATACGGCTAAAAAAATTTACGAATCGGTTACCGCCAATCAGAATGCATCCTTGAAATGGTTGATAAGTGAATTATCGACCCATCTAAGCTTAAAACAAGGCGATATATACCGACATCCTGACGTGTCATACAAGCAGCCTTCCGAAGCAGCAACAGCCGCATGGTAATGTTCATGAAGCGATTCGCATTTTTAATCTCGGCGTTACTTTTGACAATAGCTGGATGTGCTTCAGCCATTCCTGAGTTCTCCAATACTCACATTTCTGCTGTTGGCTCAGACTCCCCCAATGAATTTTGTTCCGACTTCTCGCTCACTGACGAACAGGCACTTGAGTTTCTCGGCAGAAGCAGAGAAGTCGAGATTGATGTATTCCACAACGATTACGACTATCTGCCGTGCTACGTAAAGGGCACGACAACGCGAAACCGAAGCAAGTGCGGTTTTGAGATCCGTGCCGGAGGCACTGTCGAACTGTCATGTGACAATGGCAAAGGGATTCTGATGGTCTGTGACACATGTGATCATCTATTAGGTGGCGAAGGGCAGGAGTAGCTGGTTGGGCAACCAAAGGTAGAGTCAAGTTTCAACAATTAGTTGGTCAGGTCCATTTAACTATAGTCATACAATGGAAAATAATATGACTGCATCTAAAGCCTTTGTGCTGCTGGCTCCAATCCTGACAGCCGTCGCAAGTACCTCTCTTGCAGAAGATTCTGTTTCGACTCACGCTGAGAGTGAGAAAATGGGTTGGTTGCACGGAAATTGCTTAGCAATAAAAGATTCTCACATACCCGCACATAGCAAACTCAGTATCATTCTTCTCGATGAGCCAAAAAGCGTCAGCACAGGAGAGGTGCTTGGGCCTGCGAAATCTGGAGAACAGTGCTATCCGCTACTTGAAGATAGGCGTATGGCAAATATTGGTACCGGGTATTCATTCTATCTGGTTAATACCAAGGCGCAGATTAATCTAGCAATTGGCACTGTTGATAAAGAAATAGACACACATAGATATAACTATTCATATTGCACAACATCAGAAGGGGTGCAATTCAGCGCCAATGAAGGTAGCAAGACTATTTGGTCAGGATATTACTATCTCGGATATGACTCTGAATCGACCTGTCCCGAATAGACTTGCTGCAATTGGAGTATGGTTGGAGACGATAGGGATGTGGGCCAGGGGGGCAGATTGGTGTCGCTTCGCGGCGTATAACGGCATTTAGAGCGGGTGGCTGACCCGCAGCAGGTCACTTTGCGAAGTCCGCCCAACTCCCTGCGCGACGTGCAGGATGCACTAGTGTCGCGGAGTACATGGACGTACGAGAGCGACCGCTTCGCCCGTTGAAGGGGGATGGCAGACGGGGCTCTCCTGCCCCGACTGCCACCGCGCGCCGTCCATGGCGCACCCCTGACGGGCTATTCCTTCAACGGACTCCAGTGCTCGGCTGCGTCTACGGGACCCAAAACCGCTTCGTTTAACATCTTCGTGTAGTTTGGCGCTTGTCAGAAACGGTTCATTAGAGTACAAAAAAGAAATGCACGAGAAGGGACGTCAGTGAAATGCATCAAACCAATGACGAACGGATAGCACTAATACTCATACTCCATTACCAATGTACATCTCCAGATTAAAGGGCTCTGACCCCTTTAATACATATAATATCATTTTTTACCACGTCACTATTTCTATAGGTTGGTGTGCTCGGTAATATCCGCGCCAAAATAAAATATTGGTTGGGGTACCCCCTCCCAGTTACTAAATGCATATTACGGTTGGTTCTTTATCTTATAAGGCACTGTGTATGTATCAACGACATCAGAAGCCCGTAGTTTGTAAGCAATCAGCTTGCTCTGTATTTCGGCAGTATTTGCAAGCTGATTCGTGCTCGCGACAGCCGTGATAAATCCTTGAACAGATTTACAGAACTGTTCAAGCTTCTCTTGATTGATGATTCGAGTCGACGCTTCTGGTGATGCTGTATATTCGAACACATTGGAAGGATGGATCATCAATGGAGTGTACAAACACTCATTCCCATATTTTTCTTCAAACCAGTTGCACGAGCCGTTCAGTTGATTGCAATAGCTTTTACTTATAGTTGATGTAGTCGCTTCATTCTTACACTCAATGACAAGATATTGGTTGGCGCCGATCCGCCATAAAACATCTGGTCCTTTTTTGTACTCTTGCTCTGGTCGTTGACCGGCAAAACCGAGGTATCGGCAAACACGTTTCATTGCCTCCTCGAATATGTGTGATGTACCTTCTTTGAACTGGAGTTCGTCAAGTATTCCATTTACCTCAACTACCAATTTATTTGGGTCTTGGTGTTGCGCAGATAGGAAATTACTACAGGCAACAGCTTGATTGAGAATGTCGCCAGCCATCTTGTGGTACTGGATACCATCTATCGGTTTGAGAACCCGTTTATTATCACTGGCGGCAGACATCTGAATCTTTTGAGCACTAGCTTTGTCGAACATATTGGTATACTCGGCAAGAAGCTGCTTGATATAGCCTTTCTCTTTTTTGTCGGCAATGTTATTTGCTAGTGTCTCCAGCCCCTGTGCCGCTTTAACTGGATTATTCTGCAGTGCAGCATCATAAGCTGCGCGCATAGTGATTGTTGAATTATCCAGATTACCTTGTTTTGGGTATTTGAGGCTTGCCAGGACCCCCTTGCTCGCGGTGACCCATTGCTCGTTCCTCGACAAGCAATAATTCATTGTTTCAGTTAATTCCGAGATTGGCTTCCCTTTTATTTGCTCTGATACTTGGTCTGATAGTTGCAGTTGTGCTCGTGTCCCGGGAGATAGTTTGTCAATAGCTCCTTTTGAGTAGAGATGGCTTGTCAAATCACGCCCGACCAAGAACACAACACAGTAATCATCATTAGAGCGGACTCCTCGCCCCATACCCTGCTCGATGCGCTGAACTATTTGGCTCATCTGTGTCTGGCTTCCCATCAAGATGCCCTGGCGGATTTTGTCGATCTTGCTGCGTACATCTGGGAATCCATCAATCACCAATAGGCGGCATGCGTCTTTAGGCAAATCAACACCATCATATTTGTTGATTAACACAGCCAAACCGACATGACCGCTTTTTAATTTATCAACACCCTCATACAGGTTTCCTGCGTGCAAGGTCAATGCCGCCGCATCTTTCCAGAATGCTGCTCTATAGGTGGATGGAACTATAACAACAACATTCATGTATTCAGCGATAAATTTGCAGTATGATTTAATCTCGTCATCAGTGGTGTCGGTGTTAATTACTTGTGGAAGTAAAATCATCCTGTCACCAATATCCCCTGCAGAGTCTGGCACTATTGGCGATTTGATGTGCAGTTCTTCGACACCAAAGTGGCTTACCAATATAGAGTCATCAACAAGGGTGGCGGTCATGAATATCTTTCGATCCGCGTCTGCAATGCTGGGGATCATGTGAAGAGGAATTGCATGAGGTGATATCTCGATACCACTGCTGCTTACAACACAATTGCTCAACTTAATGGTTTCGCGTACCAGTGGCCAAACGAACTCCAGGTATTGTTCTTTGCTGTACTTGACAAGTATCTCGGTAATATCTGATATCCTGTCTTGCCAGGTCCAATAGGGCACCTGTAAGTAGCTGGTTGGGTCTCCAACTTCTATTTCGAAGGCTTTAGATTCGCACTCATCATGCATAGAATCATGAAATATCGAATAAAGTTCGTCGTAGGCATCTGATTCTCGAGGGATGTTTATTGTGAATTGATCTTCAACTGTGTTGATGCAGGCATGAGCATCATCAATAACAAGGCTGGATATCTTAAGTTTTGCCCCTTCATCCCCAACGCCAAAAACAGATTTCCCATTAACAAGCTTATATATATTTGCAACTAATATCGCTTTACCAGAAAGAAATCGTGGTGATTTTACATCATCTGTGACCTCGACGCCGAGCTCGCCTGCCGCATCTATAACTTGTTTAACAAGGTACTTGTCTGGGCAAATGTAGACAGCAGGTGATCTACCTTCGTTTAAGCAGCTTTTTAGGATCAGTAATCCAACGACAGTCTTGCCGCTGCCAGTATTCATCTTTACAACAAGGCTGCCTTCATCGCGTCGTTCAAACCATTTTGCCCAGACTTGTGATTGCACGTCACGTGGGTACTGAAATTTTTCCGCATTCTTATGGGGTAATGCGTTAAATATTTCACGAGGTGGTAACACCGTGTCGACGGTGCTTCCTGTGCCGATTTTACTAAAGTCGATCATGGTGCACTCTCCTTATGTAGTAATATACTGCATTATCCGTAATAGTTTCCAGGATTAAACATCAGTCGATGTGCGCCGCTTGAGTATGTCCGACTACAGGTGAAGTGGGGTGGCAACTCAAGTTTTGAGCAATTGCTAGATTATTCTCGTTTTTCTACTCAGCGTTGCGATGCCTGATTTCAATAATCTGCGATCAATCTTTCTTCCAATCCCTTCGAACAACCCAGGTTCATAATTTGTTGCTACATCGCGGAATGTTTTTTCTCCACAAAATAGTTTGCCGAGGCACTCAAGGTATACTGAGTTGTCCGCATTGATCTCTATTTCTTCAGCAAATGATGAAAATGAGATCGACGTTAAAGGAATATCTATACAACCATCAAGCGAGTCGACAACGATAATAAATTCTTCATCGACTTGTGAAATCTTAAGATCTGAAAGAGTGTATTCTGAAGCCCAAACCCACTCAATTGGGGCGTCAATGCGTAGAATAGCATCGCCATCGAATGGCTCAGTAATATGGTTAAAGAAAGCGAAAGTCTGAAACGGTAGGTGCAGCGGAAAATTTAGCTTACTAGCTAAAGTGAACGCAACTGATGACTCTGGGTGCCTCAACCCTCGTGTGAGGTATACAGCATGATTAATCTTGCGCATCTCTTTCTGGGTAAATTCATATATCCGACGAGCGTCGCATATTGCTGAATAAATCTCTGCATCACTGAACTCAGTAAAAAACGCTGGGTCTAAAACGATGTCATCATGGCCTGGTAACCGATATATACCTAATGCAGAGCGAAGAATGAAGGTGAGCAAGTGTTTTGCTTGGTACGGACGACCGTGTCCACCGCTTGTGATGGGATTAATCGTGGGGTAGATGCGCTTTTTGTTGGTGATAATGGCTTCTAAGAGTGGATCTTGTATTGATGTGGTCGCGCAAGTTGCAAAAGGTGTATTCCGGGTCAAGACTCACTCCTGTGTCATCTGAGCTAATGGCTTAGCTACGCGATAATTAAATTCATTTAGTATGCTGGATAACCATTGGCGGACATCGAACAGTCAAATTTGGTGGATATTGTTTTGGCACAAAATAATTTCCCGACATCATTTCGTCTGATATTTCCATTTAATATTTGTTTTCATTTCCCCCGCCATACACCCCTTGACTACCCCTCCCTTTCTCCTTAATTTGAACACTGCAACACCGCTTAAACTAAAGCGCCGAATGGTGGTGCGCTAACACCAACCATCCGGCTAACCCTAAGACTGGACTAGCAGAACTTAGGGCTGCATGGAGTATACAACATACCCGGCGATGGTCATTATCGCTTACGTTGTGTGACTGGCGGCCCTTCTCTCTTCACGACGTCGGGGCCGCTTTAGCTTGAGCTTCCGCTAACCCGGCAATAGCCGGAATGACAAGGAGCAAAGCAATGTCACATGCAAACACTCATGTAATCTATCCCCAATCCATCGACCGTAACCCCGCCACCTGGCAGGTCCGCGAGGATGACGACGAGTACCGTAGCAGCGAACTGAGTACATCCATCCTTAAACTGGTCGACCTCATCACTGATCGCCTCGTCCGCGCCGATGCCCTCACCTACATGATGCAGAACGCGGAGAATCCACCGGAGCACGCTACCCGCATCACTGCGATGCTGTTACAGGATCTAATCCAGGAAGCGCAGGAGGCGAATGAAAAGCTGTGGGAGTTGGTACGCCCACTGGTCAAGCAGCAGGATGGCGAGGAGCCAACCCGCCACTAATGCATAAGTACCTGCTGGGAGCCCCGCTCCCGGCAGGTATGGGAATCGGCTACTACCAGATATCACCCGCTCTTCGCTGTACATGCAGCGAAACCCACACAGTAAGTGTCATTTACCACTAGCCCTCAACGAATAGTCTACGCTTAAGGAACGGCCCCGGAGGTGCGCCCCATAGGCCTACGAATCCTTATTTAACTACACGGGCATATTCACTATGTTAGACCACGCAAATCTTCGAGAGGTGTTTCCGTGGAATCATTCTTTCGAAACCCATATTGACACGATCGACAAGCAACACAAACGCCTGGTGATGCTGTTGAACCAGATGGGTGCCAAATTGGCGCAGGGCGCTGACTTGGTCGAAATGGACGAGATTATTGACGAGCTCACCAGTTATGCCAACTACCATTTCGAATCAGAGGAAAAGATTTGGGAACACCGTTTTCATGAGGATGATTGGTTCTCTAATCACCACAACAAGCATTCCAAATTCACTGACCAGATCAACGATTTTAAAAAGAAGGTAAAGTCCGGGAAAAATAATGGCTTATATGAAGATATCCTTCGTTTCCTGATTTACTGGCTGGCGCATCACATCCTTGATGAGGATATGCGTATGGCAAAGGCGCTGCATGCCATGGATGAAGGTCTGGACATGCAAACCGCAAAGGCGCGCACCAGGGCTGAAATGAGCGATTCCATTGAGGTGTTTATCGATACCCTGCTTGGCATGTATGAGGATCTTTCATCGCGCACATTGGAACTGGAAAGGGAAAGGAAAGAACGCATCAAAATCACAGAATCCCTTGCACAGAGCAAGCATACTGAGCGTGAGTTTGGCAACGAGGTGATAAACAGCGTACCCGGTCTGGTATACCTATACGATGAGACACGGGAACTCGTACGCTGGAATAAGCACTACATCGATGATCTTGGCTACTCAGACGATGATCTGAAAAATATGTCACCCCTGGATTTCTTCAATAAGTCAGAACATAAAAAAATCAAAAGGGCATTGCTGGCGATTTCTAAAGGCGAACAGATAGAACTCGAAGCCAATATCCTGAACAAAGCCGGGGATGCGATTCCGTATCTGCTCACCGGAAAACCATTCGTTATTGATGGTAAGCCCGGATTTCTTGGTACCGGTATCAACGTTACCAGGCTCAAACGTATTGAAGAGGAATTGATACAAAAAACCGATGAAGTCAAAAATGCCCTGACCGGCACAATCGCCGCAGTAAGTAAAGCGATGGAGACACGCGATCCCTATACAGCCGGGCACCAGATACGGGTAAAGAAAATAGCCATAGCTATCGCAGAAAAACTTGGCCTGGATGAATTCATGATCGAAGGGCTGGAACTTGGCGCCAGTATTCACGACATCGGGAAACTCGCTGTTCCCACAGAGATATTGGTGAAACCGACCAAGCTAACACCGCTTGAATATAATGTTATCCAGACTCATGTTGAAACCGGCGCAGACATCCTTAAAGAGGTCGAATTCCCGTGGCCCATTATAGATATAATCATGCAACACCATGAAAGGCTGGATGGCTCTGGATACCCCAATGGTTTGAAAGGTGACGAAATATGCCTTGGCGCACGTATTGTCGCCATCGCCGATGTATTCGAGGCGATGTCTGCCCATCGCCCATACCGTCCTTCCCAGGGTGTAGCAAAGGCCATGGATGAATTAACCACTAACTCCGGAAAACTCTATGACCCTGAAGTGGTTGATGCACTGAAGGAGTTACTGGCGGAGGATATTGAGCGTTTTGAATAAGTGGGGGCAGAAGAAACTCATACGGCAACAGAACAATCCCGACTTCCCAATCTGCAGTGATAAGTTCAAGGTTTTATCTAACCCCACTTATTCCTCACCTACCTGATGCAGAACGCGGAGAATCCACCGGAACACGCCACCCGCATCACCGCGATGCTGTTGCAGGATTTGATTCAGGAAGCGCAGGAGGCGAATGAAAAGCTGTGGGAGTTGGTACGCCCACTGCTCAAGCAGCAGCCTATTGCTCTCTGTTGTTAAATAGTGGCATAAGGTGGATAATCGTCAACAGAAACGGAGGTCAGAATGACAGATAAAATCAGGATGGGTTTTGAAGTCAACATGGACACCAACTCATCGACCAAATCCAATCCACCAAAAGCCAGCCCCGACACCCCCTTCTGTATCGCCATACTGGGCGATTTCAGTGGACGCAGCAGCCGTTCACAGGATGACACTGAAACCCTTGCCAGTCGCCGCCTGATTGATATCGACCGAGACAATTTCGAAGAGGTCATGGTCCGATTGGGAGCCAGCCTTAACCTGGGTATGGGCGAAGCCGGTAGCATACAGCTTGATATAAACGAGTTAGACGACTTCCATCCAGACGAGCTGTATGAAAAGCTCGAAACCTTCAGCAAGCTGCGTACTTTACGCAGGAAGCTGAAGAACAAAAATACCTTTGCCGAAGCTGCGGCTGAGATACAAGGGTGGCATACCGCCAGTGAAACACCGGACAACCAGTCAACAAAAGCAACCGTTACCGATAACGATGTAAATCAGGCAGTTATCGCCGATACCGAAAACCTGCTTTCAAACATCATCGATTTTCAACAACACTCCTCCTCCACCTCATCCTCTGAGGCCAGTCACATCGACAGTTTGATTAAAAGCGTCGTTGCGCCCTATGTCGAGCCTGCTGCAGATCCGCGCCAGGATGAGATGATCGCCAGCGTCGATCGCGCCACTGAAACGCATATGCGCGATATTTTGCATCATGCAAGCTTTCAGGAAATGGAGTCCGCATGGCGCTCCCTCTACTTTCTGATTACACGGCTTGAGACAGATTCCAGTCTGAAGATAAAGATTCTGGATATCACCAGGCAGGAACTACAGGCTGACGTAGCCGTGGACGACATAAGTTCTTCGGCGCTCTATAGACTGTTCTGCGATCCGGCGGAGGGTGATCTACCCTGGAGTATCCTTCTCGGCAATTACCGCTTTAGCGACACTATTGAGGATGTGCTTGCTCTCGCCGGTATGGGCGCTATCGCCCAACAGGCAGGTGCACCGTTTATCGCCGCGGCACATGAAACCCTGGTGGGCTGTGACTCATTTGCCGCCACTCCCTATTGTGAGGAGTGGAATCATGCGTCAAGCGATGGCTTTAAACGAGCATGGCAAATGCTGCGTCAGTCACCTGTCGCCGCCTATGTCAGTCTGGCGCTTCCCCGATTCCTACTCAGGTTGCCCTATGGCAAAAAGAGCAGCCCTATTGAGTCGTTCAGATTCGAAGAGATGCCGGACGAGCCGTGCCACGCCTGCTATCTCTGGGGCAATGCCGCATTTGTCAAAGTGGAGTTGCTGGCGCGCAATTTCATAAAGCGTGGCTGGAATATGAAGCCGGGTGAAGAGCATCAGACTGGGGATCTGCCGGTCCATTATTACTCTGATGAGGGCGAAACGGTGAGCAAACCGGTGGCCGAAATTCTTTTAACCGAGAAATGCGCAGAAATGATGCGACAGAAAGGCACGACACCATTGTTGTCGGTGCGGGATATGGATGCTGTCCGCTCAACTGACTATCGGTCGGTCGCAGAAGATGCGCGGACAATCGCCGGACGCTGGAAATAAACAGGGAACGATTCTCTAAACCACTATCCTTGGCAGTGATCTCTCTATCTGCGCTGATTTATGTTTTGGCGTAGCACATTAATCTGATTTTTCTCTAAGCAGAGGTGTAGCAGTACGCGCCACCGACGACAACGGCCACTGGGGTGGCTCCACCACCTATCGCAAGATACATACCGTTGTAGCCAATATCGACTACAGCCTCTCCCCCTGACAGACCTTCGGTGTGTCGCTACAGTCCCGCCCCTGCAGGATCTTTCTCTCTACGGCATAAGCACATCCTGTTACAAGCAACCGTAGGTAACGTTGACCCGAAAATAAGAAGGGGCAAAATAGAATCAGGTGCCAGAGAGCGTATACAACTCCTATCAGTATTGCCCTCTGGCACCTACTCCTTACTTAACCGCTACACCTTTTTTGCAATCACAGCTATTACATCACCTTCTGGTTTCAATTCTGCGCCAGTCAGATCAGCTGCCATTTCAGTTACAACAAGACCCGCATCCTGCAGTTCAGCCTCTATCATTTTCGGCGTGAAATGCTGGGCCCAGTTGTAGATCTGCCAGATTTCATCAGGCTCGATAATGACGTAGCGATCCAGCACCAGTTGCTCTGTTTCATAGATAAACGTTTTCTGGATACCTACATAATCGCCTTCAGCCCAGAAACCACCCATCAATCGGTCTTCGATCAGGGTAGCCTCTTCACGGCCTTTCAACATTCCTGTACCAGGTACATCCAGTACGATGTGGCCACCAGGATTGAGCATCTTGCACATTCTTCCCAATAGCTTTGCCCGTTGTTCTGGTGACAGTACACACAGGTCCATATAGATCAGTGTGATGATGTCGAAGCCGGTAGGCAGCTCATCACTCAGGTAGTCGGCATGCAGATAGCTAATCGACTTATCCGTGTTTTCCATGGCATAGTCGATGGCCTGTTTCGAAAAGTCGACGCCGGTGACTTTGGCACCCAGTACCGAAAAACGTTGGGCATAGAGCCCCGGCCCGCAACCCAGATCACACAGCTTTTTACCTGACAGGCCGAGTTGTGTATCGATCCAGCGTACGGCTTTGTCGATGATCTCAATTCGACGTGATGCCAGATCCGTCTCCTGATTGAGATGGTATGTCAGCATCTGCCGAGCGAGGTGAGGTTTAGTCCATAGCTCCTTCGCCGTGTATTTGGAAAACGGCGCAGGACGGATAGCAATATCATGAATCAAATCGTACATAATAGAATCCCTTGAAGCCTTATGGCTTCCATAGTGAAAGTGTTGTTTAGGAATTGTGCGGACGATATACAGCGCATCTTCTCTCTCCCGAGGGAGGAAAAAGCATGGTGCAGCTCCGCGATGTCGATTAGGTGTTCATGACGTAGGTGATTATATTGGCTATGCCTGACAACAGCAAGATGCCCCCTATTTTCAGCAAAAACGAAATTTCCTTTCCATTTTCTACTTACTACCCTCACCCAAACCAAATTAGAGGGGACGGAGGGATTAGAGATTAACCGGCTTTCTTCGTTAGAAAGCTTATCCTTATTTAATCGTTCCTTAATTTTTCACGCTTGCCACATGCATTTTTTACTTGACTGACATCACATTTCTGTCGCTAATGTCTTTTGCCCAATCATGCCGCGCATAATAGATGGGCATAATGCATAACAGAATCTGCAAAGATAAAGGCACACAACGCAAGGAGAGGATATGACAACGGAAAGTCTACTGATTGACTGGAATGGCGAACTTGAGATGGGGATCCATGAAATCGACGAACAGCATCGCATGCTGGTCGATATCCTCAACGAATTCTACAACGCGATTCGCCACCAAAAGGGTAGCCAGAAGGCTGGGGGTGTTCTCGAGCGCCTGGCCGACTATACCCGCATCCATTTTGCCGTCGAAGAGAGCATGATGCGCCTGCTCGACTATCCTGATTATCAGGAACACAAACGGCTGCACGACGAACTCATCGAAACCCTCAAAGAGTTATCCATCAAGTTTGCCTCCGGCAGGCGTTCGGTCAATTTCGAACTGATTCATTTCCTCAAGCTATGGCTGACCAAGCACATTCAGGAAAGTGACATGGATTACACCGGCTACTTTCTTGCTCGTGGGGTGGTGGCAGTGCCATCGCGTTCCCTGCAAGAGGGTGATGGCAATGGCTTCTCCATCAAGGGCATGTGGTCGAAATTGTGGGGCGAGTGAACCACTCGACTTTGAAGATATGTACAAGAGCTGCTATCTGCAATGCAAGGCTAGATGGTTACGGACACCAGAACGGCTTAAAATCTGTACGTACAACCTGCGAAATTACCATAACCTAAACAATCTTCAATTAATGCTTCATCATCAAATACGTCACACATCAATTCGCTAACACAATTGCCAAATTCAATAAAGCAATCAACCAGCTTCATATTTATACCGATTGTGTCTAATTGCATACACACCAGCACGTGCTCCATCAACCTCAACACATCGACGATGTCGTCAAAAGAAACCGACTTACCAGCTACTTTTAAGTCGCACACGCGCCCAAAGAGATCATAGGCATATGTCTCTTGAAATTCTTTATCAGGAAGCCGGAGCAGCGCAATCTCAATAGATGCAAGATGGGGTCGAATACTGGCGGCGAATTCTTCCTTTGCTTTCATCGAATATTCCGTATATCTCTATCATAAAAACCAAATACAGCTATTAATGAACGCGCAGCATATGCAGCGACTATTCATGCAGTTTTGAAACTGGAAATCATCTCCTGTAGTCCTTCACTAAGAACCGACAGTTCATTCGTCGCCTGTGTAACCTGTTCAGTAGCCTGCGCTGAATGCTCTGCAAGCTGGGAGATCTGTACCACGCTTTTATCAATCTCTCTGGCAACTGTGGACTGCTCCTCGGATGCACTTGCGATCTGGAGATTTCGGTCTGAAATTGAAGTGACTGATAATACGATATGCTCAAGGGAATCTTTTGCTTCCTGGGCTTTCGCGACAGTTGATGCCAGCGCTTCCCCACTACGCTGAATAACAGCAACAGCATTTTGACTTCCACTCTGTAAACGCTCAATCATGTCCCTGATTTCCATCGTCGCTTTCTGGGTACGGCTTGCGAGCGTGCGCACCTCGTCTGCAACTACGGCGAAACCTCTTCCCTGTTCTCCTGCACGTGCAGCTTCAATAGCAGCATTCAGTGCAAGTAAATTGGTCTGTTCTGCGATATCTCTGATCACATCCAGAACGGAACCTATGTTTTCGCTTTCGTCAGCCAGGCTGTTGATGACTATTGATGCGGATTCCATCTCTTCTGCAAGGCCATTTATTGAGTCAGTCACACTGAGAACGACATCTTTTCCCTTTTTCGCCTGTTCATCAGCAGTGCGTGCCGAATCTGCTGCGCCGTTCGCACTGCAGGCTACCTCTTCGACGGTAGCAGCCATTTCTGTAACCGCAGTTGCAACCTGTTGCGTTTCAACCTGCTGCTGAGCAATATCGGTATATGTCTGCGACATGGTGGCGGAGAGTTCAGTTGCTGCGGCTGAAAGCTGGGTACTCCCTTGACTCACTCTGACAACAATCTGATGAATCTTTTCGTTGTATCGATTAAATGCCGAGGAAAGTAGCGCAATCTCATCTTTACCCTGTTCATCAAGGCGGCGGGTAAGGTCGCCCTCACCCATTGAGATATCATCCATCGCATCTGTAGTTTTGCGAATTGGAGTAACAATACTGCGGGTGATTGCAACGGATAGTACTGTCTGCACTAATAATATGGTCAGGGATGCCAGCCCCATATGTACCGCATTCTCCCAGAGAGCACTTTCGACATCATCTACATAGAGACCTGTACCAACTACCCAGCCCCACGGTTTGAATCCTTTTACGAACGATATTTTTTTTACTGGTTTTTCTGAACCGGGTTTTGGCCAAAGATAGGGGACAATCCCTTCACCGTCACGCTTGGCTACAGCAGCGAACTCTGCAAATATTCGCTTACCACCGGGGTCCTTAAAGTTGGATAAATCTTTGCCATCGAGTTGCGGCTTTATTGGATGCATTACGATTCTGGCATTCAGGTCATTGATCCAGAAATAATTCCCATCATCGTATCTAAGTGCCTTGATGAGTGCTGCGGCCTTTTCCTTTGCATCTTCTACACTCAATTCACCCAGTTCTACCTTTGTCTGGTGCTCAGCAATAACACTCATCGCAGCTTCAACAAGCGAACCAGCTTTGTATTCCTTCTCCAGCAACAAATCGTCGTAGTACTCATTCAACGCAAATGCCGTTGCCGATATCAATCCCAGGCCAGTAAGTGCGGAAAGAAGCCACAACTTCTTGCTTATTGTTAGATTGCGCAGATTTGGCATGCCGTTTGTTTCCCTACAAAGGATTCGTTTAAAGGCGTGTTTACGCCTTCAAACGTAGTCCAATCGTAGCAAACGCCGCTATCAGACGATCCTGAAATGAGGGTAAGAATAAATGGAGAGGGTGATAGGACACCCCTTACCCTGTGATGTTGGAGTGATCTTGCTTTTTTTTGGGGGGGGTTAGTGATGTTGTGGCACTATGCTTTCGGCTATTCGTTAACCAATCCATGTTTTATAGCATAACGCACCAGCTCGGCAGTACTATCGACGCCAAGCTTTTTCATCATGCGCATTTTATGGGTACTAATCGTCTTATTGCTGATACACAATTCCCTGGCAATTTCGTTAATGCCCTTACCACTCAGTAGCAGTTGCAAAACACTGTATTCACGATCTGTCAGCCCAAACTCTGGATTGGAGAGCTCCCCCTCTGAGATATCAACCACCATCTGCACACCCATTGACGGATCAAGAAAGCTTCCACCTGAAGCTACCTTGCGGATTGCAGCAATGAGGGTTGCGGAGTCAGAGTCTTTTGACAGATACCCATGCGCCCCCCCTTTTAGTGCGCGAGTAGCCAGGTTTGGATCGGTATGCATACTGAGAAGCAAAATGCGCTGGGATGGATAGTGTCCTTTTATTCGAGAGATTAGATCGAGTCCACTGATCCCAGGCATGGACATATCCATGAGCAGCAGATCAAATTCACCGTGTCGCAATGCATCTAGCACCTGCCCGCCATCTGCGGCTTCTGCGACTACATCCACATCCTCAAATAGTCCGAGCAACTGCTTCAATCCATCACGTACTATGGCATGGTCATCGGCAATCAATAGTTTAATGACTTTCATTTCTCACCTCGTGAACCGGAATATACGCAACAATTCGCGTCCCTTCTTCTATCGCGCTAATGACCTCAAGTCTGCCACCAATTGCCAGTAGTCTCTCGCGCATCCCAACCAGTCCAAACGATCCTATGCGCTTCTTGTCTGGTTCAAATCCCACCCCATCATCTCGCACTTCAAGCAGGAAATAATCCTCATGCGGTTTTAGCAGAACAGCAACCGTACGGGCTTGTGAATGGCGCAGGACATTGGTTAATGACTCCTGCACGATGCGAAATACTACGGTAGCACTACTATCCGCCATATTTAACTCAGGGTCGTCTATCAACAGTTCACATTCAATCCCAGAACGGGATTCGAACTCCCTGACCAACCAGTCGAGCGCAGGGTAAATTCCCATATCAAGTACCGCTGGACGAAGTTGCTGCGACAAATTCCTTACACTTACTTTGGTGCTATCAATGAGTTCCAGCATCTGCTTCATCCGATTAGCCAGCGCTTCGCTATCCACCCCGTATTCAATATCTGTCGCGGAGGCAAGTAAACGAAGTGCTGTAAGATACTGACCAAGATCATCATGTAACTCACGCGCGATATGTTTTCGTTCCTCCTCACGCACTGTTTCGGTGTGGCTTGCCAATTCCTGTAATTGCATATGCGATTCCTGCAAACGCCGCTCATCCTCCTTGCGCTTGCTGATATTCATGCAATAACCCGCAGCCATTTCCTCGCAGTTGTGCTTCAGGTAGCTCAGGGTCACCTCCACCGGCACAATCTCACCGTTTTTACATATATGCTCGGTCTCGAAACGCAGTGCTATCTTGCTGCGCAGCTCGTCCATAAGTTCCGCCAACATATCCTTGCTGTAGGGGCTAATATCATTGACCGTCAGTACCCGCATCTCCTCCTCGTTATAGCCCAGGTGCCGCGCTAAGCTCGGACTGGAATAGACGAAGGGTAGCCCTGCCTCGGCATCCATACTATGGGCGAAGATCAGTGGGTCTACCGCGTTGTCGGCCATCGCCCTAAGCAGTGCGTTTTCCCGCTCCATCACGCGACGCGCGGTGACATCGCGGCCAAACACCAGAACACTGGCCACCCGGCCATTGGCATCAAGTTCTGGGGCAAAACGCAGGTCGGCCCAGCGGGTCACGTCGTCAACGGAAAAGGGGAGTTCCGCCTGCCGCTCCTCACCGCTCTCGAGTACCTGGCGTAACAATTCAACATATTTCTCATCTTCGAGAATCAGTGAGGCATCGGCGGGTGTCGTCTCCTGTCGTGGCGTGGTGATACCTATTTTTTCGAGCGCCCGCTGCATCACGGAATTGAAATAGGTGCGTCGCAGGTTACGATCGTAACGGACAATGGCATCGGGAGCGTTGTCCAGTGCGGCACGGATCGCTTCCTGTTGTTCATGCAACATGCACTCTGCCTTCTTACGCTCGCTGATATCGCGCACCGTGGTGAGGAACAGTGTTTCGCCCCCATAGCGAACAACCGAACCACCGACTTCTATAGGGAAGATTTCGCCGTTTTTGCGCCGATGTTGCGATTCAATAGTTGTGGGCAGATAGTCTCCACGGATGATCTTGTCCCTCATCTCCTGGGCATGTTGCGGTGTAATAGAAGGGTCGATATCGAACAGCGACATCGATAACAACTCTTCATAGCTGTAACCCAGGGCACGAACAGCAGTCTTGTTGGCATATCGAATGTTGCTGTCACTGTCCAACAAATAGACGGCGTCAAATGCTTCATCAAGTGCACGATTGAGCAGCACCAATTCACGCTCAGCGTGCTTACGGGCAGTAATATCACGACCGATAGCAAGGGCACCGTTTACTGAACCGCTGGCTTCGTGTTCGGCAACCATTAAGATGTGATGATAGCGCATGCCGTCGCCACTATCCGGCAGGTGCAACTCGAACTCGCAGGCTTTCCCGGTTGCCAGGGTTCGCATCAAATGACGCTGGTAGTCGATATAATCAGAACCTAGATGAACCTCAACAGAGGTTTTGCCCCGTACCTCGGCCGTTGTTAAGCCTAGAGTGGCCTCAAGTGCCGGGTTGTAATAGAGGATACGACCCTGATGATCATAACGGGCCAGGTTATCCGGCAGGTGCTCAGCCAGGGTGCGGAACTCCCGTTCGCGTGTCGCCAGTTCCTCCTGAGTGTGTTCACGCTCAACGATCTCTGCACGCAGTTGACGATTAATTTCGTGCAATTCGGCCGTTCTTTCTGCGACACGCTCTTCGAGTTCATTGCGGTGTGCAATCAGTTCAAATTCGCTCTTCTTGAGGCAGGTGATATCGCGCGACAAGACGAGAAAATGAGGGTCGTCAGCACTGCTCCCCGGCATTTTGGAGACTGAGAGCTCGAACCATTGAACCCCCTGAGGCAGATCAAGGTTGATGATTTTACCAAAACTGAGTTCGTGTTCGTCCGCCTCACGCAGCGCCTCCATAACTGTCGCCGCACTTTCTGTATCGAGCGCCTCGTTAACGGTTCTTTGCAACAACTCAGCCCGACTCGCCGCAAGCAGCTCTGGTGTACGCGTCCAGATATTGAGGTATCGCCCCTCCCTGTCCAACTCGAACAAGAGATCGGGAACGGCGCTTATGATCCCCTCTGAAAATTCCAGTGCTTCCTTGAGTTTCCGCTCAGCCTCGACACGCTCAGTCACATCGCGGGATAACACCAGAAAGGTGGTCGTTCCTGTTGAGTGGCCTGAGTTCCTGGAGAGCGAGTGCTCAAACCAGCGCCTGCCGTGCGGCAAATCAAGACAGATTGTCATACCGTGAGCCAGGCCATTTTCATCTGCCTCGGCAATAGCAGCCATCGCTGCTTCGGCGTTTTCTGGCGTGAACACCTCATACACGGTTCTGCCGAGGAGCAACTCTTTTTGCGCTGCAAGCAGTGATGGATCCTGCGCCCACACATTCAGGTAGCGCCCATCCCTGTCCATCTCGAACAACAGATCGGGAATGGCGTTGATGATCCCCTCTGAAAATTCCAGCGCCGCCTTGAGTTTCTGCTCAGCCTGTTTGCGCTCGGTAATGTCATGGATCACACCGACCAGCATCTGGTTGGCATCCGAGCCAGTA
>JBNKQR010000053.1:0-20200 GCA_050295975.1 Thiohalomonadaceae bacterium
GATCCGTCAGGGGGCCAAGTTGGTGGAGAGTGCCCAGGATATTCTGGAAGAGCTGGCGCCGCAGCTACACGCTATTCTCGCCGCGCCAGAGGCTATGGTGCCCGCTGCAGCGGGGCCGGAGGAGGAGCACAGGATGTTGCTGGCCTGCCTGAGTGATGGCACCAGTAGCGTGGATCAATTGGTAGAGCGCAGTGGATTGACGGCGGATGCGGTTTCCTCCATGCTGTTATTGCTCGAGCTTCAGGGATACGTGGTATCCACAGCCGGTGGATACGCCCTGGCCGGTAAGAGAAGGTGACATGAAACAAGACGTATTCGACATCCTGCTCTACCTTTTCGAAAACTATATGTACGAAGAGAACGAGCTGGAGCATGATCGGGATTCGCTGCAGATTGAGCTGCAGGATGCCGGTTTCCGCAAGCATGAGATCAGCAAGGCCTTCGACTGGCTGGAAGGCCTCGGTGCCGTTGACTACGACGGTGATACGAAGCGCGGTGGCACACAATCTTTCCGCATCTACTCCGATGATGAGATGGGTAAACTCGACAGCGAGTGCCGTGGTTTTCTCCTCTTCCTGGAACAGATGGGTGTACTGGATCATGCCACCCGCGAAATGGTCATCGATCGGGTCATGGCGCTGGATAACAGCGACGAAGTGGAGCTGGATCAGCTCAAATGGGTAATCCTGATGGTGTTGTTCAACCAGCCCGGTCAGGAGGCCGCTGTCGCGTGGATGGAAGACCTGGTACTGGACGAAGTGGTCGCACAAATCCACTAGGTCATACTGCGGTTTCGGCTGCACATGCCCGCGCACGCGGGCATTTTTTCTGGTAAATAGGCAGTTATGAGCAAAAACCTCGTTATCGTGGAGTCGCCAGCCAAGGCGAAGACCATCAAAAAATATCTCGGTAAAGACTTCGAGGTACTGGCCTCTTACGGCCATGTACGCGATCTGTTACCTAAAGAGGGTGCGGTCGACCCTGCCAATGATTTCGCCATGAAGTATCAGGTGATCGATAAGAACGGCAAACATGTCGACGCCATCGTTAAGGCGATCAAAAAGGCCGATGCCCTCTATCTCGCAACTGACCCGGACCGCGAAGGTGAGGCGATCTCCTGGCATCTGCTGGAGATCCTGCGCGGTAAGAAATTGATTAAGGACAAGACGGTCGGTCGCGTGGTGTTCCATGAGATCACCAAGCGTGCGATCCGTGACGCGGTGGAGCATCCCCGTGACATCTCCATGGAACTGGTTAACGCACAACAGGCGCGTCGTGCGCTTGATTATCTGGTCGGCTTTAACCTCTCACCA
Organism: Thiohalomonadaceae bacterium; assembly: GCA_050295975.1. Taxonomy (GTDB): domain Bacteria; phylum Pseudomonadota; class Gammaproteobacteria; order Thiohalomonadales; family Thiohalomonadaceae; genus JAPHTQ01. The sequence continues at coordinate 1,314 of JBNKQR010000053.1, forward strand.
CTGTTGTGGAAAAAGATCCGCCGTGGCCTCTCTGCCGGACGAGTACAGAGCCCCGCGCTGCGTTTGATTGTCGAGCGCGAGGAGGAGATCGAGCGTTTCGTCGCCCGTGAATACTGGAGCGTCGAGGCCGATGTTAGCAGCAAGGGACAAAATTTCAGTTCGAAACTGATCCAGTTCGAAGGGGAGAAAGTCGAACAGTTCACCATTGATAACAGTGGTCGCGCCGACGAGGTCGAAGCAACGTTGTTGCGCGGGGCGGAAGGCAAACTGACCGTCGACAAGGTGGTGAAGAAGCAACGCAAACGCAATCCAGCTGCACCGTTTACCACCTCCACCCTGCAACAGGAGGCGTCACGCAAGCTTGGCTTCACTGCGCAACGTACCATGCGTACGGCACAGCAACTCTATGAAGGTATCGACATCGGTGGTGAGACCGTCGGTCTGATCACCTACATGCGTACCGACTCGGTCAATCTGGCTGCTGATGCCATTGCGGAGCTGCGCGAATTTATCGCCAAGCGTTACGGTAGCGACAACGTGCCAGCAGAGCCGCGTACTTTCAAAACAAAATCGAAGAATGCCCAGGAGGCGCACGAGGCGATACGCCCCACCGCTGCAGATCGGGTACCGGAATCACTGCAGGGCCATCTCTCCAAGGATCAGTTTCGTCTCTATGAATTGATCTGGAAGCGTACCGTCGCCTGCCAGATGGTACACGCCACCCTTGATACGGTGGCGGTGGATCTGGGTGCGGGCGAAGGCAATGTATTCCGCGCCAACGGTTCTACCATCGTTCACCCTGGTTTCATGGCGGTCTATCAGGAGAGTGTGGACGACGCCAAGGATAAGGATGATGACAACAAGTTACTGCCCAAGCTTCTAGAAGGTGAGAAGGTAGAGCTGATTGCGATTCGCCCCGAGCAACACTTCACCGAGCCACCGCCGCGTTTTTCTGAGGCGAGCCTGGTCAAGACCCTGGAAGAGTTTGGTATCGGTCGTCCCTCCACCTACGCCAGTATTATCTCCACCCTGCAGGCACGCGAATATGTGGAGATGGATAAGCGCCGCTTCTTCCCCACTGATGTGGGCCGGGTGGTGAACAAATTCCTTACCAACCACTTTACCCAGTATGTTGACTACGACTTTACCGCCAAGCTCGAAGATGAACTTGATGCGGTCTCCCGTGGTGAGGAGGAGTGGGTGCCATTGATGAAACGTTTCTGGCAGCCGTTCAAGGATCTGGTAGACGATAAGGAAAAGAGCGTTTCACGCAAAGAGGTCACCCAGGAAGAGATGGACGAAGCCTGTCCCCAGTGTGGCAAACCGCTGGCGATCCGTCTCGGTCGTCGCGGTCGCTTCGTTGGTTGTACCGCGTTTCCTGACTGCGATTACACCCGCAACCTTGGTGATGACAAGGACGCGAAAAACGAACCGGAAGTGGTTGAGGGACGAACCTGTCCCGAGTGTGACAAGCCTCTGTTGATCCGCGATGGGCGTTACGGCAAGTTCATCGGTTGCAGTGGCTACCCCGATTGCAAACACATTGAGCCACTGGAGCAGCCGGAAGATACCGGCGTAAAGTGTCCGAAGTGCGGCAAGGGCACCATGCTGCGGCGCAAGTCACGGCGCGGCAAGATCTTCTTCTCCTGTTCGACCTATCCAGACTGCGACTACGCGGTGTGGAATGAGCCGATCGACGAGCCCTGTCCTGATTGCGATTGGCCGATGCTCACCATCAAGACTACCCGCAGCAAAGGTACGGAAAAGGTCTGTCCGCAGAAAGAGTGCGGCTTCTCCGAACCGTATGAAAAACCGGAAAAGGAAACTGCGGCAGACGACGAGTAGCGTTCTAGGTATTCTGGATTATTCGTATCAACCCTATAGTTTTGAGGAACAGCCATGAGCAAGCCGTTTGTTGCCATTCTGATGGGATCCGATTCTGATCTTCCTGCCATGCAGGCGACCCTCTCTATTCTGAAATCCTTCGATGTCACCTATGAGGTGCGTATTCACTCCGCTCACCGTACTCCCGAAGCGACCCATGAGTACGTTACCGATGCGGAGAAGCGCGGTTGTCAGGTCTTTATCTGTGCTGCCGGTTTGGCCGCGCACCTTGCCGGTGCCGTATCAGCTCTCACTGTGCGTCCAGTGATTGGTGTGCCGATGGAGGGTGGGCCGCTGAAGGGGCAGGATGCACTGCTCTCCACAGTGATGATGCCAGGCGGAATTCCTGTTGCCACCGTCGCTATCGGCAGCGCCGGGGCGAAGAATGCGGCCTATCTTGCGGTGCAGATTATGGCGGTTTCCGATGAAGATCTGGCACAGGAACTACGCGATGAACGGGAAACCAACAAAACTAAAATCCTTGCGCGCAACGCAGAAGTGCAGAAGGAACTGGGGCTGGATTAGTTCATTATGAGCGCTTTTCACCTGCGCGAGGCTCGACGTGTACTGCGGAAGGGCGGCATCGTCGCCTATCCCACCGAAGCGGTTTTCGGTCTCGGTTGTGATCCCTATAACGCCGATGCGGTTATGCGCCTGCTGGAACTAAAACAGCGTTCCTGGGAAAAAGGTTTAATCCTGATCGCCTCCCATCGCCACCAGCTCGATCTCTGGTTGGAACCGGTTGGATTGAGTGTGGAGCAGCAGCTTAAACAGACATGGCCTGGGCCAATTACCTGGCTATTGCATGCACGTCCCGAGGTGCCTGAGTGGTTGCGTGGTGAACACGCTACGCTTGCCGTGAGGGTGACTAGCCATCCGGTAGCGGCGGCACTCTGCGATACCTTTGGCGGCCCTATTGTTTCGACCAGCGCCAATCTTGCAGGTCACCGTCCCGCACGAAATGTGCTGCAACTGCAACGGGAGATGGGAGACGTTGTCGACTACATCCTGCACGGTGAAGTTGGTGATCAAGCAGCGCCGACAGAGATTCGTGATGCGGCGAGTGGCCGTGTTATACGCCAGGCATAACAAAGGTTATCCATGAGTAATATTGATCTCGATGCAGTACGCGATTATCTGCTGTCACTGCAACAGCACATCGTCGATGCACTGGAAGCGGAAGATGGTGAAGGTACTTTTATCCGTGATGAGTGGCAACGGGACGGTACGGGTGGTCTCGATGGTGGCGGTATCGTCCGTCTGTTGAGCGAAGGAAAAGTCTTCGAGCAGGCGGGAATAAACTTCTCTCATGTGCGAGGCGCGAGTTTACCTGGCTCGGCAACCGCACACCGACCTGAATTGGCAGGGCGCTCTTTCCAGGCGATGGGTGTTTCGCTGGTAATCCATCCACGTAATCCCTATGTACCTACCTCACACGCTAACGTGCGTTTGTTCGTGGCAGAGAAAGAGGGTGAGGAGCCGGTGTGGTGGTTTGGCGGCGGCTTCGATCTCACGCCTTACTATCCCTTCCATGAAGATGTCATTGCCTGGCATCAAACCGCCAAGAGCGCCTGCGATCCCTTTGGGGAAGAGCTCTACCCGAAATATAAAGCGTGGTGTGATGACTATTTCACCCTCAAGCATCGCGGTGAGACACGTGGTGTTGGCGGACTCTTCTACGACGATCTGAATCAACCCGATTTCGAAACCTGTTTCGCCTTTATGCGTAGCGTCGGCGATGCCTACGTCAAGGCCTATCAGCCGATCGTGAATAAACGCAAATCGACTCCGTACGGTGAACGTGAACGCGACTTTCAGCTCTATCGTCGCGGCCGCTATGTGGAATACAACCTGGTCTATGATCGCGGCACCCTGTTTGGACTCCAGTCGGGTGGCCGCACCGAATCGATTCTGATGTCACTACCACCACTGGTGAAGTGGCGTTACAACTGGTCACCAGAACCCGGTACCCCCGAAGCCGATCTTTACGACAATTATCTCAAGCCCCGCGACTGGTTAGGCGAGGCATAAGGAACAGCATGGCCAATACTCTCTACTGGCACGACTACGAATCGTTCGGCACCGATGCGGTACGCGACCGACCGGTACAGTTTGCCGGTATTCGTACCGACGAAGATCTGAATGTGATCGGTGAGCCTCTCAATATCTTTGCGCGCCTGACACCGGATGTATTGCCACAGCCAGGTTCCACCATGGTCACCGGTATTACTCCACAGGATTCGCTGGCCAAGGGTGTTTGTGAGGATGAATTTATTGCGCGCGTGCTCAAAGAGCTGTCAGAACCGGGTACCTGTGGTGTTGGTTACAATTCGATCCGTTTTGACGACGAGATGACCCGCAACACCCTCTACCGCAATCTCTACGATCCCTATGCCCGTGAATGGCAGAACGGTAACTCCCGTTGGGACATTATCGATCTGGTGCGTGCATGCCGCGACCTGCGTCCGGACGGTATCGTCTGGCCGGTAAAGGAGGAGAACGGTCGTAGCAGTTTTAAGCTGGAGGAGCTGACCGTTGCCAACGGCATCGGCCATGAACAGGCCCACGATGCCCTCTCCGATGTCCATGCCACCATCGCCATGGCGCGCCTGATCAAAGAGAAGCAACCGAAACTCTACGACTTCATCTACAAGTTGCGGCGTAAGCAGGAGGTGAACAAGTACATCGACCTGCGTGAGATGTCCCCCATTCTGCACACCTCCGGTATGTATGGAAGCGATCACGGCAATACCCGTCTGGTGATCCCGTTGGCGATGCATCCAGTTAATAAAAACAGCGTGATTGTTTTTGATCTGTCTCAGGACCCACAGATGTTACTGGAGCTGGGGGCAAACAAACTGCGTGAGCGACTCTATACCCGCAGTGAAGATCTGCCGGAAGGGGTAGAACGCCCCGCACTGAAGCAATTAATCATGAACAAGTGTCCAGTCCTGGCACCGCTAACCACGCTGGATGGTACTTCGGCCAAGCGGTTGCAGATCGATCTGGTGCAGTGTCAGCAAAACCGTCAGGCGGTGCTTGCTGCACGCAAGACGATTCAGGAGAAGATCAACAAAATTTTCCAGCCTCAGGAGTATGAGCCGCAGACCGATCCGGATGTGATGATCTATGGCGGCGGATTTTTCTCTGATGGCGATAAACGGACTATGCAACGGGTCCACGAAACCGCTCCGCAGGAGTTGGCACAGCAGAGTTGGGTCTTTGACGATAAACGCCTGTCGGAAATGTTGTTCCGTTTCCGTGCGCGAAACTATCCTGAGACCCTCTCCGAAGAAGAGCAGGGGCAGTGGCGAGAGTTTTGCCAGCAGCGCTTAAGTAGTGGAGAGGGTGGTTTTCTCAGCTTCGAACAGTTCTTTGCCGAGATCGAACGGATCAAGGCGGAAGAGGAACTTGATGAGCGAAAGGAAAAATTACTTGCCGAAGTGGAATCCTACGGGCGGGAGTTACAGCAGAGGCTAGGCTAACGATCGCTCTACTCAATTAAACTATTGATCGTTGCCACCACATCTTCCTTATCCCACTCGATACCCCCGAACAGGGCGTAGCGAATTGTACCTTTCGGATCAATGACGAAGGTGGTGGGTACCGCGGTGATCATCCACTCCTCAACCACATTCCCATCTGGATTCAACAGCACCGGAAAATCGATCTTTATCTGGTGCTGAGTGAGGAAGGCCTGTACGTCGTGCTTCCCCTCGGCCATATCCACGGCAAGAATCACGAAGGGCTTTCCAGCCATCTTCTGTTTCAGGCGCTGCATCGACGGCATCTCTTTGATGCAGGGGCCGCAATAGGTGGCCCAGAAATTCACCATCACCACCTTACCGCGGTAACTACTGAGGCTGTGTTTCTCTCCCTGAAGATCAGTGAGGCTGAAATCGGGTAACACCTCTCCACTATAGGGGGCTAACTCACTGGCCTGTAGTAACGACGTTGTAAGTAGTAATAGTAGCGGTACAAGATGACGCATGATCATTTCTCCAGGGTGTGCAGAGTCTTAATGGCACTCTCTACCAATTCGGGCAGGCGTTGGGTCATCGCGACTTCAGCCGGAGTGGCGTCCTTGTCACGGGAATAGAAACGGCTGCGCACGCCGGGCAGGATCTCCACTTTTAACCGACTGCCTCCCTGTTGCAGGGCTTTTTGCAGGGTCTTAATCCAGAAGCGGTTAGGACTATTGCCTGGCTGCATAATCACAATCGGCAGGTTGGTCCGGTGCACGATCTCCAGATACTCAAGCGGTTTGCCCGGTTGTGGGTTGTGCGCGGAGAGGATCGGGAAGAAGAGGATCGCGCCGAGCAGGTGTCGGTCATCCGGGTGACGACGCTGCCAGATACGTGCGCCGCGCAGCGCCGGGATGGCGCCATAACCACTGGCGGTAAGGACGATGCGTTTGTCGTTTGTGGTGACTGCATGGTCGATCAGATTTGCAACCTCATCTCCCTCCAGGCTGCGCATGCTACTGGGGGCGATGGGCAGGAAGTGGGCACCGAGCAGGTCTGCCAGCCAGACCTCTATCCCACGCCTGGCCAGTACCTCACCTGATTGCGCCTCGGCACGGCCCATACCCTGATCGCAGGGAAAGCCCAGTAGCATGGTATTGCCTTCGGCAGTGAAGTAGCGCAGGTCCATCTCCACATCGCTACCGAGCATGACGGTGTCATGTCCTGCCTCGGCGTGAAGCAGAAAAGGGAATAGGGCAAGTAGCAGCAAAGCAACGGTTCTGGGCAAAACAGATACCTTTCACCAGAGAAACGACATCATCGTAGCACAGCGTTGTTGTTGGACGCAGCCAGGGTTACTCCGGTTGATTCCGCATGAAATCAGCGGTTTTGGCGAAGGCGGCCAGCAACTCCTCACGCAGTCTCTCTTCAATGCCAACGTCGGTCATCGCCTGTTGCATGCAGTGCATCCACTGGTCACGTGCCGCACTGTCGATGGCGAAGGGTAGATGGCGCTGGCGCAGACGGGGATGACCGTATTTTTCCACATAGAGTTCCGGGCCACCGAGCCAGCCGGAGAGGAACATAAAGAGTTTCTCTTTCGAGCCTCTAAGGTCACGGGCATGCATGGCGCGAATGGTTTTGGCTTCGGGCAGACTATCCATAAGTTGATAGAAACGCGCTACAAGTTCGCGGATCTTCTCCTCGCCACCGATACGGGCATAGTGGGGGTTTTTATCAACTATGGGGAGTTCTTTTGCGGACATAAGTAAATCCTGTACAGCGAGTGATTGAAAGCAGTCTGGATTATACTACAGTCAGAAGAGAAGCTATCTGACAGCAGATCGGAAGCGTATGTCAGGGCACCATAATAAGGGATAAAAAATGATGTTGTCAGACTATGACCATGACCTGGCTACGCTGGCGTTTGCTGTATGAGGCAGCGGTGACATTTCTCAAGTATCTTCACTCCAAAACCGAATACCTGATGCGGCTACGCTATTTCCCGTGGCTGCTATTGTTGCTTATCGTTCTGGTGGTGGTTATCTACTGGGACTACAGTGTTCGCGATCATCGCCACGAGGTGGAAAAGGATTTCAACACCAGTGTGACCCATGCGCTGCAGTTGCTACAGGAGCGGTTCGGACTTTACGAGAACATTATCCTTTCAAGTAGGGGGCTCTACCTTAGTTCCAGTGAGGTCAATGAAGAGGAGTGGCGTAACTTTGTCCGCTCCATGAAGCTGCTCAATAACTATCCTGGAGTGAAGAGCCTGGCCTATGCCGCCTACAGGCCGGTAGGTGAGGCGAAGCCCAGTGACTGTTTACAGGGGGTGGACTTTGAGCAGTTTGCGGAACTTCCGGTGGAGCAGCGTCAATTCAGTATCATCTCCGTTAACATCGAACCGGAGCAGGAAAACAGTCCTCTGCTTAATTATGACTTTGCTAGCGAGGCAAAAACCCTGAAGGCTATGCGTCAATCATGCCTGGAACAGGCAGCAGTATTGAGTGGGGTAATGCCAGATCCCTTTAGTAGTCGATATATCGTCAGACAGACACTACCTGCTTCAGACCAGAAAAATATCAAAGAGGGTCATCTCGGCTGGATCATAATGACCTTCGATGTGGAGTTCTGGCTTAAGAATCTGGCCACCGCATTGCAGGACAAAAGCTTCGTTCTGACGATTGCAGAATCTGGCAACACACCCTTCTATGACACTGCTGGGCCCAGAAAGGCGAATGCACTATACAGTAGATCCCTCAAGGTTCCTCTGGGCAAGCACATCTGGGATATCACCTTCTATTCCAGTGCAGAGTATGAGGCTCTTCGTAGCAACCCCGCCATGAATCTCTTTCCATTAAGTGCACTACTGCTCATTCTATTGCTGTTGACGACGATTCGAGGATTACAGACCAGTCGTGAGCAGGCAGTGGATGCATCGGTACGGATATCCGAACAGCTTCGCCAGAGCGAGAAACGCTACCGGGAGATGTTCGAAAGAAATAGGGCAGTAGAGCTGATTATTGATCCAGCTACTGGTTTAATCATTGATGCTAATCATGCAGCAGCGACCTATTACGGTTATAGCCGTGAGCGGCTTAAGCGGATGTATATCTCTGAAATTAATACGCTATCCCAGGAAGAGGTAGCTGAGGAGATGCGCAGGGCAAAAGAGGAAGAGAACGATTACTTTATTTTCCGTCATCGCCTGGCCAGCGGGATGGTTCGCGATGTTGAGGTCCACTCCGGCCCTATAGAAGTGGATGGGAGAGCGTTGCTTTACTCCATTATTCATGATGTTACAGCGCGAATACGCAGCGAGCATGCCTTGCGCGAAAGTGAGGAGCGGTACTACACCATCATAACTACGGCTGGGGAAGGTTACTGGTTACTGGACACCTCCTCTTTCCACATTCTCGAAGTAAATGACGCACTTTGTACAATGCTTGGGTATGAGCGCAGAGAATTGCTGGGCAGAAAACCAACCGATTTTACCGATGAGGAAAATACAGCACTATTCTGTAGTCAGCTCGAACAACATGCACAGCAACAACGAAGTTATGAAGTGGTGATGAAACATAAGGATGGTGGCGACGTCATTGTGCGCGTCAATGCTACTGAGATGCCTCATGGCGAGAATGATGCACGGCAATCCTTCGCATTTATTACTGATATTACCGAATGGAAACACTTCGAGAAACAGTTGCGTATAGCTGCGACATTTTTCGAAACCACTTCTGAAGCAATCATTGTTACCGATGCAAAGAACAGTATTATCGCTATCAACCCCGCTTTTACCCAGATCACCGGCTACACCGAGGAAGATGTGCTGGGTAAGGATCCAAAAATTCTAAATTCCGGACGCAACGATAAACACTTCTATCAGGAGATGTGGGATTGTTTGAACCATAACGGTTACTGGCAGGGGGAGATATGGAATCGACGTAAGAATGGTGAAATTTATCCGGAATGGCTTTCAATTGTTGTTATCAGGGATAGCGAAGGCGCTGAAAAACAGTATATGGCAGTATTTAGCGATATTACCCAGCGCAAGAAGGATGAAGAGAAGATCTGGCGTCAGGCCAACTACGATGCCCTGACAGGTCTGCCCAATCGTAATCTGTTCAAGGACCGACTGGAACAGGCGATGTATGCCGCACATCGTGAACATTCCGGGCTGGCACTCCTGTTCATCGATCTGGATCGTTTTAAGTCTGTAAACGATACGATGGGACACGCTTACGGTGATTTACTCCTACAGGAGGCAGCAGCGAGAATTTCTAATACCGTACGTACATCCGATACCGTTGCTCGTCTTGGTGGAGATGAATTTACGGTACTACTGTACGACGTCAACAGTAATATCGAAGTGAATCGCATCGCCGAGAAATTACTGGAGCAGTTAAGCAATCCCTTTAGCCTGAACGGACGCGAAGCCTATATATCCGGTAGTATCGGCATCACCCTTTATCCCGGTGACACGGATGAGCTGGAGCAGTTACTGGCGAATGCAGATGCAGCAATGTATGGCGCCAAGGCGGCGGGTCGAAACATTTATCACTATTTTACTCAGCAGATGAATGATGCAGCGCAACGTCGTCTATTACTGGAGACAGACCTGCGTCGGGCGATGCTGAATCGGGAGTTGGAGCTGCACTATCAACCGCTGCATGACAATAAGGGCAAGGTGGTCGGAGCTGAGGCCTTGCTGCGCTGGACACACCCTCAACTTGGTCCGATCTCGCCCGAAGAGTTTGTGCCGCTGGCTGAGGATATCGGTGTCATCGCAACTCTTGAGCAATGGGTTATGAATCGGGCTTGCCACGACGCTAAAGCTTTCCAGGAACTGGTCAAAGGTGATTTCTTCATCGCGATCAATATATCCAGTTTGCAATACAAGAGTGATCAGTGTCGCATGATGCTTGCCGAGGCGCTGACGCAAAGTGGCATTGAACCCTCCAGCATTACCCTGGAGATCACCGAGCGAGTGATGATGGAGTACACTAATACGGTGATGGAGGTGCTGCGTGAAATGAAAAAGCTGGGGATCACCCTGGCGGTCGATGACTTTGGTACCGGCTACTCATCGCTTAGCTACCTCAAACAGTTTCCTATCGATGTTTTGAAGATCGATCGAGCCTTTGTCGATGGGCTCCCTGATGACAAGGATGACAAGGTTCTGGTCGAGGCGATTGTCGCCATGGCCCATAGTCTCAATCTGGAGGTGGTGGCCGAGGGGGTGGAGACAGCCGAACAGTGCAGCTTCCTGCAAACCCTAGGTTGCGATCAGCTGCAGGGATTCTATTTCAGTGAGGCGGTCTCCCGTCGTTCATTTATCAACTATCTTAAGGCGCATCACTAAGCCACGGCGCAAACGCGCCACTCTGATAGAATGGCCGTATGGATATCTCCGACCTGCTTGACGACCTCAATGAAGCCCAGCGCGAAGCGGTTTGCGCTCCCCCCGGCAATCTGCTGATCCTGGCCGGGGCCGGTAGCGGCAAGACCCGCGTGCTGACCCATCGCATCGCCTTTCTTATCCGTACCGGACAGGCCTCCGCCTATGGTGTACTGGCGGTCACCTTTACCAACAAGGCGGCCAACGAGATGCGCGGGCGTATCGAGCATCTGTTGCAGATGCCCGCCTCGGGCATGTGGGTCGGTACATTCCACGGTATCGCCCATCGTCTGCTACGAGCCCACTGGCAGGAGGCGGGACTGCCGCAGGCCTTCTCGATCCTCGACAGCGACGATCAGTATCGTCTGATTCGGCGCCTACTGCGTGAGTTCAGCCTGGATGAAAACCAGTGGCCGCCACGGCAGATCCAGTGGTACATCAACGGCAAAAAGGATGAAGGTCTGCGTCCGCAGCATATCGATGCCAACGGCGACTTCCATGAAGAGCAAATGTTGCGTCTCTATCGTGCCTACGAGGAGGCGTGCGAGCGTAACGGGGTAGTCGACTTTGCCGAGCTGCTGCTGCGTGCCCATGAACTGTGGCTGAAACAGCCTGAGTTGTTGGCCCACTATCGCAAACGTTTTCAACACATCCTGGTGGATGAGTTCCAGGACACCAATGCGATTCAATACGCCTGGATACGACTCTTGGCCGGCGACAGCGGCCAGCTCTTTGCCGTCGGTGACGATGACCAGTCGATCTACGGTTGGCGTGGGGCCAAGGTGGAAAATCTTAACCAGTTCCGCAGTGACTTCAATGACGTACACCTAATCCGTCTGGAGCAGAACTACCGCTCCACCGCCACCATTCTCAAGGCGGCCAACGCGCTGATCGCCCACAACACCGATCGTCTGGGTAAGGAGTTGTGGACCGAGGATGAAGCGGGCGAACCGATCCGCCTCTACGCCGCGTTTAACGAACTGGATGAGGCCCACTTCATTGCCGAGCGGATTAGTGACTGGGCAGCCCAGGGTAATCCACGTCGCTCTAGCGCCATCCTCTATCGCTCTAACGCCCAGTCGCGAGTGCTGGAGGAGGCGCTGATGCAGGCCTCGATCCCCTATCGCATCTACGGTGGTCTGCGCTTTTTCGAGCGTGCCGAGATCAAGGATGCGCTGGCCTATTTGCGCCTGCTTAATAATCGTCGTGACGATCCCTCCTTCGAGCGGGTGGTCAACACGCCTACCCGGGGTATCGGTGCGCGTACCGTCGAGGCGGTGCGTGATCGTGCACGCGCCAAAGCGGTTCCCATGTGGCAGGCAGCGCAGGAGATCGTCACTGAACAGGCGTTGCCGGCACGTGCCTGCAACGCGCTTGCGGGTTTTCTGCAACTGATCGACAGCCTGGCACAGGCGACTGCCGGACAGGAGCTGGATGAACAGGTGGAACATGTGGTGGCGCAGAGCGGATTGATCCCGTTCTTCGAAAAAGAGAAAGGGGAGAAGGGCCGCGCCCGGGTAGAGAATCTTGAGGAGCTGGTTTCGGCTGCCCGCGAATTTGAATTCGACGAGACGCAGTTTAGTGCCGAAGGGACAGAGGCGGAGGAGATGCCGCCGCTGGATGACCTCTCCGCCTTTCTCGCCCACGCATCTCTGGAGGCCGGTGATACCCAGGCAGGCGCCCATGAAGATGCGGTGCAGTTGATGACCCTGCACTCGGCCAAGGGCCTCGAGTTCCCGCTGGTCTTTCTTGCTGGACTGGAGGAGGGGCTGTTTCCACATCAACTCTCCAGCGAAGAGCCGGGGAGAATGGAGGAGGAGCGACGGCTTGCCTATGTGGGTATGACCCGTGCGATGCAGCAGCTCTACCTCACCTATGCGGAGGTGCGACGTCTCTACGGTGAAGAACGTTATACCCGGCCATCACGTTTCATCAGCGAGATCCCGGCCGAATTTCTGGAAGAGATTCGCATGGGCGGTCGCATCGCCAGCCCGGTATTTCGCCGTGAAAGCGGCGGACAAGAGGAGATGGCGTTTTCCATCGGCCAACAGGTACATCATCCTAAATTCGGTAGCGGTACCGTGCTGCAATATGAAGGCAGCGGTGCCCAGGCACGGGTACAGGTCAATTTCCATGACGCAGGCAGCAAGTGGCTGGTGCTGGCCTACGCCAAGCTGGAGCATGCGGAGTAGTAAGCTATAACCACTTTTCTTCCTTGCAGGGTCGCGAAACCACAGTTTTGTTGCTACCAATTTAGAGGTACGACTTGTGAGCAAAGGTTGTCAGTAAGGGTTAATCAGGCAGAATATCAATATTAGCCCCCCCGTATTTCCGTGAAGGCGCTCTTAACTATCCACAGGTATATTCGGGAAAATGAGTTTATCGAATAACGAGACCAGCTTTCTGGCTGATGTAAAAGATATCCTGCCTGGATTTTTAAAGGTCTATATCCCGCTGATCAGTTTCTTCTGTCTGGTTATTGTCATCAATTTTACCGTCGATATCCTCTACGAGAGAGAGCTGCTGCAGAAGGAGCGGGCGCAGCAGGTTCAGACCTCGCTGCAGTCACTGCAACGAGATGTCTCGGGGATCGTGCGCGCCATGCGCTACCTTGCAGACAGTGACAGCCTGCGTGGATTTCTCGAACAGGAGACGCCACAACGCAAAATTCAGGCAGAGAAGACATTTGCCACCTTTGCTCGCCATATGGATCGTTACGATCAGATCCGCTGGCTCGATCTTGATGGGAGGGAGCGGCTTCGTATCGATCACCGGAACGGTAAAACACGTATCGTTCCGCAAAGTGAACTGCAAGATAAATCGGATCGCTACTATTACAGGGAGACAATTGTTCTCCCTCCCGGTTCGGTGTTTGTTTCACCCCTCGATCTGAATATGGAACACGGTAAGGTGGAGGAGCCACATAGGCCGATGTTGCGCTTTGGTATGCCCACCACAGACACAGAGGGAAAAACCAATGGTATGTTGATCCTCAACTACCAGGCATCAATCCTGCTGCAAAATTTTGCTGCCTCTATACGTACTCAGGCGACGGAACTTACTCTGCTCAATGCTCAGGGGTACTGGCTCTACTCCTCCAGTGGAGATCCCACCTTCGGCTTCATGCTGGGTCAGGAGAAGCGTTTTGCCTCACGGGATGCAGAGGCGTGGCGTGAGATAGGACAGCACACCAGCGGGGATATCAAAACCGATAGTGGACACTACACCTACACCTCGTTCGATGTGCTCGATTTCAGTAAACATACGGGTACTAATCAATCACTCAACAGTGAGTCAGATAAGGCGCCACAACTATTGAACGGTGATCGCTGGATCATCCTGGCCCGTTCATCGCAAAGTGTGTTGGGGAGCATCAATCTTGAGCATTTTAATCACTACACCTTTTTGCTACTCCTTTCCGTTGTGGTGCTGACGTTCCTGAGTTGGCGTAGCGCTCGTGCCACTCTGGAGAAGAATCGATTACTGGATCGTCTCACCCTTCACGCCACGGTGATGGAGAACGCCACTAACGGCATCATGATCACCGATAGCGAGAATCATATCGTCTCCGTCAACAACGCCTTTACCGAATTGACAGGCTATCCAAAGGATGAAGTGTTAGGCCGTGATCCGTCGATTCTCTCCTCTGGCAGGCATGGTGATAACCACTTTAATGAGATGTGGAATTCCCTGGAGGAGCACGGTCATTGGGAGGGGGAGTTATGGAATCGCCACAAAAATGGTGAGCTCTACCCTGAGTGGGTCTCAATTACTGCGGTGCTGAATCATAGTGGAGAGCTGACCAACTACATCGGCATCTTTTCGCTGCTGCCGGAGCAGAAAAATACCGAGGCACGCCTACGCGAACTGGCCAATTCGGATCCACTGACAGGATTGATCAACCGCAACCTGTTTATGGATCGTACGACGCAGGCGCTGGTCACTGCCCGACGTACTCAACACAAAACCGCAGTTCTATTCATCGATCTGGATAGCTTTAAACCGATTAACGACTCATTGGGACACGGAGCAGGTGATCGGGTACTGAGTGAGGTCGCGCAGCGGTTGCAGGATAGTGTGCGTGGTTCAGATACCGTGGCCCGTTTTGGTGGTGATGAATTTGTGGTCCTGCTGACCGGACTCAGGGAGCTGGATGAGGCCGGTGTGGTTGCTGACAAGATCATTCAGGCCATTTCTCAGCCTATAGAATACAACGGGGTGGAGTGCAGGGTGGGTGCCAGTATCGGTATCAGTGTCTGCCCCGAGCATGCGGAGACTGTCGATATGCTGGTCAAGTATGCGGATATAGCCATGTATATCGCCAAGGAAGGGGGGCGTGGCAGGTACAGCTATTATGAGGAAGGGCAGTTGGGAGTCAGCAACAAGTAAGCTAGCTCTATTTCTTTATCTCGCCCTCATATTCCCGTATTACCTCTTCGATCTGCGCAATCGCATCTTCAAGGCTGTCCTTGCGTCCTGTTACCCGCTGGATTCGCTGGTTATCGTTATGGAGAGGTTGCTCACCTTCGCTGGAGATGAAACGTAACGCCAGGGCACTGATGTTGTCACTCTGCGGATAACTGGCCCGTTCGGCTCGCTCCGCTAATTCATTCAGCGCTGCATCAAGGGTTTTGCTCGAGAGTAACTGGGTTCCCAATTGGGCGTCATCCAGCGGTCCCCACAGTCCGTCCGAACACAGTAGGATGATATCGTCTGGTTTCAGGCTCAGCTGGTTGCTGAAGCTGACGGCTGGGAGTTCAGCACGACAGCCGAGGCACTGGGTGATCTGGTTGCGCTGAGGGTGAGTCTCCTGCTCCCAACGGCTGATCTCTCCGCGCTGGAACAGCTGCTCCACATAGGAGTGGTCGGTGGTTCGGTAGAGCGGCAGACCGCGCTGATAGATGTAGAGGCGGCTGTCACCCACATGGGCCCAGGTCACCTCACCCGCTTGAAGCAGACAGAGCACTGCCGTGGTGCCAGGGGTGGCAGGCGGTTGCTGCTGTGCACCGAAATCGACGATGCGATTGTGGGCGGTTTCCACAATGGTGTTGAGAAAAGGTTTTATCTCGTGGATTGGGCGCTGTTCGCGCAAATAGATTTCACGAGCGGTCTCCACCAGGATCTCTGCCGCCACCTCACCGTAGGCCTGACCTCCCATACCATCAGCAAGCACCAGTAGTACCCCTTCAGCGGTCTCGATGCTAAGGAAGCGATCCTGATTGCTGCTGCGATTACCCAGCCGGTTTGCCTGTCCGATTTCGTAACGCATCAGGAACCTCCCTTTAGCCAGGAGAGACCGCTGGTCAGCTTGCCGAGCATGGAGTCATCGTTGGTTGAATCCGACTTGCTACTATTGTCGCCTTTGGGTGGTCCACTGCCATCTTTCAGCGCGGCGATCAGCTCATCGACACTCTGCGGCCGGTACATGGGATCAACCTCCATGGCCCAGTCGATGGCACGCAGCAATTTCTTTGAGTAGCCCTTGCGGAAGGCATCGGTCGCCGGTTTCATTACATCCTGCATTCGCCGCTCCTCGGCGGGTGGTGGTGCGTGACCCTCAATGCAGGCGCGCATTGTGGCACCGATTGCATAGATATCGGTCCAGGGGCCGACGTAACCACCAGCCATCGATTGTTCGGTGGGGGAGAAGCCAAGGGTGAGTACCTGACCAGGCTGGTATTTGCGGCTGGTCTGCATCTGGTGTACCGCCCCGAAGTCGAGGAGTACCGGGCTGCCACCAGGACGAAGGTGGATGTTGCCCGGTTTGATATCCATGTGCAGCAGACCCTTGGCGTGTAGCTGGTTAAGCCCATCAAGCAGTGGCAGGAAGACGTGGTAGATGAACGTCTCGCTCAGGCCACCGTTATGGCGCTTGATGTAGCCCTGCAAATTAATTCCCTTGACGAACTCCATCACCATATAGACGGTGTCATTGGCGCGGAAGAAGTTCATCACGTTGATAATGTTGGGGTGCTTGATCGCCGCCAGGGCGTTGGCCTCCTGGAAAAACATACGGCGTCCATGGGAGAACTGCTCGGCTGAGGCCTCATCAATGGTGTGGATGGTGCAGCCATCACTGCCGCGGTAGGCAAGCTTGCGTGGCATATACTCCTTAATCGCCACCTCCTCACCTGTCTCTACATCTTTCGCCAGATAGACGAGGCTAAAGCCACCCCCCCCAAGTTGTTTGGTGATGATGTAGTTTTCCAGCAGGGATTTTTTCTTTAAGGCGTATTCGTCAGCCATTCACTATTTGCCTGTTATCGCCATTAAGGTGTTTCTGCCCGGCGCTTCGTTTACCATTAGTATAAGTTTAACAAAACGTTCACGGGAGTATCCATGATTCGCAGCATGACGGCATTTGCCCGGAAAGAAAACCAGGGAGAGTGGGGAGCGCTGCAACTTGAGCTGCGCTCAGTGAATCATCGCTATCTTGAAGTTAACCCACGTCTACCGGAAGAGCTGCGTGTGCTTGAGCCCAAACTGCGCGAACGCATTGCCAAGCGACTGGGGCGAGGTAAGGTGGACTGTAACGTTCGCTACCAGCCGCCGCAGAGCGGTGCCGACGGCCTCAACCTCAATCTGGAACTGGTCAAACAGCTGGCCCACGCAACACGTGAAGTGGACAACATTCTCTACAATGCTGCGCCAGTCAGCGCCCTGGAGATAATGCGCTGGCCCGGTGTGCTGGAGAACGCCGGAATAGATGAAACGGCGTTGCAGACGGCACTGCTAGACCTGCTGGATCAGGCGCTGGAGGAGATGAATGAGAATCGTGAACGTGAAGGGGAGAAACTCAAAGAGATTATCCTGCAGCGCTGCGACGCCATTGAAACGGTGGTCGGGCAGGTGCGCAAGCGTCTGCCGGAGATCCTCTCTGCCCTGCGCAAACGGCTTGAAGAACGGCTCGCGGAGCTGAAGCAGGAGCTGGATCCTGCACGACTGGAACAGGAGATGGTGCTGTTGACCCAGAAGCTCGATGTGGACGAGGAGATGGATCGCCTGGCCACCCACATTACCGAGGTGCGGCACGTACTCAAGGCTAAGGAGCCGGTGGGGCGTCGTCTCGACTTCCTGATGCAGGAGCTCAACCGCGAGGCCAACACCCTCGGCTCCAAATCCGCCGACAGCGAAACCACCAAGGCCTCGGTGGAGCTGAAGGTGCTGATCGAACAGATGCGCGAGCAGATCCAGAATATTGAGTAAAAACCGTTCACCGCAAAGGCGCAGAGGACGCAAAGAAAAGAAACTGCTGCGTGACCCGGTATCTTTTCCAACAAACTAATAGGGAATGTCTTTCTGGATTCCCGCTACACAAAGCAACGGTTCACCTTTGCGCCCTCTGCGCCTTTGCGGTGAGTTATCTTTTCAGGAGTTAGCAACATGAACGACAAGGGCCAAGGCACCCTCTATATCATTTCCGCCCCTTCAGGTGCAGGTAAGACCAGTCTGGTCAAGGCGCTGCTGGAGAGTACTGACGGAATTCAGGTTTCGGTTTCACACACCACCCGGCCGGCGCGCCCTGGTGAGGTAGATGGCAAGGCTTACCACTTCACCACGGTGGAGGCCTTCAAGACCAAAATCGATAGTGGCGATTTCCTGGAGCACGCCGAGGTTTTCGGTAACTTCTATGGCACCTCGCGCACGACCGTGCAGGAGATGCTGGCTCAGGGGGTCGATGTGATTCTGGAGATCGATTGGCAGGGGGCGGCGCAGGTGCGCCAGCAGATCCCGGAAGCGGTCAGTATCTTTATCCTGCCGCCGTCTCGGGAAGAGCTTGAACGGCGCCTGCGTGGTCGTGGTACCGATGCCGATGAGGTGATTGCCCGCCGTCTCGGTGAGGCGGTGACCGAGATGGGGCACTATGCTGAGTTCGACTATCTGGTGTTTAACGACGATTTCGATACCGCTCTGGGTGAACTGCGTACGATCGTGCTGGCGCGACGGTTGCGGGGTGCGGTACAGGTTACCGCTCGGAAAGCACAGATTGAGGAATTGCTGGGGAAATAAAAGGTGACAGGCATCAGGTGGCAGGTAACAGGGAGAAAGATCGGTTTAGCCTTTACCTGCAACCTGCAACCTGCAACCTGCAACCTGCAACCTGCAACCTGCAACCTGCAACCTGCAACCTGCAACCTGCA
>JBNKQR010000054.1:0-11778 GCA_050295975.1 Thiohalomonadaceae bacterium
GCTTGCCCATCAGCCAATGTTTTATTAGCGAGAAAGGCTGACTCAGTAAGATCTGTACTTAATCCAAGGTTTTGACAATCGCGCTGATAGTTTGATGATTGCCGTATAACGCCTTCGAGGCTTTCCTGAGCATGCTTGATATCCTTCTTAAGCGACTCAACTTTATCGCCTCCGACATTAAGATACTCTTCATGCCTCTTCTCCAGGGATGACTGGGCATCACTTTCGTCAATTTCTACGCTACGAATTTCCCTTGATATTGAATCCAGCGCTTTGCCTATGTCTTCTAGCTTTTCCGCCCAAAGAATTGAAAGCGCCTCACCAAAGTAGGTCGACAGGTTACTTTTTTCCAGCAGGAGTGAATCTAGGGACTTGGTGGCCTTTGCGATGGACTCAGCCAGCTCAGGCAACCTGCTTAAATGACTGTACTGCTCTTTCGCATCAATCAGCTGTTCATGTATTGCCACGAGGTCGGAAAATTCCTCAACAACATTTTTCGCGTCCTCTTTTACACCACTAGGTTCGAGCACTAACTCACGAATTAGCTTGGTCAGATCATCAATCTTCTTAAGACCAAGAGCTCGCGACAACAATGCAGGGGCGTTCTTGTTTTCCATATAGAGATGCTTTCGATATAGTTCCTGATAATCTGAGAAATTACTGTCGCAATCTGTTATGGCAGGATCGTCCCGTAACCACTGTTTGAGTTGCCTCGTATTACCTTCACCAAAAGCATCGAGAAGCTCCTTAAGTTGAAGACTTCGCTTGGCGACAAGATATACACGCTTTACTTCACCCAGCGTATTTGTTGCGCTTGTAGTCCAGAAAAGCGCCGCCAAAGTGATACAAGAACCATCGTCAGCTCGATAAAGCGCTCTCAGGCCGGTAACAACGCCTTTTTCCCGCTTGCTTTTTACTCGGGTTGATGCCCCATCATGAGCCGAACCAAAGCTTCCGCGCATATAGGACAGGAGAGAACGGTCGGAGCGATCACCTTGTGCTGCAGCAACATTGAATGTTGCTTTACCTGCCGGTAAAAGAAGTGCCATCAACCCATCAATAAACGTCGACTTGCCGGCGCCATTGTCTCCCGTTACCAATGTTCCTTCTGGGTCAATAGCTGCAGTATGTAATCCATGAAAAGACCCCCAGTTAAACACTGACAGTTCAGACAATCTAATTTGTCCCTGAGAAAACAAATCATTTCTGGAAATTGAGCTAGCGACCTCAGTGACAGAAGGCTGATCGGCGTTTTCGAATAAATCAGTAGTCATTTCTGATCGCTCCCCTCAAGATCCGTTTCGTTGAGTTGCTCTTGGGCGAGCGCAGTGTATTCAGCCAACATTGTCTCTAAAAAACCGGCATTCACTACATAACGAATGATGGGAGTGATTTCGTATCGATCTTCTTCGCCTCTGATCGTCGACAGCACTTTCCGCTTAACCATCTCTTTTACTCTGACCAGTAGCTTTTTTCGATCTTTTGACGCGTGATCCGTTATTGGCAGGAAGGGCGTTAAATAGGATTCCAGGCGTTCGATATCAATCGTGATTTTTTGCTCTCCCGCCGACTCTCGATCCTGATAATGCTTTCTTAATACCAGTAGTATCAATGTGTCAAACAGGGAAAGGGTACGCTTCGGGATCAAGGTGGCTGACTCGTCAGAATCTGCCGCCTCATCTTCCAACCCTTCATCTTCAGCATTGCCAACATGCTCTGAGGCAGTACTGGCCACAAATGCCACACCAGACTTCTGATCAAGTACTAGCTGGAGGTAAACTTCAGATAGATGCTTACGTATTGGTAATTCATAACGACAAAGCTGTTCAAATAGCTTCGGTTTTTGTGATGCCATAACGGAACCCTGCCGCATCAAATGAACCAAAACTCGCCGGGCATCATGTGGCATATCTGAATCACTGGATCTGACGCTCTCCGTTATTAGCCCTAGCCCGTCACTTTCCACTGACTGATCTTTGAAGCCTTCATTCGGAGCTTTTGAAGTTTGATCATCTGAAGCATGAGAGTCACTCGCTACCACGCTGTTTCCTTCACCGTCTTCGACATGTAACTCTTGATCGGATTTACCTGTTACCATCGAGAAGAAGCTATTGGGTGGCGTGTGGTTCGTCATTGGCTTTTCCTTGTCTACCCGCTAGAGGGCAAGCTCATCAATATCTTCTGGAAATAATTCGGCAGTTAATAGATAGGTGGGTATAGACGCCTTCAGCGTAACACCCTGCTTATCAACTACGATTACGTCCTCTTTTTCATCCAACATGGTCGCATCTACCGCTTTTGCTACTCGCAAATACGCAACCAGCTCTTCCGGCCCTGAGGTCAACGGGTTTTCGTCAACCAGCCTGGCGATCGACATCGGGCCACATTCTCTAAGGGTATTAAGAACCTGATAGGCCACCTGCCTCACCTGAACGGCA
Source organism: Thiohalomonadaceae bacterium (assembly GCA_050295975.1). Taxonomy (GTDB): domain Bacteria; phylum Pseudomonadota; class Gammaproteobacteria; order Thiohalomonadales; family Thiohalomonadaceae; genus JAPHTQ01. The sequence continues at coordinate 2,439 of JBNKQR010000054.1, forward strand.
TCGAGACAGTCAAGCACGTGAGCGCTTGGCTCTCTTCTATTGGCGTTTTCTTCAACGCCGGATGTATCGAGCTTATCGTCCGGGCTTCTCAATTTCATCGATTCAGGGGATTTGATCTCTATAGGGCCTACAGGAAGACTAAGCCCCGTTTCCGTCGTCAAATCCAAGCCTTCATCACGCAACAACACGGCTTGTCTCTCCAGCTTTGAAAGCAACCGATCAACCGCCTGATTTTCGGCGGCAGCGCCGCTTTCTATGTAGGAACGCAGACCCTCTTCAGTACGCCGCCTGACACGAAAGACTCTTTCGCTCTCGCGGCTCAACTCACGCATCAGGTGACTAAGAAACTGATGTTGACTACCGGATAACTGCTGACCTACAGGTCTACTTAGAATGCTACGGAGCTGCTCACGAAACTCCATTGAGCGGTTTTGATCACACAGCAACTGAAAAAAGCCCTCAAACGCACTTCCTGCGTCAGTAGTGGAAAGCAATGCCTCTCTTTCCATTACGGATAGCAACACATCACCACGAGAGATATCACCCTCAATGATCTGCACTCTGAGTTCTTTATCTAAAACTCTGATTTCATCCTCTACTCGGCGAAAATCACCCGTCAGCACAGAAGCCAGTTGATAGATCTCTCGAATGCGCTCTCTTTGCTCTGATTCACTTAGAACCGGAACAATCCCCGCTTGGAGCGCCTCGATTTCGCGTTGAATCTCCGCCTTTTTGCTTTCGAGCAAGGTCACCCTTTCATCGACATTAGGACTAATTGCAACCGCCAAGTCACGAACGGCTTCTTGAACAATACGCAAATGTGAGGCAGTGGTGCCGGAATTGCGTTCATCGAGACCTTTACAGAATCTAAGCGCTATTTCACTGGCGTCAGTCTTAGTCAGAGAATCATCCATTTCTCGCAACCAGCCACTCTTAATCCATTGATTCAGATAGGTGGCTGCGGACGTCTCGGTCGGCCAAATGCCGAGCTCGCGGCTGCGCTCAATCTCGGCATCCAACAAGATTCGAGCTCGACCGTAGGGAACTTCACTTTCTTCCGAAAAGAGATCCGCAATGAACGCAAGGATATAAGGCGCATTATCGACTTTTAACAACTTCCAAGCTGCGCTCTCGGCAAATAGCCGCCGGTACTTGGCTTGCAAACCCTGGAAGTTCAATCCCTTTCCCTCATACAAATCTCTCTTTACAGCCTATGGACTCTGATTACCAAACAGCCACTACGATCAAGAAAGACCTTATCATCATCATTTTGATTATGTCAATGAATATAATTGACACACACCTTGCGTAAATATTACGATCCAGTCTCGTTTCTGAGTACAAACATGCCCGCTATCGGTGAGTGCGGGTTTCAGGGCCCGCAAGCTCCAGTCAAAAAGAGCATGGCCTTCTCATCTGGTATGTGGAAAGCCCGGCAACTAGAGGTAGTCATTTGAATAACTGCACCCCAACCAAACTTGAAGACATCAGCCAAGCGCAACAAGAGAGGCTATTCCACATAGACTTCAAACTACGTTTTCTAGGGGCGGTTAACAGAAATGATTTAGTCAGTCGGTTTGGCATTAAAGCAGCAGCAGCCACTCGGGATATTGCACTATATAAAGAGCTGGCTTCTCACAATCTCACCTACGATACGAAAGCTAAAACCTATATCGGAACAAATCAGTTTCAACCCCTATTTCATTGCCAGGGAAGCCAGGCGCTATCTGCTTTGTGCTACGGCCTGGGAGACGATCATGTTGCAGGGAGTAGTTCTTTAATTACGGCGGAGTCTCCAACACAACTAAATCTCCCCAACCTGGACGTCCTGGCCGAGATCACCAAGGCTATTCACCAAAAGAAGGCGCTGGAAATAAACTACCGCTCACTGTCCAGCGGTTTAACCCAGCGAGAGATTGTTCCCTTTGCGCTGGTAGATAACGGCCTTCGCTGGCATGTGCGCGCTTACGACCGCAAACGTAGTCGGTTCACCGACTTTGTGATTAATCGCATTGCCAGTCCGAAATTACTCAGTACCGAAATAACAAAGTCAGAAACCAAAGAAAGTGATATCCAGTGGAACCGTATTGTCGAAATGCACATCGTTCCGCACCCAAACCTTCAGCACCCAGACACGATAGAGACCGAGTACGGCATGACAAACGGGATGCTGAAAATACTGGTAAGGGCAGCTGTCGCAGGATATGTGTTAAGGCATTGGAATATTGACTGCTCACCCAGCCATGATTTGCAGGGGCCTGAGTTTCACTTATGGCTTAAAAACACCCCCACCCTCTACGGCGTGGAAAATCTGACAATTGCACCAGGCTATAAGCCATCCAGCTAGTGGGCATACAGCCAATGTGCGACCAACTGACTATCGAACAATCTAAATCCCGAGGGCACCGCCAAGGGATGACGACCCACAGAAACCCATATATAACAATGCGTTATGAAGATTATGCTTAATCTTTACTTACATTTTCCGCTAAAACTATGGGTACTTCCCTAGGTGGCCTTTTCTCATTCGGGAATAACGAACCCGCTACAGGTCAAACGAAGCACTAGCACCAACAAAAGATCACCGGTATCTTGAGCAGCAATAATTCAACAACTGGAGATAGAAATGGGCAACACAATCCACGCTTCCGCGCAGGTTTCCGCAACAGCGACACTTGGGGAAGGTAACGAGATCGGTGCCCATGTGGTGATTGAGGATGACGTTGTCCTCGGCAATAACAATAAACTCCTATCGGGGGTGGTGCTTAAGTCCGGTACTCGCATGGGAAACGACAACACGCTACACGAATACTCGGTTATCGCTGGCAACCCTCAGGATCTTGGTTTTGATACTGCGACTAAAACCTATGTGGAGATGGGGAATGCTAATGTGATCCGCGAGTCGGTCACGATTAACCGGGCAACCAAAGAAGGCGGCGCCACTCGACTGGGGAATGAAAATTACTTAATGACCCAGGTCCACCTTGGCCATGACTGCCAGCTGGGCAGTAACGTGATTATCGCCCCAAGCACCGGACTGGGCGGTCACGTCACCGTTGAAGACAGGGCATTTATTTCCGGTGGTGTAATGGTGCACCAATTTGTCCGTATCGGAAGCTTCGCTATGCTCGCAGGTAATGCCAAAATTACTCAGGATGTGCTTCCTTACATGACTATCGATGGTAACCCCGCCAATGTTGTCGGCCTGAATAAGGTGGGCTTACGGCGTGCTGGCTACAAACCAACTGATATCGCCACACTTAAAAAAGCCTTTCAGCTGTTATTTGATAACACGATCTCACTGGATAAGAGGCTGGAGAGGCTGGAACAGTTAGGTGGCACTACTTCTGAACATTTACTCACATTCATTCGTGCTTCAAAACGCGGTTTTCATCGACATCGCGGCTAATTGTAAAGCTTCAATCCATTCACCAATCCACTGTAAACCTTCCTGACCAGAAATTGGTCAGGAAGGTAGTGCAGACAACGGTTAATTAAAGGGATTTGGTCGAGGTGTCTTGTCTGTGGAGGGAGGCAGAACTGGCATCTGGAATGCAGGCTGATCGCCGGTCAACGTTTTGAGGAATGCCACGATTTGCGCATTCTCCTTGTTGCTTAACTTCTTACCTAACTGCAAGCGCCCCATAACGTCAACAGCCTCCGTCAGGGTCTCCGCCTCGCCATCGTGGAAATAGGGATAGGTCATTTCTACATTGCGTAGAGTCGGTACCTTGAACTTGAACCTGTCGGCATCTTTCCCTGTAACGGCGCTACGTCCTTGTGCAGGACTTTTAGCCTTGTAAGGCTTAACTACACCCATCTTCTGGAAGGAATTACCACCCACAGCAGGACCGTTATGACAGGCTATACAGCCACTGGATTTGAAGAGTTTGTAACCCGCGACCTCCCTTTCGGTTAGCACGTTTTTGTCACCCAGAAGCCACTGGTCAAATCTGGAATTAGGCGTCACCAGGGTCTTTTCAAATTCTGCAATCGCTGCAGTTACTTCGTCAATGGTGATCTTGTCGGTACCGAACACCTGCTTGAACTCCGTAACGTATTGCGGGATCGATTCCAGCACTTCGACGGCAAGTTTGTGGCTAAACCCCATTTCGCCAGGATTGGCAATTGGACCACCGGCCTGCGCCTGAAGATCCTTGGCGCGTCCATCCCAGAACTGTGCAAGATTCATACTGGAGTTAAGTACGGTAGGGGCGTTTATTGGTCCCTGTTGCCAGTTGTGACCGATAGAAGTTTTGAGATTATCGGTACCACCCATGCTCAAGTTATGACAGGAGTTGCAGGAGATAAAACCCGACTTTGAGAGTCGTGGATCGAAGTAGAGTTTCTTACCCAGCTCTACCTGACCAAAATTGATACTGGCGATAGGTTTGATAGGTTCGATTGGCTCTGCTGCCTGAAGTGTGGGCAGACAAAAAGTTAAAAATAAGGTTGGGAGTGCAACAAACTTCATATCCATATTTCAGCACCTTTCAATTTAGTCACCGACTGGAAAAGCGTCCAATCGGTTATTGGGGGGATAAAGTTCACCCAATGCAGTACCGAATGCTGAGCTCCATAGGGAACACCGCCATGACAGTCCATGCATCAGGCGGTTTAGTTTTAGATTTATTCTAAATCAAGAACCATGAGGCAGATCAAGAAATGGGGACAAATATGGGGATGAGGTTCAGGGATGTCTGTTTTTGATACGGATTACCAGATCGACCGCCTCAAGCGTTGTGCCAGCTGGTAGTGCACTGTTCAGAGTATTCGAAACTGGTAAAAGCTTCTCATCCACATCAACCAGCTCTCCGCTATCGATATTGAAAAGATGGTGATGATGGCTGGTATTGGAGTCATAAAAGGTCACAGCCCCTTCTACATTTATCGGACGTATAAGCCCCTGTTTGCTGAAAAGTGAAAGGGTGTTGTAAACCGTCGCTTTGGATACCTTGTAGCCGGAACGTCGGATCTGGTCGTGCAGTTGCTCGGCAGTCACATGCTGATGACAGGAGAATAGAATCTCAGCTATCCGTCGGCGTTGGGTGGTCAGGAATACCCCCCGCCCCGACAACATAGACTCGATATCCCGTCCCGTTTGCTGCTGTTCACTACTGGTAGATGCCATAGGCAAAAGTATAAGGAGGAGTTAGGACCAAAAACAATAGCCCTGATTACAACCGCCCCTTCAAATTCAGCTGATGTTTACCGCTACCATCCGCCTTACCCAACCAGGTCAGTGCCTGCTGCAGTGATGCATCTGCGTCCCTGGACGCAGCAACGGAGCCGCTGAGGCTGTAGCTGCGATCGGGATTTAACTGCAATAAGGCGTTCAGTTTCAGTGGACCGTCGAGGTCCTTGAGTTGCGCGGCCACTACACCCTTCACGTCGGTGTTGATGTCGGCTTGCAAGTTGCCCATCTTGAAGGTCTGAGGTGAAAGGACTTCCGCGCTATGCCAGTTAATACGACCTGTTACGCGTATGGCATCGGAAGCAGGATTCAACTCGAGTTGTGAAATAGCCAGAGAGACTGTACCGCTGACGGCAACCGGAATCGGCATGGGTGGCGCAAAGCGCATCAGTTCTGACACGGGCAGTTGTCCGGAGAGATCATCCAGCTGGATCGCACCAGAACCGAGACCGATATCCCCATCCCCTTCCAGATACCCCTGTGCTGTTTGCAGGGAGAAATCGACACCCAAACTACCCATAAACAGCGGCAACAGTTGCAGATCCCAGCTCAGCGAGCCGAGTGGTTGACGATTCCAGGAACTCTGAGCGGCCTTACCCTGCCAGATGCTGCCGCTAATCCCCTGTAGTTGCAGCGGTACACCTTTCGGCACAAACCACGACCAGGCGGTTGCTGCGGGAAAGAGCATCAGCAGAAACAGAAGATAGGTAGCAACGCCTAACAACAGCAAACGGTAGCGACGCATCATACTCCACCACCCAGCACGACCGTGGCATTGACCAGACCGGGCTCGGGCAGACGCTCCATGTTCAAGGTGTCGACACCGATCCCCTGCTTTTCGCTCAATTCACCCAGCCACTGCAACATGGCGTCGAAGCCGGCCCCTTCCAGGCGTACCCGCACCTTGCCACCGTTGGGACTGAGCTGTTTGAGTGCCTTGCCCAGACCATATTTGCGTGCAGCGGCATCAATGGCACTCATGGCAGACTGGCCGCTTTTACCTGTCGTACTTGGTGCACTGCCCATCAGGCTCTTCACCTCAGCCGCCGCCTGACGCATCCAGCTGAGCTCTTCCTGCTGTGCGGCAACACCGGTGCGAAGTCGAGTCAGCTCACTACTGACAGGATCGATAATCAGTGCATAGATCAGGGTCAACACCAGGACGACACCACCTACGCCAAGAACGCGTTGTTCGCGGGGCTGCAAGCCGGACCAATACTCATGCAGGTTCATGCCCCAACCTCCCTGATCACGATACGGCTCTCAACTTTGTCACCACGAGCGGTCGCACTGCGTACCTCGACGTTTAATTTTTTCTCCTGAAGCGCACTCTTCAGTTGATCCAGAACCGGAAGCCCTTCCACATCCAGTTCCAGTTCCAGTTCACCCTGTTTGTAACGCAGGCTCTTTACCGTCAGCCCCTTGCTCGCAGCAAGCACCGAACCACTACCGGCTAACAGATGGGAAAAGGCCTTGCCGCCGCCACCACCGCGCAGTTCATCCAGTTTGCGCTCCATCTGCAGGCGGGGATTAACCACGTTTTTGGCCTGAGGAAATGTGTCACGGTAGACCTTTTCGATTGACGCATAGAGTTCATTGTCGCGACTGCGCAGGGAGATAAGCTCCCAAACAGCTGCCACTGACTGAACCACCAACCAGACTGTAAGCAGCACTGCTGTGAGACGCCATGGCCGCCACAGTTTTCCCAACTGCTCCTTGCGGCTGTAGTCGCCCTGCAACAGATTGATCACCGGGGCTGACTCCATCCCCTGAATCAACAGTCGCAGTGGATCGACAACCCGCTCATAGCTTGTGGCTGCATCGATGCCCGGATCAAAATCCTCTGTGTCGGGACGACTATCGTAGATGCGCAGGGAAGGTTTACTCTCTCCTTCCCACTGTTGCCAGGCGAGCTTTAACAGCGATGCAAGCTGTTCCAGTGGTAGAGAGTGACCACTATAGGGTCCGGTGCGCAGCAGTGCCTGATGGGGCTCGAGCAGCAGACTCCACTCCCCCTCCTGCCACGGCAGTGCCAGTGCTTCGTTCACCATCTGATGCGGACGAAACTCCACCGAGGCAAAGAGCTTTTGCCACTGGCTCATCTGCGCATGCGCCAGTGCGACCACCGGCATGTTGCCGTTGTCGCCGCGTATACCATGGGCGATATGCAGTGACTCCACATCCTCGGCAAACATCTCTTCCAGTGCATAGGGCAGCGCCTGTCGCAGACGTTGACCCGAGAGCGGTGGCACCTCGGCTTCCAGAGTCACCATCGTCGTTGCCGGGGCAAAGACCAGTAGGCGAGCAGCAGCACTCTTTTCCACCACCCGGGCAAGCGGCTCGCTGCGGCTGGTAGGTGTGGCAGAATCGCCGCGCGCCAGCCAGCTCACCTGCTGCTCCGGCGTCTCACCCAACCTTACATAGATCGTTGTTGCCATCCCTACAGCGCTCCCTGGGCGCGGCGTACTACATGTACGCCTGTCTGCTTGTCCCGGTACAATATGCTCTGAAAACTCGTTGTTAGTCTTCCAAATTCAACGTGTGACGTTACCACAAAATAGTCACTGCTGACTGCCAGCAGGTCTATCGGTACCGTCTTGCCCTGTAACACCTGTTGCCCGGTAAAGGACTTGATATCTGCATAACCGGTTTTACCTCGACCTGAGATTAATGTCTCCGCATCGTTCTCTGTTATCCCCGGAATCATTGCCTGCAACACCTCGGCCGATGCGGTGTTAACGTTGACCATGGTCGCTCCAGGTAGCGCGGTAACAAATGGTGCCAGTTTGGCGTAATCCTCCACAGAGAGGTTGTGTAGTAACAGCAGTTCGCTGCTGCTGGCGAGCTCCGCGTTAGCTGTCCGGTAGGGCTGCTCCAATCCGAGATAGAGATCATCCTCCGCTCCGTCAGGGAAACGCTGCTTGTCATCCATATCCAGCCAATCTACTAGTGCCTCGGCAACACCCGCCCCCACATCCAACTGCAACAACAGACGGCGAAAGCAGTCCACCGCCACGGTGTTCACCTGACCGTTCACGTAGAGTGCGTTCAGGTTAAAGCGGGCATTGAGATCTTCAATTCCACCTGCGATCTGTCCACCCTCCACCGGCATGGGTGGTAGTTGGGTGGCCCAATCCTCTTCCAGATAATCGGTCTGGTTATCCTGCACATCCTGATAGAGAACACGCCCGGCCCACCCCTCCATTCCCTCTACATAAAGCGTTGCCTGCTCATACTGAAACAGGTTGCCACTACGGCGAATGTCGATCTGTTGCCGCGCCACCATCGCCACCGCGATGGAGGTCGCCAGAGCTACCACCAGCAGAGCGGTGACCAGGGCAACACCACGCTGTCGACAGCTCACGAACCATTCCCCTTACCAGCGGGACCACCACTGTTCTGCGCCGGTAGTGGTGCTTGCGGAACTGGAAACAGACGGCGAAACTCGCCCATGGTCTCCAGTTCCAGCGTAATCTCGACCGCCAACGGCAGGTCCCCTGCGCTGGCGCCCAGCGGTGGCCACTGCTCACTCCACTTATGGTCGGCCTTGAGGTAGCGACAGTTGAATTCCCTCACCCCATCGATCAGCTCCAGCTCATAGGGTTCACTCACCGAGGGCCTGTCCAGTACCGGCCAGAGGAAACGCACCAGCTTGCTGTCACGCATGCCATAGGCGACCCGTTGCAGGGTGCTACGCTTAAGCCCGGCAAGGCTGGGGCGTCCCCCGCTACTGAATTCCAACAGATAGTCGCCGAGATCAGCACTCTTGATCGCGGGTTGCGTGTCACCATATTCGTCACGGATCGAACGTGGGGTGAACTGCAGCAGGTCACGCTCCAGCAGCAACACCGCACTTTGCAGCTTCTGCAATTTTACCGCGTGTTGCTCAGTGCGCTCCTTTCCCTGCAGCACCATGTGCAGGCCGGTATAGGCAATAACCGAGACCATGGCGAACACCGAAAGCGCAACCAGCAGCTCAAGCAGAGTGAAACCTCGGTGCTTTTGTTGCCGCATCAGTTCACCGGCTTCGGCAAAAACGCCACCACACTCGAAAGCGGGCTGCTGTCACTGTCATCACTGGCGCGGACCTTTACTTCAAGACGGCGTACATCTTCATCAAAGGTCTCTTTGATCTCATAGCGCCAG
>JBNKQR010000054.1:11788-20060 GCA_050295975.1 Thiohalomonadaceae bacterium
CCAGAACCACTCATGCCCGCCCATGGCTTCACTGCCCTGCTTCTTACCCTTGTCCGGCCACTTCTCCGCCAGTTGCTGTTCCGCAACCACATTCATCGCCACCCACTGAGCAAAGGTTTTATCACGCAAATAGGCCTCGTTGGCCGCATTCCCAAAGACCCCCTTAAGCAGACTGGTCAGGGCGATGGCCAGTACCGCCAGGGCTACCAGCACCTCCAGCAGGGTGAAACCTTTCTGAGCTGTGCGGCAGCGGATCATCGTTCAACACGCTCCTGCTGCCACAACACGTCGCCCAGTAACGGTCCTTCGATGCGCTGGCGTAATTCTGGTGGTTCCCGGTAGTTCAGTTCCAGTTCAAAGGGAGTACGTTCGGCGCTGGAGAAGAAGATCAGCTGCGGCTTCAGTTTCTTCTCTTCATCATCGGCAAGTGGTTCCGGTTCCAACGAGACACTCACCTTATCCATATAGAGGGTCAGTTCCATGTCAGGCGGCAGGCTACGCTCTGCGAGCAGGGTGTCGTCCTCCACCATCTGCCATTGGCCCTCAACAAAACGGAGAAAAGTGTAGCTATCGGGCTTAAATAGAATCCCGTACTCGGCAGCATTGAGTACCGCCTCCTGACTTAGCAGGTTGCACAGGGTAGCGATGCGCCGTCCCTCCTGACGAATACGATCACCGCGGCCACCATCACCGAGTGAAAGCACCATCACGCCGACGATGATGCCGATCATCACCAGCACCACCAACAGCTCCAGCAGGGTAAATCCCCTGCTCCGCTGCACTGCGGACAAGTGCAGTCTGCTCACGGCTTGAGATTACTGCCAGTTGCCAATATCGGCGTTAACCCCCTCACCACCAGGACGGCCATCAGCTCCCAGGCTGTATACATCGACTTCGCTGTGCGTACCGGGATTAAGATATTGATACTCGTGCCCCCAGGGGTCTTTGATCAGAGCATCAAGATAGCCGCCCTGCTTCCAGTTGGGTGCCTCGGGAGAGCCAGATGGTTTTTGCACCAGCGCCTGCAGGCCCTGGTCGGTGCTTGGATAGTTGTAGTTATCCAGCTTGTAGAGGTCCAGTGCGCCCTTAACGGACTGCACATCGTTACGCGCCTTGACCACCCGCGCCTTGTCCGGGTTATCCATAATCTTCGGTACGATGACAGAGGCAAGGATGCCAAGGATCACTACGACCACCATCACTTCGATCAGGGTAAAACCGGCGTTCCCCACAGGAACTGTTCTGTTGCTGGGTGAGGTTGTTGCAGAAAACATGTTTAACGTTCCTCTGTTTAATAGGGTCAAAGTTAGTTGTAGTTAGAGCTGCACAAGTTGATTGAGATCGAATATCGGCAACAGGATCGCCAGGACGATAATCAGAACCACTACGCCCATGGTGAGAATGAGTACCGGCTCGAACACCCCCATCAACAGCGCGATGGTACTCTCCAGCTCTTTTTCCTGATTGTCTGCGGCACGTTCCAGCATGGAATCGAGGCGTCCGCTCGACTCACCACTGGCGATAAGGTGAAGGGTCATTGGCGGAAAGTAGCCGCTCTGTTCCAGTGCTCGGGCAATACCGGTACCTTCGCGCACCTGACGAGCCGCATCCTGTACCGCGTTACGCATCGGCAGGCTACCCAATACCTCTGCAGAGATCCGCAGGCCATCCAGCACAGGCACACTGCTGGCGTTGAGAATGCTAAAGGTACGGGCAAAACGGGCGGCATTCATACCGCGACTAAGTCGACCAACAAGGGGCATCCGCAATTGCAGTTTGTGCCAACGCAGACGCATCTCTGGATTACGTAGCAGGTAGCGGGCGAGAAAGGCAGCAGCAACCACTAGAGCCAACAGGTAGAGGCCGTAATCACGCAGAAAGTCACTGAGGGAGATCAGCATCACCGTCAGGGTTGGTAATTCCTGATTGATGTTGGCGAAGACCTTGACCACCTCGGGCACAACATAGGTAAGCAAACCCACCGTCACCAGAATTGCCATGGTGGTGAGGATCGCCGGATAGAACAGCGCCAGCATGATCTTCTGCCGCATCTGCTGGCGCTTCTCGGTGTAGTCCGCCAGTCGCTCCAGCACCACGTCGAGATGGCCCGCCTGTTCACCGGCGGCGACGGTGGTTCGGTAGATTTCGGGAAAGACATGGGGAAATTCGCCAAGACCGTTAGCCAGTGTGTGGCCCTCCAGCACCTTGGCGCGTACAGCAAGGATCAGGCTTTTCAGACGTTGGCCTTCACTCTGCTTAGCGACAGTTTGTAAGGCCTCTTCTAACGGCAGGGCGGCCTGTACCAGGGTCGCCAGTTGGCGGGTCATCAGGGCCAGCTCTGCGGCGCTGAGTCCGCGTCGGATCTGAAAACTGCGCTCGCTGGTGCGTCCCTCTTTTTCCGCCGCTTCCTCAACCTTTAACGGGGTCAGCCCCTTTTCACGCAGTAGCTGGCGAACCTGGCGGGCGGTGTCGCCCTCCATGACCCCTTTATGCTCCTTGGCCCTGGCATCCAGCGCGATGTAATCGAAGGCACCCATGAGCGGCTACTGCTCCTGAGAGACGCGCAGCACCTCTTCCAGTGAGGTCTCGCCGTTAAGCACCCGGCGGAATCCGTCGCTGCGGATACTGGGGCTGTACTGACGGGCGTACTTTTCCATCTCATGCTCACCGGCACCGTCGTGGATCATGCCGCGCAGGGTGTCATCAACGGAGATAAGTTCGTAAATACCGGTTCGGCCCCGGTAACCCAGATGGTTGCAGTGGCTGCAGCCTTCACCGGGACGGTAGAGGGTGGGGGCCTGCTCCACCGGGATACCCAGTAAGGCACAATCGTGCTCGTTGGCCTGATAAGACTGTCGACACTCAGGACAGATCTGGCGCACCAGACGCTGGGCGAGGATGCCGATCACGCTGGAAGAGAGCAGGAACGGCTCAACCCCCATGTCGCGCAGGCGGGTCACCGCACCCACTGCAGTGTTGGTGTGCAGGGTGGAGAGTACCAGGTGACCAGTAAGACTCGCCTGTACCGCGATCTCCACCGTCTCCAGATCACGAATCTCACCCACCATCACCACGTCCGGGTCCTGACGCAGGATGGCGCGCAGACCACGGGCAAAGCTCATATCCACCTTGGTGTTAACCTGGGTCTGACCGATGCCGTCGAGGTAGTACTCGATTGGGTCTTCCACGGTGAGAATGTTGCGCTGACTGTCGTTGAGGCGACTGAGTGCGGCGTAAAGGGTGGTGGTTTTACCCGAGCCGGTAGGACCGGTCACCAGAATGATCCCGTGGGCATGGTGGATCAGCCGGTCCATGCCCTTGAGTGTCTGCGGGTCCATCCCCAGCTGACCAAGGTCGAGTCGACCCGCCTGCTTGTCCAGCAGACGCAGCACCACCCGCTCACCGTGACCGGCAGGTAACGTTGAGACACGCACATCAACCGCCCGCCCCGCCACCTTAAGGGAGATGCGGCCATCCTGGGGCAGACGTTTCTCTGCGATATCGAGTCGTGCCATTACCTTGATGCGTGATACCAGAAGCGGCGCCAGGCCACGTTTCGGTTTGAGAATTTCACGCAGCACACCGTCGATACGGAAGCGCACCACCATTTCATTCTCAAAGGACTCGATGTGGATGTCTGAGGCACCCTCACGTACCGCTTCAGTCAGCAGGGCATTGATCAGACGGATGATGGGGGCATCATCCTGGCTCTCCATCAAATCTTCGGGCTCGGCCAGTTGCTGGGCGACATCGTTGAGGTCCATCTCCTCGCCTAGTTCCCCCATCGCCTGCATCGTGCCGTTACCTGACTGCTCGTAGGTGGACTGCAACAGGCTGTCGAAGCGCTCGCTGTCGATGGCTTCAAGGGAAAAGGGTTGCTGCAGGAAACGCCGTGCCTCGGCAATACTCTGCAACGAGGTGTCATCACGATGGTAGAGCCGCTGCTCTCCTGACAGGTAAATTAGATGGTGGCGACGGGCAAAGCTGAAGGGCAGCTTTCGCTCTACTGCCTCTTCGCCTGCGACGCCGATGTCGACTCGCTCGGACATCGGTTTACTCCGCGACCACAATCCGTGGGGCGACCGCCATGGATTGATCCTGCACTTTCGGTGCCTCTGGCTCAGGATTGGTGGGAACGGCAGTTCCATCCTGCTGCGCACCTGGCAGTTCATCATAGGGCGGAGGCAACTCAAGGAAATCTTTCATCTCCGGCAACAAGGGTGAAACGTCGTCGGACATCAAAGCAACGCCCCGCTCACGTAGAGCCATCTGCTGTGCACGCATGTAATTATATTTGGTAGAGGAGATATCGTTACTCAATTTGCCTTCACGCATGATACGGGGATGGAGGAAAACCATCAGATCACGCTTCATCTTTTTTGTTGAGCGATAACTGAAGAACCAGCCCAGAACAGGAATATCGCCCAGTAGCGGCACCTTCTGTTCATTCTCAACCAACTGGTCGTCGATCAAGCCACCCAATACGAGGATATCGCCATCATCGACCATCACTGTGGTCTTGATTGCGCGCTTATTGGTTATCAGGTCCACGTTAGAGGCAGAGCTAAGACTGATACTAGAGACCTCCTGGGATATCTCCATGCGCACCGAGTTGCCCTCATTGATCTGTGGGGTGATCTTGAGGGTCAGCCCCACATCCTCACGCTGCACTGTCTGAAACGGATTAGAGGCAGTATTATTCGTGGAGGTATAGCTACCTGTAATAAACGGTACGTTTTGACCCACAGTGATCTCAGCCTCTTCATTATCCATGGTCACCAAGGTCGGGGTGGAGAGGATATTGTTATTGGAGTCACCTTTAAGGGCCTTAAGCAGGGCACCGTAAACGGTACCATCACTCAGTGTCTGCCCCAGCCCAAGGTTGGCGCCATTAAGGTTGGGAGGCGCAACAGCACCACCACTTGCAGCTGTCGCGGCGATACCGCTCATGAGACCATTAAAATCGATCACCCCGACCGGGCCATTGGCCGCCGATCCGTCATAGGCCCACTGCACGCCCAGCTCTCGGGTGTTATCGGTAGAGACTTCGGCAATCACCGCCTTTACCATCACCTGCGCTCGCCGTACATCGAGCTGGCGGATCACAGCCTCCAGATCGCGCATCACATCGGGTGGTGCGCTAATGACCAGTGAGTTGCTGCTCTCGTCCGCTTGGATATTCAGTTTGCTCTTGTTACTTGCTCCCGCACTCGCCGCACCACCCCCACTCTTGTCGGCGACGATACTCTCACCTACACCGCCCAAAACAGAGGCGAGGTCCTTTGCCTTGGCGTAGTGCAGATAGAAGACCCGGGTATTGCCACTCGATTCCAGTTTGGTATCCAGCTTGGCGATGATCGCCTTAATCCCCTGACGCGCCGCCTTGTCACCACTGAGGATGATGCTGTTGGTACGACCATCTGCGCTGATTTTCAGATCATTCCCGCCGGGGCTACCCGCAGCACGATTAGCGGCGTTTTGCTGTTGCAGGGAGTTAAGAATACGCTCCACTTCTGTCGCAGAAGCGTGTTTGAGTGGAATAAGCTCTATCTCTGATTCATTGGATTGATCCACGGTCTGAATCAACTCCATCAACTTCTCCACGTTGGCCGCGGTACTGGAGACGATCAGGACGTTAGTTGGGGTATAGGCCGCCAGGTGTGCCTCCTGCGGCAACAGTGGACGCAGCACCGGTACCAGTTGTGCGGCAGCGACATTATTCACCGGCACGACCCGTGTCACCGATTCATCACCAGTACCACCCTTATTGGGGATGGCCCCCTGTTTGGCTGTTACCTCAGGCACGATCTTGATGGCATTTTTGCCGGGAATTGCGGCAAAGCCCTGTACATTCAAAATGGAGAGAAAGACCTGATAGACCTCATCGGCCTCCATCGGGCGAGAAGAGATAACCGTGACTCGTCCTTTTACCCGCGGGTCGACGATAAAATTCTTACCGGTCATCTCAGAAACGGTAGAGATCACCGAGGTGATATCCGCATCCCTCAGGTTTAGGGTCATGGCAGTTTGCTGATTGTTATCAGCGGCATACGATGGTAGCTGCATAACTATTAGCAGTATGCTCAACGCACTCCATCGAATACCCCAACCCATCTTTCTACACTTCATTCCATTCAATCCTGTCTGTATTTGCTCGTTCTAGTCGAGCTTTAATTGCAACTGCTGTTCACGACCACCGCGATTGATCGTTACCTGCAGTTGTTGCGCTGACTTCAGTTGCTGAAACACCTGCCCCATCTGGGTGGCATCACTTAGCTGCATACCGTTAACAGAGGTAATAACATCTCCTGGCCGTAGTCCCACGCGGGCAAACAGGGCACGATCTCTTCCAGGGTTAACACGGAATCCAGTCAGCTGTCCGTTCTCCATCACCGGCTGGGCGTTAATCAACTCCAAGGCATTCTGAGGATTTTCCATAAGTGTTTTGCGCAGATCGCCGACACTACTTCCCCCCAGTTTCTGTCTACCGGAGAATTTGTTGATAGTACTTGGCATTGCACGCTGGTAAGTTGATGTTGGTGCCAAATTACCGAGAGCCTCTTTGGGAAGATAGAGTGCCTCCAACTGCTCACCGCGTTTGAGGATGACCCGGTCAGCAAGAATCTGGTGCAGGGTGGCGGCCCCAGCGACCACATCACCAACCCGATAGCTCTTTTCATCCTTGCCACCGCTGTCGATAATCGCCATCGCGCTGTCGCTGCGGGTATCGGCGAACACCCCTTTAAGAGTAAGTTTGAGGCGGGTCTCCGGTGCATCGATAGGCCCCTCGTCCGCCACCGGCACGGCACCGGCTTCACCAAACAGGTGTAGGCCAGCAAGCGAATCGAGTCCCGACCCATTTGTACGCGGAACCGCGGCACTTACCACGGGCACGACAGCGCCCCCCTCGGATTCAGATAGAGCAGATAACGCCTGCCAGGAAAGCGTCGCCATTGTGTATGCCAGAAGCAAAACCAGTAACGCATTTAGCCAGCCAGTGAGACGCGTTACGTCCGCACCGGTTGGCAGGGGAAGCCCCTGAAGCATTTGTACAAATCGGGTCATTGGTTCGCCAAAGTATCCATTCTTACGACTGACTGTAGAATTATTCCGTAACACATTGAGCAAAATACCGTTTTTCGGACCGTGCAGCAACGTGAACGGGGATTATACCCGCATAATTTGCCGGTTTATACTCAACGTAGGTATGAGTTTACGGGATTTCTGCTACGTAACAGGGAAAGTGACATGACTGGTACTAGCCAGGTTCAACATCTTTTCAATAATAGTCGGGCTCGTTGCCCGTCTTCCATTTGATATTACAGCCCAGACTCGGCTTTTGTGCAGGCAGTGGAGGCAGATTGGCAAGTAACGCCTTGATCGCGTCACTGAGATCAGCACCCGTTACCGGTTCTCTATTTCCGGGCCGTGAATCATCGAACTGACCACGATAGACTAGCCTGTGGGCGGCATCGAAGAGGAAAAAGTCAGGGGTACAGGCGGCACGATAAGCCCTGGCCACCGCCTGGGTTTCATCATACAGGTAGGGAAAATTAAGGCCAAAGCGTTCAGACAGGGCCGCCATCTTCTCTGGGGCATCGTCTGGGTAATTTGAAATATCATTGGCGTTGATAGCGATAAACTGAACGCCCTTGTTGCCAAATTCTGCCGCGTGCTCTCCAAGCTTCTCAGCAATATGTAGAACAAAGGGGCAGTGGTTACAGATAAAGACCACCACTAGCGGCTTGCCATGAAAGTCAGCAAGGGAGATTCTCTTGCCAGTTGCCGGTTCCAGCAGTGAAAAATCGGGGGCTGCGGTACCCAGTTCAAGCATGGTAGACGGTGTACGGGCCATGTAACTCTCCTCCTCTAATCCAGGCTGATGGCATCAAAATCCTTAACCTGGGGATGTGCTGCCATCGAGTCAATCGATGCAGCACTACGCACTAACCAACGGGTCTGCATCCCTGCGGCCCGTGCCGCATTCAGCTCATCCAGTGTGTCCGAAAGAAACAGAATATCACCGGCCCTTTCATTAATTTCCGAAGCAATAACCTCGTAGGAAGAGGATTCCCTCTTATGTCCAACCCGGGTGTCATAGTATCCACTGAAAAGAGGAGTTAAATCACCGAAAGGGCTATTGCCAAACAACCGCTGCTGCACCGGAACAGAATCTGAGGAGTAGGTGAAAAGGCATATCCCCTTCTCCTTCCAGCATTGCAGATTACGCACTGCATCTTCATAGAGCACACCGCCCTGCTGAACTGTTCCT
>JBNKQR010000055.1:0-18029 GCA_050295975.1 Thiohalomonadaceae bacterium
TGGCGATGGGCACCAACATTACCAATATCGCCGTCGTGATGTGGAACGCGGGAACACAGTTCGCTGCAGCAACTGCATCCATCGACGTGGGTGGTATTCCGGGTGTTGCCAGTTTGAGCGGTCAGGCGTGGCACGATGCAAACTTTGATCTTGTTGCCGGTGGCGCAGAGATCCCGCTGGATGGCTGGAGCGTAGAGACATACCGCAACGGTACTCTCATCGGTACAGTAGTCACCGATGCCAATGGCCTCTATAGCATTAGCGGCCTGGCACCCAACGACACCACCACCGACCAATACGAATTGCGTTTCCGTGCACCGGGCCATACCAGCACCACTGCGATGCTGGGCAGTGCCGATTCGATCTTTACCAACGGCCTGCAAACCATCACCAACATTATCGTTGGCTCCGGCAGCATTACGCAGAACATGAATATGCCCGCGTCGCCCGATGGCGTGATCTACGACTCGATGCAGCGCATCCCGATTGCGGGCGCGACACTCACCATGCTTGATGCCACCAGCCAGACCGCGTTGCCGCCTAGCTGTTTCAGCGACACGGCGCAGCAGGGACAGGTGACGCTCGAAGAGGGTTACTACCGCTTCGACATCAACTTTAGTAATGGCTCCTGCCCGGCGGGTGGCACCTATCTGATCAACGTTACACCGCCTGCGACCGGCTACACCGCCAACGCCTCGGTGATCATCCCGCCGCAGAGCAGCACCACCACCGCAGCCTTTGATGTACCAGGCTGCCTCGGCAGCGGTAACGATGCGGTGCCCGGCACACCGAACCACTGCGAAGTGGTCGACTTCGAAAGCGCGCCACCCACATCGATCGCTGCTGGTACGGCGGGGACCAACTATCATCTGCACCTGCTGCTTAACAACAACCAGATTCCAGGCGAGAGTCAGTTGTTCAACAACCACATTCCGCTCGATCCGGATTTGAGTGACTCTGTAGCGATTACCAAGACGGCGGCACGGGTATCGGTTTCCCGTGGCGAGTTCGTTCCCTACACCATCACCATCAACAACAACTACGTGTTGATGTTGAACAATCAGAGCATCGTCGACACCTTCCCCTATGGCTTCAAGTATGTGGCCGGTTCAGCGCGCTACGATGGCGCACCGCTGGAGCCGACTATGACCGGTAACACGCTGCGCTGGGATAACATCGATCTCGCTTCCGATACACGCCATGTGTTGAAGTTACTGTTCATCGTCGGTTCCGGTGTCTCCGAGGGTGACTACATCAACCGTGCACAGATCATCAATAACGTGACCGGTGGCGTCTCTTCCGGTGAGGCCACCGCCACGGTGCGCGTGGTGCCCGATCCCACCTTTGACTGCAGCGATGTGATCGGCAAGGTGTTCGATGACAGGAACCTTAACGGTTATCAGGATGAAGGCGAACCGGGGCTGCCCAATGCCCGTGTGGTGAGCGCCCGTGGTTTGATCGCCAAGGCCGACGAACATGGCCGCTTCCACATCACCTGTGCCGCAACGCCGGATGAATCGCGCGGCGGTAACTACATCCTCAAGGTGGATGAGCGCAGTCTACCGAGCGGTTACCGCCTGACCACGGAGAATCCACGGGTACAACGTCTCACTCGCGGCAAGATGATGAAGTTCAACTTCGGCGCGGCGATCCATCACGTGGTGCGCATCGATATGGCCGACGCGGTATTCAAACCGGATAGCGACGAAATGCGTGAACAGTGGAAACCGCGCATCGACCTCTTACTCACTGAATTGAAGAAAGCACCTTCACTGCTGCGTATCACCTATCTCGGCGATACCGAAAAAGCGGGACTGGTCGACGACCGAGTGGCGGCAATTAAAGCGATGATTAAAGAGAAGTGGGACGGATATCCGCTGACCATTGAGAGCGAGATCCACTGGCGCCGCGGCGGTCCCGTCGGCAGTCCGGGCCTACTTGATTAACGGAGTGAAAATGCTGAAACGTCTGTTGCCAATGCTGTTTATCTTCACCGTTCCGGGGGCGGCGTTTGCCGATCTCCTGTTCGGTGACGACAGCGTGCGCGTTAGTGGCAATGCCGGGGCAAACAGTGAGCAGTACACGGTCGAAGAGGGCAGCTTCACGCCACAGGTTAGCGACGTACAAGCAGAAGAAGCAGGCGACAAACTGGAAACGAAACAGGTATTGGAGCAGGAGGCGAAGACAGTCAAGTTGCAGAACGTCGTGCCACCGATTCGCTTCGCCTCAGGCAAGGTAGATATCCCGCCTGAATATATCGACAAGTTGCGTAAGGTGCTCGACAAGATGCAGGACCGCGCCAATGTGCGTCTGCACTTCGTCGGCTACAGTGACAACGTCAAACTGAGTGGCGCGGCAAAGGCGAAGTATGGTGATAACACCGGTCTCTCCCGTGAACGTGCCGGTGTCACTGCCGAATATTTCCAGAACGCCCTTGATCTGCCAGCAGAATCGATCTCCTACGAAGGTCTGGGTGAAGCGAATCCCGTTGCGAGTAATGCCAACGAAACGGGCCGGGCAAGGAACCGTCGTGTGGAAGTGGAGGTGTGGTACGACGAGATCAGCGAAAAGCTGGTGGAGAAGGAGGTGGTCGTTACCAATCCGGTCAACCGCATCCAGGTCTGCCGCATCGAGACCGTGTGTAAGCTGCGTTACAAAGAGGGCATGGCTCACCGTGCGCGGGTAAAGAATCTGGTTGAACCGCTGCGTTACAACGAAGAGAACATGCAGATCCCTGCGGAGTTCCTGCAACAGTTACAGCGTGCGCAACAAAATCTGCGCGGCAAGACCGGTGTGGTGATGAAGTTTGTTGGTCATACCGACAACATGCCGCTGGAAGGTCGTGATGCGCGCATCTATGGCACCCATCTCGCGCTTTCCAAAGCGCGTGCCCGTCGCATCGCGCTGGCCGTTCAGGATGCACTGCGCATACCGAGTTACGCAGTCGATAGTGACGGTAAGGGTGATAAACGTCCCCTCGCTTCCAATGACACCCCCAAAGGCCGCGAACTTAACCGCCGCATCGAGGTGGAGTTCTGGTATGACGATCCACTGCAGGAGTTGCCGGACGAGCCGCAGATCTGTCCCGAATCCTCCGCCGCTGAAACGGTAAGTCGTGTTTACGACCCACCATCCGGTGCCATCGATTCGATCTACTATGACGACACCCAACCGATCATTCCGCCCGGTTATGCAAATCGTCTGTTGCGGCTGATGGAAGAGCTGAAAGATAAAGCCAATGTGCGTCTGCGCTTTATCGGTTACACCAGTAATGAACGTCTCAGCCGCCGTGTGGCGATGGCCTACGGTGACGATATCGGTCTCTCCACTGCGCGCGCCCGTCGGGTGATGGAACTGATCGGTAAAGAGATAAAACTGAAGCCAGAACAGATGGAGCACGAAGGACGCGGCTACGTGCAGAGTCTTGATGTGGTCAACGCTGGATTCGCTACCGCGGATCGCTCGCGGGTCGATGTACAGATTGTTTACGACGAACTGGCTGAGCTGGATGATAGTGACGGACTCGATATCACACGCATTACCCGAGAGGTGGAGACACAGAACCCCTACACCCTGAATCTGATGCGTATCACCGTGGACGGTAAGCCGATCGATGATCCGGGCAAGAGTGTTCCTGACGTGCAGCGTTGTACCGACGTGGCGCTGGATAAGGCAGATATCAGCTTCAAGTTCGATAACCTGGAGTTGAAACCGCGTCTCAATATCAGCGCCTGGCCGACTACCCTGCGCTACCAGGACGACTTCAACACCGCGGCGTTGGAGAACCGGGTCAGCTTCAAACTCTATAGCAACTATGCCGCCTTCTTTGAACGCGCCGAGGTGCGCATCTTCGACGAGTCGCAATCGCTGCGCGACACGCCGCTGGCAGTGGTGCCGGTGAATGCCGACGGTGATGCGGAGTGGCGCGCTGAATTCGAAGAGTATCGGGCACCGGGTCGTACCCTGAAGTATGTGCTACGTGTGTACGACAAAGAGGGCCACTTTGATCAAACCGCCGAGCAGAATCTGTGGTTGGTGGATCAGGTCAGCGAAGAGACCCTGAACGCCGATGTGGAGCAGGAGCTGATGGTGGGTTACGGCGAAAGCCGACTTGCCGTAGAGAATATTTCAGTCAACGGCGGTGCAGTCAGTGCCATCGGTAGCAATATCCCTGCAGGACACAGTGTGTGGCTGGCAGGTCGTCCGGTACCGCTGGGTAAGGATGGCAAATTTGTCGCCGAGCAACTGTTGCCGTCGGGTATGCACAGTGTCGAAGTGGCGGTGCTTGATGATAAAGGTAATGGCGAACTCTTCCTCCGTGATCTGGAACTCAAGCAGAACGACTGGTTCTATGTAGGTATCGCCGACATCACCGCATCACAGGACAGCACCAACGGTCCGGCTGCACTGGTGACCCAGGATCAAACTCACTACGACAACGACCTGAGTGTGGATGGCCGTCTTGCTTTCTACACCAACGGCAAGTTCGGTGAGGATTGGCAACTGACTGCCAGCGCCGATACTCGTGAAGGACCGCTAACGGATATCTTCAGTAACTTTATGAACAAGGCACCGGATGCCATGTTCCGTCGCATCGATCCCGACTACTACTATCCCAGCTACGGCGATGACAGCACGGTGGAAGAGGGCGCGCCGACCCTGGGTAAGTTTTATGTGAAATTGAAGAAGAGTGAAAACTACGGTTTGTGGGGTAACTTCAAGATCGGTTATAGAGGTAACTCACTGGCCCGCGTTGATCGCAGCCTTTACGGTCTCAACCTGCACGGCCAGTCCAGCGATGCCACCAGCTTCGGTGAAGCGCGCCTCTATGCCGATGGCTTCGCTGCAGAGCCGGGTACGGTCGCCAGTCGTGATGAACTACGTGGCACCGGCGGTTCGCTCTACTATCTGCGTCATCAGGATATCCTCAACGGCTCAGAGCAGGTCTTTATCGAAATCCGCGATAAGGATTCCGGCTTGGTGGTCGGCGCCAAGGCACTAGCCGTTGCCCTCGACTACGATATTGATTATCTGCAGGGTCGCATCCTGATGAGTGAGCCGCTCTCCGCCACAGTCAGCGACAGCATGTTGATCAACACCGGTGGCAGCAGTGGCGATCACGCCTATCTGGTGGTGCGCTACGAATACACACCGGGCTTTGATTCGATAGATACCCTGGCAAGTGGTGGACGCATCCACTACTGGTTAAGCGACCATGTGAAAATCGGTCTGACCGGCAACAGCAGTGATGAAGCTGGTGTGAAGAGTAGCCTTAACGGTGTCGACGTCACCCTGCGCAAGAGTGCCTCTACCTGGTTGAAACTGGAAAGCTCCCAGAGTGAAGGGCAGGGCATCTCTACCCTCAGTTCTGCCGATGGTGGATACAGCTTCGACGAGAACGGGACACTGATTACCAACGATAGCAGTGCTACCGCATCACGTACTGAAGCCAGTCTGGCGCTGACCGATCTCATTGAAGGTGCAGAGGGCAGCATGACCCTCTATCGTCAGGAGTTGGAGGCCGGATTCTCAGCACCGGGTCTGATCACCGAGTACGACACCAGCCAGTATGGCGGCAGCCTCAATCTACCGCTTAACACGCAATTTAAGCTGCGTGCCAAAACCGACACCACGGATCGCAAACAGAGTCTGAGTACCGCAGCCAACGAGGTCGATGTCGATTATCTGTTAACTGATCAATGGACCCTTAGCAGTGGTGTGCGACAGGATGATCGCAAGGACGACTCGGCAACTGTACCGGTGACACAGAAAGAGGGTGAGCGCACCGACATGCTGTTGCAGGTGGCCTACGATTCCAAGGCCGACTGGAGCGCTTACACCTTTGCGCAGGATACGGTGAGCAGCACAGGTAATCGTGAAAGCAACGGTCGTGTCGGCGTGGGGGGAAGCTATCGCCTCAGCGAGCGCTTTAAGATCAACGGTGAAGTATCCAGTGGCGATCTCGGTAGCGCAGGTAGCCTTGGCACCGAATATCTCTATTCGGATCGCACCAGCCTCTATCTCAACTACGCGATGGAGAACGAAACCAGCGACAACGGCCTGCGTGCCAATAAGGGCAATCTCACCAGTGGTATCCGTAGCCACTATTCAGACAGTGCCAGCGTCTACGTGGAGGAGCGTTACACCCACGGTGATGTGCCAACAGGTCTGACCCATACTGCCGGTGTAGACATCGCACCGAACGACAACTGGAACTACGGCGGCAACATCGACATCGGTACCCTCACCGACAACAACACCGGTGCAAAGACCGAACGCACCGCTGCAGGCGTCAAGGTCGGTTATCACGCAGACAACCTGACCTTCGCTAGTGCCATGGAGTATCGTCTCGATAAAACCGAGGACAGCAGCGCCACCACATCAGAACGTACCACCTGGCTGACCAAAAACAGCCTGAAGTATCAACTCGATCCCGACTGGCGTTTAATCGGCAAACTTAACTACTCGGAAAGCAAGAGCACCCTGGGTGAGTTCTACGACGGCAACTTCACCGAAGCGGTGATCGGTTACGCCTTCCGTCCGGTGGAAAATGACCGCCTCAATACGCTGTTCAAATACACCTACTTCTACAACCTGCCCGCAGCAGACCAGATGACCGTTGCTAACACCGCGGCAGAGTATATCCAGAAGAGCCACATTGTCTCCGCCGATGCGACCTACGATCTCACACAACAGTGGAGCATCGGCGGTAAGTACGCCTACCGCCTCGGCCAACTCAGCATGGACCGTACCGATCCGGTCTTCTACGACAGCCGCGCGCAACTCGCCATCGTTCGTGCCGACTGGCACTTCGTCCACCGTTGGGATGCACTGCTGGAAGGGCGCATGCTCGACCTGCCCGACGCACAGGACCGCCGTAGCGGTGCACTCTTCGCCGTCTATCGCCACTTCGGTGATAACGTCAAACTCGGTGTCGGCTACAACTTCACCGACTTCTCCGATGACCTCACCGACCTTAGCTATGACAGTCAGGGGCTATTCATTAACCTCATCGGCAAAATGTAATACGATTGCCTCTGTAGTGAAAATTCCTACAGACACCTGCAATATGATTTAACGCTATCGGATAGAAAATAAACAAAGGAACTGCTTGGAATTATGTTGAGAGCCACATACCTCGTCATGTTGTCACTAATTCTTTCCGCTTGCTCATCATTGGATGGGATGAGTAAAGAGGAGGAATTGGCACGCAAGGAAAAGCTGGACAGGAACGCGTCAATCCTGGTCAACACTGCCGTTACCCCAATTCTTAATCTGATAGACGCATCAATCATCTACTACGAAGATAAAGGAGAGTGGCCAATATTTAGTGGGGTGCCTGGTGAGAGTAGTCATTTTACGGACTACAAAGTGACCAGTGCCAGTAAGGAAAAACTCACCAGTGAGTTCAGGCTTAAGTCGATGAACTTTGACTGGATACTGGAACTGGAAAGCACGGGAACGGAAGAGGAAGGTAGACCACTTTATCTTGTGAATCTCAATGGCAGCGGAGGGCATGTCGGCTTCACGAGCGGCATAACTGGACTCAAAACGGTAAAAGGTATATCCGCGGCGGACGAAAAAAAGAAAAAATCGCTTGCGGTCATGCTGTCGATCATGGTGGACGTAGATACGTTGCTTGCGAAAGATATATCAGCCAAATCAAGTCCTGTGATAGAAACGGCCACTGGTCTAGTTGTAGGTGCAGTAATATGCTCTGTTTTTGGCGTGCCGCTTGAACAATGTAGACTGGATCTTGGTGTGCAAATGCCGAGTGATGAAGAGCCTAATGTGCTGCTCGACAAGAGGCGTAAAATCGAAATGGACATGAAAAGGAAATTGGAAGAGATGATGCATAAAAAAGGATAATTGCGCGGTGTCCGGCTTACACACTGTTGAGTGCAAAAAAAACAGCGGGTCAAAGAGCAATTGTTTCTAATTTTAGAGAAAATGCTCTTTGACCTGGTCTTTACATCTTTCAATTCCTTGACAGTCGTTTCGTCTGCGTGAGTCTTCCGTACTCAGTTGCCGGGTTGTGTACCTCGTCCATCAGATGCGGCGGGATTATTCACCATGTGGCACGGGCGTGCCATTTGACCCTTGCACGGTCCGAGTCGCCGGACACAGCAACCGTCTGAAATCGGGTACTCCTTTTGGATTATTGGAGGAGTGGAAGTGAGTGCACTGCCTGCATCGACACTGTCTCTAAAGGCATTCTCAAGGAGATGAATGCGATGGTGAACGGTGCCACTCTTGGCAGTTGTTGTTACCGCGCCTCGTATCGAATCTACTGATATTTCTGGAACTACGGAATTCAATGGCGGTATACTCACGATTGTTAAGATAATAGCACCCGTCAAACAGGGTAGTTGATATACGTTCTGCCTTCGTTGCGATTAACGGAATGGGAGTTCTGTTGGGATGCTTCAACGCTTGCATCTATGGATGATCGCTATCCGGGATAGCTTCATTGCCTTGCTCCCGGTCACCTTCTTTGGCGTCCTCGCTGTTCTCGTCAAGGATTTCCCCCTGTCTGGTTACCAGTCGACAATGACAGAACTCTGGGGGCCAGATTGGCATGACAAGCTGCAGCTTGTTGTCGATGCGACGCACGGATTGTTTGGCGTAATGCTGAGTGCGCTGGTTTCCATCCATCTTTATTCCAGTCTATTCCATCCTGATACCGAAGAAATACCACTTCCTATGGTGGCCATCTTCGGACTGACCAACTTTATGATTCTGGCCGTCTCGAGGGGCTCATTGACGCCGCACATCGTTGGTCATGACTCAATTCTTATTGCCATTGGCATCGGTATCTTTACCGCGGAGGTGTTGCGCTGGGCACTTGGAAAGCGATGGCTGAACCCACTTCGTATGCCCTATGACACTGAAGCCGTTTTTTATCATGCTATCAGGTTGACCACACCATTCATTGCGATCTGGTTGGTTGTCGTAGCTGTAACCTTCGGCATTGGATGGTTGCCGCCAATCGAGGTAAATTCGTTACGCAGCCTGATTGAGGAGACGCAAAGAAGCGGCGGTGGTGAATTGTGGTTGAGTAGCATTACCGTGCTGATCAACCAGGTTGTCTGGTTTCTCGGTACCCACGGCAGCTACTTTATCGATGCCTATGCCCCTCTCCTGTTTCCACCGGGAAGCGCAGCATTTGACGCTGCCAACGACTGGCGTTTGCTGTTCAACTCCTTTGTTTTAATCGGAGGTGCTGGTGCTACCATTGGGCTGCTGCTTGCCATTGCTATCGTGGTCAGGGAAGGATCGACGAAGAAAGTGGCACAACTATCCATACTGCCTGGCATTTTCAACATCAATGAGACCGTTCTCTACGGCCTGCCAGTCGTTCTAAATCCTACCTATCTGCTTCCCTTTATTACGTTACCGCTGTTGCTTAATCTGTTGACCATGACTTGCGCTAGTCTCGGCTTGTTGGAATTTCAGGCGGTGAACGTTCCCTGGACCACCCCACCGATCATTTCAGGATGGCTGCTTACCGGTTCCTGGACGGGGGCCGCATTTCAAGTCCTGGAGATAGCTCTTAGTACGGCCTTCTATCTGCCGTTCGTCAAAAAGGCTGAGGCGGCACGTCTCCGTGAACAGGTAAGAAAACTTGAAGAGACTACCGATGCCATTTTGTCAGAAGGAAGGAGACGGTTACCCGTCGTGTTGCAACATGACCAGATTGGCCTGATGGCGCGTGGACTTCTGTCTGATTTGCACAGAGATTTAGAAAACAGTGTACTGAAATTGGCCTACCAGCCAAAACACACAAGGGATGGCCGTGTTGTTGGTGTTGAAGCTCTGTTGCGTTGGCCTCACCACCGTTATGGTGATCTTTCACCAGAGATGGCTGTCTCTCTGGCGGAAGACAGTGGTGACATTCATTCATTGGGTCGCTGGGTACTTGAGCAGGCCTGTGCCTGTAAGGCGCGCTGGAACGCGCGAGGTTATGAACAGATCACGATGGCCATAAATGTCTCTCCACTTCAGTTGACCGACCGTGGCTTTGTTCCAACTTTAGTAGGCATACTGAAAAGACATGGTCTGAGTCCCGACGAAATTGAGCTTGAGATTACCGAATCATTTCACATTCCCAATACACTCGTTGTCGATGGCGTTTTACGCGAGCTATCTGAGCTCGGAGTACGGTTGACGATGGACGATTTCGGTATGGGATATTCTTCGTTACTTCATCTCAGACGCTTCCGTGTTTATGCCATCAAAATTGATGGTTCGCTAACCCGCGATCTTCTTAAAAATACAGCCACAGCAGACATTATCCTCACTATCGCAGAACTTGGTCGATCCCAAAACATTCAAGTAATTGCCGAGTATGTTGAAACAAAAACCCAGCGAGACCTTCTTAGCGAGTTTGGCTGTGACTGTTTCCAGGGTTATTTCTACAGTCCGGCACTTTATGAGGAGGAGTGTCTTGAATATTTCAGTGTCCATTATCAAGAGCAGCATGACACTGCGGTATCTTTATATGATTCAGGGATATATAAGTAAGAACGGCATCAAATATTTTTCATGGGGATCTGATATTGCAGCCGAAAATATTCAAGCAAGATACGAACAGCGAATTCGAAACCGCTGGGCGATGCCATCTTATTGAAACAGCAAATGGACCAGAAGATGAAGCGGTTTCGATTACACGCGCTAGAGTCGAGCCGGGCGTGACAACCGCATGGCATAAGTTAAACGGTGTTGCTGAGCGTTACATTATTGTTTCTGGGGTAGGACGTATAGAGGTCGGTGATCTGGAGCCAACCAATGTCGTTGCTGGAGATGTAGTGCGAATTCCGCCTGATACTCGCCAGCGAATCACCAACATAAGTGAAGGGGATTTACTCTTTTATGCGATCTGTTCGCCGCGGTTTATACCCGCTTGTTACGTTTCACTAGAGTAACCTCACTGACCGTGCACGCCAGTTGATACACTTCGTTACTGATAGTTACTTCTATTCTTTCACGCTCTTCAATATATTGAATGCGTACATCCCTTGCCTTGCAGGGAAGCCGTATGATGATAGGAGAACTTATGAAGCGTATTATACTAATAGGTACAGTTATTGCGTTGAGTGTATTGCCTGGTTGTGCCTCGATTAATACACCATCTTCGTTTTTGATCGAAGAGATCCCTGTGTTCAAGATCGGTAGTACCGAAACCCTACCCAAAGATTTTATTATTTTTATTCCGGCAAATGTTGAGTTTCCAGTTGATATCTCCATTGCTGGGAATGTATTTACCAAAAAAGCCTCCGCTAGTAGGATGATGAGCTTGAAAGATAATTTATATTTGTACCAGTATTGGGCCAGCCATGACGGGAAGTCGTGGGTGCAAGCTCACGAACTGTTTGAATTAGAAGTATCAGGAGGACTTGCTATTACAGGTGGTCAGGCAGAGTTTAAACTTGATAATGCGGAATAGTATCAAATCACTTATGGGTGGTAACAAAAAGCCGGGCGTTGCCCGGCTTTTATTATTTCATGACCTGATGATCAATTAACTTTAATCTTGGCCTTATCGTGCAGGCCTTTGATGTAGTCACTCAGGAGCTGCTGCTCAATGTTTTGCTTCAGGCGCGGCGGGTTTGTTCCCCTGTGTGATACGGGTGTGTTATTTGACCCTTACCCGTGCCGCGTCGCCAGGCAAAGCACCCGCCAGAGAAAAGGTACTCCTTTCGGATTAGTATGAGGGATGAGAAAGAGCGCTCTTTCTGCACCGACACTGTCTGTAAAGGCCTTCTCAAGTACATGAATGCAATGGTGACTCGGTGCTACTTCAGGTCGTTGTTGCTACCATGTATCAGTGATAATTATGGAACTACAGAATTCAATGTTGGTATACTCAGGATTATTAAAATAATAGTATCCGTCAAACAGGCAAGTTCTATAAGTTCTGCCTTCGTTGCGATAAACGAACAAAAAATCGAGTAAGAGCGCAATTGTTTCTTATTATGGATAAAGATTCTCTCTAACCCCGATTATTTGATATTGATGTGTATTCAATAGTTGCGCTTAAGTTCTGTATCGCCAATAAAGAGTACACCAAATAAAAAATGGTAACCGAACATCCAACATGGATATTTCGGTTTAGCCATAGTACGTCTGCCATGGATGCTCTAGCGTACCCTACATTACAGCCATATTTCACATGCTTCTGCGGGACGTGGGATCTGAGTTTTGCCTATTAATAATGATGTAATAA
The DNA here is from genome assembly GCA_050295975.1 of Thiohalomonadaceae bacterium. Classification (GTDB taxonomy): domain Bacteria; phylum Pseudomonadota; class Gammaproteobacteria; order Thiohalomonadales; family Thiohalomonadaceae; genus JAPHTQ01. The sequence continues at coordinate 12,227 of JBNKQR010000055.1, forward strand.
TGATGGTGAAAGATGTTGTACGTGTCTTTTAATAAAGTTGTATAAAAAAAGGGGGAAATAATGCGTAAATATTTATTGCTAGCACTGATTTTGATAACAGGTTCATTGTTCGGCTGCGGTGGAGGTGGCGGACAATCGGGCGCTCAGACGCCTGCTATTCAATTTTCTTCGCAGGTTTCATTTGGCGATAGCTTGAGTGATGTGGGTAGCTACGGTGTCGGTGCGATTGCCGCCGCAGGAGGCGGGCAATACACAATCAACGGTGTTGGCTCTAACTGGACTGGGTTGATGGCGGCAAAGTTTAATCTGGCGGCACCTTGTCCCTCAATGACTGGCGGAAACGGTACACCAACTGCAACAGATACAGCCTGCTTCGGTTACGCACAGGGCGGTTCACGGGTGACTAATCCTACTGGTCTTGGCAATGCGGGACCTGAGGTGGGTGGTACATATCCAGGCGGTATGACCGTACCAGTGGTAACTCAGGTAGCAAATCATCTAGCAGCGGTGGGTGGTTCGTTTAGTGGAGATGAAATCGTATTTGTTCTAGCTGGCGCCAACGATGTATTTGTCCAGGAAGCTGCCTACGCAACGATGGTGGGAGGTGCAACTCTTCCTGCGGACGCACTGGCTGCGGTTTTGGCATCAATTACAACTACTGCGAGTGAAGTGGCAACACTGGTTACCGACCAGATAATTGCTAACGGTGCCAATTATGTTGTCGTAATTAATATCCCGGATATCTCGAACAGCCCATACGCAGTGGCAAAAGGTGCTGCAACAATGAGTCTGCTCGACTCATTGGTGACGACCTTCAATACAACGCTCCAGACACAGTTGCAGAACAACGCAAATGTAGTGCTAGTTGATGCTTATGCAAGAAATCGTGAACAAGAACTTAATCCCGCTAGTTTTGGTTTGAGCAATATCACTCAGACCGCATGTGATACAGCGATTTTACCGAGTGGCTCTTCCCTGTTCTGTACCGTAAGCACATTGAGAGTTGGCGTAGATGACTTCTATCTGTTTTCAGATGACGTTCATCCGACGCCCTATGGCTATCAGCTACTGGCTGACCTTGTCGCTGAAAGGATGGTTGCTAAGGGCTGGCTCTAACAGTACCGTTCAAGGAACAGACAATGACAACAATACAAGAATCAAGGGTGAACATGAAAAGCATCTTGAAAGTTTGATTCGTTGCAACTGCGATGATCATGGATATGTCTACATCAGCTCTGGATTTGCAGAATTGGTCGTTCATTGTAGTCCTGGATCGGATATTGCCACAGATGGTGTCATTTACTTTGAGCATCAAAAACCAAAAAAGCCGGGCAATGCCCGGCTTTTTGTTTCATGACCTGATGATCAATTAACTTTGATCTTAGCCTTGTCGCGCAGACCTTTGATGTAGTCACTCAGGCGCTGCTGCTCGATGTTCTGCTTCAGGCGTGGTTTTACATCGTCAAAGGTAGGCGGGGTTGCGTTACGGGTGTCTTCCAGCTTGATCACGTGCCAGCCAAATTTGGTCTGTACCGGTGACTTGGTATATTTACCCTTGTCGAGTTGTACCAGTGCGCCACTGAATTCCGGCACCATCTGTTGCGGGGCAAACCAGCCCAGGTCGCCGCCCTGTTTAGAGCTTGGACCAGTGGATTTACTTTTTGCCAGTTCGGCAAAGTCGCCACCCATATCCAGCTCAGTGATAACTTTGTCAGCCTCTTCCTTGGTCTTCAGCAGGATGTGGCGGGCTTTGTATTCGGTCATCTTGAGATTGGCGATCTTTTCGTCGTAGACCTTTTTCAGCTCTTTGTCGGTGATAGGCTTGCTGTTTGCAGCCTTGCCCAGTGCTGCACCGAGGATGACATTGGTTTTCAGTGCTGCAAGGTGGGCTTTCACCTCTTTATCTTTATCCAGGCCTTTCTTGATCGCGTCCTGGTAAACCAGTTCGCGAGAGACCAGCTCATCAATGATCCGCTCTTTCGGCGCTTTCGCGCTCTGGGCATTGAGCTGGATATACTGTTCGTAGTCCTTTTGGGTGATCTTTTTTCCATTAACCGTGGCAAGCACAGCATCGGCTGCCATGAGTTGGCCGGAGATGGCGAGGGTGGTGGCCGCAATAAGCAGAACGGCGGCTCGGTGCATCGGCTTCATGATTTTTTTCCTTCCTGGTTGCTTTCATCAATAGTTTCAGCCTTGATGGCAAGGGCATGGATCTCACTCTGCATGAGATCGCCCAGGGCATCGTAGACCATTCTGTGGCGTTGAATAACTGTTTTTCCGACAAATGCATCGCTCAGCAGATGAACGGCAAAGTGTCCACCGTTGCGAGCACCTGCATGCCCTGCATGGGCGGCGCTTTGATCTTCGATCTCAAGTTGCACTGGTGAGAGGGTGCTCTCCAGTCGCGCTCGGATCATGTCAATGCGATCACTCACGGCAGTACCTTCTTAAACGGTTTGATCGTGACTCTGGCGTACACCCCGGCATCAATATAGGGATCGGCATCGGCCCAGGCAGTAGCCGCCTGTTCGGAATCGAATTGCGCTACCACCAGACTACCGCTAAATCCTGCTGCGCCCGGGTCATCACTGTCGATGGCCGGATGAGGTCCAGCGAGTAGCAGGCGGCCCTCACTCTTGAGCTGTTGTAGTCGCTCCAGATGGGCAGGGCGAGCAGCCAGTCGTTGTTCCAGGCTGTTCTCGACGTCTTCACTAATGATGGCGTAGAACATAGTTATTCCGACTCGGGTTCCTGCGGCATATGCCGCGCAAGGTAGAAGGCCTGAGCAATGACGAAGGCGAAGGTCAGGCCCATCATGCCGTAGAGTTTGAAGTCGACCCAGTTGTCTTCTGTGACCTTGGCTTGTAGACAGAGTTGCAGGAGTTCGCCACTAAGTGTGGTTTTGCAGGTTTCCAGGTCAACAACACCTCCCGCTGCAGCGGTTAGTGTGGCATTGGCCTCGAAGAAGAAGTTGGCGACGTAGAGGTTGGCGAACCCCATAAGAATGAAGAACAGGATCCAGCTGATGTTAAGCCGGGTCCAGACCACCGCAGGCGCTTCAATCGCCTGGGACATCATGCGCTCCACCAGAGTCTTGCGTTGGCCGATGAAGTGGCTACCGATGAAGGCGGCGGCGAAGAGCCAGTTAACCACGCTCGGTTTCCACATGAAAAAGGCCTTGTCCTGCAAGAACAGGGTGGCGCCACCCAGCACAACCACCAGTGCCAGGGTGATCAGGTGCATCTTCTCTACCTTGCGGTGCCAGAACCAGTTCACCCCGACCTGGATCGCGGTGGCGACCATAATCACCACAATCGCCGGATAGATGCCGTAGGTCTTATAGGCGATGAAGAAGAGGATGACGGGTAGAAGATCAAACAGAAATTTCATGGAATGGAAACCGTAAACCCTTGCTATTTGTATTCATTTAGGCCCGACAATCTATCATATCTGCCATACCATGGGCAGTGAAAGGGGCCGGTAAAAAGTACCAAAAATCAGCTACAATGTGCGCCCTATGAATAAACGCTATGACCTACACAGCCATTCGCTCGCTTCCGACGGCACTCAAAGCCCGACAGCACTGGTCGCACGTGCCGCGGTGGCAGGGGTCAATGTACTCGCCCTGACCGATCACGATGACACCAGCGGTATTGCCGAGGCGTGCAAGGCAGCCTGTCAGGAGGGCATTGACCTGGTGCCTGGGGTGGAGATCTCGGTCACCTGGGCGAACCAGACTGTGCACGTGCTGGGACTGCGGATCGACCCGGAGAGTTCCCCGCTGCGCGATGGACTGGCTAAACTGCGCAAATTCCGTGACTGGCGTGCCGAGGAGATGGGCCGTCGTCTGGCCAAACAGGGCATTGGTGGCGGCTTTGAGAGGGCACGGGAGCTGGCGCAGGGGCGTATTGTTAGCCGCACCCATTTTGCCCGTTTTCTGGTGGAGCAAGGTCATGCCACCGATGTCCGCGATGTCTTCAAGCGCTTCCTCAAGCCCAACAAGCCGGGCTATGTTACCGGCGAATGGGCCTCAATGGAGGATGCCTTGAACTGGATCCATGCTGCAGGCGGACAGGCGGTGATCGCCCATCCGGCCCGCTACAAAATGAGCGCCACCAAAAGGCGTAAACTCATGGAGGAGTTCGTAGCACTGGGTGGGGATGGGCTGGAGGTGGTCTCAGGTAGTCATAGCCGTGGCGACAACTTCAATATGGCCCAGTTAGCGAAGAAATATGGCCTGCTGGCCTCAGCCGGTTCCGATTACCATGGCCCAGAGCACCCCTGGGTGGAGTTGGGTCGTCTCGAAAAGCTGCCCGACGGCTGCACACCTATCTGGAGTACCTGGCCAGAATTTCCCGCCGCATCAAAATGCGCGGCCTGTTAATGTCACATGAGCATATAGCCCCCCAAACCATGAGCCAGTTCTTTCAGATCCACCCGGACAATCCACAAAAACGCCTGATCGATCAGGTGGTCGAGCTACTGCGCCAGGGCGCAGTGGTGGTCTATCCCACCGATTCCGGTTACGCCCTCGGCTGCCACATCGAGGACAAACAGGCGCTTGACCGGATTCGAGCCATCCGTCGCCTCGATGACCGCCATAACTTCAGTCTGGTATGTCGTGACCTCTCCGAGATCAGTACCTATGCCAAGGTGGACAATACGGTCTACCGCCTTCTCAAGTCGGCCACACCTGGGGCCTATACCTTTATTCTGGAAGCCACCCGCGAGGTGCCGCGCCGCCTGCAGAGCCGGCGCAAGACCATCGGCATTCGGGTACCGCAGAACCCCATCGCCCAGGCGCTGCTGGATGGTTTAGGTGAGCCGATTATGAGTACCACCCTGATTCTGCCGGGTGAGACCGTTCCGGAATCGGATCCCTACGAGATCCGCCAGAACCTGGAACACGCGGTGGACCTGATTATCGATGGTGGCTACGGCAGCTTCGAGCCGACCACCGTGGTGGACCTCACCGGTGATGTCCCTGAAGTGACACGTCGTGGCCTCGGTGACCCGTCGCCGTTCGAGGCGTGAGAGGCCGGGACTATAAAGGTATACTCGCACGATGGATGAACTGAATACGATGCAGCGGTTGGCGGTGTGGGTGATCCCCGTGCTTTTCGCAATTACCGTACACGAAACCGCTCACGGCTGGATGGCACTGCGCTTCGGTGATCCCACGGCCAAAATGCTGGGTCGCCTGACCCTCAACCCGATCAAACATATCGATCCGGTTGGCACGGTGCTGGTCCCCGGGATACTCCTACTGCTGGGTGGCTTCCTCTTTGGCTGGGCCAAGCCGGTGCCGATCACCGCTCAAAACTTGCGTAATCCCCGCCGCGACATGGCATGGGTCGCCGCCGCTGGGCCGCTCTCCAATCTATTGATGGCGATTTTCTGGGCACTGGTGGTGCGCCTTGGGGTGTCACTGGGCTCGACAGAAGATAGCTGGCTGATCTTCCTGCTCTATGTGGGCGTGGCCGGGATCTTCGTTAATACCATTCTAATGATGCTCAATCTGTTTCCGCTGCCACCACTGGATGGCAGTCGCGTGGTCAGCTCACTGTTGCCACCGCGCCTCTCCTGGCAATACGACCGGATTGAACCCTTTGGCTTCCCGATACTGGTGGTGCTGCTATTCACCGGTATTTTGGGGAAAATCCTCTGGCCTCTGATAACCTTGCTCCTTACCGTTCTAGTCCCCGTGGCTGGCCTGGATGATGAGACCATGATGTACCTGCTTGTTACCTTGTTGAGATAGGAAGAAACCTTGAACCTACCCGCACAAAACCAGCGCGTGCTC
>JBNKQR010000056.1:0-17899 GCA_050295975.1 Thiohalomonadaceae bacterium
GGTCTTATGACCAACGCAGACGTGTTGTTGCCTATGGGCACTTTCCTTGAAACCGCCGGTTCCCTGGTTAACGCCGAAGGCCACTGGCAGAGCTTCGAAGGTTGTGTTGTACCGCCAGGTGAGGCGCGCCCCGCTTGGAAAATTATGCGTGTACTGGGCAATCTGCTGGATCTGCCGGGTTTTGAATACAGCGCGGTGAGTGACATTCGCGGTGAGATGGAGGGGATGTTCAGCGATATCCCGATGGAGTCTGCTGAGCCGTGGGCACTGGATACTATTACCCGTCTACCGCCGGGACTGATTCGGGTATCGGATATACCGATCTATAGCGTCGATCCGATGGTACGCCGTAGTGCGCCGTTGCAGGCCACTGGTGATGCCAGGGGGTCGCGTCGCTTGCATGCCAATGCACGTACTTTGCAAAACGCCGGTCTGTCCAATGGAGAAAAGGCGACCCTGCTACAGGATGGTGGTGTTGCAGTGGTTACTGCCGTAAGCGATGAGCGCCTGCCGGACAATGCGGTCTACCTGCCAGCGGGCACCAAAGAGATGCAGGGTTTGGGCGGTTCCTTTGGGCCGGTACAAATGGCCCCCGCCAACTAACAGAAATAATTACGAGGCAGCGTGAGCGAACATGCTTGTTGAAACGATTCAATCTCTACTCACCGGATGGGGCTGGCCCGAGTGGTTAATGACCGGTGCGGTAATTCTGCTCAAGATCGTGGCGATCCTGATCCCGGTTATTCTTGGCGTGGCCTACATGACCTATTTCGAGCGCAAGGTCATTGCTTATATGCATGTGCGCATCGGTCCCAACCGGGTCGGTCTTTTCGGTCGTCATATGTGGGGGCTTGCTCAGCCCTTTGCCGATGTCTTCAAGTTGATGTTCAAAGAGGTCGTTGTCCCTGCGGGTGCCGACAAGCTGTTGTTCCTGCTGGCGCCGATCGTGGTGATTGCGCCATCTCTTGCAGCCTGGGCAGTGGTGCCATTTGGTAGCGAACTGGTGCTGGCCGATGTGGACGCCAGTCTGCTCTATATCCTCGCGGTCACTTCCCTGGGTGTATACGGCATCATCATTGCGGGCTGGGCCTCCAACTCCAAATATCCGTTTCTTAGCGCGATGCGTTCCGCGGCACAGATCGTCTCCTACGAGATCGCCATGGGTTTTGCCCTGGTCGGTGTGTTGATGGCCGCCGGCAGCATTAATCTGGGTGATATTGTTCATGCACAGTCCGGCAGTGTTCTGCACTGGTACTGGCTACCGTTGCTGCCGCTGTTCCTGATCTATTTCATCTCTGGTGTGGCCGAGACCAACCGTGCACCGTTCGACGTAGCTGAGGGTGAGTCCGAGATCGTTGCCGGTTTCCACGTGGAATACTCCGGCACCGCCTTCGCGGTCTTTTTCCTTGCTGAATACGCCAACATGATCCTGGTGGCATTGCTGGCGAGCTTGATGTTCCTCGGCGGTTGGCTCTCACCGTTTGAGGGGATTCTGCCCGATTCGCTGTTCGAAGTGCCGGTAATCGGTACTTTGCTGGGGCCTGGTATTCACTGGTTGATCGCCAAGTCGACGATCTTCCTTTTCTGTTATCTCTGGTTCCGTGCCACCTTCCCGCGCTATCGCTACGATCAGATCATGCGTCTGGGCTGGAAAGTGTTTATTCCTCTGACCATCATCTGGCTGTTGGTTGTAGGGGGAATGATTATGGCCGGTATACCGCCCTGGTTTGACGCGGCGTAAGGGGAGAGCGCGTAATGAGTTCCATGCTGCGAATTTTGAAAAGCCTTACCCTGAAAGAACTGTTTCAGGGAATGGGTGTTACCGGGCGCTATTTCTTCCGCCGCAAGTTCACGGTGCAATACCCGGAAGAGCGTGCGCCGCAGTCGCCGCGTTTCCGCGGTTTGCATGCACAACGCCGTTATCCCAATGGGGAGGAACGCTGTATTGCCTGCAAACTGTGTGAAGTGGTTTGCCCCGCACTGGCGATCACGATTGAAGCGGAGCCGCGTGATGACGGTTCGCGCCGTACCACCCGTTACGATATTGACCTGACCAAGTGCATCTTCTGCGGTTTTTGTGAAGAGGCCTGTCCTGTGGATGCCATCGTCGAGACCCGGGTCTATGAGTACCACGGTGAAGAGCGGGGTGACCTGCTGATGAACAAGGAGAAGTTGTTGGCGGTCGGCGACAAATATGAAGCGCAGATCGCCGCAGATCGTGCCGAGGATGCCCGCTACCGTTAGGGGCGCAACGAAGAACGTGACTACGGATACCCGAGCATGAGTTTTGAGCAGATCCTCTTTTATCTCTTTTCCGCCGTACTGGTGGGATCCGCCGCTGGCGTGATCACCGTACGCAATCCAATCCATGCAGCGCTGTTGCTGGTGCTCTGCTTTATCGCCAGTTCTGCCCTGTGGCTGCTACTGCAGGCGGAGTTCCTCGCTATCGCCCTGGTGCTGGTTTATGTCGGTGCGGTGATGGTGTTGTTCCTGTTTGTAGTAATGATGCTCGACATTAACATCGCCAAGCTGCGTGAAGGCTTTGCCAGCTATCTTCCCATTGGACTGGCAGTGGCTGTCGCAGTCATCGCCGCGATGGGTTATGTTGTCACCCACCACAGCTTTGGCGCGGCGAGTATGGTTTCGCCGGAAAATCTGGCCTCCGATGCGAGTAATACCCGCATGCTCGGTGAGCAGCTTTATACCGTTTACGTCTATCCCTTCGAACTTGCTGCAGTGATTCTGCTAGTGGCGATTGTTGCCGCTATCACTCTGACGCTACGCCGTCGTACCGGTTCCCGTTACCAGAATATCGACAAGCAGGTGAATGTGCGCCGTGATGATCGTATTCGCATGGTGTCGATGAAGGCGGAGGAGCGCAAATAATGGTGCAGCTAACAAGAACAAGTAGAAAAGAGGTCCAGGCATGATCGCGTTGTCGGATTACCTGATTGTTGGTGCGGTACTTTTTGGCCTGAGTATGGCCGGTGTATTCATCAACCGTAAAAACGTCATCATCCTGTTGATGTGTATCGAACTGATGCTGCTGGCTGTGAATATTAATTTCATCGCCTTCTCTCACTATCTGGGAGATCTCGCGGGACAGGTGTTCGTATTCTTTATTCTTACCGTTGCAGCAGCAGAGGCGGCCATTGGTCTGGCCATTCTGGTGGTGCTGTTCCGTAACAAACGCAGCATCAATGTTGCCGAACTGGATACGCTGAAGGGGTAGGGCCGTGCTAGATAATATGCATACCATAACACTGCTAATCGTCCTGGCCCCGCTGCTCGGTTCTATCGTCGCTGGTCTTTTTGGTGGCTCTATCGGTCGTGTTGGTGCACACAGCGTCACTATCCTCGGCGTAGGTATTGCCTTCATTCTTTCCGCGCTGGTATTCAAACATATGACTATCGATGATGGTCAGGCGTACAACCAGACTATCTATACCTGGCTGGTCTCCGAAGGCGTCAAATTCGAGGTGGGTTTCCTGGTCGACAAGTTGACCGCAATGATGATGGTGGTAGTTACCTTCGTCTCATTAATGGTGCACATCTACACCATCGGCTACATGGCCCACGACGAAGAAAACTGGCCTGCAGGCAGTGGCGCCGGCAAGAACAGCTACCAGCGTTTCTTCAGTTATATTTCGCTATTCACCTTCTCCATGTTGATGCTGGTGATGGCCAACAACTTCATGCAACTGTTCTTTGGTTGGGAAGCGGTGGGTCTGGTCTCCTACCTGCTGATCGGTTTCTGGTCTGTACGCGAAACCGCAGTCTACGCCAACCTCAAGGCGTTCCTGGTTAACCGGGTGGGTGACTTCGGTTTTGTTCTAGGTATCGCCGCGATACTGATGGAGTTCAACTCCCTCGCCTATAGCGATGTATTCAATACGGTGGCACTGCATAAAGATGTGACCATCTCCATCCTGCCCGGTAGCGAGTGGAGCCTGATGACGGTCACTGCGATCCTGCTGTTCATCGGTGCGATGGGTAAGTCGGCTCAGGTACCACTGCATGTGTGGCTGCCAGACTCGATGGAAGGCCCGACCCCGATCTCCGCGTTGATCCACGCCGCGACCATGGTAACCGCCGGTATCTTTATGGTGGCGCGCATGTCGCCCATCTATGAGCTCTCCGAGACCGCACTCTCTGTAGTGCTGGTGATCGGTGCGATTACTGCGCTGTTTATGGGTTTCCTCGGTCTGGTACAGAGCGACATCAAGCGGGTTGTTGCTTACTCAACCCTGTCGCAGCTCGGTTACATGACCGTAGCTCTCGGTGCCTCTGCCTATGCCGCTGGTGTGTTCCACCTGATGACCCACGCCTTCTTCAAGGCGCTGCTGTTCCTCGGTGCTGGTTCGGTCATTATCGCTATGCACCATGACCAGGACATGCGCAATATGGGTGGTCTGCGTAAATATATGCCGATCACCTGGATCACCTCCCTTATCGGTTCACTGGCCCTGATCGGTGCGCCCGGCTTCTCCGGCTTTTTCTCCAAGGATTCGATCATTGAGGCGGTGCATCACTCCACCATCGCCGGTTCCGGTTTTGCCTATTTTGCTGTCCTGAGTGGCGTCTTTATTACCGCCCTCTACAGCTTCCGCATGTACTTCCTGGTGTTCCACGGTGAGGAGCGCTTCGGTAAGGCGCATGAGCATGGTCATGACGACCACGATGAACATCATCACGGTCTCGCGCCTGGTGAGAAGCCACACGAAACCCCATGGGTAGTCTGGGTGCCATTGGTGGCGCTGGCGATCCCGTCGGTCTTTGTCGGTGGTTTCTACGTGGGAGACATGGTCTTTGGCGACTTCTTCGGTAGTGCCATCTTTGTCACCCATGAGCATCGTCCGTTTGAACCGGAAGAGTTCCACGGTGCCTTCGCCATGGTGCTGCACGGTCTGATGCAGCCGCCGTTCTGGCTGGCCACCTTCGGTGTCTTGACCGCCTGGTTCCTCTACATGAAGCGCACCGATCTGCCGGGTAAAATTGTGCAGTTACCGGTGATTAAACAGATCCACGCCATTCTGCTGAACAAGTACGGCTTCGATGACTTTAATGAAGTCGTCTTCGGTGGCGGTAGCCGTGGTATCGGTAAAGGTCTGTGGAAGGGCGGGGACGTCACCTTAATCGATGGTCTGATGGTGAATGGTTCTGCCCGTCTGGTTGGCATCACCGCCTCGGTGGTACGTCATATCCAGACCGGTTATCTCTATCACTACGCCTTCGCCATGATTATCGGCCTGTTGGCAATGTTCGGCCTGTTTGTGGCCATTTAAGACTAAAGAAGAAACTACACAAGGGTAGGGTGCATGTTTGCTGATTTGCCACTGCTGAGTCTGGTCATCTGGACACCGATTATCGGTGGTCTGTTGGTGATGTTGATTGGAAGCGGACGTTCTGGTCTCGAGGCCAAGGTGCTGTCGTTGCTGGTTGCTGTGCTGACTTTCCTCATCTCCATCCCGCTCTACACCGGTTTTGATACCGCTACCTACCAGATGCAGTTCACTGAACTGGCACCCTGGATTGCGAGTTTCGATATCTACTATTCACTGGGTGTCGACGGTATCTCCATGCCGTTGATCCTGCTCACCACCTTTATGACCGTCATTGTGGTCATTGCTGGCTGGGAAGTGATCAAAACCAAGCCGGCCCAGTACATGGCAGCCTTCCTGATCATGGAAGGTTTGATGATCGGTGTATTCGCAGCCCTCGATGCAATGCTGTTCTACGTCTTCTGGGAAGCGATGCTGATCCCGATGTTTATCGTCATCGGTGTGTGGGGTGGTGACAACCGGGTCTACGCTACCCTCAAGTTCTTCCTCTATACCTTCTTTGGTTCTGTGTTCATGCTGGTTGCACTGTTGTGGCTCTATTTCCACACCGGCAGCTTCTCAATTCTCGATTACCATGCGGCGAAGATCGGTGCCTCTGCACAGATCTGGATCTTCTTCGCCTTCCTCATCGCCTTCGCGGTGAAGGTGCCGATGTGGCCAGTACACACCTGGTTGCCTGATGCGCACGTACAAGCACCCACCGGTGGCTCTGTGATCCTGGCGGCGATTATGTTGAAGCTGGGGGCCTACGGTTTCCTTCGTTTCTCCCTGCCCATCGTTCCCGACGCCAGCCACACCCTCGACTGGTTGATGATCCTGTTGTCGCTGATCGCAGTGGTCTACATTGGCTTCGTTGCACTGGTGCAGCAGGACATGAAAAAGCTCATCGCCTACTCATCTATCTCACACATGGGTTTCGTCACTCTCGGCTTCTTTATCGCCTGGCGTATCGCCGAGACCCATGATGGCAGCTTCAGTGGCGCTGCCATGGGTATGGAAGGCGGCATTGTGCAGATGATCTCCCACGGTTTTGTCTCTGGCGCGATGTTCCTCTGCGTCGGCGTCATGTACGACCGACTGCATTCACGTCAGATCAATGACTACGGCGGTGTGGTCCACACCATGCCGAAGTTCGCCGGATTTATGGTGCTGTTCGCCATGGCCAATGCGGGCCTGCCGGGCACCGCCGGATTCGTTGGCGAGTTCATGGTCATTCTGAGCGCTTTCAAAGCCAGCTTCTGGCTCGCCTTTATTGCTGCCACCACCCTGATCATCGGCGCCGCCTACACCCTGTGGATGGTCAAGCGGGTAGTCTATGGTGAGGTGCGTAATGAGAAAGTCGCCGCGCTAACAGACATCAACAACCGTGAATTCCTGTTCCTTGGTATCCTCGCACTGATGGTGCTGGCGCTGGGTCTGTGGCCCGCCCCGCTACTAGAGGTAATGGAATCAACGGTGCAACATCTTCTCGCGCACATCGGGGTTTCTAAACTGCCGATCAGCGGCGCCATTTAACGGAGTTTCGCAAGAATGTATTTCGACATGCCCAACTTCCTGCCTGCGATGCCCGAGATGTTTGTCCTCGGCATGGCCTCGCTGATCATGATTCTCGATCTCTTCCTGAGTGAGAAAAACCGAATTGTGACCTATCTGCTGAGCCAGGCCACGCTGGTGATTGCGTTTGTACTGAGCCTCTCGCTCTACAGCGCAACTCGCGAACTGACCTTTAGTGACACCTTCGTCCTCGACCCGATGGCCGGAATTTTGAAGATGTGTGTCTATGTGGCTGTGTTTGGTGTGTTTCTCTACGGCAACAGCTATCTGCGCGAGCGCGGTATGTTCTGTGGTGAATTTTTTGTCCTCGCCCTGTTTGGGGTGTTGGGCATGATGGTGATGATCTCGGCCCATAGCCTGCTTACCATCTATCTGGGTCTGGAGCTGATGTCACTCTCCCTTTACGCGATGGTAGCGATGCAGCGCGATAACCGTATCGCTGCAGAGGCGGCGATGAAGTATTTCGTCCTCGGTGCTATGGCCTCGGCGATGCTGCTCTACGGCATGTCGATGCTTTACGGTGTGACCGGTACCCTGGATCTGGCCGATATGAGCCGTGCCGTATTGAACGGTTCCAATGACAAGACTTTGCTGGCCTTTGGACTGGTATTCCTGCTGGTAGGCGTCGCCTTCAAGCTGGGTGCGGTGCCATTCCACATGTGGGTGCCCGATGTTTACCACGGTGCACCGACAATAGTGACCCAGTATCTGAGTACCGCACCTAAACTGGCAGCCTTCGCCATGTTGATGCGCCTGATGGTCGATGGTCTCTCCGGTCTGCAGACTGAATGGCACGATATTCTGGTGCTGCTGGCAGTACTCTCCATCGGTGTCGGCAACGTCGTGGCTATCGCGCAAAGCAATATCAAGCGGATGTTGGCCTATTCGGGTATCTCCCATGCCGGTTTCCTGCTGCTCGGTGTGATCGCCGGAACTGCTGATGGCTATGCCGCCGGTATGTTTTACGCCATTACCTATGTGGTGATGGGCCTGGCCGGTTTCGGTATGGTGATCCTGATGAGTCGCGCCGGTTTCGAGGCGGATGCCCTGGATGACTACAAGGGCCTCAACCAGCGCAACCCGTGGTTCGCCCTGATGATGATGTTTATCATGCTCTCCATGGCCGGGGTGCCGCCCTTTGTTGGATTCTGGGCCAAGTTGACGGTTCTTCAGGCGGTAATCAACGCCGACCAGATCTGGCTGGCGATCCTGGCGGTGGTCTTCTCGGTAATTGGTGCCTTCTTCTACCTGCGCATCATTAAGCTGATGTACTTCGATAGCCCCCTGGACGAGAGTTCATTCCGGCCTATCCCCAATGTGGCGGCAGTGCTTAGCGCCAATGCGCTGGCGATCCTCTGGCTTGGGGCCTTCCCTGGTCCACTGATGGCGATCTGCCGTACCGCATTCGCCTCCTAGGCTTTTGCCCAGCAGACCGATTATGTTCTAATGTGTCGCCCCGGTTCTCGCCGGGGCGTTTTTGTTTTCAACCCGGAGTAACAGCATGACCGCGGTACAGACCGGCTGGCTGATCATTACCATCGCCTTCATCAGTGCCAACCTACCCTGGCTGAGTGAGCGTATCTTTTTTGTCCTTCACCCCGCAGACGGCCACAAACGTGCCTGGTGGCGTTGGCTGGAGTGGCTGGCGCTCTATTTCGTTGCCGGGGCAATCACCCTGGGGATGGAGAAAAAGCTCAACGGTGAGATCTACTCCCAGGATTGGGAGTTCTATGCGGTGACCCTCTGCCTGTTCCTGGTCTTCGCTCTGCCGGGCTTTATCTATCGTCACGATCTGCTGCAGCACCTAAAAAGGCGTTAATTGTCCGCTGGGCTTGCGCCGTCCGGATCGCTTCTGTAGTATACGCGCCTACTGTTGCGGGGTGGAGCAGCTCGGTAGCTCGTCGGGCTCATAACCCGAAGGTCGTAGGTTCAAATCCTACCCCCGCTACCACACATATCTGACCAGCAGTTCCAAGGCTGCCGGTCAGTCGCACAAAGCCCCGTATTCGGGGCTTTTTGTTGGGCGGAACGGGTGACTGGTGCGGTCAAAAGCGCTATAATCCCGCGCTAGATGTTGGAGTATAAGGATGGGCCTTGGGCCCATTTTTTGTTTCCGGAGAAAAGATGGCTCAGGCAAGCGCACAGTTGCAGGCGATCATCGAGCCCGCGGTTTCTGCGCTGGGTTTTGAGCTGATCGGTATAGAACACCTGGCCCAGGGCAGGCACTCACTGCTGCGGATCTATATTGATCATGCAGATGGTATCGACGTTGAGGATTGCGCCGAGGTGAGCCGCCAGGTCAGCGGTGTGCTGGATGTGGAAGACCCGATCAGCGGTGAATTTACCCTGGAGGTCTCCTCGCCGGGGCTGGACCGACCGCTGTTTAGCGAGGCCCATTTCCTCCGTTATAGCGGTTCACTGGCGGATATCCGCCTGCGTTCCCCGCTGGATGGTCGGCGCAGGTTCAAGGGCCGGATGAATGGCGTTGCCGACGGCAAGGTTTTGATTGAAGTGGATGGGGTTGAGTACGCTGTGCCGCTTGATGGCATAGATAAGGCCAACCTGATTCACGAATGGCAGTAACCGTTTGACGGTTGCACACGAAATGGGATCCCTTTTTGGGGTTCATGTTGAAGGGCAGTTAGAGGCTGTTTTATGAACAAAGAGATTCTGCTAGTTGTCGATGCAGTGTCCAACGAGAAGGGCGTTGACAAGGAGATCATCTTCGAAGCGATGGAAATCGCTCTCGCCACCGCGACCAAGAAGAAGCATGGTGGCGAGGTTGAGATTCGCGTGGATATCAATCGTGAAGATGGTAATTACGATACCTTCCGTCGCTGGGAAGTCATCGACGATAGCGAGACCCAATTGCTGGAACATCCTGAGCGCGAGATCACGCTGAGTGCTGCGCGTATCGACGAGCCGGAGATCCAGCCGGGTGATTTTGTGGAAGATCAGATCGAATCGGTTGAGTTCGGCCGTATTGCTGCACAGACCGCCAAGCAGGTTATCGTACAGAAAGTACGCGAGGCGGAACGTGCTCAGGTAGTTGAAGCCTACCAGGGTCGTGTTGGTGAACTGATCAATGGTGTGGTCAAGCGCATTGACCGCGGCAATGTGATCCTCGATCTGGGTAACAATATCGAAGCCCTGATCACACGCGAACAGATGATTCCGCGTGAACCGGTACGTCCCGGTGACCGGGTTCGTGGTTATCTCTACGATGTTCGTTCTGAGCCACGTGGTCCGCAGCTGTTTGTCAGCCGCACAAGTCCTGAATTCCTCATTGAACTGTTCAAGCTGGAAGTTCCGGAAGTGGGTGACAGCTTGATCGACATCATGGGTGCTGCCCGTGATCCCGGTCTGCGCGCCAAGATTGCGGTACGTTCGAACGACCAGCGTATTGACCCGGTTGGTGCCTGTGTTGGTATGCGCGGTTCGCGCGTGCAATCGGTGACGAATGAGGTCAACGGCGAGCGTGTTGATATCGTACTGTGGAACGATAACCCGGCCCAGTTCGTGGTTAATGCCATGGCCCCGGCTGAAGTACAATCCATTGTGGTCGACGAAGAGTCTGGCAGCATGGATATCGCAGTAGACGAAGAGCAGCTCTCCCAGGCTATTGGTCGCGGCGGTCAGAATGTTCGTCTTGCCAGTGAGCTGACCGGGTGGGAGCTGAACGTGATGACCGAGGCCCAGGCTGAGGAGAAGAGCGAATCAGAGTTGAAAGCATTGACCACTATGTTCCATGAAAAGCTCAATGTGGACGAAGAGGTTGCCAGCATTCTGGTGCAGGAAGGTTTTTCCAGTGTTGAAGAAGTGGCCTACGTGCCGGAAGCTGAGATGCTGGAGATCGAGGAGTTCGACGAGGGTATCGTCAGTGAACTGCGTGCACGTGCCAAGGATATCCTGGTAACTGAAGAGATTAGCAACGAAGAGCATGGTGGTGCCGAACCGGAGCAGAGCCTTCTTGAGATGGAAGGTATGGATCCAGAACTGGCAGAGGCACTGACCAAAATTGGTGTCACCACGATGGATGAGCTGGCTGAGCAGGCGGTCGATGAATTGATGGAAATCGACGGCATGGATGAAGAGCGGGCGGCAAAGTTAATCATGACCGCACGTGCGCCTTGGTTTGCCGATGAGCAGGAAGGTTGAAGGTCAGGAGTATAGGTTAAATGTCAGAGGTTACCGTCACACAATTTGCTGAGACGATTGGAGTACCGGTCGATCGACTGCTTATGCAGTTGCAGGATTCTGGTATTGGTTCAATGAAAGCGAATGACATCATCGGCGACGATGATAAGGTCAAGTTGCTGAATTTTTTACGTCAAAAGCACGGTACCGAAAGCAAAGAGGCAGAGGTCGAAAGTGGGCCAAAGAAAATTACCCTCAAGCGCCGTACTACCAGTGAACTGAAAGTAGGTGGTTCCAGCGTCAGCAAGGGCAAGACGGTTACCGTCGAAGTGCGCAAGAAGCGCACCTACGTTAAACGTAGCCTGGTCGAAGCCGAAGAAGATAAGCGCATCGACAGTGAAGTAGCAGAACGTCTGGAACAGCAACTTGAGGTTGAGGCGAAACAACGCGCCGAAAACGAAGCGAAACGTAAGATTGAAGAGGCGGAAGCCAAGCGCAAGGCAGAGGAAGAAGAGGCCAAGCGCAAAGAGGAAGAGGCGAAGGCTGCCACTAAGGCTGTCGCTGAAGCTGCTCCGCCACCGCCTTCAGAAGACAAACCATCCAAGAGCGAACCGCGCAAACGTACCGAGCCTGAAAAAGAGAAAGCCACTGAGAAGAAGCCGCGTGGCAAGGGTCGTCGTGGTCGTGAAGGTGGTGGTGAACTGCACATCGCCTCTGACAAAACCGGACGCCGCAAGAAGAAAGGTGGCAGCAAGTCACGCAACGTCGTCAGCAGCGATGGCGGTAAGCACGGTTTTGAAATGCCGACCGCTCCCATCATCCGTGATGTTTCCATTCCCGAAACGATTACCGTTGGTGAACTGGCACAGAAGATGTCGGTCAAGGCCGCTGAAGTGATCAAGGCCATGATGGGTATGGGTAGTATGGTCACCATCAATCAGGTACTGGATCAGGAAACTGCGGCTATCGTGGTTGAGGAACTTGGCCATAAACCGGTATTGATGAAAGAGAACGCACTGGAGGAAGAGCTGACCCAGCGTTCTGACGACGAAGGGGAGCAGGTTACGCGTGCCCCTGTTGTCACTATCATGGGCCACGTTGACCATGGTAAGACATCACTACTGGATTACATTCGTCGTACCCGTGTTGCATCAGGTGAGGCGGGTGGTATTACCCAGCATATCGGTGCTTACCATGTAGAGACCGAGCGCGGCATGATCACATTCCTTGATACTCCCGGCCACGCCGCATTTACTGCGATGCGTGCCCGTGGTGCCGAGCTGACCGACCTGGTTGTGCTGGTCGTAGCGGCGGATGACGGCGTGATGCCACAGACCAGAGAAGCGATTCAGCATGCTCGCGCCGCAGGCGTGCCGCTGATCATTGCGGTCAACAAAATTGATAAAGAAGAAGCCGATCCGGATCGGGTCAAGAATGAACTGGCTCAGGAAGATGTTATTCCCGAGGACTGGGGTGGCGATACCATGTTCGCCCACGTTTCCGCCAAGAGCGGTGCCGGTGTGGAAGAGTTGCTGGAAGGCATCCTGCTTCAGGCCGAGGTACTGGAGCTGACAGCGATTGCCGATGGTCCTGCCAGTGGTCTCGTGATCGAATCACGTCTGGATAAAGGGCGCGGTGCAGTAGCCTCTATCCTGGTGCAGCGCGGTACCCTGCGTCGTGGCGATACCGTACTTGCTGGTCATGAATATGGCCGAGTACGTGCCATGATGGATGAAAACGGTAAGCCTATCGAAGAGGCGGGTCCCTCCATTCCGGTGGAAATTCTCGGTCTCTCTGGCGTTCCCTCTGCGGGCGACCCGGCAGTTGTCGTAGCTGACGAACGCAAGGCGCGTGAAGTGGCGCTGTTCCGCCAGGGCAAGTTCCGTGACGTTAAATTTGCTCGCCAGCAGAAAGCCAAGCTGGACGATATGTTTAGCCAGATGGAAGAGGGTGAGGTTAACTACCTCAATATTCTGCTCAAGGCTGACGTGCAGGGTTCACTGGAGGCGATCTCCGATGCCCTGACAAAGCTATCCACTGATGAGGTGCGGGTGAAGATCGTCGCCAGCGCTGTTGGTGGTATCAATGAATCAGATGCCCACCTGGCGACGGCCTCCAACGCGGTTGTCATTGGCTTCAATGTACGTGCCGACGCTGGTGCTAAGCGAATTATCGAAGAGCAGGAAATCGACCTTCACTATTACAGCATCATTTACGAACTCATCGACGAAGTGAAGAGTGCGATGACCGGCATGCTCGCTCCGGAGTTCAAGGAAGAGATCATCGGTCTTGCAGAAGTGCGCGATGTATTCCGCTCACCCAAACTCGGTGCTATTGCTGGATGTATGGTGGTCGATGGAACGGTTAAGCGTAATAACCCGATTCGCGTCCTACGCGACAACGTGGTGATCTACGAAGGTGAACTGGAATCTCTGCGTCGCTTCAAAGACGACGTCGCCGAGGTCAAAAATGGCACCGAGTGCGGTATTGGCGTGAAAAACTACAATGACGTCAAGGCTGGTGACCAGATCGAGGTTTACGAACGGGTACAGGTTAAGCGCACCCTTTAGTGGGTCGTATACGAGGCAACAACCAGGCGTGGGAAAAGAATTCAGTCGCAGCCGTCGAGTCGGCGAGCAGATCCAGCGTGAGCTGGCCGAACTGCTGCAACGTGAGCTAAATGATCCGCGTTTGGGGATGGTTACCGTCTCCGCAGTAGAGGTCTCTCGCGACCTCTCCGTTGCCAAGGTTTATTTCACCGTACTCACTCCAGGACATGACGTGCAGCAGACCCTCAAAGGTCTTAACCACGCCAGTGGCTTTCTGCGGCGTGAACTGGGACGGCGGATGATGCTGCGGGTGGTGCCTGAGCTGCGTTTCCAGTTCGACAGCTCCATTGAGCATGGTTCACACCTCAGTGCGCTGATCGATAAAGCCGTCTCTGAAGACAGCGACAAGAACGAGGACTGAACTTTTGGCGCGTCGAAACAAATCCCGTGGCCGCAGGGTCAACGGAATCCTGCTGCTGGACAAGCCCTTAGGCATCACCTCCAACGCCGCACTACAGGAAGTCAAACGCCTCTGTCGTGCTGCCAAGGCAGGACATACTGGCAACCTCGATCCGCTGGCCACCGGCATGCTGCCGATCTGCCTCGGTGAGGCGACCAAGTTTTCGGTCTACCTGCTCGACGCCGACAAGGTCTACCTGGGTAATTGCAAACTGGGTATTCGTACCAGCACTGCCGATGCGGAAGGGGAGATCGTTGAAACCCGTCCGGTACCGGCATTGACCGAGGCGCTGGTGGAAGCAGTGCTGGAAAAGTTTCGTGGCGAGATCGAACAGATCCCACCGATGCACTCGGCAATCAAACAAAATGGACAGCCGCTGTACAAACTGGCTCGGCAGGGCATCGAGGTGGAGCGGCAGCCGCGCAAGGTGACCATCCATGAACTCACCCTGAAACGTCTGCAGGGTGATGAGCTGGATCTCTATGTGCACTGCTCCAAGGGTACCTATATTCGTACTCTGGTGGAGGATATCGGTGAGGCGCTAGGTTGCGGCGCCTACCTGAGCGGCCTGCGCCGTACCCGTGTCGGCCCCTTCCCCGAGGAAGCGATGGTGACGATGGACGAATTGCGCGCCGAGGCAGAGGAGGGGGCTGAAGCCCTTGACCATCATCTGCTGCCGGCGGATCACGCCCTGGGGGGATACCCCGTGGTAACACTTACCGAGAGCAGCCTGTTCTATGTTCGACAGGGACAGGCGGTTCAGGTATCTCAGGCGCCCACCACTGGGTGGGTACGCCTGTTCGACAGCGACGGCGGTTTCGTCGGTGTCGGGGCTGTACTTGATGACGGCCGAATCGCCCCAAAACGTCTGCTTCAGGCGGGTTAATTGGGGTATTAGCGGCGAATTTACCTTGTTCCTGTAGTGGGACAACGGTTAAAATTCGCGTTCTGTAATTTATATGATTGATCTCAGGAGTCTTACCAGATGTCTCTTAGCAACGAACAAATCGCCAACATCATCAAGGAGTTTGGCAAGGGCGAAAACGACACCGGTTCCCCGGAAGTGCAGGTTGCACTGCTGTCGGCCAACATTGAGAGCCTTTCCGGCCACTTCAAAGAACACATCCATGATCACCACTCACGTCGTGGTCTGCTGCGGATGGTAAGCCAGCGTCGTAAGCTGCTGGACTATCTGAAGAAGAAGGATGTTGAGCGTTATCGCTCCATCATCTCTCGCCTCGGTCTGCGTAAGTAATATCAGGCAGATCCGTACAGTACGTCACAGCGAAACGGGGGATGCGGGAAACAGGGAAGAACGATTGGCAGAATTCAGACATCTGGTTGACGACGCCAATTTTTTGCCCCGACCGCTTCTCGCCTTCCCCGGAACGCTGTATATCAGTTAAGCGATAACCGAGAAGGATTCAACAGTGAAGCCTGTCAAGAAAGCGTTCCAGTATGGGGAACACACGGTCACCCTGGAGACTGGCGAGATTGCCCGCCAGGCCAGCGGCGCCGTTATGGTCAGCATGGGAGATACCACCGTTCTGGTCACCGTAGTTGCCTCCAAAGAAGCCAAAGAAGGGAGAGACTTTTTCCCTCTGACCGTCGACTACCAGGAGAAAACCTACGCCGCGGGTAAAATCCCCGGAGGGTTCTTCCGCCGCGAAGGTCGACCCAGCGAAGGTGAAACCCTGACCTCCCGCCTTATCGACCGCCCCATCCGCCCGCTCTTCCCCGATGGTTTCCTCAACGAAGTTCAAGTCATCTGTACCGTTGTCTCCCTCGACCCTGAAATTAACCCCGATGTTGTTGCCATGATCGGCACCTCTGCAGCACTGGCCGTTTCCGGTGTACCGTTCAACGGTCCGCTGGGCGCTGCACGGGTTGGTTACATCAACGACAACTACGTGCTCAATCCCAGCCGCAGCCAACTGGCCGACTCCAAGCTGGACCTGATGGTTGCCGGTACCGAAAGTGCGGTACTGATGGTTGAGTCGGAGGCCGACTGCCTGAGTGAAGAGGTGATGCTGGGTTCAGTGATGTTCGGTCACGAGAGCATGCAGACCGTTATCAATGCGATCCGTGATTTCGCCGCCGAGACAGGTGTCGAAGCATGGGACTGGCAGGCGCCAGCGCATGACGAGAGCGCTTTCAATACAGTGAAAGCCGAAGCCGAGGCTGGCTTCACCGAGGCCTATCAGATCACCGAAAAGATGGCCCGCTATGGCCGTCTGAGTGAAATCCGCAGCGGCGTTATCGCCAAGCTGTGTGGTGATGATGGTCTGGACGAAGGCACCGTCCGCGAAGCGATGGAGAAACTGGAAAAGCAGGTGGTACGTGGTCGTATCATCTCCGGTGAGCCACGTATCGATGGTCGCGATACCCGCACCGTACGCCCGATCACCGTGCGTACCAGCGTACTGCCGCGTACCCATGGTTCTGCCCTGTTTACCCGTGGTGAAACTCAGGCCCTGGTAGTGACTACTCTGGGTACCGCCCGTGATGCACAGATCATCGATGCACTGGAAGGTGAGCGTAAAGAGCAGTTCCTGCTGCACTACAACTTCCCACCTTTCTCCGTTGGTGAGACCGGTCGTGTTGGTAGCCCCAAGCGCCGTGAGATCGGCCATGGCCGTCTGGCCAAGCGTGGTGTTGCCGCGATCATGCCGAGCGTAGAAGATTTCCCCTACACCGTGCGTGTGGTCTCTGAGATCACGGAGTCTAACGGCTCCAGCTCTATGGCTAGCGTCTGTGGTAGTGCCCTGGCGATGATGGATGCCGGTGTACCAATCAAGGCACCGGTAGCTGGTGTTGCCATGGGCCTGATTAAGGAAACCGACAAGTTCGCCGTTCTGACCGACATCCTGGGTGACGAAGATCACCTCGGCGACATGGACTTCAAGGTGGCCGGTACCGATTACGGTATTACTGCACTGCAGATGGACATCAAGATCGAAGGCATCACCAGGGAGATCATGGAGATCGCCCTGGACCAGGCCAAAGAGGGTCGTCTGCACATCCTTGGCGAGATGGGTAAGGTCATCAACAAGCCGCGTGAAGATATGTCTGATTACGCGCCGCGTTATATCACCTTCAAGATCAATCCGGATAAGATCCGCGATGTTATCGGCAAAGGTGGTGCGACCATTCGTTCTATCACCGAAGAGACCGGTGCCTCTATCGACCTTACCGATGACGGTACCGTCAAGATTGCCTCGGTCGACAAGAATGCAGGTAAAGAGGCCCAGCGTCGTATCGAACAGCTGACCGCCGATGTGGAAGTAGGCAAGATCTACGAAGGCCGCGTTGCCAAGCTGATGGACTTCGGTGCGTTTGTCACCGTTCTGCCTGGCAAGGATGGTCTGGTACACATCTCACAGATCTCCGATGAGCGTGTCGAGAAAGTGAGCGACAAACTCAACGAAGGTGATGTGGTTAAGGTCAAGGTACTGGAGATCGACAAGCAGGGGCGTATTCGTCTGAGCATGAAGGCGGTTACCGAGGAAGCGTGATCTCGGTTTTTGATCTGAAGCAAAAAAAGGGGCCGCTAGGCCCCTTTTTTTTGTTTGCGTTATATCTTGATTGGCATTGCTGTAAATCCATCAGTTAATATGTTGTCTCTATCAAATGCCATTGCAGCTGAGCTGTGGCCTCAATGCAGGAGAATTGCGATTAATAATCTACTGCGCCTAGTGCATGGTTATTCACAGGATGTCCGCTTCATTCTTGCAATATCGAGCCTGCTGGGTGGTTTCTATCTGGCCCTGCACGCCACATGGTACGCCTGGCTTTTCACTTTGCTTGCGATGTGGCTGGTATGGGATGCGCTGCGTAATGGAACCGTCTGGTATGGC
>JBNKQR010000057.1:0-16989 GCA_050295975.1 Thiohalomonadaceae bacterium
CGCGCGAAGGGCTTTACCGCCTTTGTTGAGAAGCTGGAGAGTGATGGCAGTACTACCTATCGGGTTCGTGTTGGCCCCGAGCTGAAGCGGGAGATCGCCGATACCCTGCGCGACAAGCTACAAAACCAGATGAAGCTTAAGGGTATTGTCATGGGCTATAGCTCCTGAAGGATGCTTTTGCCGCGGGTATCCCTCTGGTAAGATCCGCTCCCTGTTCTTCAACGGCGTGACGGCGTAATTTTCCATGAACTGGGTTGACCTCTCTATCCTCGCCATTATCGGCGTTTCCGTTACCATCAGTGTGTGGCGTGGATTTACCAAAGAAGCCTTCTCTCTCATCGGCTGGGTGATTGCAGCCTGGGTCGGTCTGGCCTTCGCCGACAACCTTCAGTCCCTTCTTTCATCGCAAATCGATTCGCTGTCGTTACGTCTGGTGGTCGCCTTTGCCATTCTTTTTGTCTCTACATTGCTGCTGGCCGCGATCGCCAATCATCTGGCGACACAACTTATCGAAACCACTGGAATGGGTGGTACGGACAAGGTCGTAGGTATTATCTTTGGTGTACTGCGCGGCTGTTTTGTTGTCGCGGTAATGGTGTTGGTAGCCGGTCTCACACCGCTGCCAACTGAAAAATGGTGGCAGGCATCTACCCTGATGCCACTGTTTCAGGATATGGCGCTGTGGTTACGCGATTTCCTGCCCAACGACATCGCCACCCTGATTCATTACTAGCAGCCGATACCGGTTAACGAGGAGCAGAACACATGTGCGGCATTATCGGCATCGTAGCAAAGGGTCCCGTCAACCAGATGATCTACGACGGACTGACGGTTCTGCAGCACCGTGGTCAGGACGCCGCCGGGATCATGACCTGCGACGATGAACGTCTCTATCTGCGCAAGGACAACGGTCTGGTGCGCGATGTTTTCCATACCCGCCACATGCTGCGCCTGCTTGGTAATGCCGGGATCGGTCATGTGCGCTACCCAACAGCCGGCTGCTCCTCATCCGCAGAAGCCCAACCCTTTTACGTCAATTCTCCATACGGTATCGCCCTGGCACATAATGGAAACCTGACCAACGCCGAGGCGATGAAAGAAGATCTCTATCGGGAAGATCTGCGCCACATCAACACCAGCTCCGATTCGGAGATCCTGCTTAACGTCTTTGCCCACGAGCTGCAACGCCAGGGTAAGGTGCAGGTGGACGAGAGCGATGTTTTCGCTGCCGTTAGTCGCGTGCATAAACGCATCAAGGGCGCCTACGCGGTGGTCGCCCTGATTATCGGCTACGGAATTGTCGCTTTCCGTGATCCTAACGGGATTCGCCCGCTGATGATCGGCAAGCGCACCACTGATAGCGGTGAAGAGTATATGGTTGCCTCCGAAAGTGTAGCGGTGGATGCACTCGGATTTGAGCACCTGCGGGATGTTGAGCCGGGTGAAGCAGTATTTATCGATCTGGAGGGCAACTTCCATTCGCAGCAGTGCGCGGAGAATCCGCTGCACTCGCCCTGTATCTTCGAGTATGTCTACTTCGCTCGTCCTGATTCGATCATCGATGGTATCTCGGTCTACAAGGCGCGCCTACGTATGGGCGAGAAACTGGCGAAGAAGATGTTGCAGGAGTGGCCAGACCACGACATCGACGTGGTGATACCGATCCCCGACACCAGTCGTACCTCGGCACTACAACTTGCCAACCATCTTGGTGCCAATTACCGCGAAGGGTTCATCAAGAATCGCTATATTGGCCGCACCTTCATCATGCCGGGACAGCAGCAGCGCAAGAAATCGGTACGGCAGAAGCTCAACCCTATCGAACTGGAGTTCAAGGGCAAGAACGTACTGCTGGTGGACGATTCCATCGTTCGTGGAACCACTTCGCAACAGATCATTCAGATGGCCCGTGATGCGGGTGCCAACAAGGTCTACTTCGCTTCGGCTGCGCCGCCGGTGCGTTTCCCCAATGTGTACGGTATCGACATGCCTACCTCTGCCGAACTGATCGGCTTTGGTCGCGACGAAGAACAGATCGCCAAAGAGATCGGCGCCGACCGACTGTTTTATCAGGAACTGAATGACCTTATTTCGGCGGTGCTCTACAAAAAGAACAAAACCAACATCACCCGCTTCGATACCTCGGTGTTCAACGGTGAATACATCACCGGCGATGTGAATGACGCCTACCTGCAGCATCTTCAAAACAATCGCAACGACGCGGCCAAGCAGGATCGAGAACAGCGGGAAAATGCAGTGATTGAAATGTATAACAACAACTGAGCTTGACTTGGTTACAGCCCATCACATACTCTTAATCACAGCGCCGATTTGAGATCAGCTTGCGGGCGCTTTAGAAATTCGGCTAAAGCGAGTAAAACCTGCTTTAGCATTTTGCCTGAGCGGGTTTTTTTGTGCCCGCAAGAAATGATATAGGAATGGGCATGACTCTGACCCCTGATGACTGGAACGAACTCGAATTTGCCACCCTGGCGGTGCGTGCCGGACAGACACGTACGGCAGAGGGAGAGCAGAGTGAACCGATCTTTCCCACCTCCAGCTTCACCTTCAGTAGCGCGGCGCAGGCGGCTGCCCGTTTTGCAGGTGAAGAGCCGGGTAACATCTACTCCCGTTTTACTAACCCCACCGTGCGTACCTTCGAGCAGCGATTGGCGGCACTGGAAGGGGGCGAGAGTTGCGTGGCCACCAGCTCCGGTATGGCGGCAATCCTTGCTACCTGTATGGGGCTGTTACAGGCGGGCGATCATATTGTCGCCTCCCGCGCCATTTTCGGTAGCACCGTGGTATTGCTCGATAACTTTCTCGCCAAGTTTGGTGTTGAGACCAGCTATGTGTCACTAACCGATTACGCCGCCTGGGAAAAGGCGATCCGTCCCAATACCAGGCTACTGTTTCTGGAGACCCCCTCCAATCCGCTCACCGAGGTGGCCGATATTGGCCGACTGGCGAAACTTGCCCATGGCCGCGATTGCCTGCTGGCGGTGGATAACTGCTTCTGCACCCCGGCGTTGCAACAGCCGTTGAAGCTTGGGGCCGATATTGTGATCCACTCCGCTACCAAGTACATCGACGGCCAGGGGCGGGCGGTGGGTGGGGCAGTGGTCGGTAATGCGGAGCTGGTTGGCGATAAGGTCTACAGCTTCCTGCGCAGTGCCGGCCCGACTATGAGCCCGTTCAATGCCTGGATCTTCCTCAAGGGACTGGAGACACTAAAATTGCGTATGCAGGCCCACTCCGCCAGTGCACTGGCGTTGGCACAGTGGCTGGAGGGACAGCCAGGGGTCAAGCAGGTCTATTATCCGGGGCTTGCTTCCCACCCTCAGCACCAGCTGGCGGCTTCACAGCAGAGTGCTTTTGGCGGTATTGTCGGCTTTGAACTGGAGGGTGGCCGGGAGGCCGCGTGGAACCTGATCGACGCTACCCACGTGTTCTCTATTACCGCCAATCTGGGCGATACCAAGAGCACCATTACCCATCCGGCCACCACGACCCATGGGCGATTGAGTAAGGAACAGCGGGAGCTGGCCAGGATTAGCGAAGGGCTGGTGCGGATATCGGTTGGACTGGAAGATATTGAGGATCTAAAACGGGATCTATCCCGTGGCTTGCACGACTAAGCAGGGGTATCATCGTTTCGACTTGAGCCGGAATATCCGGCAGGGATACGGTGGTCATGCAGAATAAGGAACATTGGGAAGGCTTCTACCAGCAACAGACTGGTTCCGAAGCAAGCTGGTATCAGGACTACCCACAACTATCACTGCTATTTATCGAGAGTGCCGGTGTCGCAACCGACCAGCCCATTCTGGACGTAGGTGGTGGCACCTCACCGTTAGTGGATAACCTGCTACTCAAGGGTTACGAGAAGCTCGCGGTGCTGGATATCAGTGAGGCGGCCATTGCTCACTCACGCCGCCGCCTGGGACTCCAGGCAGACCATGTTGAGTGGCATGTGGGGGATGTGAGGCGTTTCGAGCC
The DNA here is from genome assembly GCA_050295975.1 of Thiohalomonadaceae bacterium. Classification (GTDB taxonomy): domain Bacteria; phylum Pseudomonadota; class Gammaproteobacteria; order Thiohalomonadales; family Thiohalomonadaceae; genus JAPHTQ01. The sequence continues at coordinate 4,000 of JBNKQR010000057.1, forward strand.
GCCCTATCGCTTTGCCCTCTGGCACGACCGTGCCGTATTTCATTTTCTTACTGAAGAGGCCGATCGTCAGGCCTATATCAATGTGTTGAAGAACACCCTGGAACCGGATGGACACGTGGTGTTGGCAACCTTTGCCCCACATGGGCCTGAGGAGTGTAGTGGTTTGCCTGTCATGCGCTACGATGCCGATATGCTGGAAGAGGTGCTGGGCGACGACTTCAACCTCATCGAGAGCTGGCCTGAAGAACACATTACCCCCTCCGGTTCAGTACAACCTTTCATCTATTCGCTATTCAGTCTATCGGTGTGACCCCCGTCTAATGAGCGATCAATCTCGCGGTAGCCAGCGTCAACAACTACTCGGTTTTTATCACAATGCCCTGGTACGGGTGAACGGTCGGCGTGTCGTTGGCGAATACCTTGAGGCGAACCCATTAACGGGTGATTGGGCTGTGGTGGCCATCGGTAAGGCGGCTTCAGCCATGGCCGAGGGGGCGAAGCAGGCCCTGGCCGGAAATCTCCAGAGTGGGTTGTTAATCACTCGTCACGGTTATGTCTATCCCCATAGGGAGAACAGTACCTGGCAGATCATCGAGAGCGGTCATCCGCTACCCGACGAGGCGAGCCTGCAGGCAGGCGAAGCCCTGCTGCAGTTCCTCGATAATCTCGCCGACGATACACCGCTGCTGTTTCTGCTTTCGGGCGGTGCTTCGGCCCTGGTGGAGAAGTTGCCAGATGGGATGTCCCTTGAAGAGCTGGTCAGGGTGAATAACTGGTTGCTGGCATCCGGCGTGGAGATCGGGCAGATGAACGCGGTGCGTCGCCGCCTGTCTCGGATCAAAGGGGGCCGTCTGGCACACCATCTGCGAGGACGGCACTGCCTGCAACTACTGATCTCCGATGTGCCCGGCGACAACCCGGCGGTGATCGGTTCCGCGCCACTCTATCCGGTCACTGATACTCCTTTACCAGAAAAACTTCCACAGTGGTTGATAGCATTGTTAAAGCAGGGAGAGCCTATTCCTCATGTGGATGATCCGCTCTTTGCAGAGATCGACACCCACATCGTCGCCAACAATGGCCTCGCGCTACAGGCGATAAAAGAGATGGCCGAGGCAGAGGGGATTCCTGTCTACCTTCACCCTGACCATTTCCATGGTTCTGTTCCTAGTCTGGCAAAGGGCCTTGTCCAGACCTTGCTAAATGGTCCACCAGGACTCTACCTGTGGGGGGGCGAGAGCAGCATGACCCTGCCATCTCTGCATGGTCATGGTGGTCGCAGTCAGCATCTGGCACTGGCGGCAGCGGAACTCCTGGTGGGGCACGACGATATCCTGCTGCTGGCAGCGGGAACCGATGGTAGTGATGGACCCGGGGAGGTTGCCGGAGCACTGGTGGATGGAGAGACAATTCAGCGAGGTGAGGCTGAAGGCTTTTCCTGCGCAATGGCACTGGCCAATGCCGATAGCGGTACCTTCCTGGCGGCAAGTGGTGATCTCATTGAAACCGGACCCACCGGCAGCAATGTGATGGATCTGGTGCTCGGCTGGAAGCTGGAATCCCGCGGGTGATGATACAATCTCGGCCCATGAATAAACGCAACCTGTTTGATGCTGCCCACCAGGCTTTACTGGCCAATAACCCGGATGAGAAGGCACGCCTGACCCACGCGCTCTATGCCGCATGGCAGGCGGGTGAACTCTCTTCTGAAGACAACGGCACTGTTGATCAGGTTCGAGTGCCGGGCAGGCCGTTACAACCACAACTGGTGATGCCGCGGGATCTGCCACAGCGTAAACCTAACAGTCTGGAAGGGCGTGCGGTGCTCTACCATGCGCTGACCCATATCGAATTCAACGCCATCAATCTCGGTCTTGACGCGGTCTACCGTTTTCGCGGAATGCCTGCCGAGTTTTATGGCGACTGGTTAAAGGTGGCCGATGAAGAAGCGGATCACTTCGTTATGCTGCGTGACCATCTACGAACCTTTGGTTACGACTACGGTGATTTTCCAGCTCATAACGGTCTGTGGGAGATGGCGCAAAAGACTGCCCACGACGTGATGGTACGCATGGCTCTGGTGCCACGTTGTCTTGAGGCGCGTGGCCTTGATGTGAATCCGGGGATTAAGGCCAAGTTGCTTGAAGGGGGGGACGAAGAGGGCGCGGCTAAGCTCGATATTATTTTACGTGACGAGATCGGCCACGTTGCCATTGGTAATCGATGGTTTCTCTATCTCTGTGAACAGCGTGGACTGGAACCGATGGCCACCTATAACGGTCTGCTGGATGAATATATGCAAGGGCCGTTACGTCCGCCGTTTCATATCGAGGCACGACGTGCTGCCGGTTTTAGTGAAGAAGAGTTGGCCTATCTGGAGGGTGTTGGGTGAAGCGTATTTTTGTTGGCGCAGTGATGATTCTGTTTGCACTACCAGAGGGTGTTACCGCTGCCGAGGGTTCACTACTCATTTATCAACAACAGGAGGCGGGGGTCGAACCCTATAATACCCGCATCATTGTGACCAAAGATTATCTGCGTATGGATGATGGTGCCGATGAAGGGGACTACCTTCTGTATGATCGTAAGCAACACAGAATCAGCAGTGTGACCCATGACGATGAGACCGTGTTTGAGATCCCTCCACGCAAGGTGAAGCAGAAACCGCCGATGAAACTGCAGCGTCGTAGCAGTGAGATCAAGATGGATAAGCCACCCATGATCGGTAAGGAGAAACCGCATCACCACCAACTTCTGGTTAATGATAAGGCCTGTTATAACGTGATTGCGGTGAAGGGGCTGCTGCCGGATGTCAGACAGGTATTAATCGATTTCCGCACCACCCTCTCCGGTGAGCATGCCAAACTTTTGCCACGACTGCCTGCGGATCAACAGGAGCCCTGCGATCTGGTGCGCAATATCTTCTATCCTGGTTGGCAACTGGAATTCGGTCTGCCGATTCAGGAGTGGGACGAACAGGGGCGAGGCCAGATCCTGGTGGACTACAAGGCAACTATCCCGCTGGATGACAAACTCTTCACTCTGCCCCAGGGCTATCGTCACTACACCACTGACGATATTCAAATGTAAAAAAAGCCGCGAATCTCGCGGCTTTTCTCTATCCAACAAACGCATCAGTGTCTGAGACGCTTGATCAACTCACTCTCATCCAGTTCCGTATAGTCCTTGCTGAGATGGGTACTTACCATCTTTGAAACATGGTTATTCATGTGTTGATTGAGTAGACCATGAAAGTGCGGTGAGGCGACGATCATCAGATTATTGAAGCTGTTCTGCGTTCGTCCTGAATTCAACTCCTTTGCCAGTTCCATGGCAAAGCGGGCGTGTTCAAACTCCTTGGGACTGACCGGTTCATTGAAGGCGCCGTGGGTGGTGCCTTCCATGCCGGTGACCTCGGCCTGGTAATGGCCGGGACGGTCCGAGGCAAGTTCATCGCCTTTCTCCCTGCTGGGTGGGTGGAGGTACTCCTTGAGTAAGGTGAGGGTCCTGGGGCGTGCCTGGGTTTCATAGAGGCGGGCACGGCTGGCATTTCCAACGAGCAACCAAGTAGGCATTCTTTTCCCCCTGTATTGTTGTGGCTCGGACTAAAAACTATAGTCCACTACCCTGCGACCACCTTCCCATTCACCATAAATTACATTTATTACAGATCATTCCAATGTGACGGATGAGTGCCAGGTAGACTAAACTGTTGCTATTGGCAAGGCAGGTACGGTATGGATTTACTCGCGACAACCAGTACATCCTCAACACCGGTACAGAGTAGCGGTGGCTCAGCCGTGCCAAAATCTCCCTCTACGAATGACAGCCAACAGCTCACAACCGAGGAGCAGCGGCAGCTGCGCGAACTCGAGGCGCGGGACCGTGAGGTGCGTGCCCATGAGCAGGCCCATCTACGGGTCGGTAGGGATCTTATTCGAGGTGCCGCCAATTACAGCTATCAAAAGGGACCGGACGGCCAACAGTATGCGGTCAGCGGTGAGGTGAAAATCGACACCACGGGAGTACCGGGTGATCCGGAGGCGACCGAAGAGAAGGCCTACCATATCCGCGAAACTGCTCTGGCACCCACCCAGCCTTCAAACCAGGATCGGGCAGTTGCCTCCATGGCCTCGCGTATGGCGCAGGATGCACGGCTTGAGATCCAGCGACAGCAGCGGGCTGAGGCCGAGCAGGCCTACCGTCTGACCGCATCGACACCCTCCAGCGGCGGTGAGGTGATTAACCAGAGCGCATGATCGCCCGGAGAGGCGCAACGTCAGCGAAAAAGGTATAGTTGGCGCTGAATTTTGGCCTCAGTCAGGGACCCATCCAACCGTGTCGCTCTACTCCGTCGACAAACTCATGACCCAGACGCGCAAGCTGGCCGCGGACTATCGCCGTGCCACCGGTCAGCCGTTGCCGCTGACGGGTGAAATCGCCAACTTCGATGCCGCCAATCTCCTCGATCTGGAACTGCTTCAGCCCTCACCCGGTGGCTACGATGCGGTAGGACGGAGTGGTGAGCGCGAGGGCAAGCGCTTTCAGATCAAGGGACGCGCGATCTTCGATGACAGCAAGGGCGGCCATCGTCTGGGCCAGCTCAAGCTGGAGCAGGAGTGGGATGCGGTGCTGCTTGTACTGCTGGACGAGGAGTACGAGGCGACTGAAATCTATGAGGCAGATCGTGCTGCCATTCTTGAGGCAATGGAGGAGTCCAGTGCCAACCGGGGCAAGCGTGGGGCAATGTCGGTCGCACGTTTCCGTAACATCGCGCAACTGGTGTGGCAGCGCGGTGAGGGCGAGATAAAGGACGAAATTTGGGAGAACGGCGGAGAGTGATCGCGTTTCAATGAATTCCGCTTCCGACATCCTCTCCTCAGACGGCCCCTTCGCCCGCCTGCTACAAGGCTTTGCGCCACGTACACAGCAGCAGGAGATGGCCACTGCCGTTGAACGGGCACTCAAGCATCACGAAGTGCTGGTAGCCGAGGCAGGCACCGGTACCGGCAAGACCTTCGCCTATCTGGTACCCGCGCTGCTCAGCGGCGACAAGGTGATCATCTCAACCGGCACCCGAAATCTTCAGGACCAACTTTTCCATAAGGACATCCCTCTGGTGCGTAAGGCGCTGGAGGTCGCGGTAGATGTGGCCCTGCTCAAGGGACGCAGTAACTATCTCTGTATGCACCGGCTGGAGCTGGCGCAGAACGAGGGACGTTTTCTCAGCCGCAGTCAGGTAGCCGATCTGCAGACAATTCGTGAGTGGGCTTCGCGCACCAAAAGCGGTGACCTGGCTGAAATAGACGAACTGCCGGAGGATTCACCACTCTGGTCCCAGGTGACCTCCACCGCCGACAACTGCCTCGGTAGCGATTGCGAATTACTGGATAACTGCCACCTGGCCCGCGCTCGTCGTCGTGCCCAGGAGGCGGATGTGGTGGTGGTTAATCACCATCTGCTATTTGCCGACCTGGCGCTAAAGGATGAGGGTTTCGGCGAACTGTTGCCCGACGCCAACGCCTTTATCCTAGACGAGGCGCATCAACTTCCCGATACCGCCTCCAACTTTTTCGGCGCCTCCATCACTGCCAACCAGTTGCTGGAACTGTGTCGTGATACGGTGGCCGAGGATCTGAAAGAGGCGGGTGAGAGTCGTCAACTCCGTTCCTTTGCCGATAAGCTTGAAAAGGCGGTGCGCGACATGCGCCTGACCTTTGCCAACGAAGCCGGACGTGGGCAGTGGAGCGAATATCGCGAACGCACCGAAATGAAAACGGCGGTGGAGGAGTTAAAGGCGGCTTTTGCCAACTTCCACAACTGCCTCCAACCGCTGGCACCAAGGGGCAAGGGACTGGAATCCTGTCTGGAGAGGGCAGAGGTACTACTGTCGCGGTTCGACGAATTAAGCGGCGACACCCCAGCGGGCTTCATTCACTGGTACGAGACCTACACACGCTCCTTTAGTCTCAACCTCACGCCACTCGACGTGGCCGAACTGTTCCGTAAGCAGCTCGACTCACGTAAGTGCAGTTGGATCTTCACCTCCGCTACCCTGGCGGTGGGCGACAACTTCAGCCACTTTACCGGCCAACTGGGGCTGGATAATGCCCTCACCCAGCGCTGGGATAGCCCATTCGATTACCCAAATCAGGCGGTGCTCTACGTGCCGGATGAGATGCCGGAACCCAACAGCCCCGGATACACCGAAGCCGTGATCGAGCAGTCCATTCCTGTGATCGAAGCGAGTGGTGGCCGCACCTTCCTGCTTTTCACCAGCCACCGCGCCCTGCAACGGGCGGCGGAGCTGCTGGAAGGGCGTATTGAATACCCCATTCTGGTGCAGGGCAGTGCACCGCGGACCCGCCTGCTGGATCAATTTCGCGAACTGGGCAATGCGGTACTGCTCGGTACCGGTAGCTTCTGGGAGGGGGTCGACGTGCGTGGTGAAGCACTCTCCTGTGTGATCATTGACAAGCTTCCTTTCGCCTCGCCTGGTGATCCGATCTTGCAGGCACGCATCGACGCCATGCGCGATGCGGGTGGTAATCCATTTATGCAATACCAGCTACCCCAGGCGGTGATCAGTCTGAAGCAGGGGGTAGGGCGGCTGATTCGTGATGTGAATGACCGCGGGGTGTTGATGTTGTGCGATCCGCGTCTCGGCAGTAAATCCTACGGACGAGTATTTATAGACAGTCTACCGTCGATGACAAAAACGAGACGTTTTGAGGTGGTTGAGCGTTTCTATAGTAAGGTGACAACTGAGGTTGCTCACCTATAATGACACATTAGTTACCAGACTATTATTTGATTCACCCGGAGGAGAAAACTATGAAAAGAATGTATATGGCCCTTGCGGTGGGCCTCATGATGTTGGGGATGGGGAGTTCTGCACATGCTATCGGTGTGGGAGTTAAAGCGGGTACATTAGGTCTGGGTGCCGAGCTCGGTTTTACCCTCTCTGATCGTTTCACCACACGCCTCGCACTGAACAAGTATAAGATCGGAGCTGACCAGACTATCGACGGGATCGCCTACAACGCTGATCTTGATCTGAATTCAGCAGCCATTTTTCTCGATTGGTCTCCCTTCACCAACGGTAGTCTGCATCTCACTGTGGGCTACGTGAACAATGGTAGTGAATTGTCAGCAACGGCCACCCCCACAGGAAGTGTCACTATCGGTAACCAAACGGTGACTGGAGTTGTCGATCTTACTGCGAAAAGCACCATAAAATTTGGCAGTGGTCCATATGTGGGTATCGGCTGGGGTAATGTTCCTGCACCAGGCATTGGGGTGACTTTTGAGCTGGGTGTTCTGAAAAGCGGCGCGCCAAAAGCGGATCTAAGTCTTTCTGGTACTGATCGGGGGGCATTCACTGCAGACGACATTGCTCGGGAAGAGAAGCAGATGCAGGATGACCTCAATCAATACGACGTCTATCCTGTCGTCTCCGTCGGTCTCTCCATCGGCTTCTGATTCGACGTTTCATTTGTATCCCAAGGCCCGTACACTTAATCGTGTACGGGCCTTTTAATTTGTCAGACAGAAAAAATATGAAACTACTTGCCATCGAAACCGCCACCGAAGCCTGCTCTGTCGCCCTCTATCTTGATGGTGAGGTGCAGGAGACCTATCGCATCGCGCCACGACAACACACGGAGCTGGTGTTGGGTATGGCGGATGGTCTACTGGCCGAAGCCGGTCTGAAACTTGGTGAGTTGGATGCACTGGCCTTTGGTCGTGGCCCCGGTGCTTTTACCGGAGTGCGTATCGCCACCGCTGTGATTCAGGGAATGGCCTTCGCTGCCGATCTTCCGGTGGTACCGGTATCAACCCTCGCTGCACTGGCGCAACGTGGTTTTACTCAACATGGCTGGACCAAAGTTGCTGCTGCCATCGATGCGCGGATGAATGAGGTCTACTGGGGTGCATTTGAAGCACGCGATGGTTTGATGCGTTCAGTGCAGGACGAGCTGGTTTGTCCTGCAGAACAGACACCCTCACTCGATGGGGAAGGCTGGAACGGTATCGGTAGTGGCTGGCAAACCGATGCAGAGGCCTTGAGTGCCCATCATGGAAAGGCGATTAGCGAATATCGGGGAGAGGAATTTCCCCATGCAGCGGATGTTGCCGTACTCGCGGTTGCGGATATCGATAACGCAGTATGCGCAGATCAGGCGATCCCTGTTTACCTACGCGATAAAGTCGTCGGATAAGTTACAACGCCCCCGCTTTTACCAGCAGTCGATAAACCGCATCGGCCATCATTTCGTAACCTGCCGCATTGGGATGAACCTGATCCGATTTGAAGCGGGTGTCTGAGAGTACTTCTGGAATCACCGACTCCTGCAAAGGAATCCCCATCTTGTCAGCAACCAGACGGTAGTATTTAGCACTATCAAGTCCAAACAGCGCAGGTTGTGGCACCCCCAGTAAAATCACCTGAACGCCACGCCCCTTTGCCAGCTGGATCATCTGTTCAAGGTTTGCCTGCATCGTTTCCATAGACTGTTTGCGCAACATGTCGTTGCCACCGTGGCAGAGGATTAACAATGCAGGTTTGTATTCGTCCAGTTCCTTCGGCAGTCGCGCCAGTCCCTGTGTGCTCCGTTCTCCGGGAATACCTGAGTTGATCACCTTGCGTCCACTAAGGCGTGTTAGTACCGCAGGATAACTATTGTCGTCACCAACACCGGTGCCGTAGGTGAGGCTATCGCCAAAGGCGAGGATCACCGCGTCTGCCTCTAAGGGTTGTAGACGTGGGGTATCTCGACTGCATGCGGCAAGCAGACAGACAATGAGTAGTGGAAGAAGAGTACGCAGCTTCATACAGCTGATAGTAGGGGCGCTATAGCATCGGTACAACGATGCACTGCACAAAAGATTACTTCAGCAGAAGTTTTCCAAGAACGGTTTCGTAGATGAGCGACAGGGCATCGAGGTCATCGGTATAGACCGCCTCGTCGACCTTGTGGATGGTGGCATTGAGTGGTCCCAGCTCAAGTACCTGGGCACCGGTAGGGGCGATGAAGCGACCATCGGAGGTGCCGCCTGCGGTGTTCACCTCAGGTGTAATGCCACAAACCTGCTCAATGGCATCACGGGTTGCCGCAAGCAGTTCACCTTCTTCGGTAACGAAAGGGTTGCCGGAAAGTGACCAGTCGATGCTGTAGTCAAGGTTATGCTTTTCCAGCAGTTCCTCGACCTGATCCCGCAGCCCTGCTTCGGTCTGTTCGGTGGAGAAGCGGAAGTTGAACTCCACCTCCAGCTCACCGGGAATAACGTTGGTGGCACCGGTACCGGCGTGGATGTTGGAGATCTGAAAACTGGTGGGCGGGAAAAACTCGTTACCCTGATCCCATGTAACCAGAGTCAGCTCGGCCAGCGCGGGTGCAGCACGATGCATCGGGTTATCGGCCAGGTGCGGATAGGCGACGTGACCCTGAACGCCTTTTACCCGCAGCTTGCCGTTGAGCGATCCGCGACGGCCATTTTTTACTACATCCCCCAGGCGACTAGTGCAGGTCGGTTCGCCCACCAGGCACCAGTCGATCTTCTCGTTACGTGCTTCCAGAGTCTGGATCACTCTCACCGTACCATCGACCGCAACACCCTCTTCATCACTGGTGATGAGCAGGGCGATGGAGCCGTTGTGTTCGGGGTGAGTCGCCACGAAACGTTCGCAGGCGGTAACAAAGGCGGCGATAGAACCCTTCATGTCGGCGGCACCACGGCCATAGAGCATTCCTTCCTCGACGACTGCACCGAAGGGATGGTGAAGCCAATTCTCTTCCGGGCCACTGGGCACCACATCGGTGTGTCCGGCGAAGCAGAATAGTGGTCCGCTGTCGCCACGACGCAACCAGAGATTGTCGACATCACCAAAACGCATCGGCTCGGCAATAAAACCGAGTGTGGCGAGGCGATCAGCAAGCAGTGGTTGGCAACCGGCATCGTCCGGGGTGACCGAGCGACGGCGGATGAGATCGATGGCAAGTTCAAGGGTGTCGGACATGGGAGAGTCTTTATAGATACAGAGTGCTCATTCTAGCGGCTAAGCCGCGTGGAATCACTGCAAAAATAGGGCTTTATATTCGGCTTCATTGAAACCGGCGCGAATCACGCTGTCGGTGATCAGCACCGGTCGTTTGATTAGCGTTGGGTTGGCCAGCATCAACATGAGTGCCTTATTGCGGTCCACATCACTGCGATCGGCATCGGATAACTGCTTCCAGCTGGTAGAGCGGCGATTGAGTAGCGTCTCCCAACCCACCGCATCAAGCCATGATGCCAACTCGGTTTTTTCCACGCCCTGCTCACGCAGGTCGTGGAAGTGGTAGTCGACGCCGTGGCCTTCGAGCCATTTACGCGCTTTCTTTACCGAGTCGCAATTTTTAATGCCAACCAGGGTGATCACGATCAAATGTCGCGCAGCAGTTCGTTGATGCCGACTTTACCGCGAGTTTTTTCATCGACCTTTTTCACAATCACGGCACAGTAGAGGCTGTACGTGCCATCTTTGCTCGGCAGGTTACCTGAGACCACAACGGAACCGGCAGGTACGCGGCCGTAATGCACTTCACCGGTCTCGCGGTCATAGATCTTGGTGGACTGGCCGATGTAGACCCCCATGGAGATGACGGCGCCTTCCTCAACGATCACACCCTCAACCACTTCAGAGCGTGCGCCGATGAAGCAGTTGTCTTCGATGATGGTCGGGGCGGCCTGCAGCGGTTCCAGTACGCCACCGATGCCAACGCCACCGGAGAGGTGTACGTTCTTGCCTATCTGGGCGCAGGAGCCAACGGTGGCCCAGGTGTCGACCATGGTGCCGGAATCGACATAGGCACCGATGTTAACGTAGGAGGGCATCAGTACCGCGCCGGAGGCGATGTAGGAACCCTTACGTGCGGTGGCCGGTGGCACAACACGTACACCGCCTTCGCGGAATTCGCGTGAGTTCATGTCGGCGTACTTGGACGGCACCTTGTCGTAGTAGTTGGTGAAACCGCCCTTCATGAATTCGTTGTCATTGATGCGGAAGGAGAGCAGAACCGCCTTCTTCAGCCACTCGTTAACAACCCAGTCGCCAACGCCGCGGCGCTCGGCCACACGGGCTTCGCCACTGTCGAGCATGCGGATCACTTCGTTAACCGCTTCTTTAACATGGGTGTCTACGCTGCGCGGGGTGATCTCTGCACGGCGCTCGAAGGCCTCTTCAATAACACTTTTAATATCACTCATTTTTTTCTCCAGATTAAAAACATGAACCGCAAAGTCGACGAAGGACTTTGCAGTTAAATTTGTTCGATAAATGCCCGAATTCGCTCGGCGGCCTCAATACACTCTTCCAGTTCAGCCACCAGCGCCATACGGATTCTCCCTTTGCCGGGATTACTGCCGTGCGCTTCACGGGAGAGGTAGCTGCCGGGGAGCACTGTCACGTTCTGTTGTGCGAACAGCTCGCGGCTGAATTCACACTCGTCGATGGGTGTCTCTGCCCAGAGATAAAAACCAGCCTCGGGGCGTGTCACCTTCATCACTGGTTGCAATATATCTAAAACCGCGTCGAACTTCTGCCGGTAAAGCTCACGATTGGCGATAACGTGCGCCTCGTCGTTCCAGGCAGCGATGCTGGCCGCCTGGGTGTGCGGCGGCAGGGCACAGCCGTGATAGGTGCGGTACTTGAGAAAACGGGCTAGCACCTCGGCATCACCAGCAACAAAACCGGAGCGCAGCCCCGGCAGGTTGGAGCGTTTGGATAGGCTATGGAAGACCACGCAGCGTTTGTAATCGGTGCGCCCCATTTTTGCCGCCGCCTGTAACAGACCTGCGGGCGGCTTTGCCTCATCGAAGTAGAGCTCCGAGTAGCACTCATCGGAGGCGATGATGAAATCGTGCTCGTCGGCCAGGGCGATCAGCTTTTGCAGGTAGGCGATGTTGGCCACTGCGCCGGTGGGGTTGCCGGGGGTGCAGAGATAGATGAGATGGCAACGCTGCCACACCTCGGAAGGTACGCTATCCAGGTCGGGCAGAAAACCTGTCTCCGCTGTGGTGTTGAGGAACCACGGTTCAGCCCCGGCCAGCAGCGCCGCCCCTTCGTAGATCTGGTAGAAGGGGTTGGGTGAGAGAACCAGCGGATTTTTGCTGCGATCCACCACCGCCTGGGCAAAGGCGAACAGCGCCTCACGGGTACCCGCCACCGGCAGAACATGCTGCTCCGCATCGATGGAACCTTTGGGCAGGCTAAAGCGGCGACTGAGCCAGCGGGCAATCGACTGGCGCAACGGCAAGGTGCCCTTGGTCAGCGGATAGTTGGCCAGACCATGCAGATGGGTGATCAACTCCTCCACCACAAAGCCCGGAGGCTGGTGCTTGGGTTCACCGATGGAGAGCGCGATATGCGGCTTATCCGGTGGTGTAATGCCCGCCTTGAGTGCATTGAGCTTCTCGAAGGGGTAGGGCTGGAGTCGGTCTAGGTCTGGGTTCATTGTCATAGTCGCCAAAAACAGTCCCGCATTATAAGGTATTGGCCTGAGAGCTTAAACCACGCATTGGAGAGGGGAACGACCATGCCAATTCGCGCTATCCACCATGTCAGCCTGCTGATCGCCGACACCGAACAGGCACTCGCCTTCTACCGTGACCTGCTCGGGCTGAAGGTGATCGATCGCTCACCCCTCGGTTTCCCCGGTGCATGGCTCGCCATTGGCGAGCAACAACTCCACCTGCTCGAACTACCCAATCCCGACTCGGAGAGTGAACGCCCCGATCATGTAGGCCGTGATCACCATCTTGCCTTGGCGGTGGAGGGGCTGGATGAATTGGCGAAGCAGTTGAGTGAAGCAGGAGTTGCGATCAGCAAAAGCAGATCAGGTCGTAACGCGATCTTCTGTCGTGACCCGGATGGCAATGGGGTGGAGTTGATCTCAATGGATTGAGGCGTAAGATGGCAAACCAGAGGGATAGAATAGACAGGCAATG
>JBNKQR010000058.1:0-16756 GCA_050295975.1 Thiohalomonadaceae bacterium
ACGGGCCAGACTCAAACCGGGAACACCAGCGGAACCACCAGCACGGTGACGATCAGCGCCACCAGCTGCAACGGCACCCCGACCCGCAGAAAGTCGCCGAAGCGATAGTTGCCCGGTCCGAGGATCAGGGTGTTGACCGGCGAAGCCACCGGGGTGGCGAACGCGGTGGACGCGGCAATCGCCACCGTCATCAGAAAGGGGGCCGGCGTCAGCCCCATGTCGAGGGCGAGGCTGAGTGCGATGGGCGCGATCAACACCGTGGTGGCGGTGTTGGAGATGAACTGGCTGAACAGGGAGGTCAGCAGGAACAGCGCCGCCAGCAAGGCCCGCGGACCCAGATCGTGAAACAGCTCGGCCAGTGAGCTGACGATCAGGCCGGAACCGCCGCTCACCTCCAGCGCCCTGGCCAGGGGCAGCATGCCCGCGATCAGCACCAGACTCTGCCAGTTCATGGAGCGGTAGGCCTCCTCCATGCTGACGCAGCGGGTCACCACCATGGCGAAGGCGGCCAGCATCACCGCCACCAGATTGGAGGTCAGCTGAAAGGTCATCAGGATCAGCATGCCGACGGTCACCAGCACCGCCCAGGGCGCCTGGTTGCCGTGCCAGGTACGCTCCGCGATCTCCTGCGGCAGCTCCAGCAGTACCATGTCACGTCGGGGTCCGTCCATGCGCTCCAGCGCCTCCCAGGGGCCGGCCAGCAGCAGCATGTCGCCGGCCTCCAGCCGGGTCTGGTCGAAATCGAGGGCCATGGGCTGGTCGGCGCGACGCACCGAGAGCACGGTCAACCCCTGGCGCTTGCGGAAATTCCCTTCACGCACGGTCTTGCCGACCAGCGGTGAACCGGGCACCACCAGCGCCTCGGCCATACCGAACTGCCCCTGCAGACGCCGCCGCAGTCCGGAGGGAAATCCCAGGTCAGTCAGCTCCAGGCTCTCTCCATGACTGTCGATGGTCGCCTGTGGCGCCACCACGAACAGCACGTCCCCCTCGCGCAAACGCGTCTCGATCAGCACCGGCTTCAAGGCGGTCAACAGCGCGCCGTGACGCTCCACCGCAACCACCGTGATGCCGAAGTTTCGGCGCAGACCGATCTCACCCACGGTCATGTTGCAGAGCGGCGATTTGCCCCGGACCTGCAACCGATGCAGCCCCTCTTCGATGGCGTAGTCCTGAGCCATGTCGCGCAGGGTGCGGAGCGAGCCCAGGCTCGCCGGCTCGTCGGCGTCGGGAAGCAACCTCCGTCCCAGAGTCAACATGTAAAGCACACCGACACTCAGAATCACGAAGCCGACCGGCGTGAAGTCGAAAAAGCTGAATCCCTGCAGCCCCGCATCCACCAGCGCCCGGCTGACGGCGATATTGGGCGGCGTGCCGATCAGGGTCAGCATTCCGCCGATCAGCGAGGCAATGGCCAGTGGCATAAGCAGACGGCGCGCCGAGAGTCCCGCCTCCCGCGCCATGCTGAGGACCACGGGAATAAAGATAGCCACCACGCCGGTGGAACTCATGAAGGCGGAAAGCACGGCAACGCTCGGCATCAGCAGCAGAATCAGATGCCGCTCGCTGCCCCGACCCAGGCTCGCGATCTGCTGACCCACCCTCGCGGCCACCCCGGTACGATGCAGTCCCTCGCCGATGACGAAGAGCCCGGCGATCATCATCACCAGCGGGTCGCCGAAACCGGCGACCGCCTCCGCCGGCGTCACCACCCCCGACAGGGCAAGCGCCAGGATCACCAGTGCGGCGGTCAGATCGAGCCTTACACGACCGCTGAAAAACAGCGCGATCGCAAGCAGGATGAGTAGATAGACGAAATAGGGCTGCCAGTTCACGGGGGCTCCAGGCGTATCAATGACTTCTCCCCCCTCGCAATTCGAAGCCTCGCACAGGGCGAACGGTGGAGAGTGGATTATTCAGCTTCAATTTCACTGAGGATAGAGAGCCGTCAGACTCAAGTCCATGGTGACCGGTGCGAATGCAGCGGCGCTCATGCATGGAGTCCGGGATTTGCTCCGCTTGCCCTTGCTTGGACTTCGTACCCATAAGGCTGTTTCGCCGCCCAGTCAGTCACTGCCGTCATCAAATGGAAACCCGGGTGAACACGACTTGAGCAGTCGGATCAGGGGGTTCATGCAGTGGCTGACTGTCAGCTTTTTTTACAATCCAAGACAGCTAATTTTACTAACCCTTTGATTTATAGCATATGGAATATTATATGCTTCTTATTTATGTGTAATTCTCGGAAAGGAGAGGAGTTATGAAAATATTGCTTGTTGGTATCTTTGCTCTCCTGGTTGCCGGCGCAACCGCAGTGTCTGCTGCACCCATTCGGTTCGAGTTGACATCTGACGCCCTTTCGCCTTCCGCCGATGGCTATTTCGAGGGCTTCATCAGCTTCGATTCGACCGATGTCTTTGCTGGAAATACTGTACAGGCCGCCAGCTTCCTGGATTGGGGCTTTACCTGGGGAAGCGATCTTGCTGTCAGTATCACAACCCCCTCGGCTGGTTTTTCCCCGGGGCTTGACACAATCGCATTCGACAGCTCGGCCGGTATCTCCGATTTCGCCATCTGTGTAAGCACCCCGGCAGATTGCCTCTACTCCAGCCACCCAGGCTTCTATGCCGAGAGTTCCGGCATCCTGAACAACACCTTGTACAGCGATCGCAGAGGGGTTGCCTTTGCCTGGACTCGGGTAGAGAGTGTTCCGGAGCCGTCCATTATCGTCCTCCTGGCAGCCGGTCTTGCAAGCCTTGGCCTGACCCGCAGGAAGAGCTGATTTGGCGACTTAACAGATGCTGCAACCCAAACCCCGCTTCGGCGGGGTTTTTTCCTGATCAGCTGCCATTTTTACCTGTCGCACATACCATTCTAAATCTACGTCTTACCAGGTTGGGTTTGGTAGATTCCGCTATCAGAACAGGAGACGGACGGTAAGAAACTGCTTTCCGAAGAAAAGATCTTCTGCAGAAACTGGTGAAAGGACTTTTCTATTGCAAAGACAGAGGGCAAAAGCGCACGCATATTGATTGTTGTCTGTTTTAGCGATAGTCAAAATCTCTATATCCGGCTTCGACCGATAGTATTTGTACTATCACTGTATTCTCCATGGACGACCTAAATTCATAGGTATAACTATTTATGTTTCACTTATTTTTAGCTCTAAACGTTGAATGGTAGTTATCGGGTTCTGTAGTGCGCGATGGAAATTATCGCACCCTATGCTGACTTAACCACAATACCAATCGAGCTTACCTTTTGGATATGAAACTCACTTTGATTTCTGCGGAGAGAGATATCTAGGTTAAGTTGGGAATTCACAGGATCTTTCAAAATAAAGAACAATAATTGTTCAAAAGCACAAGGAGTAGCACCACATGGCTGTGAAATTGGAAATGACAAAGCCACCGACACACTTAATCAGAAGCGGGGAGCTTGGTGAGGAACTGATCGTAGTAACGCGTTCCGAATTACGCCGGGCAGAACTGATTGTTACTGCAAAAAGCGTCAATACTGCAGACGGGATTGTGATGGGGGCAGAAGGGGATTATGAGGTATTTACACCGTCTGGAGAGGGCTACCCAGTTCCAAAATCGGTGTTCAATGGGACTTACGAAATCCGTGGCAATGTTGGTGGCTATGTTGTCGGTCGACGTTTGATCCATGTTCGTCGAGCATGGCCTATCGTTTCACCGTATGTAGAGTTCAGCTATCCCTCGGATCGTGGCACGGTCGCACAATCCCGAGGTGGATGGGTATATCGCTGTGATGAAGATGATTTTGGTCTGATTAACAAGGATGAGAATCTACGCTCTCATGCGGTAGTTGGCACTGTTAATCAGTTACAAAAGTATGACTGGGAAGGCAGGTTAGTTCTGACGAACAATATCCTTGGAGCATTGCCGACTTTGTTGGCGCTTTTTGCCTTGCTCGGCTTTGCCAGTCTGACGGGTATAACAGGGGTAACGCTTGTAGAGGGCATAGGTTCATTCCTGCTAGCCACCGAGGGTGTGCTATTGCTGGCAGGCGTGTTGCTCGCTTATTGGTCGCGTCGTGATGCTTGGGTACTCCGTGCGGCGTATCAGAGCACAACCCGCATCGTCAATGCATTTCAGGTAGCGGCAGAGATGCTTGGGGAAAAACGCTCCGATCTATATCCTTCAATGGCCATATGGCGAGCCGCGCAATCTGAAAGTCAGCCACAAACGTTCGCCGGCACGGACTTACGAGAGCTTAAAAATGAATTGAGTTCTACCATCGAGCAGATACGCAGCGAAGTCCGAACCTTAGAGCTAAGGGAATATTTCGCAAATGTTTTAGCGTTGTCCTCTGCCATTGGAGTAGTCGTTTGTATACTACTGACACTTTTCGTAGTGCATGCATGGCAACTTGAAGTCTTTGCGATATGGCTACCAACGCTGATCGGTGCTTTACACGCGCACAATAACCAGTATCAAGTAAAGAATCGTCGCGAAACAGGTCAGCAGTTCGCATCAGAACTGGAGTTCGCTCGCAAACGGCTGTTGCAATGGTCATTCGATGATTCTGATGTACGCGGTGATGAACACCGAATACATAACCTGACATCGACCATCCGCCTTGTATGCAGGATGATTGGTGAATACTCGCAGTATCAGGTGCGATTCGCAATAGATAATTGCCCTGGAATTCCCTCTTGATGTAATAATTAATCATGTTTTTTTCACATTCTGGAAAGGAGTATCTGGATTATGGGAAACGATGTCTTTATCAGTTATCGATGGGGTAAGAACAGTCAGCAGGATACGCTGAAATTCGTAGAAGATCTCAGAGGACGCTTGAGAGATATCGACGTATATGTCGATATATCGGCACGTAAAGTTGGCGATGTTATTCTTGAGCGCATTCAGGATGAGATTCGCGGCGCAAGGGTTATGATCATTGTCGTCCATCCCGATTGGGTTGAACAGGTAACACGTCTTCACGACCCGAATGATCTGGTTCGCATGGAAATCGAGGTAGCGCTGTCACAAGGCATCAAGATTCTGCCGGTTTTCCTGTCTGATGCGCCAGACCTACAAGTCGACGAGTTACCGGATTCAATCCAGAGCATCGTGGGCTTACAGGCATTCAGACTGCCTCCAGGCGACCGGTACAGTTCTGACCTGGACCTCTTGGCAACCTATATCAAGTATTCGATGCCTGCGTTGCCTCAACGCCTGCTTGAACGGCTTTCGTCTACTAGCAGTATTAATTTGGCATTTGGCGCTATCATTCTTGGAGGTCTACTACTGTTCCTGTCAAGAATACTGGAAGTTCACACATTTTACTTCCCAGTCGAGATCGAAATGCGCATTGGGGATATGCAGAATATTTCCGATATCGAAAGGGAAGGCGGCGTGCTGCTAGCGCTGAACTGGGTTATCGTGCTCCTGCTGATTACACCAATCATGATTGTGCTCTTTAGCCAACTTTTACGCCAAGCAAGAAAGTTTATCGAAGAAATTCATGTCAAGCAGATGGTGCAGTACGTTGGTCGTGGCGGCTTGACCACTCCAACGACGTTTAGACAGCTATGGGACGCAATCGCAATTCCGTCGTCAAAATGGTTCATTGCTTTTTTTGTTATGGCAATCGTATTGGGTACCGTCCAGTGGTGGCAGTACTCGGGACAATGGTATTGGGGAGAATATTCACCAAGAGCGTTTCTCGGTGTGAGCACTGGAGTAGATTGGCATGTTGGCTGGGAACTCGGAGTGCCAAACCTCAAGGATTCAGGACTTGCTATTACGCTTTTCGCGCTAGGGATGTATTTGGTTTATGGCATCAGTTCGGCGATTACCTTTTCTTTTTATGCTTTCATGTTCAACCTGGTGTCGCATCTTGCAAACCTAGCCACTATTGCAGGTGTTGGAAGTGAAAAGATGTTGAGACTCGATGTTCGCGACCGTGAAACCGGGGGATTGGCGGCATTGGAATCGATTCAGGCTCATCATGCATCCTTCTGCTACTGGAGTCTTGCAGCGATGTACCTGATGAGTTTACGAAACGCCTATCTACCGCCGATGTGCAAACTGCCTGCGGTGCCGTTAAGCGGTGACCCAAATCCTAGTTTATACTGCTCAAATATGATTGACTTTATGGCATTGATCTTGAAAAGCTTGTGGCATTTCGTACAAAGCCTATTTGCAGGGAGTCCAGACTTTAGTATTTTGTTTTTCAATTACTCAAACTATAACGTGTTCATCCTAGGTTCCTTGCTACATGTGATTCTTATCGCCAGTTTTTTCTACCTTGTTTCTGCGCGGATGTTGTTTGTTATTGAGTCAGCGAGACTTGCGACCAGAGCGTCAACAGCGGATGCTCTCGGTGGCGTAGGAGATCCTCTAGTCAAGGCAATACGCAGAGAAAATGCCGCAGTAATAATTGTCTTACTCGGTGGAGCGTTGTCGATCGTTTTTCTCAACCTTGGCCCATTGTTACTTATAATCGTAGCAGTATTTTACGGATCGGCTGGCATTAGGCGGAAAATGCGTGAAGCAACGTTCTGACCCCAGCTCGATGTACCGAAAGATGTCAGGTTAACCTAATGTCTACATAAGGTGATATGTACAAAGATCACCTGTGGCGATTTTTCGTTAACAACAAGTTACGATTGCTGCTTAAAACACCTAAATCAAAGCAATCAAAGGGGTCTGTGACAAATGATTATCTATCGTATTTTTATTTGTCACCGACCCCTTATTCCTGGCAGATCCAGACTACGAAGCCCCTAATAGGCCGCCTCGGCTTAGCAAAATCGGTATCGTCCGCTTTAAGGGCGCACTGAGATTCTACTTAATGTCAGCTTCGCTCGCACATTGGACAAGTCAGAATCCGGCCAGCGGCGGGTGTCATGTTTCTTGAGTTGCTATGACCGCTTACCAGCAATCAGCGAACATCTTATTCCGCAGATTATTCAAGCCACAGTACCAATTTGTCGCTACCCCTTCCCTTCAAGTAGAGTTTTTTCACTTTCAGCTGCCACCACTAAATGATCAAACAGCGCCTTCACTCGCGCGTTTCTTCGCATGTCCTCATGTGTGGCCACCCACAGCTCCCCTATAGGTCCAGGCAATGGCGCCAGCACAGTGCAAAGGTTTGGCCAGAGCGAACCCAGCAGGCATGGAAGCGACACCAGCAAGCTGCTTTATGCCGCCAGTGCGGCGTTCGTGATGAGACTACTCGAAATAACCGGACTTTGAGCTCCCGGTATCGCATCATCAAACCATGCGCTTGCGGGCCCTCCTGCCCAGTTTACAAAGCTCCGCCCGGCTAGAGCGGACTGGTTCTTAACCGTACCGAGCGGCGCACAAGTCCCTTTGCTGGCATAGATACCCCAACGGATAATCGCAATCTTGCGTGCGACCAGTGTCTCTTCCGCAGGCCTTTTAGGTCGCAGAGCAATGTCCGCTTCTCTTCCCGCCAGGCTCAATACACGGTCGTCTCAGATGATTTCCACCTTGATACCGGGATGCATGTTGTGGAAGACGGGGATATGCCTGGCCAGGAAGTTTACGGCAAGGGCATCGGTTGCAGTGATCCGTAATAGCCTCGTTAGCTGTTGATCCCGACCGGAAATAATTCGATCAGCACTGAGGGCTTCAAGCTCCATCTGTTCGGCAGCTCGCGCCAGTTCGAAGCCTGTCTCCGTTGGCTCATAGCCGCCTCGCAGCCGGTCAAACAAGCGCGCACCCAGCTCCTCTTCGACCCGTTCCAGACGACGAAAAACGGTGGATAGGGTCACTCCCAGCTTCTCCGCTGCACCGGGCAAGCCTCTGGCTAGGGCGATGGCCAGTACCAGTCGGTAATCATCCCAGCTAATCATAAGCTTGCATTCCTGTAAGTAAGGTTATCGATATTACAACTATATTTGCAATCACGTAACCTCTACTGTTGCACACACCTCTTCAGTCATACCCATCAAGGAGTCTGTGGTGCAAGAAATCCATATTTTAGGCGGTGGCTTTGCCGGTGTTTGGGCTGCGATGAGTGCCGCAGCAGAACGCCACTCACAAGGTGCGGAGGCGATCAATCTCGAACTCATTAGCAAGACGCCCGATCTGATCATTCGCCCTCGCCTCTATCAGGGGGCCAGTGACGCATTGCGTATTCCCTTGGTACCACTGATGAAGGAGATTGGCGTTGTCTTCAGGCAGATCGAGGTGAGCAATATTGACCCGGCGACGCGCACCTACCGAAACGCCAGTGGTAAAACGTGACACTATGATCGCCTGATCCTGGCCACCGGCAGTGAGTTGCGACGACCCCCGATACCCGGTGTAGATAAGAACGCCTGGTGCATCGATAATTTCGCGGAGACCGAGCGACTGGATCGCCACCTGGAACAACTTTCTGCCGACGATACTGTCGCAACATCCATCGTCATCGTTGGTGCGGGGTTTACCGGGCTGGAGCTTGCCACCGACTTGCGTAGCCGCCTTGGGCCGAAGCGCGCATCATCCTGATCGATCTGACAGCAACGGTCGGTACTGAACTCGGGCCCAATCTTATACCGCTCATTGAGGAAGCGGTTACCGAGTGCAACATCGAAACGAGCCTCGATACCAAGGTGGCGTCGATTCTTCTCGATGCCGTTCAGCTGGCAAACGGAGAGCAAATCAAGAGCCGCACAGTGATTCTGGCCACTGGCCTGGTCGCTAGCCCGCTGACCCGATGCATAAGCGGTGAATACGATTCATACGGGAGGCTGAAAGTGGATAGTTACCTTAAGGTGTCGGGTATCAACGGAGTTTTTGCTGCAGGCGATACGGCCCATGCCCTCGTGGACGACCAACATGCCACGTATCTCTCCTGCCAACATGCCATACAGCTGGGACTTTTTGCCGGATATAATGCGCTGCACGATCTATTGGGCAATGAACAGAAGGATTACAGCCAGCTATTCTATGCCACCTGTATCGACCTGGTACGATGGGGTGCCGCCTATACCACCGCCTGGGAGCGAGTGGTAGAGAAGAGCCGAAAGGAGGGGAAAGAGATAAAGGAGCAAATCAACAACGAGTGGATCATGCCCCCTTCACCTGCACTTGGAAAGCTACAGATCTTCAAACAGATCGCACTGGCATCAGTGCTAACGGCGTGACAGTGAATAATGCAGTGCGCAACACAATAGGGCGCATGCCCTGTTAAAACCCAAGTTTTAGGTATCAGGCAATGAATGCGATCAATCATGCTGCTACCGCCCTGCTCATCAACCGAAAATGGCCCGGTGTCCCCATCGTTCCTGTTCTCATCGCCGTACAGTTGGTGGAATTCCTGTGGGTGGGATTCAACCTGCTTGGCGTGGAGATCTCCACCACAGAGCCGCATGTCAGGGCACTGAATGATATCTATCTATCGCACATGCCATGGTCTCACTCCATGGCATCGATCGTATTGCTTGCCGTCACAGTATGGCGGGTGGCGTCAAAGTTACTGCACAAACCCCACTGGGGAATCGCACTTGGCGCTGCTGTGGCGTCACATATATTGCTTGATTTGACAACCCACGTTGAAGACATTGCCATCGCCCCAGGGATTATTCCATTTAAATATAGTTTGAGTTTGTACAGCATACCCAGCTGGCTCTCTCCGTTGAAACGCTCTACGGCATCGACTGTTGGTGGGCATTTCGCGGCACCGAGGTATTGTTGGTGGTAATCATTCTATTGAATCTGGCTACGCTCTCATTCTACTCCATCACCATTCCAGGTCCTGAACGTTTTCTTGCAGGACAAACTCAGATCTTTGCTGCCGCTGTCGGGGTACACATTCTAACCGGCCAATTGTTGGTAGGCCTGTTTGCCCGGCCAAGCTGGAAGATGTCAGAAAGCACAATTGAATCCACTCCTGCAGCAGTCGATCTGGACTTTATAAGAAAGTGAGCCGGCATCTTAAGAAAACCGGGAGTGAACTACAGGGTCAGATCGCGGTTTTCGCTTATATTTATGAAAATTGCGCCCTGAGCCGAATGGCGCTTAATTAAGGCAACCGGGCTAGATTTGTGCGCTATCATAGCCTGCGGTTCGGTGCGGCAAACCGCACCCTACGCGCGATTGAACCGTAGGGTGCGGCTTGCCGCACCGAAAACCACGAACAATACGCGTAAGTATGCGCCATTTAGCCCTGACGCCGTTTGTGGCTTAAAGCCCAGAACGCAAACTGTTTGGTTGCCGGGTTAGAACCAGTAGAGATATTTGGGCATACACTCATGCATGGGAAAGGCAGAGTAAATTCACTCTACCCCAAATGACTCAAAGCCTAAGTGACTTGAATTCCTGACAGACCTGAACAAGAATGATGTTTATCTTACAGTAACCGGTCTCCACGGTCTCTAGAAGACCTTCGAGATCCACGCATCCGGATGCGTTCAGCGGTTTTGTTACATGCAATGGAGAATGGTGTGAACGATGGATCGATGAATATGACAGGGAGACATGTCAACTGGAATCCAGAGGCATGGTCTATTCGACTGTTCGAGAAGGTCTCTCATGGCCGGTAAAAGAACGGTTGCAATCATTGGTGCCGGCATGGCCGGACTGGCCGCCGCCAGCAAGCTCTGCTCGGAAGGATTTGAGGTCAGGCTGTTCGAAGCAAACAGCAAAGTTGGCGGGTGTTGTGCAAATACTCATACCGGGGGTTACACACTCAACGACGGCGCTGTTTACCTCACCATGCCTGGGATGCTGGATTATCTCTTCGAAGCATTAAAGCTGGACCGAAAAAGTCTGCTGCCGCTACAAGCAATCTCCCACATGCAGTCCGCCACCTTGCCAGACGGGACCATCGTGGATATCGCCAGAGGACCGACCGTTACCGTCCACTCACCCCAGGGTGCCGCGGAGACAGCCCTTGCGCAATCGGAAGTAGCGGTCTTCCTGAGCGAATGGGAGTCGATACTCCGTCTATTCACAGACGACATCCTGGTTCATCCGCTGTCGTTTTCGCATTTATTAGTCAAAGGCATGCGCCATTTCGCCAAATTGCGCGGTAGTGCAGCATGGCAGTTGAAGCGCAGCTTTACCAGTGAGGCTGTACGAGCCGCATTTGGAGGCGCGTTACTGTATGCCGGCGTAGCGCCTGACAAGATGCCTGCCGCATCTTTGCTGGGACTGGCAGCAATGTTGAAAGACGGATATTTCCTTCCGACAGAGGGAATGGGGCGCATCTCAGAGGTTTTGAGCGAAGCCATCCTGGCGCAAGGAGGAAACCTCCGTCTCAACTCCACCATTCAGCGCATTCTGGTCAGGAACGGTCACGTCTATGCGATTGAAGTGGCTGACGAGGGTGAGATCGAGGTCGATGCCGTAATTTCGAGTGTCAGTGCCATGCATACCTACGGCACCTTGTTGTCTGAAACCGATGCGCCATCACGCATGATGCGTAAGGTACGTCGCTCGCCAATGTCACACAGAGGGTTTGTGTTGCAGCTCGGACTCAACAACCAAATTGAAGCACGCAGCCATATTAATTGTGTCATTCCATGGCTAGACGACCAATCGCAGATCTTTCAAACGGCAGGAGACGATGTGCGCTGGTTGACTTATCTGATACCGACAGTGACGGTTCCACAATTGGCGCCAGACGGCTGCAGCATTATCGAAGCATTCCCATCAATCAGGCAGGATAGAGTACCGGAGGAGTGGAATGAGGATCGCATAAATACCGTTGTAACCCAAACGCTGGAGATGCTGCAACGCGAATATTCGATTGACATTGCGACCCACCGTGTTCTGAGCCCCAAAGAATTTCAGGATAGCCTTCATTTATATTCCGGAGCGATGTACGGCCTTTCGCCAGTAGCAGGTCCTGCTACGCTATTCAAATACCGCACCCCTATTCGCGGTTTGTATCAGGCCGGCCAGACCACATGGCCAGGGTTCGGTGTTGTCGGCGCAGGGATGTCCGGTATCTTTGCAGCTGAAACACTGATTCACGATAAATCTGACTGAGCGTCGACAGCTATAGACGTGGAGAGACAAAAGTTGCGAAACTGGGGCCAGAAAACAGATCCCACTCATATTAAGGAAAATTAAGATCTGACCCTGTTTTTCCACAGGCCACATCAGTCACTGGGCAATTTGACTCCGAAGTAGTTTGCTGCAGAGTATGCAGAGGCCGAAATTTTCTAGCTACGGGTGTCTCGGTATCGGGGAATAGCTCAACTCGCGCACTGGCATGACGGACTTTATTCCCGCACTACAGGCGGAATCGCCTCACTGACACCATCCGCTGTTTTGGCGATCGGCACGGAGCCGGTATGAGTGGATGGACGTGATGTTCGTTTACCAGCAAAGGCTAACAGAGTGTAGAACAGCACGGGACCCAGTCCCCGCAATCTTCACGGGGACTGACTGCGTCCAGTTTCCGTTCAGTGTCCGGGCACGCCATCGCCCCAATGATCCAGTAGCTGCTGATAGTGACGCGTCAGGTTGATCCACAGCCAACTCAGCGCCAGGAAGATCGAAAGGAACAGCATCGCCACCATCCCCGCCAGCGCGAGGTACCAGAAGTAGGCCAGCATGGGCGCCTCGAAAATTCCGGCCAATGCGGCCACGCACAGACAACACACGATAAAAACCGAGAGCGCCAGGGTAACCGCTTTCAATACGCTATTTTCATACAACATCTCACACCTCCATTGTTCCGTTTCCAATGATGTCTTATTGACCGGGGATGCCGCATCTCACACCATCACTCTTCGGCAGTGAGCTGTAGGTCAGGGGCAAGCTCGTGTAAGCTGCCGTCCATCACCGGTATGGAAACAAGTCTAGCTAGGTGGAATGAAACGGAGCTGAATATCCACAACCATCTTCGACGAAAATTATCCGGCTCCTCAGGATTTCAATCCGCAAAGCCTTGAGCGGTCCGCAACTGACGTCATCTCCGAACTAATCGTCGTCATGCCGACGCCGGTAGCCGCCTTCATGTTCGTGGTCGTCGTCTCCCCACGATCGGTAGCTGCCGCCTTCCCGACTGCGCCAACGCCACTCGGCCTCATCCTCGTCCCCGCTGCGATGACACTCGACACAGTTCTCGTAGTTGTAGATCCCCTCTTCGTAGTGCTCTTCGCGGATCTTGGATCGGGAGTGTTCGTGACAGCCGTAGCAGGTGTAGCTGCCATAGTCGTTGTCCATATGGCAAGTCTTGCAGTCCGCCTCATGATGGCGGTCGAAGCGAAAGTAGTCATCATGATTGAAGGTTGCCGGTTTCCAGGCCTCGATACTATGGCACTCTTTGCAGTTGCCCTCGATTTTGCGATGCAGACTGTCGCCCGGATTGGCATGACAGCCCTCGCACTGTTCGCGCATTGAACTCGCAACCAGCTCGTGAGAGAAACGGCTGATGGGACGAAACGCCATCACTCCGTTATGGTCGCTGTGGCAGGCGACGCAGTCTTCCTCGATCAGTCGCTGATGAAAGGCCACCTGCTTCCTCTCATCTCCAATCGGTTTTCCTTTGGTGGTTTTGCGTCCGATCTCTTCGACCTTGTGACATTTCACGCACTTCTCGGGCCGGCTTCCCAAGAATGGCGTATGGCAGGCAAAACAGTCGGTCGCGATCTCGGCGTGAGCCTGAATCGGCTGGCCCGGGCTGATCATCAGATGCGGCAGGGTGAAGGCCAGTGCGATCAACACCGCCAGGTTCAGGGAAACGATTAACAATACACGCCCGTATTTCATTGCCATTGCCAGAACAGAAAGATACTGAGGATGTGCGCCAGACCAAGCACGGCGAAAGCGAGGGTGATGGGAAGATGCACCATCCGCCACTGCTTCATGGTGTCCACCGCAGTGGCGTCCCAGAAGAGTCGGCGTTCGAGCTCATCGTCGCTGATTCCCTGTGCGGCATAGTGACTGCGCTTGTCGGCCAGCGCCCGTCGCGACCTGTCGAGCAGATATTTTCCGGTCATACCGCTAAGCACATTTACCAGCATCGCGATCAAGGCCAACCAAGGCAGAATGGCATAGACGTGAATCCCGGCATGCACCAGGATCATCAGCGCACCGATCCAGGTCAGGGATTCGTGTAGAACCAAAAGGTTTTTCGGCTTGCCGAAGTCGATCTTTTTGCGCTTGCGCAGGGAGTAGAGAAAGGAAACCATAATCAGCAGGGTGCCGGGTATGCCCAACCAGCGGCCGATCCAGGCCAGATCCAGCTGATGCAGCAGCCAGTCGATGACAAGCGTGGCCAGTATCAATCCACCGAAGAGGAGGAAGAAGGGTAATACCTGTTTATTGAATATCGAACGCTGCATAATCCTGTCCTAAACCGCCAGTATCAGGTCACTCTTGGGTCGGCTCACGCAGAGCAGACAGTGCCCCGCCTCCACCTCGGCATCCGGCTCCTGGTCATATTCGACCTCCCCCGTTTCGACACGCGTCTGACAGCTGCCGCAACTACCGGCGCGGCAACCTGATTCGACATCGATTCCTTCGGCTTCGGCCAGACTCAACAGGGATTCGTGAGCTCCAGTCCACTCTACCGATTTGCCGCTCCGGCTGAAGGTAACCTGCCACTGGTCGGCCGCTTCGGTCAGCACCGGCTTGGCCTCCTGTTTTGGCCGCTTCAGAGTGGCGGGACCAAAGGCCTCGTAATGGATATCGTCGGCGGCAATGCCCAGGTTTTCGAGTCCGAGCACGATACTCTCCATCATGGCGGCGGGACCGCAGACATAGTACTGATAGCGTCCCAGTTTCAAGACCTGCTGCAGCAACGCCATATCCACATGCCCCGTATGCTGATAGTCGATACCGGCACGCTCTTCCTCAAGCGGGCGGCTGAAACAGAGATGGAGATGGAAACGGGCCTGGGTCCGCGCCAGCTCCTGCAGCGCCTTCAGCATGATCACTTCACGTCCGTTGCGCACACCGTAGAAGAGCCAGATCTCCCGCTCGCTCGCCTGCGCCATCAGCGTATTGAGGATACTCAGCATCGGCGTGATGCCGATGCCTCCGGCAATCAGCACCAGCGGCAGCCTCGACTCCTCGATCAGATGGAAATGGCCCGAAGGCGGCTTTACCATCAGCCTGTCGCCCTCCCTCACCTGTTCGTGCAGATGGTTGGAGACGAGTCCGGGCGGTACGGTCTGCTCGCCGGGCGGCGCCGGCACCCGTTTGACCGAAATGCGATAGTGGTCGGTATGCGGACGATCGGAGAGGGAGTAGCAGCGAATCACCTTGCGTGTCCCGGTCTGTCCCGCATCCGGCAGCTCGAACAGGAAGGTCAGGAATTGTCCGGGCTTGAACGGCGGCAGGGTCATCGGCGTTTCGGCTTCGAGATGGAACGAGACGATATCGCCCGCCGCGTTCTCCACGACCCGTCTTGCCACACGAAACGGCTTGTAGCCTTCCCAGGCCGCCCCTGGGACACCGGTTGAGACCGCAGCCGCCTGTCTCGGTGAATCGTCGACGACCTGACCGGTACCGTTCCGCTCGGGCCTCTCACGGTGTCGGCGCCAGAGCGCAACAGCCGCGGCAAGGATAACCTGCGCAAGGATCGCGGCGGCGATGATCAGAGCCAAAGTGCCTGTCGTCATATTCGATCTTCAACCTGAAATGTTCGTCTGTATTGAGAGACAAACACGACTTTAGTCAGGTTATATGAAATCAAACTGAAAAACGCTGCCTGCCCGATCTCTGTTCAGGCGGTCTTTCGAGCGCTTTTCAAAGCACAGGCCGGGGGTGAGGAGTCAAGATGCTGCGCATTGGCCGGGGAGATTGGCGGGGTTGCGTATTGGTCGGGGGAGATTGGTGGGGCAGGGCCCCACCCTACCGTATATGCGCGGAGTGGGGTGCCGGCCAGATACTCGGAGAAGTTGCTACCCGCATGGCGCGCCCGGCGCGACCGCTTCGCGGAGCGTTTCGAGATGACCCCATGCCGAGCGGTTGACAAACCGGCACTGTGGGATCGACGATGGTCATGAGTGCGGCAGCTGGAACTTCCATGCGTTTCATCAACGGCATCACCCTATTCCTGATCTATCAACTGGTCGGCGAGGTCCTGGTCCTGGCGCTCGGTCTGTCGGTACCGGGACCGGTGCTGGGAATGATTCTGCTGTTTCTCACCCTGCTGATCAAAGGCCGCTCGTCCGAGTCATTGGATCAGGCGAGCTCCGGTCTGTTGAGTCACCTCTCGCTGCTGTTCGTACCCGCGGGGGTCGGCATCATCGTGCACCTGAACCTGATCGCCGGAGAGTTGCTGCCCATTCTCCTCACCCTGCTGCTCAGCACGCTGATCACACTGGCGGCGACCGCCGGCATATTCTGGCTTTCGGTTCGCTACCTATCGGGGAGAGACTAGACCATGCCCGAACAGAACCTGGCGGCCATCTGGGTCTATCTCTCCACCACGCCGTTACTCGGCTTGACGGCAACCCTGATCGCCTACGGCATCGCCTACCGCATCTACATCCGCTTCAACGCCAATCCGCTGCTCCATCCGGTGGCCCTATCCGTGATCCTGCTGATCACGCTGCTGTTATTGACCGAGACAGCCTACAGCGCCTACTTCGAGGGCGCCCAATTCGTCCACTTTCTGCTGGGACCGGCCACGGTGGCACTGGCGGTGCCGCTCTATCAGCAGTGGGCCAAGCTCAAGCGGCTGTGGCTGCCGATCAGCCTCACGCTGATCGCGGGCGTCGTCATCGGCGCCCTGAGCTCGATCGGTCTGGCGCGCCTGTTCGGGGTGGGTATCCAGACCCAGCTTTCGCTGGCGCCCAAGTCGGTCACCG
>JBNKQR010000059.1:0-16351 GCA_050295975.1 Thiohalomonadaceae bacterium
TCAAAGCCGCCGCGATGGCAAATCCCGATACGCCGATAAAGGCTTCAGCCATCACCAGAATATTGGCTAGCAGTCCGCGTGGCGCGATGTGTCCATAGCCGATCGTCGTGATGGTATGCACGCTGAAAAAGAAAGCCTGCTCGAATCTGCCGCCGAGTGTATCCGCGTTGAACCCGATCAGCGCATCGGTGCCGCAGAGCACATAGAAAAGAGTAAAAATCAGGCAAATACCGATATACGACAATACGAAAACGAGGATGAACTTCCACCAGGCGGTGGTCAGCAATGTTTGATAGAGATTGAGCGTCTGCAGCAGGGGAAGACCCACGCGCGAAACATTGAAGGTGCCGTCTCTGTTGAGAATACGAAGATGGCTATCCTGTAGCGCCTTGCTTCCGAGACCGAGGTCCGAAAGTTCCCTCGGTCGATAGCGTGACTCCGGCGGTATCGTCTGCTGTTTCATCTGCCTGAATAACGGTCATTACCCGATGGCTGACGAAACAATGCGAAAGGGGGTGAATTGCCTGATCCCGTAATTCCGCATTCAGTATCACTGATCTATTCGGCGCTAGCCGATTCGCGAACATGTCGTCAGCATGACTGCCAATCACCTGAACTGCGGTGGATTTTTGTTGAGCTGTGTAGTGTAAACACTAGTCGAACTACCCTACCTTGTCTAACCTGTCTCTCCATCCATCCTGCGTTTGTAAAATTTACCGACAGCGATCCTCTGATAGCCATTCTTTAAAAGTGATCGGTGTTCATGTCTCCAACCGATCGTTTAAGACTTCCCGGTTTACTTACCTGATATCAAACCGACATATTTGAACTGCGACAAATATTTCGCTGAATCATCGAATTGACAGCAAGCCGAACCCCACAGCCTTTCAATACGTAAGGGAATTCATCCATTCTGTTTTATCACCAGTTGGACTACTGTCTATGTGTGATGGAGGGTGCTTGGTCCAACCTGCAGGAGGATCTATGGTTTTATGGCGGGACTGCCGATATATGGCAAATCGACCTTGCAACCCCCCATTCGAATCGAGACCTTCTATTCAGCTGTCACAGAGGCTTCGTTGCTGAAAGCCCCTTGGGAGTGAGGCACACTGGTGAGATCCCGGGACTATGAGTAATGAAATGCTCCACTGGACATCGGCGTCCAGAACCCATGTCGGCCATGTAAGAAAACTGAACGAGGATGCCTGCCTGGAGCTTCCTGAACTTGGTCTATGGGTGGTCGCCGACGGCATGGGAGGACATGCCGCCGGGGATGTCGCCAGTCGTATGATCGTCAACAGTCTGCACAGGGGTTCCACAGCGAAAAGCCTGGATGCCCTCTCCGCCCAGGTTCAACGCGCCTTGCAGAAGGTAAACAGAAAACTGTCTGCGGAAGCCGATCGACGCGGTCAGCAGATTATCGGATCGACGGTCGTCGTATTATTGATCAAAGGCAGGAACGCCATCTGCCTGTGGGCCGGCGACAGCCGCATATTTCTCTTGCGAAACAATCGGCTCAGGCAACTCACGACGGATCACAGCCAGATCGAGGAGTTGATTGCCCAGGGACGTATCGCACGCGAGCAAGCCGAATCCTTACCCGGCTGCAACGCCATAACCCGCGCAGTCGGTGTCATGGATGAACTGATACTCGACCATGTCAGCCAGGACGTATGCGATGGGGATAGATTCCTGCTTTGCAGCGACGGTCTCTACAATGAGGTAAAACCGACGGAAATCGCTGAAATACTCGCCCTGCACGACTGTCGTGAGTCAGCCGACAGGTTGATCGAAAAGGCTCTCCAGGGAAGAGCCCGTGACAACATCACGGCGATTGTCGTCAAGGTGGAGGACGACCAGGCAACCAAGACGCTGTTCAACCCTTCCGCGGTGCGTATGAGCGATGTTGATGAAGATGACGACAAGACAAGTATCAACCGGTAAGCCCTTTCGCCAGTCCCGGGTACCTCAGTCCGACAGGCATCAGTTGTTGCGATGAAACCGGCAGAAACCGTTTTACTGTTGGTCGGTCACCAACAGATCGATTACGGCAAATCGTGAAGTCAGCTTAATACGTGCTCATACGAAGTTGTTTTTAATATAGATATATTGAGTTAAAGCAGCGACACGA
The DNA here is from genome assembly GCA_050295975.1 of Thiohalomonadaceae bacterium. Lineage (GTDB taxonomy): Bacteria > Pseudomonadota > Gammaproteobacteria > Thiohalomonadales > Thiohalomonadaceae > JAPHTQ01. Next base: position 2,132 of record JBNKQR010000059.1, read on the forward strand.
AAAATGGCACGGGAACTGCGATCGAAACAGGAAATAGACAAATCACTGGCATTGTCAGGTGCTCGGATCAAGCGATTAAGATTCGATGCATTTGGCCACTCCTGTAACCGATCTGGAGCCAATATGACCAATACATCAGGGCACAAGCGAGACTCAAGGAGACGGAGAAGCAGTCGCGGAATCCACTACAGTCTCCTCAACGGACTGCTGCTGTTGGTACCGTCGTTGTTCTGTGCGGGCTGTGCCAATATGGCCGGACCCGAGTATATGCGCCCCGAAGCACCAACCAAACAGAGCTGGTCGGAGACCTCCGCCGTGGCTGCTCGCGGATCGGATATCATCGAACCCGAATGGTGGAAGAATTTTCAGGATCCCTACCTCGATCAATTGATCGCTCAAGCGGTGCAGGAGAGTATCGATATCCAGATCCTGGCTGCCCGTATCGATGTTGCCCGCGGTGGAGTCAGTCAGGCGGAGGCGGTCGGACAACCCAGAGTGGGCGGTAGTTCCGGGATCGACCACTTCAGCTATACCGACAGTAACAGCACGACACGCTATAGTTTGGCAGCCGAGGCGTCCTGGGAGATCGACATCTGGGGAAAAATCCGTAAAGGCGTGGAAGCGCAACAGGCAGGATTCCATGCTACCGAGGCGGACTGGCGCGCCGGATATCTGACTCTGGTGGCGGATGTGGCGTCCCTCTACTTTCAGATTCGTCAGCTTGACGAGCAGAGCGAGAGACATTCACTCTCCGTAACGCGAAGCCGGGAGATCCTTGAGATCTACCAGGGAATGTTTCGTGAGGGTCTGATTCCCGAGACGCAGGTGATGCAGCAGAAGGCAGAGGTCAGTCGTCTGCAGCGGGAGCTGCTGGAATTCTCGCGTTTACGCAAAAACTCGGAAAACAGCCTGGCGACGCTGTTGGGAATGCCTGCCGATACCCTGAGAATACCTAATGCGTCGTTGCGTGCAGTCGTGACTGTACCCGAAGTACCGGCCGGCCTGCCCTCCCAGCTATTGGCCCGTCGTCCGGATGTCCTGGCAGCCGAGTATCGCGTTCTGCAGTCTCACAATCTGGCGGGCCAGGCCAGGCTTGCGAGGCTCCCTTCGATCAATCTTACTGGCCGGGCAGGAACAGCCGGGTTTTCATTGGGCGACCTGTTCGATGCCGCCACCTTCGGACTTGCCTCGGCGTTGACCTTCCCGATTTTCGATCCAAATCTGAAGGCACAGATCAAGGTTGCGGATGCCCAGACCAAAGTTGCAGAGCAGGAATATCGACGCAGCGTAATCACGGCATTGGAAGAGGTCGAGATCGCTCTGAATAACCTTTCAAGCAGAAAGCAGCAGAAACTGGAGTTAAAAGCACGAGAGAGTGAACTCAGTGTCGTATCGGAGCAGATAAAGGCTCAGCTACGCGAAGGCCTTACGTCGCAATTGCAAGTGTTCGAAGTCGAGCGTTCGCTATTGGATGCGGAACAGCAACTCTTGATCAACCATTGGCAGATTCTTACCGATACCGTCACCCTGTACAAATCTCTCGGTGGCGGATGGGCAGAACAAGTTGTTGGTCGTGGAGATACAAACAATCAATAATCAGGTTGATTTTCAGTCATATTGATACATGGAAATAACATTGAAATCTCTTTCTCATCCAGGACTGGGTGAGATTGTCGTCCGGGACAGTCTGTTTCCCATCGGGCGACATGAGCCCCCATTCTCCGGCTTCAAGAATGAAGCCGTTGCACGTCTCTCCAGACGCCACGCCAGAATATTCACTCAAGACCATGCCGTCTATCTAATCGACCTGGACAGCATGAACGGCACCACCCTCAATGGCAAACCATTAGGCAAGGATCCAGTACCGCTTAAACAGAGTGACAAAATATGCTTCGCGGGTCAGCTGGAATTTCTGGTACTCGCTGAGCGCGATGATTCGAGTGAATCCGAGAATCCAGTAAAATTCATTCTCACACTCGTCCCCGAAAAGATGCAGGCGGTGATCGAACCGATCGTGATCACCGAATTCCCTTTTCTTATCAGCAAGAGTGATGACTTATTCAAGAGATACAATAGTATAATTCCGGAGCAGTACAAATTTCTCTCCAGGCGCCATGCACACTTTTATGTACACGACGATTGTCTAATGGTGGAAGATCTTGGCAGCACCAACGGGACATTTCTATCCGACAGACGTCTCGATGAACATGCCGTTCGATTACATGATGGCGACACGATCGCTTTTGGTGGCAACGACTTTCTGTATCGCGTTCACCTGAAGACAATCGAAACCAAGGATATTCGCTCACTCGATAACAAAGAACTGATCACGAATGCGCTCAATACCTCTACCGACCTGACCCGTACTACTTTTGTGACCTCTGCCAGCTCGTTTATCGACATATTTTGTGTCAAAGACGAGAACGAAGACCCTGCTGCCGCTGATGACGATTCAAGTCAAATCCCGTTGGGCAAGGCTACCGACAAACAAGGAGATCCTCCACCAGGGCGCGTATCCGTTTTCCTGAGAGAGCTGCGAAGGTCGTTCGCATCAGACAAGAAGGATACGAGCAGACTCGGTTTCTGGATCACACTGAGCCTGCTGGCTCTAGCATTCGGGATAATTGCTTACTCATATTATACTCAGTCCGATATCCGCGAAATTGAAGACCTCTTTGCCGCCGGCCACTTTGCAGAAGCGATTGACCGCGCGGACAGTTTTCTCGCCAAAACTCCCGATAGCACTGAAGCACAAGAAATCGCAATCAGGGCATTGAATAACTACGTGCTTCCAACATGGGGGCGCAGGCTGGATGCCGGGGAGTTCAGGGCCGCTTATCAGTCTATTGAACACTCCAGAAAACTCGCATCGGGCACGCCGCTGGTCAACTCCTATTTTGATCTATTGCACTGGATTACTTCTATTGAGGAGTACTATGCAGAAAGAGGAGGCGTTGATACTCCAATTACACTATTTAAGGACGAGCACAGGATCAGACAAATTATCGACGCTTGGAATACGCGTAGTGGCGAGTTTCAGAAAATGTCGAGCCGCATCTCTCAGCACACATCTGAATTCAACGCTTACCATGCGAACGCACTCAGTGAGTTACGTGCATTACAGAGTGAAGAGTCATTGTATGTCACGGCAATTGACGAGTTGGTTCTAAAAGTACGTGAAGTATTGACGAACGATAGATTGAGTGATTTCGACATACTTATAACCGAATTCTCACACAAATACCCACTGATAAAGGGTCTTGATAAATTGACGGATGACTTTGAAAACTATCTAATTCTACACAAAAAAGTTGACGAGCAGGCATGGCTAGATGCAATTGAAATAGTGAATAACACACTGTTCATGACACCCCCTTTCAATGAGCAGGTAGACGGGTTGAGAAAGAGCACCCTCCCACCGGAAGAAATTGCACTGGAATATCAAAAGGCAGCAGATGCTTGGAGCAATGGTCGCGGCGATGCATCATTAAGCATTCTCAGCACACTAGCAACGTCCGATTGGGGAGAAGCAGCTACTCATCTTATTTCGCACAGAAAATCCATTTGGCAGGAATATCTGCTGATCAACACCCTGCCTGCCGGTAAAAGAGATTCAGCAAAAATCCTGGCATTTTACGAATCACTCGATCCTGCACATGACTCATTTTTTTTCCAGGCACTGTTTTCCGATTACAAGGAACATCAAAGTGATGCACTTGCGAAAGCACAACAGCTACTTGCTGAAGCAAAGGCGATATGGGGAAAATATCTATCCGACGGACGAATTTCCGGGATTACACGTCTTGAATCCTCTGTTTCAGCAGCGTTTCGACAACAAGCTGCACGCCTTTCCAATACCCATGAAAAATCGAGTCAGGCAATCGCCATATATCGGTTTCTCGATTCAGAGGCGCCTGAGCGTGATCTTCAAATGTATGACGACATTCTTCGCGAGACCCGGCTACAGAGGCGGTCGATGCAAGAACTCAAAATGGTACTTGAGTCTGATTTATATGAAACAAAAATTTCTCTATTGCCCGAATCCGATTAAGCGGATGGCATTTTGGTAATTGTTTATATTATTTCATTAACTCGAAACAGACTGTTGCGATGAGTCGAATGGCAGTGAAACATTCTCATTGTTTACGCATGACCGTCTTATCCTGATCATCGAAATAGTCGTCTGACACTGCCCTCACAGGATTTGGCAAGTCATTCTCACTGGTATATTCAACACCTTCCGCTACCTCTTCTTCCGGCAACTCTATTTCGAATACAAATCGTCCAAATCGTATCTTATCGCCATCATGAAGAAGCGCTTCCGCATACAGTTTTTGATTATTGAGGTAGGTTCCGTTCACGGTAGCATTGTCCCGGATCCAGTAAGCACCATCCCTTGGTATAATAGTCGCGTGCTCTCTGCCAACAGTACCATCTCTTATAACAACTACTGTACTGCGCTCTGTAACTTCTCTCGGCAACCTTCCAATATAGGTTTTCTTGTCGGTAATATCGTACTCCTTCAATGCCGTGAATCCGGCCAGGTCCCTAAGTATTGCATGTGACTTTATATGCTTCGCCTGACCAGGAATGGTTAATTGTCTATGTGCAATATTTTTTTTGTAGATAAAATATCCGATACTCAGAATGACAGACATTACCAGTACAGATGCGAGTGCGACCCATCCCATACCATAAACGGACTGTGAACTCGGCAATGCGGATGCTTTCCCGTTATGGCTTGCGGATATTCCACCAGCGCCAATATCGACGTCACTTGTAACGTCTGGTTTAACACCAGCGACCGCCGCCATGACCGAATCAATACTCGATACGGCATCTTCCTCACTGAATACCCGATAATACGCGCCATCTGTTTTTCTTGTGACACTCTGAATGATGCGGAAGTCCGCCGTTTCGTCAAAGGTAAGCCAATACAATTTGGTTTCACTCTGCCTTAGCTCATCGGAAAGATCCTGCAGCAGCCAACTTGAAAGCTCTCTATCACGCAGCGTATTCCCCGTATCGACCTTACCGTTACCTAGAACCATAATCATCTTCGCTACGCCTTCTCTTTCGGTTGAGCGCATGCTGTAGCTTACTTTTTCTAGTGCAGCAACGGGATTCTTTAATTGGTAGTTAATTACCGCCGTGCCATTGCTTGCAGACAACATTGATATAATTTGCCCTTCAATCTTACTCAAAGGTATAACTTCCGTTGTTTCATCGGTATATGTAAACAAGCCGAATCTGCTGTCCTCATCAAGGCGTTCGGAGATGCGGCCAAAGACAGATTTAATAATGTCGCGGTTTTTCTGATCCAATACCGAAGTGGCATCCATCAACACCACCACATCGACGCCAGCCACAGCGGTTCCTGCCGAGAGTGACTGAATGAGAATCGTGAATATGAAAAGGTATCTTGAAGCGGATAGAAACATTTGCGTATTGTTGTACGTATAGAGTGATGTAAGGGTATTGGCGGCAGGTTCACTTCAGTCTAAACAGAGTGACAGTGATTATGTAGTACACTTTTGTGATTTTACTCACGATATAACTTATTGATATCCATGCCCGATTCTTAAGATCGGCTGACAATTCCTTGCAGATTTGTCAGCCTGTCGCACCTACGAACCCATTTTGCAAAGAATACTGTTGCCCAGGCCCTGACTCTTCACATATTTCGTTCGATTTCTACGAACACAATTGGAATTCACCCTCGTTGATTCTTAAGAATCCCGGAGCATGCCCATATATAAACGGTGGTTATTTTCAGAGAATTACGCATCGCAATCGGAGTGTCGACGCCAAATATCCGAATCGGTCGGCTACAGTTCAGGGAGAGAGACAGTGATTGCCTGAGCGTCAATCATGTACAGCACGCTTGAAGAAATGAGCAATCGTGGATAACGGGCTTCACGTTGCCGCCCGCGATACTCAATTTGTTCTAACTCATTGAAACTATTTGATATAGATTGTCTTTTTCTTTGAAACTATCGGCGGAACATGTGGGTAGTGGTTATGATCGCCCATGATCAGTTGTAATGTATGTTTTCCCGGAGGAAGCTCCAACATCGTCTCAGTTTGGCCAGCGCCAAAATGCAAATAGTTTCTGTTTGATGGAATCGGCTCGTCGAGCGGCGGTAAATCAGCATCGATGATCAGATGATGGTGACCAGTTGCGGGCACATCCACACCCTTGGGGGCAACACCCATACTTCTCAAGCCAAACCATACACGAAAGGGGTGTCCAGAACGAATCACTTCACCATCGTTTGGCCATCCAATGTAAAGATAAGCATCGCCTGGCGCAGGTGTACGCCCTCCTTCTGCAGCCGATACAGGACATATGTAAACAAAGCAGAGGATCATAAAGGCAGAGAATGTTCTATTCATAACGGCTATCCTGTTGAAGTCGAAATGCTTCTTCCTCAAACCCACTTCACTTGAGTGAGTCCTCGAGACCGTATCACTCAGTATGGCGGAACCGTAATGGTGATTTTTTCTGAATATATGGGCGGATTATGCGGTACGTGGTTATTGTCACCCATCAATAGCTGCAAGGTATGATTTCCTGGAGCAAGTCCAATCAAGCGTGCCTCTGTCTGACCACCACCGAAATGGAGATAGTTTCGATCCGATGGAATGGGCTTGTCCATTGATGGCAGATCCGCATCGATGATCAAATGATGATGCCCGACATTCGCAAGATCGGTACCTTTTGGCGCCACACCCGCTCCTCGCAATCCCATACGCACCCATAACTTACCACCCTTGATGACACTACCGTCATGTGGCCAGATTATATAGACTTCTGCGTCCTTCGGCGCTGGAGTTCTCTCTTCGGCGAACGCGCTTATACAAAACAGCAAGGATGCAAACAACAGGTAAACCGGATATGGTATTTTTGTCATGCCTCCCCCTCTCATGCCTTTAATTATAAAAATCCATCTTTGTTAAGCACCATGACATCTATTGCGTTACCGGGTTTTTTTTATTCGAATTCACTTAACAATCCTCTGTCTAGTGCAGGTGTATACTTTTCAAATCATGTCGTTTACAAATTAACCTTAGTTAGGATTTACCGAATAGCAAAATGAAGATTGGCCAATGTGTCTACACTTTTTATGTGGAAATAGAACCGGTAGTTTGCACTGTTCACTGCCGCATACAACGGAATTATTCAATATATATATATAACAATATGTACAAATATTGGCATTACTGAGAATCCGTACTTTTTCTAATCTTTTGGGTATTACACCAGGAACATTACCAAAAGCTTATATCACTTAAAATAACAACATATTTTTTCCTGATATAGAGCCACCATGAGATTTTTTATCTAAGCTACTGGTTGAGGGAATGATTTTGTTTTGTTCTTCACTGCGGCAACAAGATAAGTTTAATAAATATGGGGACATGTAGATGAACGTCGTTCAGGGCTTAATTGGAGTAGTGGCTGTATTACCCGCTTTTTGCAGCGCATCACCATCTTCTACTCAACAGTCGGCCAGTCATGCCGCTTCCAACACCGCACCCAGCGACAATCGTGGAGAGTATTTGCTGGCAGGCCTGTTGCCGAAAGATGGTGAAGCGATGTATGAGCTTGAGTTTTGGAATTCGATCAAGGAAAGCACACATGCCGCGGATTATGAGGCTTACCTCAAAGCTTATCCAAATGGTCGATTCGCCCCTCTCGCAAAGGTTCGCTACGAACGTTACAGCAAAGAGGACACTGTGGAAAATCCCACTCCACATGCAGATGATGAGATAAATATCACCCCTGTATCAGGCATATATGTCGTTTCTACGAACACGAATGTCAGATCCAACCCAACGACCCATTCCAATAAGATAGGCGAGTTGATCAGCGGCAATACGGTCAATGTCATTGGTCAGGTCGATAACAAGCCCTGGTATCAGATCAAGCTAACTGATGGAAAAGTTGGCTATGTATACGCACCGTTGCTCGAAAAGCCGGCTCCTACAACGGCAAAGGCCACTCCACCTGAAAAACCGAGCAGCCGCCCTCGTTCAACCGGCACAACCGACAGCATCAAGGATTGCGAAGAATGCCCTGAAATGATCAGTCTGCCGCCAGGAACGTTTACTATGGGTGACAATAAAGGTGACCTCAGCGAAATGCCCGCTCACCAGGTCACTATCAAAAGTGCGTTTGCCATCGGCAAGTACGAAGTCACAATCGGCGAGTGGAACTCATGTGTAACTGCTGGTGCATGCAAACCGACTTCGGACGAGGTGTCGAATAATGGTGACAAGCCTGTTCGTGACATCAGTTGGGCTGACGCCACAGACTATGCTAAGTGGCTAAGCAAGAAAACCAAACAGAACTATCGCCTGCCGACCGAGGCGGAATGGGAGTATGCCGCCAGAGCCGGCACCACCACAACCTACTGGTGGGGAAACAGCATGCAGCCGGGAAAAGCCAACTGCAAGGACTGTGGTGGCCAGACCACTTCTGACAGCCCGGCCAAAGTCGGAAGTCACGACCCCAATCCATTCGGAATTTACGATATGAACGGAAATGTCTGGGAGTGGGTTGACGACTGCTGGCACAGAAATTACGACGGAGCACCCAGCGATGGCAGCTCCTGGGACAGCGGCAACTGTTCGGTAAGAGTAATACGCAGTGGCTCATGGAGGAATGACAAGACCTATGTTCATTCCGCGAGTCGCTTCAAATATGACGCTTACATTCGATATATCCAGAACGGGTTTCGGATAGCTAAAACTCTCGACAACTGAAGCCACTCAATCGCAGTACAGGATCAGACAGGTTTTTTAGCCCTATAATCTGTTATTTTGCCGATGCACTATATTGCACATCGAAACGACTATCGATTGTCCGGCTCTACACTCTTGGCCAAACATTCACTCGGCGCGCGTGTTTATAAACAAGAAATCCGCAGCTATCTGAATTTTTTCCTTCTCGTCCGCTACTGCATTGAATTTTTGCATAAGGACCTTGAGGTATTCGTCTGTTTTCTCATACTCTCCCCTGAGAGCATCAAACATATCAGTAGGGCTGGTTAAAATAACCACGAGTTCACGTCCATAGGGTTCCGATACGACCCATTGCCCTAGATCTCCTAGTGTGGCCGTGTAATTTGCAGGCGCCTGATTTTGTTTAACTCGCTGGCTAGGGAGCATGTGCACGACGTGTCCATCCATTGAGTAGTAATCCACATTCACATACGACTCGTAAGTTGGCGTTTTCAGCGAAACAACCAGTGGTTCACCACTGACGAACACACCATTCTCATTACCTGGCGATATACTTGTTCCATGGTTGTTATCCTTATTCGAAACCCAATAATCTCTATAGACATTGACAACGTCACACATATTCTCGGTGAGAGTTTCTGTGTTCACAGCCACTTGTTTGACACCTGGCACTCCGGTCAGACTCTTTTTCAATCCGCTCAACTCCTTCGAATTTTGCAGATAGCCATCGACAACCACTTGGCCATCGTTTACCGAGGCGATCATTGCCGCACAGTCGATTTTGCCGATTATCGCATTGACTGACTGCCTGATTTGTTCGTCCGGGACTTGCAGCTCAGCAATCGCATTCTCCATTTCCACCCGCGAGAAATCCGCTTCACTTTCCGCTATGGATTTATCGCTATCTTGATCGAGGTTGATTGATTCTTTGCGGTCCACGCCCGCAATAGCTTCTCTATCTTGACTGATGGATTCAAGCAGCTCATCGCCCTGAGTCATCAGCCCATTGAAATTGCCATTGTCATACAGAAAAGCCCCGGTTCCGATAAGCAAGGCCGTGAGGAAGACGCTTGCTGCGATGACAACGAGAATAGGCGTTCTGGCATATTCCGGATTGATATCGGTAAAAAACCTGCTCACGGAGGGGGTGCGCTTATCCCTATCGAACTGCAAGGCGGACTTCAATGCACGCCACTGCCTTCGTGAGAGCGTTTTCCTCTGTAAAGCCAATCCACCATCCCGCGCTTCATTGGCCTGGCGACGCCCGAAGGGGTGTCTGCCCGTCAACATCTCGTAAACGATACAGGCCAATGCATATACGTCATCCCGCGGGTCAGGCTCCCTATGCTCGAGCATTTCAGGACTCGCATACGTGGGAGTCAGCGCTCCCAACGACCCCGGGTCGAACCTTGTGGCTTCCGTTTCGCTATCCCCCTGCTTTTGAAAGGCTCGCGCAATACCGAAATCTATGACTTTGACCTCACACTTGTCAGTCAGTATGACATTCGCGGGTTTGAAATCGGCATGTACAATTCCGTTTTTGTGTGCATAGGCCAACGCCTCGGACATGCCCCTGATAATCGGCAATGCCTTTTCGAACGGCATGCCTTTGAATCCCGGATCACGCAAAATTTTTGCCAGCGAATGACCGGTAAGGTACTCCATTGTCATAAAGACGGTCGCGCCGTCCCGGTCAAAGTCATAGGCTCGTACAATGTTCGGATGGGCCAACTTGTGGCATTTCTTGGCTTCGCGCTGAAGTGCGATCAGGGAATCCGGATGCGCTCTGAACTCCATATTGAGAATTTTTACCGCAATATACGGATCGCGATCGTCCGCCTCCAGTTTGCGACGATCCAAAGCCTTATAGACGGTGCTCATGCCTCCAGTACCGACACGTTCCTCCAACACGAAACGGTCGTTCAACACATCCCCCACTCCCTTGATAGGCACATCCGGCAAAGCAATCTCAGCGCCATTGATCCTTCTGCTGCTAGAGTTGGAATCAGTTGTCTGGCTCTGGTCTTCTTCACCAAGAAATATGCTGGTTGCGATCTGTGTGCGACTCAAATCCTCATCATCGAGGTTCTTTTCCGGTGACCGAGAGGCATTGGACAACTCAACAGCATTGCCCGCGCCCTCCAGCATTTTCCGCTTCACGGCATCGTAGATTTCTTGCGGCAAAGAAACTTTTTCGTGCTCCTGCTCGAGAATCTTCAACAACCATGGTATATCGACACGATGTTCCGCCAGGATCGATTCCAACGAGGTGAACAGATCCTCTCGGGACAATGTACCGGTACTGTAGGATCTAAGCGTTTGCGCAAAACTTGCCACTGTTGATCACTCTGACCTTGGATTGATCTCGTCCACCGAATAGGCCGCCCTACGCTTTAGATACAGCCCGCCACGATCTCTGGCCCCCAGATTGTTTCGTACGATTTCATAATTGATGGCCGTATCATCGGTTATGGGTTCACTGAAGCCGGTGGTCTCCTCGAAGTTGACCAAAGCCACGGTGATATTATCCCGGCCCCCATGCTCAAGGCTCAGGTCGATGAGTTCTTGCGTTGCCAGCTCAGTATCGTAATTTCGGATAACGCCTGAGATCTCAGGCTCCGAAAGCTCCTTGGTCAATCCATCACTGCATAACAAGAAGATGTCGCCATCATGCAGTTTCGAACTGCGCTCATCGAGAACGAGCTCTGGATTCGCGCCGATCGCGCGGGTTATATGATTGGCATAGGGGTGAGTATCCATCTCATTCTTACCCAGCTTGCCCAGATCGACCAATTCCTGTGCGATGCTGTGGTCCTTGGTGATCTGTATTAACCGGTGTTCTCTCAGAAGGTACGCTCTACTGTCGCCCACCCACATGCACAACCATCTTCCCTTAAACACAAGCAGCGCGACGACAGTGCTACCCATTATCTGCCTTCCCCCCACCCTGGACGACTCGACCTTGACCGCTCTGTGCGCACGCTTGAGACGAGTTCGGACATCCATCGCGAACTCTGAAAGTGAAGCCGGAGATTTAAGGCCATCGAATGACTCGATGATGATCTTGCTGGCCAGGTCCCCCCGAGCATGTCCACCCATGCCGTCTGCTACCAGCCACAGTCCGATATTTCCCATATCCAGGAAGGCATCTTCATTGATCTGCCTGACACGGCCGACATTCGTTCTACAACTTGACCACCAGCGGTAACTCATATCGCCGCCAACCTCTTGCTGATATCGGTATGAGTAAAACAGCCTCCAGCATTGGTAACATTCCTCATGTGGATTCTTTGCACCAAGTATATCTCCCCAATCACCTCACATAGTGTCAGGGGATCAATAACCATGAATATTGCGCAACTATTCGACGCTGGCTTCGTTGACAGGAACGAGTTGATCTAATCGCAGTTATCCGGGAGCCATCAGGCGATCCTAACGACCAGGATATACTCTGCAGCGCTATCAATTATTATCAATAAGCAGTAAAACTAACCTATAGTGGGTGTTATAGCCGAACCTCAGGAGATTCCAATGGCCAACATACTCATTAAAGATCTCAATGAAAGTAAGGATTTGGATAGGGATGCCATGCGAGCCATCATCGGCGGAAGGAGTAGCCAAATGCTCAAACCGGCCAATCCGGCGCGATCTTTACTGCTTCAAGATTCACCTGCCGGCAATCCCTTTGCCTGGGCATCATTCTCATCCGGCACCCAAGTTGACTGACTTGCAAGCATCCGCCTGATTGAGACGGCGGTCAGGCCGCTATCTCAACGCTGGCGACCGACTTGCGACCATCGCTCCGATGGCCATGCATCACATCAGATCAATGTATGCGATGCCGAAACAGCCAGGACGCACTGGCCAGCGTAACCGATGCAATCATCGCCATCGGCCAGAGCTGATCGACCAGCAGATCCAGCGGTGTCCCTTCGAGAAACACCCCGCGCAAAATCACCAGGAAATAACGCAACGGATCCGCATAGGTCAGCAGTTGCACCACCCACGGCATATTGGCGATCGGCGTTGCGAATCCGGAGAGAATCACCGCCGGGACCATGAAAAGAAACGCACCGAGCACCGCCTGTTGCAGCGTCTGCGCCAGTGACGAGATCATCAGGCCGATGCCGATAGCGGCAAGCACGAAGAGGAATATGCCTGTGTAGAGCGCGGCAAGATCGCCGATCAACGGCACCTGGAACCAGTAGTGACCGATCAGGATGACCAGCGTCGCCTCGATCACGCCGATGATGAATGCGGGTGTCGATTTGCCGATGAGTATCTCCAGCGGACGCAATGGCGTGACCAGCAGCTGGTCGAAGGTACCGTGTTCACGTTCGCGGGCGACTGACAGTGCCGTCACCACCATGGTCACCACCAGACAGAGTATTCCCACCACACCCGGGATGAAGAACCAGCGGCTCTCCAGGTTGGGGTTGTACCAGGCGCGCATCATCAATTGCGCGGGCGGCTTCTGCAAACCGTGTACCTGAGTCCACCGCTGGTTGAATTCGGCGACGATCTCACCGGCGTAGTTGAGCGCCACCTGAGCCGTATTGGAGTTTCGACCGTCGAGCAGGATCTGCAACGCTCCGCTACCGCCGGTGAGCATCTGCTCGGTGAAGCGGGGCTCGAACCGCAGCACCATCATCACCTCGCGTGCGTCGATTAGCGGCTGGATCTCGCTATCGCTATGAAGCACGCGCGTCAGCTGCATGGTGGGCGAACCGGAGAAGGCGGCCACAACCTCCCTCGCCGCTTCGCCATGGTCCTGATCGTAGACCGCAAAAGGCACGTTGTTGAGATCGAACGACGCGGCGTAGCCGAACACCACCAGCTGAATCAGCGGCGGCACGAAGGTGACCACGCGGCTCTTCGGATCGCGCAGCAGGGCCAGAAACTCCTTGATGATGAGGGCGAAGATCCGCTGCAACATAGCTCAATCCCTAATCCAGACGCTTGTGCAATTTCTTGCGCACAAGCCCGAAGAAGAGCAGCCCCATCAGCAGCAGTGCCAGCGCATTGGGCAGGATCACCTCCCACAGGTTGCCGGCCAGAAACAGGGACTGCAGGATAGCGATGAAGTAGCGCGCCGCCACGATGTGGGTGATGCCCTGCACCACCAGCGGCATGGAGTCGATATCGAAGAGAAAGCCTGAGAGCAGGAAGGCCGGCAGAAAGGTGGTGACGATGGCGATCATGCCGGCGACGAACTGGCTCTTCGCCACCACCGAAATCAACAGACCCATGCCGAGCGCCACCAATAAAAACAGCGCCGAACAGAGCAGCAGCACCCATAGGGAGCCACGCAGGGGCACATCGAACTGCCAGATGGCCATGGAAACCGAGATCCCCATGCCGCCCATCCCAAGGATGAAGTAAGGCAGGATCTTACCGATCAGCATTTCGCGCAGCGTCACCGGTGTCACCATCAGCGCCTCCAGGGTGCCGCGCTCCCACTCGCGCGCCATC
>JBNKQR010000060.1:0-16011 GCA_050295975.1 Thiohalomonadaceae bacterium
GGTGCTAATGGCATCGTTGGTATGCAGTGTGGACAGCACCATGTGACCGGTGATGGCAGCGCGCATGGCGATCTCGGCAGTCTCCTGATCGCGGATCTCGCCCACTAGAACGATGTCCGGGTCCTGGCGTAACGAGGTACGCAGTACACCGGCAAAGGTGAGACCGACCTTGGTGTTAATTTGCACCTGATTGACCCGCGGTAAACGATATTCGACCGGGTCTTCAACGGTGATGATCTTCTTCTCAGGCGCATTCAGTTCGCTCAGGGCACCATAGAGTGTGGTGGTTTTACCACTACCGGTAGGACCGGTTACCAGCACCATGCCATGAGGCTTGCGGATGTTGTTTCTGAAGACCTTTAGTAGATGCTCCGGCATACCCAGTTGATCAACATCGAGGATGCCACCGGTCTGATCCAGCAGACGCATTACCACCGACTCGCCGTACTGGATCGGCATAGTAGAGACACGCACGTCGATGTTGTGGTGTTTGACCCGGATGTTGAAGCGACCATCCTGGGGCAGGCGGCGCTCTGAGATGTCGAGACCGGACATCAGTTTGAGGCGTGAGACCAGCGCAGTGGCGATGCGCTTCTCTTTCATGATCTGTTCATTGAGAACACCGTCGACCCGCTGGCGGATGCGTAGCTCTTGTTCGTCCGGTTCAATGTGGATATCCGAGGCACCGATCTGCACCGCATCCTCAAAGATAGACTGCAACAGCTTAACGACCGGCGCCTCACTGAGGTCTTCGATCTTAAGCAGCTCTTCCAGGTCGAAGTCAGTACGACCTAACTCCTCGCTCAACTCCTCCGCAAGGATGCTTATCTCATCGGTACGACGATAGACCGCGTCGATAGTCCGCAGCAGATCCGATTCGCGAACCACCGCCAGATTCACATGCCGGCGCATCACCTTGACGATTTCATCGTAGGCAAAGATGTCGGTCGGATCGGCCATGCCGACCAACACCGCCTCACCCTGCTCGGCCAGTGCGATGGCGCGGTAACGACGGGCAATAGTCTCCGGTAGCAGGCGTACCGTATCGGCGCTGTATTTGTAGTGTTTGAGTTCTATGAAGGGGAGTTTGAGCTGTTTTGAAAGCAGCTCAAGAAGCTTATCTTCGGTGACGAAACCCAGCTCGATCAGGGTGCGGCCCAGTTTGTGGCCAGTCTGTTTCTGCTCAGACAGAGCGCGCAGTAACTGGTTTTCCGTAATTAACTGCTGCTCTACGAGCAGGTCACCAAGTCGGATCTTTTTGCGCGAATTCATGCCATACCTGTTCTAGACGGTGGTTATGGTTCCAAGCATAGTGCATGGAAACGTGCCCGCGGGCAAATTCTCTTAATGTTCAGTATCTTGCAGGGCTCAATCGTCACAACCGCAAGCGGGTGTCGCGCTATTGAGTTGTAGGGTACCAACCAGCTGCGAAACCTCGGTTAAATTGTGGCGCTTAAGATAGTCGACGATCCCCTGATTGATCTTCGGGCAGATCAGCGGATCGTAAAACAGGGCGGTACCAACACCGACCGCGCTGGCACCTGCGATAAGAAATTCGAGCGCATCCTCGGCACTGGCGACACCACCCTGGCCGATGATCGGGATACTGTGTTCACGGCACACCTGATAAACCTGATGGGTACGCAGCAGCGCTACCGGCTTGATTGCCGGGCCTGAGAGGCCGCCCTGGTTGTTGCCAAGGATCGGGCTGCGGTTCTCAATGTCGATCGCCATTCCCATGAGGGTGTTGATCACCGCGAAGGCGTCGGTACCGGCTTCGATACAGCGGCGGGCGTTGGCGGCAATGTCTGTCTGGTTGGGGGAGAGTTTTGTGATCAGCGGCTTTTTGGTCACCTTGCGTACCGCCTCGACGACCCTGGCCGACATCTCCGGGTCGTTACCGAAGGCGACCCCGCCAGCCTTGACGTTGGGGCAGGAGATGTTGATCTCGATGGCATCGACCGGGGAATCTTCGAATAGCCGCGCCACTTCGATGTAGTCTTCAAGGGTGGAACCGGCGATGTTGGCGATGAAGCGGGTTTCGTCAAAATCGAGTTTGGGCAGGATCTCGTCGATCACATAGCGTGCACCGGGATTCTGCAGCCCGATAGCATTGAGCATCCCCTCCGGGGTTTCATAGATCCGGTGTGGCTGGTTGCCCAGACGCGGCTCGAGGGTGGTGCCCTTGAGGCACACACCACCGGCATCACGGTTGGAAAAGCCCTTAACCCGGGTATACTCTTCGCCGAAACCGACGCAGCCGGAGAGTAACACGAGCGGTGTGTCGAACTTCATGCCGCAAAAATCGACGCCAAGCATGGCCTTGTCAGCCTTGTTCATACCAGTCCCACGGGTTGATCAAACATTGGCGGGAATTCTACATCAAACATCGGAACTCTACCTCACACAAACGGATATGCTGCAAATCGTCCTCTACCAACCGGAGATCGCGCCAAATACAGGCAACATCATTCGCCTCTGCGCCAATACCGGTGTCAGCCTTCATCTAGTTAAGCCATTGGGGTTTGAGCTGGATGATAAACGGCTGCGTCGTGCCGGGCTCGATTACCACGAGTTTGCTGCGGTGAAGGTCTATGAGTCTCTGGAAGAGTATATGCACACGGCCCAGCCGCAACGGCTGCTGGCCTGCACCACCAAAGGTGCTCGAAACTATTCAGAGATGGAATACCGGCAAGGGGATGCCCTGCTGTTTGGTCCAGAGACCCGCGGTCTGCCACCGGAGGTATTGGTAGAGATCGAACCGCAAAATCAGCTGCGTCTACCGATGCTGCCAGAGAGCCGCAGCCTCAATCTATCCAATGCGGCGGCGGTATTCGTCTATGAGGCGTGGCGTCAGTTGGGATTTGAGGGCGGGGGTTAGTGGGTTTCTGATTTCTGTTCGCGCTGGAGTAGCGCCTTAACTGCTTCGTGGGCAGACTCGCCCAGGTGGACAACTCGGTAGACCTGTTCGGTGATCGGCATCTCCACTCCCAGCTCCTGTGCCAGACCGAAGATCTCCGGGGCGCTCTTTACCCCCTCCACCGCCTGACCGATGGTCCGGATCGCTTCTTCAAGCACAACACCCTTACCCAATGCCAGACCAACGCGGCGATTACGTGACTGATCGTCGGTACAGGTCAGCACCAGATCGCCCAGCCCGGCCAGCCCCATGAAGGTCTCTGGCTGCCCACCAAGGTGTACGCCGAGACGCATCATCTCTGCCAGACCTCGTGTGATCAGGGCGGCGCGGGTGTTGGCGCCGAAACCAAGCCCGTCGGCGATTCCGGCGGCGATGGCGAGCACGTTCTTGCAGGCGCCCCCAAGTTCGACACCGACCATGTCGGAGGCAGTATAGGCGCGGAAGGTGCCACCGTGCAGGCAGGAGGCGAAGTAGGTGGCGGTTGCCTCGTCACTGGAGGCGACGGTCACCGCGGTAGGCAGACCCTGGGCGACCTCTTTGGCAAAAGTGGGACCGGAGATCACCGCTGTTGGCGTGGTCTCGCCAAGGATCTCTGCGGTGATCTGATGGAGGAATTTACGACTGCCCGGCTCAAGGCCTTTGGTCGCCCAGGCGATCTGTTTACCGATAATCAGTGGTTTGATCTGTTCCAGGGTCTGACGAAAGGCGTGGCTGGGGACCACCAGCAGTACACTTTCTGCGCCCTCAAGCGACTCAGCCATATCGGTGCAAGGGGTTAATCTGTCGGGCAGTTCAATGTCGGGAAGGTAGCGGCTGTTTCGACCCGAGCTGGCCATCTCCGCCATCTGCTGCCCATCACGGCCCCAAAGCCTTACCAGCTTGCTGTTGCGGGCGAGCTGGATCGCCAGGGCGGTTCCCCATGAACCGGCACCGATGACGGCGGTGGGACCTGAACAGTATTTCGCCGACATGGTCAGAGGGCGGGACTAGTGAACCGGCTCAGCACTGCTCTGCTGCTTCTGCATATGCTGGGCATAGAGGGCGTCAAAGTTGATCGGTTGCAGCAACATCTGCGGGAAGCTGCCCTTGCTAACCAGGTCGGAGACCACTTCACGCACATAGGGGAAGAGCAGGTTGGGACAGTGACTATGGATTACCGCATTGAGCTCCTGCTCACTAAATCCTGCGAGGGTAAAGATCCCGGCCTGGTGTACTTCGGTGAGGTAGGCGGTCTTGTCACCCAGCTTGGCGGTGACGGTAATCGAAAGCACCACCTCAAAGATATCGTCAGCCAGTTTGTTGCCGGTGGAGTTGATCTCCACATTGGTCTCCGGCTCCCACTTCTCGGTGAAGATGGCGGGTGCATTGGGTGTTTCGAAGGAGACATCCTTGGTGTAGACACGTTGCAGGATGAATTGCGGGCCCTCGGGCGCGGCGGTGTTGTTTTCGCTCATGCAGATACCTGTGGTGTTATAAACGGGTTTGGCGGAGAGCCGTTAAAGGTGCTGCCGGGTCCAGGCCAGCAAGTTGTTCAGATCCATGGCACCGGCGACGCGGGCCACTTCACGCCCATCACGGAACAGTGCCAGAGTCGGAATACTGCGGATACCGAAATCGGCTGCTAGGGCCTGTTCCTGTTCGGTGTTGACCTTGGCCAGTCGCACCAGCGGTTGTAGCTCGGCCGCTGCCTGAGTGAAGACCGGTGCCATCATTTTGCACGGACCACACCAGGGTGCCCAGAAGTCTACCAGAACAGGGATGTCACTACGATTAAGGTGGAGGCGGAAAAAGGCCTGCTTTAGTTCAACCGGATTACCATCGAACAGTGGCTGTTTGCACTTCCCACATTTGCCACCGCTGGCAAGCTTATCCTGCGGTACGCGATTGACGCTGTGGCAGTGGGGACAGACGATGTGCAGGCCGTCACTCATGGTCGATGCTACAGCCCCAGGCGAGGATCCAGTTCGCCGTCTATGTCCATCTCGGCCATGTCATCAAAGCCGCCGACGTGGAAGTCATCGATAAAGATCTGCGGTACCGAGGTAATCCCGCCGGACTTCTCAATCATCTCCGGACGCAGCGATGGATCGTCGTCGACACGCAGGTCGGTGTACTCGACACCTTTTTTGTCTAGCAGGTTGCGCGCACGGATGCAGTAGGGGCAGTGCGCAGTGGTATACATCACGACATTGGGCATAACCAGTTACCTATTTGCGTTTCTTTTTCTTGCCAGGTTTCTGCAGCGGCATGCCGGCACTTTGCCAGGCCATGACGCCACCCTTGAGATTGTAGAGGGTTTCAAAGCCCTGTTTACGCAACTGGGCGCAGGCAGTCGCAGAGCGATGCCCGCTACGGCAGCTGATCACCAGGGGCTTCGATTTCAGTTGCTCAAGCTCACCCAGACGACCGGCCAGTTTACCTAGCGGGATGTGGATGGCGTCGAGGATGTGTCCCTCCTGGAACTCCTTGTCCTCACGAACGTCGAGCATGGCGGCACCCTCGTGATTCATCAGCTGTACCGCCTCGGCGGCGCTGATCTCGGTAAAACCGCGCAGGCGACTGGTGAGTCCACCGCTGAACATCATGAACAAAATAATTGCCAGGGCGACGAAAAGGTCCCAATGGCGAATGGCAAACTCAATAAACTGTGACATGGCAGGTGTGATCAGAAAGTAAGCGGGCCGGAGCCCGGCGGGTTTTAACCCGCGGGTGATTTGGATCCGTTATTGTTATTCCAGGGTGCAAAACACGACGCGCATCATGCCAATCAACTGCAGGGTGCGCGAATCGACCACCTTGTAATAGACGCGGTTGGCGTCCTTGCGCGAAGAGAGGATACCTTTGTCGCGCAGAATAGCAAGGTGCTGCGAGATATTGCTCTGGGAGGTACCGACGCGATCCACGATATCCTGCACGCTGACCTCCTGATCACCGAGGGTGCAGAGGATCTTCAGGCGTAGTGGATGCGACATCGCCTTCAGTGAACGCGAGGCGCGGTCGATATCTTCGTCCTTGGTTATTAATCCTATACTTGCGTGATCAGACATATTTTCTGTCCCTGACTGCTGCGTGAAAGGGTGTGGTGACTTGTCTCTCCACCATTTAATATCAGTAAAACAATATACAATAATAAAACGTTTGAGAAGAGCTTTCTTTGGATATGGTAATTATCCAGGCAAAAAGCACGTTTCCGCAGCTGCCTGCCATGGCCCTGAAAACACAAGCAGGATAGAATAGCGGGGAATCGAAATAATAATTGACTAGATTGGTTTGATAAATGCCCTCATCCACGCGCCATCGCCCGCTGTTACTGACTGTTCTGGACGGCTGGGGTTATAGCGAAAATACCGATTACAACGCCATCAGCAATGCCAATACCCCGGTATGGGACAAGCTGTGGAGTGAATGCCCGCATACCCTGATACGCTGCTCTGGCGCGGAGGTTGGTCTGCCCAGTGGACAGATGGGTAACTCAGAGGTGGGTCACCTCAACCTCGGTGCAGGCCGCGTGGTCTACCAGGAGTTCACTCGAGTCAGCCGTGCCATCAAGACTGGCTCCTTCTATACCAACGCCACCCTGCTTGAGGTGGTGGATAAGGCGCTCGCCAACGACGGCGCGGTGCATATTCTTGGTCTACTCTCTCCCGGTGGCGTCCATAGCCATGAAGAGCACATCCACGCCATGGCTAGGCTGGCCGCCGAGCGTGGGGTGAAAAAGATCTATCTGCACGCCTTCCTTGATGGTCGCGACACCCCACCAAAGAGTGCCGCCGAGTCGATTAAGTTGATGCAGGGCGTCTTTGATGAACTGGGCGCGGGTCGTTTTGCCTCGATCATCGGCCGTTTCTACGCCATGGATCGGGACCACCGCTGGCCGCGTATTCAGGCGGCCTACGATCTGATCACCGGGCACAAGGCGGAGTTCACCGCCGCCGATGCCATGGCAGGACTGGAGATGGCCTACGCGCGCGGCGAGACCGATGAGTTCGTCAAGGCGACTGCGATCCAGCCTGAGGGTGCCGAGAAGGCCACAATGCAGGATGGCGATGTGGTGATCTTCATGAACTACCGCTCCGACCGGGCACGTCAGATCAGTCGCCCCTTTATTGAGGACGATTTCGACTGCTTCGAGCGAAGCATCAAACCGAAACTGGGGATGTTCGCCAGTCTTACCGAATACAGTGCCGACTACACCATTCCAGTGGCCTTCCCACCTGAGCGATTGGTCAATGTCTTTGGCGAGTACATCTCCAAGATGGGTATGCACCAACTTCGCATCGCGGAGACCGAAAAGTACGCCCATGTCACCTTCTTCTTTAACGGTGGTCGCGAAGAGCCGTTCGAATTTGAAGATCGGATTCTGATCGCCTCACCGCAGATCGCCACCTACGATGAGCAGCCGCAGATGAGTGCGGTAGAGGTGACCGACAAGCTGATCGAGGCGATCGAGAGTGGCAAATACGACGTCATCATCTGCAACTTCGCCAACACCGACATGGTTGGACACAGCGGCAATTTTGAGGCGACGGTGCAGGCGGTGGAGACCATCGACGGTTGTCTGGGTCGGCTGATTAAGGCGATCCGCAAACAGGATGGCGAGATGTTGATTACCGCAGACCACGGAAACGCCGAACAGATGCGGGGTCTGGATACCGGTCAGTCGCATACTGCCCACACCTCGAATCTGGTACCTTTTGTCTATGTCGGCAAACGTGAGATCGGATTCAACGAGGCCGGGGTGCTGGCTGATATCGCACCGACTATGCTCTATCTGCTAGATCTCGATAAACCCAACGAAATGAATGGCCAAAATATGATCCGCAGTCCCGATGGTGAGGGAGAGTAAGGTGTTGCCGCAGTTGTCCGGGAGCAGGCCATGAGCGCCCCGCGACAACGGTCTCTTTTGTTTGTTCTGATTATGCTGCTGGGGCTTATGCCACTACAGGCTGCAGACAAGGCGGCGAAGCGGGCAGAGCTGCAACAGCTGCGCGAGCAGATTGCCAAACTACAAACTCAGCTACAAAAAGTACGCACTCGCTACGATCAGTTAAACCAAGATCTGCGCAAATCGGAACAGCGCATCGCCAGCCTGAGTCGCAACATCCCCCGTCTGAACCGTGAACTTAAGCAGCGTCGTAAGCGTCTCGACAAGCTGCGCGGTGAAGAACGCGAACTGCAAGTATCGGTAGCGTTACAGCGTGAATATCTTGCCGATCAGGTACGAGCCACCTACGCCATGGGCAGACAGGAGTACCTTAAGATCCTGCTCAATCAGGAGAGCCCTGCTACGGTCGGGCGCGTAGTCACCTACTACGACTATCTCAATAAGGCGCGCAGCGAACGGATTAACCGTCTTAGCGAAACCATCAATCGGTTGGAGAAGGTCCGTCTCGAAGTGGCAGCCGAAGCGAAGCGGATGCGTGCGCTGCGAGATAAACAGAAAGAGGAGAAGCGCTCACTGGAGAACTCACGTGGCGAGCGCGAAGCGGTGGTCGCAAAACTGAAACAGGAGATCGGTAGCCAGGATGAGCACCTCGCCTCCATGCTGCAGGATGAACAGGAGTTGAAGAAGCTGCTAAACACCCTGGCCGATGCCCTTGAAGATATTCCTGCCGAACCGGGGAACCGTCAGCCCTTCCCCGCACTCAAAGGGAAGCTGCACTGGCCTGCCGGTGGCAAGCTGCTGGTGAGTTACGGTAGTCCACGCAAGGTGGGTAATCTGCGTTGGCGTGGGGTGATGATCGGTGCTGGAAAGGGCGATGAGGTTAAGGCCATCTCCCACGGCCGAGTCGCCTTTGCCGACTGGTTGCGCGGTTACGGTATGGTGATCATTCTCGACCACGGCGATGGTTATATGAGCCTTTATGGCCACAACCAGAGTCTCTATAAAGAGACCGGTGACTGGGTAGAATCCGGTGAGACGGTCGCCACTGTAGGTGATAGTGGCGGTGCAGAGCGTAGCGGCCTCTATTTCGAGATCCGTAAGAATGGTAAACCTACCGATCCGGTTCGCTGGTGTCGCCGCTGATTTTCAACGACGATTGGCGTACTATCCTTAACTACAAATTAAATAATGTGGCCGCATGACGGCACTGAAAATTGAATGGGCGGACGTGTTCCGACCCGGGAGTAATAGATGAAGTCTTCAGCAAGATTTTCCCTGATTCTGGCTACTGGAATGGCCATCGGTGTTGCACTCAGCATTGGTAGCAGTGTGCTTGCCGAACGTCAGACTTCTGCCGCCACAAACGGTAATACCCTGCCGCTCAGCGAACTGCGCAGTCTTAGTGAGGTGTTCGGTCGGGTCAAGCAGGACTACGTCGAGCCAGTGGATGACAAGAAACTACTGGAAGGTGCCATCCGAGGCATGTTGGCCAGTCTCGATCCCCACTCCGCCTATCTCGATGTGGATGAATTCAAAGACCTCCAGGTCGGCACCACCGGCAAGTTCGGCGGTCTAGGTATCGAGGTCACCATGGAGGATGGTTTCGTTAAGGTGGTTACTCCCATTGATGACACTCCAGCGATGCGTGCCGGCGTTCTGGCCAGTGACCTGATCATCCGTCTCGACGATACCCCGGTAAAGGGTATGACCCTGAGCGAGGCGGTGAAGATGATGCGCGGTGATCCAGGTAGTGACATCACCCTCACCATCGTTCGCGAGGGGACACAGAAACCGGTGATCATCACCATCACCCGTGACGTGATTAAGGTGAAGAGCGTGAAAAACCGTATGCTGGAGAAAGGTTTCGGCTATGTGCGTATCACCAACTTCCAGACCGCTACCGGCGAAGATGTTCACAAGGCAGTAAGTAAGCTGAAGAAAGAAAACAAGGGTGCACTGAACGGTCTGGTGCTGGACCTGCGCAATAACCCCGGTGGGGTTCTGGGCGCGGCGGTCAGCGTCTCCGACGCCTTCCTGCGTAAGGGAAAGATTGTCTACACTGAAGGCCGTGCCTCCGATGCACAACTCGACTTTGTCGCCACCCCTGATGACGTACTCGATGGTGCGCCGCTGGTGGTATTGGTTAATGGCGGTTCCGCCTCCGCTTCGGAGATCGTTGCTGGTGCGCTGCAGGATCACAAACGCGCGGTGATCATGGGTGTGCGTACCTTCGGCAAGGGCTCGGTGCAGACTATCTTCCCTATGAGCAATAACACCGCGGTGAAGATCACCACCGCTCGCTACTTCACCCCTTCAGGCCGTTCAATTCAGGCTGAAGGTATTGTTCCAGACATCGTGGTCGAGCCACTTAAAGTAGCCAAGTTCGAGGGCAACGGTGTCGAGTTGATTAAGGAAGCAGATCTCACCGGTCACCTCACCAACGGTAACGGCGAGAAGGCAAAAAAGAAAGAAGCCAAGAAAAGTGATGCGGAGGATAAGTCACTGGTAGATAGTGACTATGTGCTCTACGAAGCACTGACCCTGCTCAAAGGCCTCACCATCATGCAAAGCCATAACGGGAAGTAGTCTTTTGCGCCCCATATGGCTGGGTACCCTGACCACGGCGCTGCTGCTGTCGTTGCCGGTCGCCGCGCAAGAGGGCACGACACCAGCGTCACTCCCGGTGATCGCCATTATCATTGATGATCTGGGTGATCGTCTGGAGGACGGGCTTCGTGCGACCTCCCTGCCCGGTCCGGTTACCTGTGCCATCCTGCCGCAGACCACCTACAGCAAACGCCTTGACGAAGCGGCTCACGCCTCGGGGAAAGAGGTGATGCTGCACCAGCCTATGGAGGCAACCAACGGTCAGAAGATGGGACCGGGCGGGATTGGCCGCGGCATGGATCGACAAATGGTGCTGCAAACGCTGCGCGCTAACCTTGCATCGGTGCCTCACGCCAAAGGGATGAACAATCATATGGGTAGCTTGCTGACCCGTATGATCGAACCGATGTCCTGGTTGATGACATCATTGCGAACGCGCGAGGGCTTTTACTTTGTCGATAGTGCCACCGCGGTTCACAGTGTGGCCGAGCGTATTGCAAAGGAGCAATCGGTGCCCAGTCTGCGGCGCAATATTTTTCTCGATAATGATCGTAGCGAAGCGGCGATCATGAAACAGTTTGTCCGTCTGGTGGCACGTGCCAAGCGTGTTGGATTCGCTATTGGCATTAACCACCCCTACCCGGAGAGTCTGGCGGCGCTGGAAAAGGTGCTGCCGAGACTGAGTGAGTTTGGTGTCAGGCTGGTGCCGGTCTCCGGGTTAATCAAACAGAACAACCGACAGGAGGAGCGGTTATGGCAAGCGTCCTTGTCCCTCTCGCCCCAGGATGCGAAGAGCTTGAAGCAGTAACCATTATCGACCTGCTGGTGCGGGCCGGTGTTGAGGTGACTACCGCTGGCTTGCAGTCGGGACCGGTCACCGCCTCTCGTGGCGTTGTAATCGTGCCGCAGACCGATCTCGATCACGCCATGCAGCGTGACTACGATATGGTGGTGCTCCCCGGCGGACTGCCCGGCGCCACCAACCTCGACACGGATCCTCGCGTCCACACCCTGCTGAAAAAAATGGCTACTGCGGACAAATACATCGCAGCCATCTGTGCCGCGCCACGGGTACTCGGCAATGCGGGTCTGCTTGATGGCAAACAGGCCACCAGCTACCCGGGCCACGTGGACAAAATGGATCTGCCCGGGGTTACCTATCTGGAAGCCCCAGTGGTGCAGGATGGAAAGGTGATCACCTCCCGTGGTCCCGGCACGGCGATGGACTTCACCCTGGCATTGATCGAGATCCTGGTGGGCAAAGAAAAACGGGATCAGGTTGAGGAAGGGCTTCTGCGCCCATAAATCGGTTGCAGCGCAGTCGTAGGTATACGGCATAATCCCAAAGTAAAAATAATGATCAAAGGAACAGTATGAGCTTCACGATCAAGGTTCTGCCCAGTGGACACACCTTTACCAACGAACCAGATGAGACCATTCTCGATGCCGCCCTGCGTGCCGGGATGGCCTTTCCCTACGGCTGTCGCGGCGGTGCCTGTGGCGCCTGCATCGGCCAGGTTGTCAGCGGCGAGATCCGCTACGACGACGAGCCGATGGGGCTAACAGAAGCACAGGCAACGGTGGGCATGTCCCTCTTCTGTGTTGCCAAGCCGGTCACCGACCTGACCATCGAGATTCATGAAGTGGGTGCGGTGGAAGAGATCCCGGTAAAGAAGTTACCGGCCAAGGTGGCCAAGCTGAAGCAGCTCAACAGCGAGGTGATGGCACTGTTCCTCAAACTGCCAGAGAGCGAGCGGCTGCAATATCTCGCTGGACAGTATGTTGAGTTCATCATGGCCGACGGGCGCAAACGTGCCTTCTCCATCGCCAATGCCCCGCATCATGACGAACTGCTGGAGTTCCACATCCGTCGCATCAAAGGCGGCGAGTTTACCGAGCACGTCTTCACTGAAATGAAGGTAGGGGAGATAGTACGCATCGAAGGTCCCAGGGGAAGTTTCTTCCTGCGTGAAGATTCCGAGCGTCCGATCATTCTGCTTGCCACCGGCACCGGCTTTGGTCCAGTGAAGGCAATCGTTGAACACATGGTGGCAGAGCAGTCGAGTCGCCCGGTCTATCTCTACTGGGGTGCACGCACAGCAGATGGCCTCTATGCCGACTCACTGATCCGCGACTGGGAGAGCAGCTTCCCTAACATCCGCTATCGCCCGGTGCTGTCGCAGCCTGACGAGACATGGGAAGGACGTAAGGGGCATGTGCAGCAGGTATTACTGGAGGAGTTCGAGGATCTTTCCGGTTACGAGGTCTACGCCTGTGGCCACCCGGAGATGGTCTACAGTGCCCGGGACGCGGTAGTGGCCCGCGGTGTCGAGCCGGACCACTGCTACTCCGATGCCTTCTCCTGGGCTGTCGATAAAGGGTAGGAAAGGCTTTTAAAAAAAGCGGGTGAGCATCCTGACTAGATGCTCACCTGCGATCTATCTGAACCTTACTGGCGGTGGAGCGGATAGGTGTAGTCGAGCGTAAGGTATCTGGATTGCGGGGAAGTGCCATCGCCGCCCCCATCGGGATCTTCCACATACAACACATCCCCAACAATGAGGTAGATGCTGTACTCATCAATGTCGAACGGTGCACCGTTTTGGTATTCAATATGGCTGTCCAGTTCGGTAGCCCACGTGCCGTCTGATGCTTGAATAGGATCACCAATTCTCAACAGGCCACTCGCTGTTGGATTGGGGTAGGCGGAGTTCGGAAAGCGGCAGTTGGTATCGTCATAGACGTGGATGTCTGAGGAAAAGTGGTTGCCGGAGAAGGTGAGGGTTACCGTTTCATAGAGTGTGTCTGGCTCGCCAGGATTTTCGGGACTGCAGGATTTTGTCCAGGTTCCTTCCAGCTCCGTCGGTGTAGGATCTGGGACGATGCCGGTTACAGGCGTTGCTCTATTTGAGGATGAGCCCCCACCGCAGCCTTGTGCGATTAACAAAGAAATAAAAATGATGGATGAAAACTGGATGCGTCCCTTCACGATATATTCTCCATAGTGCCATTTGGTGTTGCACGTATTTCAGATTCGGGCGGGATTTAACCACACAAAATATATGGGTTCAATAAGCGAAAAGGGAATGCCATTTGATGTTTGCCCATCCTTCGAACAACTTCACAAAAAGGTAAAGCTGGAGCAGAAGGCTTCTCAGTCCTTTGATACGCCTCGGGGATAAGCATGGCCTACCTGCTGATTGGCGAGTTCCGACGCCTCGTCATCCTCTATCTCGGTGGGTAGTGACTTCGGACTCTCTGCTGGCTCAACGGCAGCGCGTTGCGCGGCGGTAATGGTGATATTGGTGCACTGCCCTCCACTGGCGAGCTCCAGGCCCTGACGGAAATAGCTCGCCGCCTTCTCCTTTTCGCCCAGCTGCTGCAACAGGTTACCCAGTTCGCAGCAGGTCTCGGCCATCGGTTTGATCCCCAGACTCGCTTCCAGATAGCTGCGTGCCTTGCCCCAGAGCTGATTGCGCAGGGCGATTCGTCCTAGCGTCAGCAGCAGTTCCGGATGCTGCCCATGTTCCTGTAGCCACTGCTCAGCGGTAGCCAGCTGGCGAGTTGGATCGCTGCTACGAAGCTGGCCGAAGAGGCGCATCACCGCCGGATCGAACTGTTTCTTTAGGTATTCGTTGACCACGCCGTCTGCCATCTCCTCTTCACCGAGCGTTTTCAGGCAGGTGGCGTATTCGTGTAGTAGTTGTGGTGACTGGCGCAGTGTCTTCGAAACCTGTTGCCAATTACTTTCCAGTTGCTCCAGGGTTTGGCTGGCGTGAAGTCGATTGTAGTGGACCTGATACTCCAGCTTGGTCATCACCTTTTCATTGAGCACATGGCTCTTGCGCAGATCGACCATCAGCCCATACAGCTCGTCCCAACTTTCCAGTTTTTCGTAGAGCTTTTTCAGCAGGTAGAGCACCTGTGCATGCTTCGGCGAAATGGATTGCAGATGTTGCAGGGTGGCCAGGGCTTGTTCGGTCTGGCCGTGGGAGATCTGCACCTCTGCCTGAGTCAGGCCGACCGCCAGCTCTGCATCGGGCATGCTGTGGTAGGCCTGGGAGAGATAGTCATCACGACGCAGGTCGAAGCCCAGCTTCTGCGCCGCCTGGGCCGCGCCAAGGTAGTTGATCAGCGGGGTGTCACTGTTGGCCGCCGATTGACTGAGAAGCTTTTCCGCACGTGACCAATTGGCTTCGGCGAGGGCGATTAGACCCTGATTGGTCAGCTTGCGTGCGCGTCCAGCACGACGGTTGTGGCCCCAGAAGGACATGCGTGACGGCAGGTGCCAGGCGCCGAGGATCAGGCGCACGGTGAAGTAGAGCGCGATAAATCCGAGTACGGAGAGCAGGGCGAAGATGTTGAAACTGGTCTCCATCGACCAGCCACCATAGTTCAGCATCACATAGCCCGGGTCGGTCTGTACCACCAGCACGGTGATACCGACGGCGAAGCCGAGAGTGAGAAGGCCGAGGATGAGATATTTCATTGTCCACCCTCCTTCGTCTCTGTGGCGGGTGTGGCAGAGGTATCGCTAGGTGCAGTGGGTTCAGCAGTAGGTGCCGGCTCAACCGCAGCGGGTTTAGGTGCTGGCTTGGGTGCCGGTTTGGCAGGTGCGGCCTTCTTTTTTGCTGCGCCTTGAGGTGTATTGAGGGTGGCAGCGGCCGCCTGTCTGGCCAGCTTTTGGAGCAGGTCGCGGGTGGCACCCAGATCTGGCAGCGGTGGCAGGAGTTTGGTGGTCGTCAGGCGATCGAGGGTGCTGAGGAGTTCCTTCACCGCGGGTTCATTACTATCGAAATAGCGTCGGGTCCACTCGCTCGCCTCGCTGAGGCTGGCCTGCCAGGCGGCGGTGTTATCCAGCAGTAGCGCCAGACGCGCCGATTCCAGCTTAAGTTGCAGGTTGCGGCGCAGGAAGTAGCGCTGCTCTGGTGGCAGCATCGGCTTGGCCACCACCTCTTCCTCATGACGGATGGTGATCAGGTTACTCAGATCGAACCAGACCTTATCCCAGCCGGAGCGTTTCTCCTCCGCGGGTGTCTCTGCGGCAGCCTGCTGTGTTCCCACTTTCTCCTGGCGTAGTAGCGGTAGAGCATCGATGGTGCTGAGGACGCCGGTCAGCTCCTGCGCCAATGCCTCGCGGTCCGGCAGCTGCAGCAGGGAGACCGCATTGATGTCGCTATCGAGGCGGCGGATGGGATCGATAAAGCCCAGTCGGTCCTCCGCTTCCAGACGTGCTCTGGCGGTCTGTAGGGCGGCGACAGCGGTAACGGTGTCGTGCTTAAAGCGCATGTCGTGGTCGGCGATGCGGACCAGATACTCCGCCTCAGCCAGTGCCCAGGTGTGGCGATCCTGACCGATACGCATGCGGGTATCGGCCAGTAGCTGCTCGGCCTGTTGCATACGGTTAGTGAGCTTCGGATGTTTGTGTTCGGGGACAGACTTGAGGCGTTCCAGGGTGTCGCTATTATTTTTTTCTACCACGCTAAGCAACTTGCCGAGACCAGACTGCAGTGCCTGTACGTCGCTTTTGAGAAACATCTGCTGCTGGTAGAGGTAGATGACGCCACCGATGGCGATCAATGCTACCAGGGTGGCGGTG
>JBNKQR010000061.1:0-14773 GCA_050295975.1 Thiohalomonadaceae bacterium
CAGATGGATTTTGTCGTAACGGGCGATGCGCTTGCCCTTGTCGTCATAGAGCAGGCAGGCAGCGTAGACATGATCGGCATCGGTGGCCGCCAGCGGAATGGTCCCCCCCACCAGCCAGATACCGTGACGCGCAGACTGTTCGGCGAGGAATTCCTGGATCGGGCCTTTGCCGTCCTCTTCACGAATGTCCACCTTATCGGCTTCATTCATGCCCATGATGGCGAAGTTTTCCGGTAGAACTACCAGTTTGGCTCCTGCCTCCACTGCCTTTTTAATCAGGCGTCCTGCTTCCAGCAGGTTGGCGTTGACGTTCGGCCCGGAAGCCATCTGGATTGCTGCGACACGACTCACTCAACTCTCTCCTGTTTACGGGCTTCTTGTACCCGATTATTTAACCACTCGTAACTGGACCCGGTCGGCCGCGCCGCTACCAGGAACCCGTTCAATACGCTCTGAACTCAACCCCAGCGCCACCAACCAGGCCTGTAATTCGTCGGCCCAGAGCACCCCCTCGTCACCACCTGGATAGTGGATCTGTAAATGGGCTTCGGAATCTTGCTGAAGCTGCTCAATTGCCGCCACCAGTGCGGACTGTCTAACGAGCCAGTCACCGTGTCGCGGTCGCGCCCACTCGGATGCGGAGATATCCCATGATTCAGCGCTCAGGGCTGAGATCGGGAGCAGCAACAGCAGCAGGGCGCAGGTTTGTTTCAACATACTGCGGAAATACTATCATTTACCGGTAGGAATGGAAGCGTGATCACTCAACGCCGGGGATCTTGTTCTCTTCCTCGGGGAGCGGTTCCGGCTCCAGGCGGATAATTTGCGGTTTTTCCCAGGTGCCGTGGATTTCATAACGGGTCATGGTGGCCTCGTCGATACCGCTCTTGAACAGCCCCTGGACTATCGCCAACACAGCCGCCACCTGTGGCCCCCAGGCCAATGCCCCGGCTACGGAGACCGTACCAGCCACATTGGGTACTACCGAAACCTTTTGATCAAAGTCCCGCGCCACCAGACCGGTGCGGCCGGTTACCAGAATATCCGCAGGTAGGGATTTCAACACTAGATTGTCGGTCAGTGCGTCCCCGTCACGTATACGGAGATCACCCTTGATGGTGGTGAACTCAAGCCCCTTACCCGACATATCGCTAAAATCGAGGAACAGACGGCGTGGTAGTGCCTCTAGGCTGAGAAGACCGAGCAGCTTTCCGGCACCCGGGTCGATTTGCGAGATCACCCCCTCCTCGATGTTGACATGCCCCTTGGCCATCATTCCCTTGAGGGAGAAGTCCAGCGGAGAGCCGGGCCACTCCAGTTTGCCGTGGGCCTTGGTTTTGCCACCGTCAATCACCGAGGCGAAGCCCATGCCACGGAACATCTTGCCCAGATTTCCGCTATTCAGTTTGAGTGTCATACGGGTCTTGCCACCCGGACGCCAGCTGCCACTCCCCTCCAACTTAAAATCTTTTGAATTAACCTTGAGCGATTTGAAGTGGACAAGGTTGGGAGATGGCTCTATCCGTCCAGCAATCCCGCCAAACTGCATGCCATCATAGGCAAAATCATGAATATCGATGTCGATTGTCGGCATCAAGGGTAGTGCGCTGCTCTTTTCCGGCTCCCCTTCCATTTTGGCTACGTGCAACCGTTGCATACGTATTGCCAGCGGCATCTTCTCTTCTCCGGGCTGCTCCGGGAAGTAGTGGTTTATCACCTTGCGCCATTCGAGCCAGTGCAAATCGTCCATCACACCGCCGATCTGAAGCACCTCCTGCTCCGGGAGTTGTGCCACCTCATCCTTCCCCAGTACGACACCACTGCGCAGAATCTTTCCATTGTCAGGTTCTGCCTGCCACACTGTGTTGAAGTGAGCATTATATTGCAACGAATTGATTCCCCGCTGCTTCCCACCCAATCCCAGCGTTATCGCCAATGAGCGCTCAATCTCAGGCCCCTTGCCCATCGGTTGCGGCAGGTTGATTGCGACACCCTTGAGATCGGAAAAGATGTCCAGTACCACACCACCCTCATCCCCCGGGGTAAGGGTCATGCGTGCCTGCCAGTCACTTTCACCGCTGGCTATTTCCAGTAGCTTCAGATCCAGCGCCTTGCGAACGGACTTAGCAGTGGCGTGGCCACGAACAGCAACAACGGTCGCACCGCGCTGATCAAACTTACTGCCTTCAGAGAATATGGTAAGCGTTGCAGGGAAGCCGTACATCATCGCCGTGATCTCGTCAGCGGAGAAGGTCTTTTCGGTGAAGTTCAGCTGACCTTTGACCTTGCTGAGCAAGACACCCTTGGCAAACTGGAAGTGATTCCCCTGCAGGGCTACCGAACCCTTAATCGACAAAGGTGATTTTTTTGCTGTCTCAGCAGAAAGGGGGATCGACAGGCTGAGTTGTATCGGGGTATTTCCCTGACCGGCGAAGCTCTGCAGTCCCATATCTCGACTAAAGGGTGCCTCTCGCAGGAAACGTAGTGCGTCCTGTGCAGATGCCTTTACCGAACCATCGATCGACAATAGAGAGTGCTTAAAATCGGCGATGCCAACTACGGTCTTGCCGATTCGGGAACCATAGATCCTCCCCTCTTCGATATTGATCTCCATACCCGGGCCAGTGAACAGAGCCTCACCACGCACCGCATCCAGACGCGGCCAATCTTCCATGAAATTGAGGGTTACATCGTTGGCATCAAAACGCACCTCAAAACGACCCTGTTTCTTTTCCAGCAGTGACTTTTCCATCTTGCCGTGCAAGATCACTGAGCCTCTGGTGACCAGGCCACCAAGAAAGGCACTTTTCAACCACTGGACACTGCCCTTGGGCATAATCTTCACCGGCAGATAGGTCGGTACGGAACGGGCACGTCCATCCCTGAAATCACCAACCAGTGACATTAGTGGGCTCTCCCCCGGCTGCAATTGCAGCGACATACCGAGCTGCATGTGTAGATCATCGCTATCGATTTCGAGGTTGTCGCTACGCACCCGCCAGCCTTTTCCCAGACGAGCGACACGAACCAGGCCACGGGTCTGCTGCAATGGCAGCGTGTTCTCAAACAGTGTAGGCAGGGTCAGAACCAGATCGCGGCTATCCAGTTCCACAGAACCATTTTTGCCGTCGAAACCGAGACGCGCTGTCAGACCGCTAACACCGGGTAGTTTCTCCCACGGGGCCATATGGAACTCTTTTACCGAGGCAACGGCACCTAGCAGTTCGCCATCAAGCAGGTCGACGCGCAGGGTATCGACCCAGCCACCGGGCATCATCTGCTGCAGCTGTTTGTGACGGGCCCCATTCAGACCAGGAAGGTAGGGACTGAAATTCATCAGTCGATCAATATCCAGATTTTCGGCACGAACGCTTGCTAGTCCATTTAATTCCTGGAGCTGTAATTGGAATGGTGTTGTCTGCTCATCGCCGTTACGAATGACGGCATTTTGCATCAGCAGTTGCCAGCCCTCATCACCGGTACGGTAGCGCCACTGTCCGGAGAGGCGGTTCACCGGCAAGGTTTTAGATTTTCGTTTGATCTTTAGATCCGCGAGATTAAACTCCCCCTCCACCGATTCAAGTAGGCCGTTGCGCCAGTTACTCCACATCTCCAGATTGATGTCACCACGCTCGAAACTCAGCCCCTGATATTCGACATCTTTGATCCACTGTGATGGTTTAACCTGGGCAGCCTTGATATAGAGCTCACCAACCCAGTCATTCTGGTTGAGCAGGTTGCCACGAATATCGAGCGCCAGACGCAGGGTCTTGCCGATATTCTCCGGCAACTGAACCGAAGCATTTAGGCGATGACGTTCTGTCATGTTTTGCAGTTCGACCGACACCCCTTCGAAAATCGTATCGCGACCAGTTTTGTCGTTGCGCCAGATGATGCGGCTATTTTCCAGTGCCAGACGCGACTGGCTCAGGAACCATGCACCAAGGTCACCACCACCCTGACTACTCTTTGCTTTTTCCGAAAGGGTGACACCCTGCAGGCGGAAGCCGCCATTTTCCTGTTGGATAATGACGATATTGGCGCCATGAATGGTGAGATCGATGACAGGCTGCAGATGGCGCAGCGAGGAGAGCGGATTGAGGGCGATACCGATCTGGTCGAAGTGTGCCAGACGCTCAAGGCTGGAAGTCTCGCGTAACGAAACATCTTTAAAAAGCAGGGTCGGTTTGATACCGAGCAGCCGGGCATCCATGTTGTTAATGGTCACCGGCTGACCGAGATACTGCCCTGCCATCTCTTCCACTCGTACCCGGTATTCACTGGCTGAACCGATAATCACGCGTGCCAGCGACACCGTCACTGCCAGTAAAACCAGCAGAATCACGGTGCCATACCAGGCAAAGCTTCTTATTCGTGATGTGTGGCGCATCGGTGACCCGTTACTTCGATTCCATCGTTAGTTCTGATGATAGGTACAGCGCCGCCTTGTTGCTGTGACAGTAGCGACACTATCTATTTCTCGTGCCGCCTGTTTAGAATTTCATAGCAGGACGACGTCGAACTGCTCCTGGGTATAGAGTGATTCCACCTGGAACTTAATAGGACGTCCAATAAACTCTTCCAGTTCCGCAACACTGGTCGATTCCTCATCCAGCAGCATGTCCACCACCTCCTGTGCAGCCAGTACCAGCATCGACTTGGCATCAAACTGGCGAGCCTCACGCATGATTTCACGGTAGATCTCGAAGCAGACCGTCTCCGGTGTCTTCAACGTGCCGCGGCTATTGCAGGTGGGACAACTCTCACACAACACATGTTCCAGACTTTCACGATTTCGTTTGCGGGTCATCTGCACCAGGCCCAGAGAGGAGACCTCACTGATATGGGTCTTGGCATGATCCCTTTCCAGGGTCTTCTCCAGTGCACGCAGAACCTGGCGACGGTGTTCGATGTCATCCATATCGATGAAATCGATAATGATGATGCCGCCGAGATTTCGTAGACGCAGTTGTCGGGCGATGGCCTGAGCCGCCTCCAGATTGGTTTTGAAGATGGTCTCTTCCAGATTGCGGTGACCGACAAAGGCACCGGTATTGACGTCCACGGTGGTCATCGCCTCGGTCTGATCGATGATCAAATAGCCACCGGATTTGAGCTGTACCTTCCGCTCCAGCGCCTTCTGGATCTCGTCATCGACACCATAGAGATCAAAGATCGGCCGCTCACCAGAATAGTGCTCGATACGCCCCGCCAGCCCGGTGATGAACTTACCGGCAAACTTGTGCACCTTGAGGAAGGTCTCGCGGGAGTCGATGCGGATCTTTTCGATGTCGGCATCAGCCAGGTCGCGCATGGTACGCATCACCAGCGGCATATCCTCGTGGATCAAACGCCCTTCTGCGGAATTGTGATTCTTGATCTTCTCCTGGATCTCATCCCACAGTTTGTAGAGAAAGAGTACATCCTTCTCCAGTGCCTCGCGGTTTACTCCCTCGGCAGCGGTGCGCAAGATAAACCCACCACCCTTACCCTCGGTGCATTCACGAATGATCTCCTTGAGCCGCTCCCGCTCGGTCTCGTCCTCGATCCGTTGGGAGACACCGATATGACTGCTGGCTGGCATAAACACCAGGAAACGGGCCGGAATGGAGAGGTGGGTGGTGAGACGCGCGCCCTTGGTACCGAGTGGGTCCTTGGTCACCTGAACCACAATCTCCTGCCCCTCGTGCAGCAGGCTGTTGATCTGCTCCACCACGCGCTCGTTGCCGTTACCCTCGTCCCCCTCGTGACCGTTCTGAATGTCCGAGGCATGCAGGAAGGCGGTGCGATCCAGTCCCACTTCGACGAAGGCTGCCTGCATTCCCGGCAGTACCCGGCTCACCTTTCCGCGATAAATATTGCCCACCAGACCACGGCGACGGGTGCGCTCGATGTGCACCTCCTGCAATACCCCGTTCTCAACAAAGGCAACCCGCGTCTCCTGCGGGGTAATATTAATCAGTAGTTCTTCACTCATGACACATATCTCTCAAAGCAGGTAATAGATAGCAGGCTGTTCGTATCCAGCCTGCTATCTGTTACCCCTTCAACAGTGAAACATTGAAATGCCGTAGCAGCTCCGCCGTCTCAAACAGTGGCAATCCCATCACTCCCGAATAGCTGCCCTCCAGCCGCTCAACAAAGATCGCAGCCAGCCCTTGAATGGCATAGGAGCCTGCCTTGTCGGCGGGTTCGCCACTGGCCCAATAGGCCTGCGCTTCATCCGGGGAAATGCTGCGGAACTGTACTGTGCTGACACTCAGGCGGGAGTGTTCGTCACCCTCACCACCAACCAGTGCAACACCGGTAAGAACCTGATGCTGTTCACCGCCCAGCGCCAACAACATCGCCACCGCCTCATCATGGTCCTGCGGCTTGCCCAGAATTTTACCGTGGCTCACCACCACCGTATCCGCTCCCAGCACCGGTGTCGAATCCTCCACCTTCAACTGTGCTCGTCCTGCACGGGCCTTCTCTAGCGCCAGACGCAGCACAAAGACCTCAGGCGCCTCGCCCAGAGTTGGCTCCTCAGGGACGTCCACAGACAACAGACTGAAGCGCACACCTATCTGCTGCAACAGCTCACGCCGACGAGGCGAGGCTGAAGCGAGGTAGAGATCAGGGGTCGTTGTCATGGAAAAACCTGTTTCACCGTTTTGTGTACATTGCTTTAAACATCACTTCTTTGCGTCCACTGCGTTTGTGCGGTGAATCATCTTTACCGATGATAAGGATGTCCTTTCAGGAGACTCCAGGCACGGTAGATTTGTTCCGCCACCACGATACGCACCAGCGGATGCGGCAGGGTCAGGGGGGAGAGGGACCAGCGTTCATCGGCGGAGGCGCTGAGTTCTGGTTCGATCCCCTCGGGACCACCCACCAGTAAGGCCACGTCGCGGCCATCGCCGAGCCAGCTCTCCATCCGTGCCGATAACTGCTCGGTGGACCAGGGCTTGCCCTTCACCTCCAGCGCCACCACCCGCGCCCCTTTGGGGATGGCAGCGGCCATCTTTTCACCCTCCTGGCGGGTCAGGCGGACGATGTCGGCATTCTTGCCGCGCTTGCCTGCCGGGATCTCCTGGAGCTGCAGGCTGCACTCGGGGGGTAGGCGGCGGGCATATTCCTGATAACCCTCATCAACCCAGCCCGGCATCCGGCTGCCCACGGCGATCAACTGGATACGCATCAGTTGGCCGCTTTGTCCTCACCCGGGGTCTCGTCACCCCAGAGCTTTTCCAGGTTGTAGAAGTCGCGGGTCTCGGGGAGCATCACATGCACCACCACGTCGCCCAGGTCGACCAGCACCCAACTGCTTTCGGTCTCGCCTTCGACCCCCAGCGGTCTCACGCCGTTGGCCTTGGCCTTTTCCACCACGCTGTCAGCCAGTGCCTTCACCTGACGGCTGGAATTGCCGCCGGCGATCACCAGAATATCGGTAACGTTCGATTTCCCACGGACGTCGATGATCTTCACATCGACACCTTTGCGGTCTTCCAACGCATCCACTACCAGTTGCTTCAATTGCTCAGTGTTCATTGCTCCCCTTCGGTCAGCGATACAGCTTCTCTTTCTGAATATAGTTCCAAACCGGATCGGGCATCAGATACCGGGCACTGCGCCCGCCCTGGATGCGTTCGCGAATATCCGTTGCCGATATGGCCAGTTGTGTTACAGGTTGAAACAGGATTGCCCCAGAGGCACGCTCACAGTGGCTCACGTCACTGTCATGTACATGTACCGCCATCAGTCGTTGCAGTTCCGGCCCGATACCCTCGAGATCCAGGGTCCAGCCCGGGCGATGGGCCACCACGATATGGGTCAGGTCCAGCAGTTCCTGCCACCGGTGCCAACTCGGTAGACCAAGGAAGGCGTCCAGACCGAGGCAGAGGCAGAGCGGTTTACGCCCAACATCCTGCCGTAGCGAATGCAGGGTGTCGATCATATATGAGGTACCGCCGCGCTTCAGTTCGCGCAGATCGATCCCCAGTCGCGGCTCGTCGGCGATGGCCAGTTGCAACATCTCCAGCCGCTGCTCCATGGTCGCCGATGGCTGGGGACGGTGGGCAGGTGTCGCACAGGGCAGCATAAACATCCGTTGCAGGCTGAGCTGCTCGTAGAGCTCCAGTGCCGGGCGCAGATGACCGTAGTGAACTGGGTCAAAGGTGCCGCCAAAGATGCCGATGGCCTCACGCCGTCTCCTGCTCATCCTGCACTCCCTCCCCGACGAGGGGCGAAGCGGCGAATCAGTACCACGCCAGCCAGAACCAGTAGCAGGAGCAGCAGCATCTGCCAGGTAGAGAGGCCTTCATCGGCGACGCTCTTCTCTTCCGCTTTAGACTCCTCCACCGGTGTTTCCGCCACTGGGCTCTCCGGTTGCGCGGCATAGGCCAGCACCTGCTCACTCATGCTGTTGACCTGCTGCTCCAGCCGGGCCAGACGCGCTTTCAGTTCGCGGTTGCGCTGTTCCAGATCGGCGCTCTTCTGAGTGACCCGCTGCAACTCGCTTTCCAGTTCCCTGTTGCGACTCTCGGTGAGCGCCCCCTGCTGTCGTTCCGCCTTGAAGCGCTGTTCGTGATCGCGCAGGGTGCTGTTCACCTCCGCGTCGCTCAGTTGATAGAGCTCCTCATCACTCGGCACGCGAAGCCGGGCACCGCCCTTGAGGTGATTGAGGTTGCTGCGGTAGAAGGCATCCGGATTGGCTCGGTAGAGCGCCACCATCATGTGCAGATAGCTGCGGTTACTGTGCTTGCTCAGGCGAATGGCGATGTCGGCCAGGGACTCATCCTGGGCCACCTCGACATAGAGCGGCGTTGCCGCGGTTTCGTCCGCCGGGGCGATACGATAGCGCTGGTTCATCTCACCGCCGGGCCAGCTCAGTTGCAGCAGCAGGATCGCCTCATCACCCTGCCACGGCTGTTCGCCGTAGAGCTGGATGCGCCCTGCGTTCTCACCCTTGGCCAGCAGGGATGCCCGCACCCCTTCCAACGATGCAGGTCGCTCCAACTGTTGCCGCTGGTACTCCTCCACAGGAGCGACGTTGACCTTGATTCGGGCCAGCGCCTCTTCGGGCAACAGGGTCAGGGGAATAACGGCCTTGAGCGGTTCGCCCGGCACAGACTGAACGACCAGATCGCCAAGGCTCAGCGCCGCCGCCCGCATTGCAGGAAGCAGCAACAGGAGAGCCAGGCTGATAGCGGCCACGCAGCGGCGGCCATTTCGGTCAGGAGCGAATATGGCCGTCACCGATCACGATGTATTTCTGCGAGGTCAGACCTTCCAGGCCGACCGGGCCGCGTACATGGATCTTGTCGGTGGAGATTCCGATCTCCGCCCCCAGGCCGTACTCGAAACCATCGGCAAAACGGGTTGAAGCATTGACCATCACCGAGCTGGAATCGACTTCGCTAAGAAAACGTCTCGCCTTACTGATGTTCTCACTCACAATCGCCTCGGTGTGACCCGAGCTGTGACGGCGGATATGATCCATCGCCTCGTCCAAATCCTTCACCACGCGAATGGAGAGGATCGGCGCAAGATACTCGGTATCCCAATCTTCATCGGTAGCCGCAAGGGCACCCTTAATCAGGCGCTGGGTGGTAGCGCAGCCGCGCAGTTCCACACCCTTCTCCTGATACATGCCGCCCAGTTCCGGCAACACCTGTTCGGCCACACCTTCGGCGACCAACAGGGTCTCCATCGCGTTGCAGACACCGTAGCGATGGGTCTTGGCGTTGAAGGCGATACTTACCGCTTTTTCCAGATCGGCTTCGTCGTCGATGTAGACGTGACAGATCCCGTGCAGGTGTTTGATTACCGGCACGCGTGCTTCTGCACTGATCCGCTCGATTAAACCTTTGCCACCACGCGGTACGATCACATCGACGTATTCACCCATGGTGATCAACTCCGCCACTGCAGCGCGGTCAGTGGTCTCCAGTACCTGCACCACGTTTTTCGGCAGACCTGCCTGCTCCAGACCCGCATGGATATATCCAGCGATAGCCTGATTGGAGTGGGCCGCTTCTGAACCACCGCGCAGGATCGCCGCGTTACCCGACTTCAGACACAGCGCCGCCGCATCGGCGGTCACGTTAGGCCGCGATTCGTAGATGATGCCGATCACACCGAGCGGCACGCGCATCTTGCCCACCTGAATACCGGAGGGGCGGAAGGTCATGTCACTGATCTCTCCAACCGGGTCGGGCAGCGCAACGATTTGGCGCAGCCCTTCGGCCATACCTGCAATACGTTCCTGATTCAGTTCCAGACGATCCAGCAGCGCATCATCCAGACCGTTCTCTTTGCCTGCTTTTAGATCAATGGCATTGGCCTTGATGATCTCTGCACTGTTCTTTTCCAGCTGCTCGGCGATAGCCAGCAGTGCCGCGTTTTTGGCATTACTGTCGGCACGGGCGATCGCGCGCGATGCCTCGCGTGCCTGAACGCCAACTTGCTGCATATATTTTTTTATATCCATCGTCGTCTCAACTCTTAAGTGAGGTATCAGGTGGCGGGTTGCAGGTAACAGGAAAAACCATAACCGACCGCACTCCTGCGACCTGTTACCTGAAACCTGCTACCTATACTGTTCTTACACCCGCCATCAGTAGCGCCAATTGTAACAACTCGTCCCACGGGTTGCCTGCCTCAACGCCTTTAATCATGCGATCAATTCGACCTGCCCGGCGCAGCAGTAGTTGCCAGCGGTTGAGGTTGTGGCGCTGCAACCCGGCTCGTACCGGCGGTTTGCGCTTCTCCCACACCCGCTGTCCTGCCATCGCCTGCTCAGCACCCTGGCCACGGGCCATCTCGGCGGCCATCTGCCCCATGGCGCGGATCTCGCGAAGTAGTGCCCACAGTACCAGAATCGGCTCTACCCCTTCGCCGCGCAGCCCCTGCATCACCCGGGTGGTCCGCGGTATATCCCCCAGAAGCGCGGTATCAACTAGTTCGAAGATGTCGTAGCGGGCGCTATCGGCCACTCCCTCTTCCACCTGATCCGCCGTGATCTCCCCTTCGCCGTAGAGCAGCAACAGCTTCTCCACCTCCTGGGAAGCGGCAAGCATATTGCCCTCTACCCGCTCGGCCAGCAGCTGTGCCGCTTCAGGTGTGGGCTGCAAGCCACGGCTGCGCATCCGCTGGCTCACCCAGCCGGGCAGTGCCTGGGGCTCAATCGGCCAGACCGTGAGGGTCACTCCCGCACTTTCCAGCGCCTTGTACCACTTGCTGTTTTGCGACTGGCGCTCGATTTTTCCGCAGATAATTAACAATAACGTATCGGGGGGCGGATTGGCTGCATAATCAGCGAGTGCCGCGCCGCCCTCTCTACCCGGTTTGCCACTGGGGAGGCGCAGTTCAAGCAGGCGCTGTTCTGCAAATAGGGACATGGAGCCGGAGGCGGCGAGCAGACTGTTCCAGTCGAAACCACTATCCGCGTGCAGCACCTCGCGCTCGCTGTATCCGGTTTCGCGAGCATGACGGCGCAGCGCATCGCTAGCCTCCATAACCTGTAATGGCTCATCACCACTCAGGAGATAGATCGACTGCAGCCCTTTTTTCAGGTGCGCCTCGAGTTGATCGAAACGGAGTTTCATTCCTTCGGTGCGGCTGGCTGGCGAGCAAGCGCACTTAGACGGCGCATCATCTGCACTACCCCCTGCCGCAGCATTTCGCTGCGCAGTGACGCTTCTTCTTCACTTTTCGCCAGCACGTTGTCCGGGTCAAAACTGAAGTCGCGGTTCACCTTGA
This sequence comes from Thiohalomonadaceae bacterium, assembly GCA_050295975.1. Taxonomy (GTDB): domain Bacteria; phylum Pseudomonadota; class Gammaproteobacteria; order Thiohalomonadales; family Thiohalomonadaceae; genus JAPHTQ01. The sequence goes on from JBNKQR010000061.1 coordinate 11,749, forward strand.
CCGTCTCTTTATCGGCGATCACACGGCCCGCTGCATCGCGCAACGAATAGACCAGATTCAATACCAGTTCGTATTCCGCATCACGTCCCTGACTATCGACACTCAGCACACGACGTCTGACATTTTGACTATGCAGGGTCAGCACTGATGTAGTGGCGTCGACCTCCGGGGCCACCACACCACCCGCGTTACGCAGTGCGTTTTCGACCTCGTAATAGAGTTCGCTTCTGCTGGTACCGACGATCACCGTATTGCTCATACTTTGCGGTAGTGGCACCGCGTTGCGCAGATGAAAACCGCAACCACTCAACAGCAGCAGAAAAATCAGCGGCGAGTGGCGCAAGATTCTCACTGGGCCACCACATTCACCAGTCGGCCGGGAACGACGATGATCTTGCGTATGGTCTTGCCGTCGATAAACGACTGCACCTTTTCATCCGCCAGCGCAGCCTCTTCGATGGCCTTGTTGTCGGCACCAGCGGGCACGCTGATCTGACCACGCATCTTACCGTTGACCTGCACCACCAGATCGATGCTGTCCTTCACCAAAGCGGACTCATCCACCTGCGGCCAGGGCGAGTTGAGAATGTCATCGCCATAACCCAGCTCACGCCACAGTGCATGGGTGATATGCGGAGCAATCGGTGAGAGCAGTCGCAGCAGGATCGAAACACCTTCATTACGCAGTGCATCGGCGCCTTCGCCATCCAGTTTGCTCAGGGTATTCATAATCTTCATACAGGCCGCAATGACGGTGTTGAACTGATACTTACCAAAATCGTTTAACGCCTGCTGCAACACCTCATGGATCTCGCGTCGAGCATCCTTGTTGCCATCAGTGACCACAATCTCATTACCCAAGGCGCCTTTATGTTCGGACACATAGGCCCACAGACGCTTAAGGAAACGGTTAGCCCCTTCTACCCCGGCATCGTTCCATTCCAGCGACTGCTCAGGCGGCGCGGCAAACATCATAAAGACCCGTGCGGTATCGGCACCGTAGCGTTCGATAAGTTGTTGTGGATCGACGCCGTTGTTTTTTGACTTCGACATCTTCTCGATGCCGCCCATGATCACCGGCTGGCCATCGCTGTTCAGAGTCGCGCTGAGCGGACGGCTCTTGTCGTCGGTCTGCACCGTGACATCGGCAGGATTGATCCACTGCTTACGCCCGTCGCTGCCGTCACGATAGAAGGTCGGCGCCACCACCATGCCCTGGGTCAGCAGTTTATTGAACGGCTCGCTGACTTTGGTCATACCAAAATCGCGCATCACCTTGGTCCAGAAGCGTGAGTAGAGCAGGTGCAGGATCGCGTGCTCGATGCCGCCGACATATTGATCCACCGGCATCCAGTAATCGGCACGCGCATCGACCATGGTCTCAGCATCAGGACAGGTGTAGCGGAAGAAGTACCAGGAGGAGTCGACAAAGGTATCCATGGTATCGGTCTCACGCTTCGCCGCGCCGCCGCACTTGGGACAGGTGCAGTTGAGGAACGCCTCGTATCGGTTCAGCGGATTGCCGCTGCCATCCGGTACACACTCTTCCGGCAATACCACCGGCAGTTGATCATCCGGCACCGGCACGTCGCCGCAGCTCGGACATTTAATCATCGGGATTGGCGTGCCCCAGTAGCGCTGGCGTGAGATACCCCAGTCGCGCAGACGCCAGGTGACCCTCTTCTCGCCCAGATCCTTCGCGCTCAGATCGGCGGCGATGGCATCGACGGCGGCATCGAAATCGAGACCGTCGTACTTGCCTGAATTGATGCAGCTACCGTGCTCCGCATAGGCCTCCTGCCACGGTGCTGGGGTTTCGGCCCCGGCTGAGGTTTTAATGACCGTCTTGATCGGCAGCTTGTACTGGTGGGCAAACTCAAAATCGCGCTCGTCATGGGCAGGCACGGCCATCACCGCGCCTTCGCCGTAACCCATCAATACATAGTTGGCGACCCACAGGGGAAGCTGCTCACCGGTGAGCGGATGGGTAACGGTAAAGACCGTTGCCATCCCCTTCTTCTCCTGAACCGCGACTTCAGCCTCAGAGGTACCGCCCTGTTTGCACTCTTCAATGAAGGCTGCCAGCTCAGGATTACTCTCGGCAGCATGCAGTGCCAACGGATGTTCGGCGGCAACGGCCACATAGGTGGCCCCCATCAGGGTGTCGGCGCGGGTTGTGAAGACCCACAGGGTTCCGCCACCGTTGACCTCATGCGGGAAGCCAACGCGCACCCCGTGCGATTTGCCGATCCAGTTGCGCTGCATGGTGCGCACCTGCTCCGGCCAGTTGCCGAGTTGATCCAGATCGTTAAGCAGCTCTTCCGCGTACTTGGTGATCGCCATGTAGTACATGGGGATCTCGCGCTTCTCCACCAGCGCACCGGTACGCCAGCCGCGGCCGTCGATCACCTGCTCATTAGCCAGTACAGTCTGGTCAATCGGGTCCCAGTTCACCGTGCCGGTCTTCTGGTAGACGATGCCCTTCTCCAGCAAACGCAGGAACAGCCACTGGTTCCAGCGGTAGTAATCGGGTTTGCAGGTGGCGACCTCACGTGACCAGTCGATGGCAAAGCCCAGCGACTGGAGCTGGTTACGCATGTAATCGATGTTGTCGTCGGTCCAGGCGGCGGGTGGTACGCCGTTGTTCATCGCCGCGTTCTCGGCAGGCAGGCCGAAGGCGTCCCAACCCATAGGCTGAAGCACGTTCTTACCTAGCATGCGCTGATAGCGAGCAATCACATCGCCGATGGTGTAGTTGCGCACATGCCCCATGTGCAGGCGACCGCTGGGATAGGGAAACATAGAGAGGCAGTAATACTTCTCTTTCGAAGTATCGTCATGGGCTTTGAAGGAGCCGGACTCGTCCCAATAGCTCTGGGCGGTTTCCTCAACTTCTGCGGGTTTGTACTGCTCGTCGAACGCCATCGATAAACGCCTGTAATTAACCGAAAAATTAAGCCGACTAGGATAGCGTACGAGGCAGAGGGGCCACAATAACGGGGAGGACTCTGGGCGGAAAAAAGAC
>JBNKQR010000062.1:0-14472 GCA_050295975.1 Thiohalomonadaceae bacterium
AGATGTCTCTTCCTATAGATATTTATTATTATTTTAACAATTGGAATAGTTTACTTTCATAGACTCGACCTACACTACTTTTGGAGTAGGTAACAACAGTAAGCAAAACAGCTGCGAGACAGCAGCAGTACCCACAAGATATGTGGGACTAATAAGGATATCACCGGCATCACAGCACCAACATTGAGGAGTCAGAACATGACAATGATCACATGGGATGATCTCTACAGCGTGGAGATTCAAGAAATCGACGAGCAGCACAAATGTCTAGTGGAGATCATGAACGAGCTCTACGTAGCTCTGGCAAACCGCTCTAATCCGGAATTGGTTGGACATGTGCTGGATAAACTGGTTGATTACACCCGCATCCATTTTGCCGTAGAAGAGACGCTAATGCGTCTGTTCCATTACGACGATTACGATAAGCACAAGGCGATCCATGACCGAATCGTGGCCAAGGTTGAAGAGTTTCAGGGTAAATACCATCAGGGAGATACCCACGTTGGCATGGAACTGTTGATGTTTCTACGCGACTGGCTTTTTGACCACATCAGCAAGGAAGACAAGTCGTACGTAAAGACCTTCCATAAGGGTGGTGTGCAGAAAAAGTGGATTCGGAAGTTCTGGTAGGCCGCACTGGACAACCCTTACTCCCTCCCTCCATCTTTCTTTTCTGTTCCTCGGCGGCGTGGGCCGCCGGGGCGGTTTTTTGTCTCGTCACTGAAGACAAAACGACCAAACAATACACAACCCTTCATTCCCGGTTCGCAGGTCTTGCCTTTGACCCGGTTACATTGCCCCTTTGTTTCGTGCGGGCATCCCCAACCACTCATTTACTACCCCTTCTAACCTTCACCGGACGATACTGACCAGGACCGCCATCCACTAAATAATCCCCATGGGCAATACGCCTTAGTCTGGCCGTCCCACCCATATAAAGATAGGTCCATGCCGTAACGCACTCACCACTAGCCAACGTCACCTGCACTGGCTCCCTGCTGTAGAGATAGGGACGTGACTGCCCTGAGCCGATTCCCTCATAGCGATCCAGCCGGGCAAGGGCGTAGGCGGGACGTAATAGGCGATAGAGATCGCCGACCACTCTCTCCGTTGAGTGTCTGCCAGGACGCAGCGCAGGATAGTCACCAACATCGTAGAGGCGCCCCGGAATTGTTCCACTGCCAAGATATTCCCCCTGACTGGCGAGCCAACGAGACATGGCGCAGCGGGCATCCCGTCGCAGGGTGCCATAGACAAATATCAGCTCCAGGTCAGGCATATTGAGATTATTGCACCAAAGGTATCGACGTCCATCAACACAATTTATCACGAACTGCTTTTTGGGCAGTATTCACAAAAATATTCTATAGAAAAATAGCCAGTTAGCCGCTTTACAATGAACCATTTCTGGATACTATTTCACCAACCTGCCACAAGGATACGACGGGGAACCTGCATCTAAATAGCGACTGCCGACACAACAACAAGGTAGATCCATGAGCGACAAAAACTACTGGTTTGGTTATATGGAAGCCGGGGAAAAAAGCAGCCCGGTACTCCGCGACAAACGTATCGATACGGGTAACCCAGATACACTCTATTTGTTCAATCTCAAGCGCAATGAAATTCTTGAGTACCGCCGCGACATCATTGAGCCTAAACTGCGTGAGTTGAATAATAAGGAACAGCCCCTGTCTGAAAAGCTACATAGCGCCTACATTGAGGTACGCAGTCACTTCACCCCACGAGGTGGTAAAGTAGCTTCTATTCCAGCCAGGGGAGAGAGTAAACCTCCTGTTGCTGCAGCCAATGACGATATTGATGACGTAAAAGAGATTGAGAGTTTTGAAGATGGTGATGATCTGGACTGGCCAGAGGAAGAGGAGGCCTGAGTCAAGACAGGTATTGATACTCAGAGGATACCCATGAGATTCAGTCTGCTTCCCATCGGCGAAAGCTTTGAATTCCAGAACGAACGCTACTGCAAAAACGGCCCACTGACTGCCGTCAATCTGGAGAATAATCGGCAAAGGATGATCCCGCGCTCAGCACTGGTGCAAAGTGAATCGCCGGCCTTACCTGATCACCCACCGAAACCGCAGGTCTCCACACTTGATGCAGGGAAAGTGAGTGCCGCCTTCACTCGATACCATGAGGCGTGTCTTGAGCTATTAGCCACGAGCGATGATAAAACGGCGCTTCAACAAAAACTGGAATCGCTGCGTCAGCAGTTCTTTACTGACAGTGGCCTAGAATAACTCCCCGCACCGAGACCTTAATTTCCCTACTCCTCTTCACTTCCCTTGAGCATCGACTTTAGATCGGCAAACGGATTGTGGGTGGCTGGCTTGTTCTCTTCCTTGGGCGCCATGCCATCGAAGCCCCGCACATGCTCCACATAGCGCTGGTGTTCGTTGTCATGGCAGTAGAGACAGAGGTTTTCCCAGTTGCTACCGTCGGATGGGTTGTTGTCGTGGTTATGGTCCTTGTGATGCACCGTCAACTCGTGCAGATTCTCGCGGGTGAATTCCCTGCCACAGCGACCGCATACCCAGGGGTGCAGGCGCAGGGACTGTTCACGGTATCCTTGTAAACGTTTCTCCGCATTTTGCCGCGCCTCGGCAACTACCTTGTCCAGCTTGTTTGTGTCGATGGGCGCACCGGCCCGGCGTTTTCTGTCCATCACAATTCCCCCGCAAGTAATGGTCAGAGTATAACCCGGGGTCACTCACGCCAGAAGGCGGAACTGAGCAGCACTAGAATGGTGAATATCTCCAGTCGCCCCAGCAACATGGCAAACGCCGACAGCACCAGCCCGAAATCACTCAATGCAGTAAAGTCGGTTGCCACCTTGCCCAGACCGGGACCGAGATTGTTCATACTGGTGGCCACCGCACCGAAGGCGGTCACCTGATCCAGGCCGTCGGCCATCAACAGCAGCAGGAAAAAGACAAAGATGGCAACGTAGACAGCAAAAAAGCCCCACACCGCCGAAACCACCCGCTCCTTAACCACTTTGCCACCCAACTTCACCTGTCGGGTTATGCGTGGATGGATCAGACGTAATACCTCCAATAGCGCCTGCTTGGTCAAGAGGATAAAACGGATCACCTTCATCCCCCCCGCAGTCGATCCGGCACAACCGCCGATGAAGCTGATGAAAATAAGCAACACCGGTAGCATCCCGGGCCAACGGGAGAAGTCGCCAATGCCGAAGCCGGTACTGGTTACGACGGAGACCGTCTCAAACAGTGAATAGCGCAGCGCGGTAAGCATGGAAGCCTGCTCGCCTTCAAGATAGAGCCCTGTGGCAATAATCAGTACCACTACTGTTACCAGCAACAAAAATACCCGCACCTCGATACTCTGCCAGTAGGCCAATAACGACCCCTTGCGGATAGCAATGTAGTGTACGTTGAAGCTAATCGCCCCGAGCAGCATAAAGAACACCGCCACACTCTCAATCGCTTCGCTATGAAAATAGCCAATACTGGCATCATGAGTGGAGAAACCACCGGTAGAAACGGTGGCGAGGCTGTGACAGACCGCATCGAAAGGGGTCATACCCGCCAGCCAGTAACTGATGGCGCAAAGTGCAGTCATTGCGCTGTAAATTCGCCACAACAAACGTGCGGTATGGGCGATACGGGGAGTCAGTTTTTCATCCTTGATTGGACCGGCGGTTTCCGCCTTATACAACTGCATTCCCCCAATACCCAATATCGGCATCAATGCCACTGCGGACACGACCACGCCGATCCCGCCTAACCATTGCAATTCCTGACGATAGAGCAGGATTGAACGAGGCAGCTGATCCAGACCCGAAAGTACCGTGGCCCCGGTAGTGGTAAAAGCAGAGACCGATTCAAAGAAGGCTGCTGCCACCCCCATGTTCAACACCAGCATCAGCGGCAAACTTCCGGCGATACCGACGATAACCCACAGCAGGGTGACCACAAGAAAACCATCACGGGTACGAATACGATGTCGTTCATGTCGCGACAAAAACCATAACGCCACTCCACTCCCCATGCATAACAATAGTGTTTTGAACAGACTACCTAGTTCAGCTTCCGCATCGAACAGGGCAAACAGTAGTGGCGGCACAAGTGCCAGAGAGAAGAGCAACAGAATGACGCCAACCAGGCGACTAATGAAGGAGAGACTCATAAAGTGCAACAGTCCCGGGAGTAACGACTTGATACGGTGCGATCATGGTCCTGTATCGCGGGTGTCACAGCTAAAATTTGCGTAACTAGTTTATATTTTTTTTACCTCCAGTCTGTCGCAGAACGTATAGAATGGTTAGCTAATCGGCATAACCTGCAGGAACCCGTGTGATACCTCCTGAAGCCGCAAACCTTTCTCACTGGCGTAGCTTATCGATGGCGGCACTTTCGGTGTTGGTTGCCACACCGCTAGCCTTTGTCGCCCACGCCATCCTGCCCCATGCCAATCTCTCCCTGGTGTTTCTGGTAGCGGTGTTACTCAGCGCCTCACGTTTCGGCATGCAGACCGCGCTGTTTAGCGGCGTCTTAAGTTTCCTCAGCTTCAACTTTTTCTTCACACAGCCCTATTACACCCTTGTGGTAGAAAACGACGGTGAGATCGCCACGCTACTCTTTTTCCTTATCCTCGCTGTGATCAGTGGACGTTTAGCGGCACGCATGCACGAGGAGATGGCGCGCAACCGATTCATGGTGACACGCCTGACCAACATCAACGACTTCTCGCGCATGCTGGCCACAGCACCGGATCGCAGCAGCGTACTGCAACACCTGGTGCAGCACATCGCCCAGACCTTCAGTGCACCCGCCTGGGTAATACTGGATGGTGAAAACGGCATGATTCACGGCCATGACGGTTTCCAGCCGCGACCGCCTCCACCACACTCAATGCAGCAGCGCTTGCGTGAGACGGCAGGGGAAGGAAAGTTCGAGGAAGGTTATCGCATCCGCTTTAATAGTCAGCATGGGATTCATGGGCAACTCTATCTACAGTCCCAGGAACTCGACACCGCCAAACAGGAGTTACTGCGTATCCTCTGCGATCTGGCCGGGGCTACCCTGGAGCGTGTGCGACTGGTCTCCGACCTGGAGACGGCGCATCTCTCCGCCGAAACGGAGCAGTTACGCTCCGCCCTGCTCTCCTCGGTCTCTCACGACTTACGAACACCACTCTCCTCTATCATCGGCGCCACCTCCAGCCTGTTGGAGTACTCCGACAATATTCAGGAGACGGACCGTGTCGAGCTGCTACAAACCGTGTTGGCGGAAGCAGAGCGACTCAATCGCTACATTCAGAACCTGCTCGACATGACCCGCCTGGGCGGCGGAACCCTGACACCCAAGCGGGACTGGGTCGATATTAGCGATATCCTCTCTGCCACTGTCGAACGACTACACAAGGATCTCGCCCCTCTACAGGTAGACATCGATGTGCCTGAGTCGATGCCGCTCCTCTACGTTCAGGGCGTCCTGATCGAGCAGGCACTGGTCAACGTCCTGGACAATGCCGCCCGCTTCTCACCAGATAAGGCAACCATCGCCATCAAACTGAGTCATGGGAACGGCATGATCGATATTGATGTCTGTGATGAGGGGCCTGGGATACCCGAGGCAGAACGAGAGTCTGTTTTTAATATGTTCTACACCGCCACCCGAGGTGATCGTCACGGCACGGGAACCGGACTGGGACTCGCCATCTGCCGCGGGCTGATCAGTGCCCACGGCGGCAAGGTCTCGGCCCATTCAGGCAATAACGGCAAAGGCACCTGTATCCGGCTATCACTGCCGGACCATAAACCGGAGCAAGAGTAATGACAGCAACAATGCCAGGCACGATCCTGCTGGTCGAAGATGACCCCCATATCCGAAAATTCCTGCGTATCAGTCTGGAAGCGCATGGATTTACCCTGCTTGAAGCTCGCCAGGCAGCAGATGGCTTGAACCTCTGTGCCGAACAGAAGGTCGACCTGGTGATCCTGGATCTTGGTCTACCCGATATGGACGGCCAGCAATTTATTCGCCGCTTACGTGAGTGGTCCAGCACCCCGTTGCTGGTCCTGTCGGTACGCTCGGATGAAGCGGAGAAGGTCACGGCGCTCGATTCAGGGGCAAACGATTACGTCACCAAACCCTTTGGTATCTCCGAGCTGATGGCTCGTATCCGGGCCCTGCTGCGAAATGCAGATGATTCCAGGGATGAGAGTGGAGCAATTTACGAGCATGGAGGTCTGCGGGTGGACCTGGCGACCCGCACGGTCAGCGTAAAGGGAAAGCTGATCCATCTATCCCGCAAGGAGTACAGCCTGCTTCGAATGCTGGTTGGTCATCCCGACCGGGTTCTGACTCATCAACAGATCATTCGGGAGATATGGGGTGCTAACCGGGAGGATGAAACCCATCACCTGCGTGTACTTATTGGTCACCTGAGACAGAAACTGGGCGACCAACCAACCCGCCCACGCTATATTCTGACTGTACAGGGTGTCGGCTATCGCCTGTTGAGTGGTAACGTCTAAGGTTTCATTGGGAGAAGCAACTTGAGTGCACATTCAAAAATCGACTACGTAGAGTTCCCTGCCCGGGATATCGAAGCCAGTAAAACCTTTTTCAGCAAGGTCTTCGACTGGCGCTTCACCGACTTTGGCCCCGATTACAGCGCCTTCTCCAATTCGGGGATTAACGGTGGCTTCTATCAGTCAGAGCTGACTAGCACCACAGATAGCGGCAGTGCCCTGATCGTTCTCTACAGCAAGGAACTGGAAAAGAGCCAGCAGAAAGTCGAACAGAACGGCGGCAAAATTAGCAAACCGATCTTCTCATTCCCTGGCGGCCGCCGTTTCCATTTCATCGAACCGAGCGGCAACGAACTGGCAGTCTGGTCAGACAAATAAAAAGACGGCACCAGGTGCCGCCCTTCATTCTTCAATACTTCCTCACTCAGGAACCGTTCACTACGGTTCCACCTGCTTCCTGCCAATGGGTGTAGCAACCCGCTCCGCAAAAGAAGTAGAGATACTCTTGCGCCTCGACCGCGAGACTCTCTGCGTGGGCTACCTCCTGATGGCAGACATTGCAGGAAACGACATCAGATTCATTTTTTTCAGCGCTGTTGGTCATATCAGCCTCCCGGGCAGCGTATCCGCCCATGATTTGCCATGGCTCTAAGATTAACTATAGCGCCAATAACCAAGCATTCAAGTCTGTTATTTATCTCGTCAATAGACAATGCGCCAACACCATACTCGCCGCATGAACTATTTTCTTTAACAACAACAGGTTATGCCATATCTGGCCGTTTTCCTGCGATCAGGGTGTAGACCACTGGCACCACGAACAGGGTCAGCAGGGTACCGAAGGTCATGCCGCCGACGATAACCCAACCGATCTGTTCCCGACTCTCTGCCCCAGCACCACTCGCCAGGGCCAGCGGGATCGAACCGAGCACCATCGCCCCGGTGGTCATTAGAATAGGTCGCAGGCGCAGCACCGCTGCCTCTACCACCGCCTGCTGTAGCTCATGGCCCTTGTCGCGCATCTGATTGGCAAACTCGACAATCAAAATACCGTGCTTGGTGATCAGACCGATCAGGGTGATCAGACCTACCTTGCTGTAGATGTTGAGGGTGCCGCCGGTCAGTTTGAGGGTCAACAGCGCACCGGCCATCGCCAACGGTACAGACAGCAGGATAATCAACGGCGAGCGGAAGCTCTCGAACTGCGCCGCCAGTACCAGATAGATAAAGCCCAACGCCAGCAGGCCGGTAACAAACAGGGCACTACTCGATTCGATGAACTCCCGTGACTGGCCGCCATAATCGAACAGCGCATCGGGGGCCACCTCATCCAGGGTCTGCTGCATGAAGGCGATCGCCTCACCCAGACTGTATCCAGGTGCAGGGGTGGAGGTGATCTTCACCGCGCGCAGCTTGTTGAAATGGTTCAACGCCTGCGGTGCCACGGTCTCCCGCATGCTCACCAGATTTCCCAGCTGCATCATCTCACCGCTACCGGAACGAACCTGAATGTTAGTCAGGTCCTGGGGATCGCGACGATCCACATCCTCCACCTGGACAATGACGTCGTACTGCTCTCCCGCCCGCTTGTAGCGGGTCACGGTACGCCCACCGAGCATACTCTCCAGGGTGCGGTTGATGGTCGAAACCTCTACCCCGACCAGTGCACTCTTCTCCCGGTTAACCTGCACACGCAGTTCCGGCTTGTTCAACTTGAGATCGGTATCGGGATTGAGCAGACCAGGGTTTTCCCGCACTTTGGCCATGATCTGATTGGTGGTCTGTTGCAGTTCGTCGTAAGTGCCGGTGGTCTGGATATAGAACTCCAGTGGTCGACTGATCACGCTCTGCCCCAGCGACGGCGGCTGCACCGCGAAGGCCAGTACACCGGGTATACCCATGAACAGCTTGGGCCGTAGTTCATTGGCGATGTCGGTGGCGCTACGCTCCCGTTCGTCCCAGTCTTCCAGACCGAGGAAGGAGATGATCTGGTTAACCGTCGGCACCCCGACCACCATGAAGTAGCGCTCAACCTCAGGTACGGCGCTGTACATCGCCTCCATCCGACGCGCCGATGTGTCGATGTTGGCAGGGGTGGCACCGTCGGGACCGATACCAATCCCCATCACCAGACCGCGGTCCTCGATCGGAGCCAGTTCCGACTTGAGCAGGGCAAACAGGCCACCCATCGCCAACACCACAATCAGGCTGCTGCCGATCACCAGCTTGCGCTGTTCCAGCGCCCGGCGCAGCAGTTGCTCGTATTTCTCGTTCAGCGAGGTAAGGAAGCGCTCACCCATCTCGTAGAGGGCGCCGTGCTTTTCGTGCTTGAGCATGCGTGAACAGAGCATCGGCGACAGGGAGAGGGCAACAAATCCGGAGACGATCACCGCACCGGCAAGGGTTAATGCGAACTCGGCAAACAGACGCCCGGTAGCCCCTTCGGTAAAAGCGACCGGGGTAAACACCGCGGCCAGGGTAAAGGTCATCGCCAGGACGGCGAAGCCGATCTCCTTGGCCCCCTTGAGTGCTGCCTGGATCGGCTCCTCGCCATTTTCGATATGACGATAGATGTTCTCCAGCATAACGATGGCGTCATCCACCACCAGACCGATAGCCAGCACCATCGCCAGCAGGGTCAGGATGTTGATACTGAAACCGAGCAGATACATAAAAAAGAAGGCGCCGATCAGCGACACCGGAATGGTCACCATTGGGATCAGGGTGGCACGCGCACTGCGCAGAAAACCAAAGATTACAAGAATAACCAGTATTACCGCCTCAGCGATGGTGGTGTAAACCGACTCGATGGAACGGTCGATGAAGACCGACTTATCGTAGGCGATGTTGACCTTCATCCCTTCCGGCAACACCGACTTTATCGTCGGTAGCATCTCATGCAGGGCGGTGGAAATATCCAGCGGGTTGGCGGTCGATTGTTTGATCACGCCAAGCGCCACCGCATTTTCACCCTTGAAGCGGGTAATGCGCCGCTCCTCGGCCGGAGCGACTTCAACGCGCGCCACGTCTCCCAACCGCACCAGGTAGCCTGAATCGTCGCGCAGGATCACCTGGCGGAACTGCTCCGGCGTACGCAGATCGGTCTCGGCCAGCACTGAGAACTCCCGTTGTGCTGATTCGATACGCCCCGAAGGAACCTCCAGATTCTGTGACCTCAACGCTGCTTCCACGTCCTGGGCGGTAATGTGATAGGCCGCCATGCGCGCCCGATCCAGCCAGATGCGCATCGAGTAACGGCGCTCACCGAAGATACGCACATTGGCGACCCCGTCGATGGTCTGTACCCGGTCTTTCACCAGCCGATTGGCGACATCGGTCACCTCTAGCATATCGTGGCGATCGGATGAGAAGGCCATGTAGATGATCGGCTGCGCGTCGGCCTCCTCTTTGGAGACGATCGGTTCCTCGATCGCATCTGGCAACAGGCCGCGTACTCGAGCCACCCGATCACGGACGTCGTTGGCCGCCGAATCCGCATCACGGGTCAATTTAAAATTAATGGTGATCTGACTCGACTCGGAACGGCTTACCGAGGTCATGAAATCGATGCCTTCAATACCCGAGAGGGAATCCTCCAGAATCTTGGTCACCTGCGACTCCATGATCGCCGCGTTGGCACCGAAGTAGGTGGTCGCCACAGTCACCACGGGCACATCGATATTGGGATATTCCCGCACCGACAGGCGATCATAGGCGATGATGCCTACCAGTACGATCAACAGGGTCATCACCGTCGCCAGCACCGGACGACGGATGCTGATATCGGAAAGGATCATAACGGTGCCTCGGTGTTGGCGGGCTTGAGGTTGATTGGGTTAACCGGCGCACCAGGACGGACTTTAATCTGTCCAGCAGTGATCACCACATCACCTGGTTCCAGCCCCTGCAACACCTGCACCTTTGCCTGATAGCGTATGCCCAGCTTGACCGGCACCATCTCCGCCTTGCCATCCTTGATCCGATAAACCAGTTGCTTGTCGCCCATCGGCACGATCGCCTCTTCCGGCACACTGATAGCGTTCTTATATTTCTTTAGTGCCAATTCGACCCGAGCGAACATACCGGGAAGCAGGCGATGGTCCGCATTTGGGACGGTGGCACGCATCTGCAGATTACGACCGTTACTGTCGATCAACGGCGCTACCGCATAGACCTCACCCTGGAATTTCTCGTCGGGAAAAGCATCTACACTTATGATGATCTGCTGACCCGATTGCACCTCACCGACATACTTTTCCGGCACCCGGAAATCGACCTTAATCGGATCGACATCCACCACCTCCAGCAGCGCCTGCCCCGGTGTAACCACATCACCGACACTGACTGAACGCAGACCGGCAATACCATCGAACGGTGCGGCAAGCACTGTCTTGCTCAAGGCCTCTTTTTTCAGTGCTACCCGCGCCTTGTTAGCCTGTAGCTCTGCATAGGCCTTGTCACGATCCGTATCGGAGGCCACCTTGCGCTTGATCAACTCCTGGGTACGACGATAGTTGGCATCGCTCAAATTGCGATTGGCTACCGCCTCGTCCAGCTCAGCCTTATATTGATCATCGTCGAGCTGCACCATCGGCTGCCCTGCTGTCACCGGTTGACCCTCTTCAAACAGGATCTTCTCCACCTTGCCCTGAATCTGCGGGCGCAATACCACCGCTTCATAACCGAGCAGGTTACCGACGGTCTCTGCACTACGGACGATCTCCCCAACGGTGACCGGCTGTGCTTCAACCGGCATTGGTGGCATCCCTCCGGGAGGCGCGGCGGCGAAGACCATGGTGGAGGGCAACAACAGCAGCCCGGCGTGAATGAAATGTTTGGGGGAAAGAATTCTCATGGCCACGCGGCACTCCTGTGATCGGTTCAAGGCGCGATTTGGATATCGCTGGAAGATTGGCGCATACGATTCAATGTCCCTGTTAATGCGGGGATATTGGCGTTCTCTTCCAGCAAGGAAGCGGGTATACTCCTCTTTTGACAGGATACTGTCAATATAACCAACACCACCTGAACGAGTAATATGGGCAAAACCAGCAAACAGGAAGAGTACCTCCAGCTTGTAGAGACGGTATTTCAGACCAATGGCAAACTACTCTCGGCTGGAGATCAACTCAGCGCGGAGTGTGGTCTGACTGGCGCACGCTGGCAGGTGCTTGGTGCATTACAACTGGAGAACCGCCCTCTCACCGTCGCGCAAATCGCCAGGCGTATGGGCCTGCAACGACAGAGCGTACAGCGCCTGGTCGACATCATGGTGAAACAGGGATTACTTGCGACGCTCCCCAACCCGGAACACAAGCGTGCCAAACTGATCGATTTTACCTCACAGGGAATGGGCGTCCGCGATCAACTTATCGCCGTACACGACCACTGGACAGAAGAGCTACTCCAGGGCTTCAGTGAAGATGAGTTGCAACAGGCAACAAGGGTACTGCGCAAACTTCTGGAAAAACTCGATACCCACTGCTGATTTGAAAGCCCCCAACGCATGCTGTAGGGTTGAAACGCAATACACCAAATCGGGATTTACTCCATGGTTGTTGCCAGTTTCCTCGCCTTCCTCGGGCTTTTTGTCGTTATCGGCCTCTTCTCCCTGAAACAGAGCCGTCACACCAGCAAGGACTATCTACTCGCTGGTCACAATGTCCCACCCTGGCTGGTCGCCCTCTCCGCCGTCGCCACCAATAATAGTGGCTACATGTTTATCGGGATGATCGGATTTACCTACAGCACCGGTTTATCCTCCGTGTGGATGGCCATCGGCTGGGTACTGGGTGACTTCGTCGCCTCTCTTCTGGTGCACCGTCAGGTGCGAGAGATGACAGAGCACCATGGCGTACACACCTACGGTGGCCTGCTCAGCCACTGGCACGACACCAATTACAGTACGCTGCGTTTCATCGTCGGCATCATCACCCTACTATTTCTCGGCACCTACGCTGCTGCCCAGCTCAGCGCGGGCAGTAAGGCGCTGCACGTCCTGTTTGGCTGGGAGGACTATATTGGCGCGGTGATCGGTGCAGTGATCGTCCTGCTCTACTCCTTTGCTGGGGGTATCCGCGCCTCGATCTGGACCGATGCGGCCCAGTCAGTGGTGATGATCATCGCCATGACACTGATGCTCTACATTACCGTCGATAACCTCGGTGGCCTGGACGGATTTTTGCAGCAACTGGAGGAGGTAGGCGGCAATTACCTGGGGCTGTTACCCCCTGAATCGGGTTACGGCACACTACTCGGCGGTCTCGGTTTTATTCTGGGCTGGTTCTTTGCCGGGTACGGCGTCGCAGGGCAACCCCATATCATGGTCCGCTTTATGACCATGGATAAACCGCAAAATATCGGTCGGGTAAGACTCTATTACTACAGCTGGTTCAGCCTTTTCTATGGCATGACCATTGGTGTTGGTCTGGCCGCCAGGGTGTTGCTTCCCGAGGTGGATAACTTCGACGCGGAGTTGGCGTTGCCAACCCTGGCACAACAACTACTGCCGCAGGCACTGGTCGGGATGGTGCTGGCCGGGATCTTTGCCGCCACCATCTCCACCGCCGATTCGCTGATCCTCAGTTGCTCCGCCTCACTAACCCGCGACTTCCATAACCAGAAAGTCGATCACTATCTGATCACCAAGGGTGGTACCGTGGTGGTCAGCCTACTGGCTCTGGGAATTGCCCTGTTCAGCGACAAAAGCGTCTTTGCCCTGGTGCTGGATGCCTGGGGGGTACTCGGCGCCGGTTTTGCCCCGTTACTCACCATCTATGCCCTCGGCCGTCGCCCCAATCAAACTCTGGCTATCGCCATGTTGCTTGGCGGCATCCTTATCTTCTATCTCTGGCCACTGCTGTTGCCGGGACTGATCTACGCCACAGCGCCAGGGATGGTTTCCGGGATCCTTATCTATCTGATTGGCAACCGCCTGGGAATGGAGCGATCGTTACGTGATGGCACGGCGGTACAGAGGCCTATATAATCGATGGGAAACGTCAACTGCCAGGACAAAAGATGGCCATTCTGATTCAATACAAAAATAACGTTCCCGGCGTAAAGATAGCCCTGGACAGTGACCCCTTCCGCATTGGACGCAGCGAAGAGTGCAACCTCTGCATCGAGGACGAGCTCTCCAGCCGTGAGCACGCCCTGATCGAAAAGGTGAAGGCGGAGAGTGGCGACACAACGATCGACTATGTGCTGCGTGACCTAGATAGCACCAACGGTACCTTCGTCAACCATGAGAAGATTAGCCGTCACCTGCTAGTGGAGGATGACATGATTCGCATCGGCCAGACCTTCTTCAAGTTTACCGAGCAGGATGGTACCAATCTGGCAGAGACTCGCATCATGAAAAAGAGCATCATCCCGGGTGTCTACTACACAACGGAAAAAAAGCGCGAGAAATAGCCATTTAGCCTGTCGATTTTGTGAAAAAAAATATTCACTGAGGCTGATAATTCACTGGCAAAGGCTATAGGCGTGGCGTATACTCGTTCGAGCTGCAGTTTATGGCAGTGGTAGTTTTAGGCGTACCCTTCTGCGTTACCTCCTTGACCACCCCATTTCATGACCTGCAAGCAACACCCTACGTTTATCACTTTTTTAAGGTACAAGTATTATGGCTACAGGCACTGTGAAATGGTTTAACGAAGCCAAAGGTTTTGGTTTCATCGCTCAGGATGATGGCGGCGCAGACGTATTCGTTCACTTCAGCGCGATCCAGGGATCCGGCTTCAAAACCCTGGCAGAAGGTCAGAAAGTTTCCTTCGAAGTCCAGAACGGTCCCAAAGGTCCTCAGGCAAGCAACGTCATTGCCGAGTGACATTTCACTGATGTGAAAAAAAGAAACCCCGCTTCGGCGGGGTTTCTTTTTTGCGGAAGCTTACTTCTTCTTTCGGTTCTTTTTGTTTTTCTTCTTTTTGTTAACCCGGCTCTTCTCCTTG
>JBNKQR010000063.1:0-13419 GCA_050295975.1 Thiohalomonadaceae bacterium
CATCCCCCGCCATCGCCTGGTGGATCAGTCTGCCGCTGGCCCGCCGCGAGGCCCGGCTGAGCGACGAACAGACCCGGTTTCTCAGCCGCATCACTCGCAAGACCTGGGCCTTCTTCGAAACCTTCGTCGGCCCGGAAGACAACTGGCTGCCCCCGGACAACTACCAGGAATACCGTGCCGCCACACTGGCTCATCGCACCTCCCCCACCAACATGGGGCTGACGCTGCTGGCGAATCTCTCCGCCTATGACTTCGGCTACATTCCGGCGGGGCAGCTGGTCGAGCGCACAAGCCGCACGCTGGAGACAATGACAGGACTGGAACGCCATCGCGGCCATTTCCTGAATTGGTACGACACCCAAACGCTGCAGCCGCTGCACCCGGCTTACATCTCCACGGTGGACAGCGGCAATCTGGCGGGCCATCTGCTGACCCTGCGTCCGGGTCTGCTCGCGCTGCTCGATCGCCCGATCCTGGAGCCAAACTGGTTGGACGGCCTGCGCACCACCTTTGAGATTTTGCAGGAGACGGACGAAGCAGCGACAACCCGTCTCGCGCCGTTTCGAAAAATCCTTGAATCCGCCCTCGTTGCCCCACCCGCCACGCTCCAGGACATCAGGCTTAATCTGGACCGGCTCGTGCAAGCCGCCAAATCGCTGGTCCATGATTTTGACGATGAACCCGAGAGCCATATGGGCTGGTGGGCCATGGCGTTAAAACGGCAGTGCCAGGCGATGCTGGATGAGCTGTCCTTCCTCGCACCCTGGGCCGGACTGCCGGTAGCGCCGGACAGATGGCTCGAACTGCCCGAGATCCATCAGATCCCGACACTGCGAAGCTTGGCGGGGCTGGAGGTGACGCTCTCGCCGCGCCTCGAAAGTCTGCTGAACGGCGGCACGACGCCCGCGCAAAGCATCTGGCTGTGCAACCTGATCAGTCACGCCGAGCAGGCCAGCGCGCGTGCCCAGGCGCGCATTGCGGCCCTCCAGCGCCTGGCCCTGCAGGCAGGCGAACTGGCCGAGATGGAATATGGCTTTCTCTACGACAAGACATCGCGACTGTTGAGTATCGGCTACAACCTGGATGAGCGTCGGCGGGATGCGAGCTATTACGATCTGCTGGCCTCGGAGGCCCGCCTGAGTGTGTTCGTCGCCATCGCCCAGGGGCATCTGCCCCAGGAGAGCTGGTTCGCCCTGGGGCGTCTGCTCACCAGCGCCGGCGGCGAGCCGATCCTGCTCTCCTGGAGCGGTTCCATGTTCGAGTATCTGATGCCGCAGCTGGTGATGCCGGTCTACGAAAACACGCTGCTCGATCAGACCGCACGCGCGGCGGTGGCGCGGCAGATCGAATATGGCCAGCAGCTGGATCTGCCCTGGGGCATGTCGGAATCCGGCTACAACCGGGTGGACGTGCATCTCAACTACCAGTACCGCGCCTTTGGCGTACCCGGTCTGGGCTTGAAACGGGGACTCGCCGATGACCTGGTGGTCGCCCCCTACGCCACGGTGTTGGCGTTGATGGTGGCGCCGGAAGCGGCCTGTCTGAATCTGCAGCGACTCGCCGCCAACGGAGCGGAAGGGCGGTTCGGCTTCTTTGAAGCCATCGACTACACCCCGACACGGCAAAGGCGCGGCGAACCCCATGCCCTGGTGCACGCCTATATGGCCCACCACCAGGGCATGAGCCTGCTTGCCCTGACTTCGCTGTTGCTCGATCAGCCGATGCAGCAACGCTTCGCCTCCGATCCCTTGTTTCAGGCCGCTTTGCTGCTGTTGCAGGAGAAGATACCCAAGACCTCGTCTTTCTATACCCATGGCACCGAGCTCACCGACATTCAGATCGGCGAGGCCGCACAGATGCCGATACGCGTGCTCGAAACGCCCGGCACGCCGGTGCCGGAAGTGCAGCTGCTCTCCAACGGCCGGTATCATGTCATGCTCACCAACGCAGGCGGCGGCTACAGCCGCTGGAACGACCTGGCGGTGACACGCTGGCGTGAAGACAGCACCCGCGATCCCTGGGGGTCGTTCTGCTACCTGCGCGAGCTGGAGAGCGGTCTGACCTGGTCGACCACCCATCAGCCCTGCCTGCGCCAGGCGGAGCACTACGAGGCGATCTTTTCGGAAGGGCGCGCGGAATATCGCCGCAGGGACGGCGATTTCGATACCCATACCGATATCGTGGTGTCGCCGGAAGACGATATCGAACTGCGGCGAGTCATCATCACCAACCGTTCGTCGCAACGTCGCGTGATCGAAGTCACCAGCTTCTCTGAGGTGGTACTGGCGGCGGCGGCCGCCGATACCCTGCATCCGGCATTCAGCAACCTCTTCGTCCAGACCGAGATCGTCGAGTCGAGACGGGCCATGCTCTGCACCCGACGCCCGCGCTCCCGCGACGAGCGGGTGCCCTGGATGTTTCATCTCATGGCCGTGCACGATGCGAATGTCGTCGAACTCTCCTATGAGAGCGACCGTGCGCGCTTTATCGGCCGTGGACGCAGCGCCGCCGCTCCCTGGGCGATGACCCAAGCCGGGGCATTGTCCGGCAGCCAGGGGTCGGTGCTGGATCCGGCGCTGGCCATCCGCTGCCGTATCGCGCTCGAGCCGGAAGCGTCGGCGAGCGTGGACCTGGTCTACGGCATCGGGGAGAGCCGCGACACGGCATTGGGCCTGATCGGGAAATATCAGGACCGGAGTCTGGCCGACCGGGTCTTCGAACTGGCCTGGACCCATGCCCAGGTGGTGCTGCGCCAGATCAACGCCAGCGAGGCGGATGCGCAACTCTACGGGCGTCTGGCCAACTCGATCATCTATGCGCACGCGGCACTGCGCGCCGACAGCAGCATCGTCATGCGCAACCATCGCGGGCAATCCGGCCTCTGGGGGTATGCCATCTCCGGCGATCTGCCCATCGTGCTGCTGCGCATTGCCGATCTGGCCAATATCGAACTGGTGCGCCAGCTCATCCAGGCCCATGCCTATTGGCGACTGAAAGGGTTGGCGGTGGACCTGGTGATCTGGAACGAAGACCACGCCGGCTATCGGCAGGTGCTGCAGGATCAGATTCTGGGCATGGTGGCGGTGGGGTTGGAAACTCAGAGCATGGAGCGGCCGGGGGGGATCTTCGTTCGCTCGGCGGAGCAGATCTCCGAGGAGGACCGCATCCTGTTCCAGACCGTCGCTCGCGTCATTCTCAGCGACAGCCGGGGGTCTCTGGCGGAGCAGGTCAATCGTCCCGCTCCCGCGCAGGTCCGCGTGCCGCGTCTCACGCCCAGCCGGCCGCGGCAGGAGGAACCGGTCGCGGCTTTCGACGTGCCGCCACGGGAGCTGATCCTGGCCAACCATATCGGCGGATTCACTCCGGACGGACGCGAGTACGTCATCACCAGCAAGCCCGATCAGCTCACCCCGGCGCCCTGGGCGAATGTACTCGCCAATCCGCATTTCGGCTGCGTCATTTCCGAGAGCGGCCAAGCCTACACCTGGGGCGAGAATGCCCACGAATTCCGTCTCACCCCCTGGCACAACGATCCGGTCACCGATGCGAGCGGCGAAGCCCTCTACCTGCGTGATGAAGAGAGCGGCCATTTCTGGTCGCCGACGCCGCTGCCCAGGCGCGGGGAGACACCCTATGTCAGTCGGCACGGCTTCGGCTATTGCGTGTTCGAACATACGGAGGAGGGCATTCGTTCCGAACTCTGGGTCTATGTGGCGCAGGACGCCGCGGTCAAGTTCAGCGTGCTCAAGCTGCGCAACGTCTCCGGCCGCTCGCGCCGGCTCAGCGCCACGGGCTATGTGGAATGGGTGTTGGGCGACCTGCGGCCGAAATCGGCCATGTACCTGGCGACGGAGATCGATCCCTACAGCGGTGCGCTCTACGCCCGCAATCCCTATAACACCGAGTTCCCCGACCGCATTGCCTTCTTCGATGTTGACGATACGAGCCGCAGCGTCACCTGCGATCGTACCGAATTCATCGGCCGCAACGGCAGCCTGGCCGATCCGGCGGCACTTGCGCGTAGCCACCTGTCAGGCCGACTGGGCACCGGTCTGGACCCCTGTGCCGCGATTCAGGTCCATTTCGATCTGGCCGACGGGGAGGAGCGCGAGGTGGTCTTCAGACTCGGCCTGGGGGGAATCCCGGGTGGTGAGAGCGCCAGCCAGCTGGTGCACCGTTTCCGGGGTGCCGATGCCGCGCGGCGGGTCCTCGATGCGGTCTGGCACTACTGGAACCACACCCTCGGTGCGGTCCAGGTCGAGACTCCTGACGAGTCGCTCAACGTGTTGAGCAATGGCTGGCTGTTGTACCAGACCATTGCCAGCCGCTTGTGGGCGCGTAGCGGCTACTACCAATCGGGCGGCGCCTTCGGCTTCCGCGACCAGCTGCAGGATGCGATGGCGCTGGTGCACACGGAGCCCCGGTTGCTGCGCGCCCAGCTGCTGCTCTGTGCGGGCCGTCAGTTTGTCGAAGGGGATGTCCAGCACTGGTGGCACCCGCCTTCCGGCCGGGGGGTGCGCACCCGCTGTTCCGACGACTATCTCTGGCTCGCGCTGGCGACCTCCCGCTATGTATTGAGCAGTGGCGACACCGGCGTGCTGGATGAAGCCGTGCCGTTCCTGGAAGGACGGCCGCTCGGTCCCGATGAGGAATCCTACTTCGATCTTCCCGGCCACTCGGGCGGCACGGAGAGCCTCTATCAACACTGCGTGCGCGCAATCCGTCACGGCCTCCGCTTGGGGCCGCACGGCCTGCCGCTGATCGGCTCCGGTGACTGGAACGACGGCATGAACCGGGTGGGTATCGAGGGTCAGGGTGAAAGCGTCTGGCTGGGTTTCTTTCTGCATGAGGTGCTGCGCCAGTTCGGCGCGCTCGCACGGCGACACGGCGATGGTGAATTTGCAGCGTTTTGTACGCAAAGCGCCGCGCTCCTGGGTAAACGTCTCGAGCGCCACGCCTGGGACGGTGCCTGGTACCGGCGCGCCTGGTTCGACGATGGCACACCGCTTGGCTCGTCGCAGTGCAGTGAATGCCAGATCGATTCCATCTCGCAAAGCTGGGCCGTGCTCTCCGGCGCGGGGAGTGGCAAGCGCGTACGCATGGCCATGGCGGCGGTGGATGAGCGACTGGTGCGCCGCGAGGATGCCCTCATCCAACTGCTGGATCCACCCTTCGATCAATCCGATGGCGATCCAGGTTACATCAAAGGTTACGTACCGGGCGTCAGAGAGAATGGCGGGCAATACACCCATGGCGCCATCTGGGCGGCCATGGCGTTCGCGGCCCTCGGCGACAGCCAGCGTGCGTGGGAACTCACCACCATGATCAATCCGGCCAATCATGCAAAATCGCGCGAAGCGATCGCCACCTACAAGGTCGAGCCCTATGTCATGGCGGCCGACGTCTATGCGATCGCCCCGCACACCGGACGCGGGGGCTGGACCTGGTACACCGGCTCAGCCGGCTGGATGTACCGGCTGATCCTGGAGTCCCTGCTGGGCTTGCGGCTGGAGACGGACAGGCTGTACATCGAACCCTGCCTGCCCTCGCATTGGACCAGCTTGAAGATACACTACCGTTACCGTGAGACGGTCTATCATCTTGCCATAACGCAATTCTGCGCGGATGAGGCCGGGAAGCGGGGAGTGGTCAGTATCAAGATGGACAACATCGCGCAGGAGGGGCCTGCGATATTCCTGGTTGATGATCATTTGGAACACAGGGTCGAGGTGGAGGTTGCAGCAAGCGGATCGGCGGTTGCTTAACGAGGCGGACACTGTGCAATAATTCAAAGTTGCAGCAATTTACCGAGTATATTCTTGAAAGGTGAATATCTATGCGTCATCTCAGGATCGAACATGTCACTGAGTATCTGTTTTCTCAGCCTGTTTCGCTGCTGCCGCACCGGCTGCTGTTGCGTCCCAGGGAGAACCATAATGTGCGCATCGAATCTTCGGTCCTGGAGATATTTCCCGCCCATGCTCTGAAGTGGAAACGTGATGCACTGGACAACTCGGTTGGGATGGTTGATTTCTTCGACCCCACGGATCGTCTGCACATCTTCAGCAATGTTGTTATCCAGCATTACGATGACAATCCGCTCGACTTCCTAGTGGATGACTACGCGGTCATGCATCCCTTCGAATATGCTTTGGAGGAGCAGGCTGATCTTGCGCCATTCCGACAACCCGTTTTCCCATCTGATCGGAAACCGGTAGAGCACTGGTTGGGTGAATTGACTTTACAGCGCCCCATCGAGACATTCACGTTGCTGGATTTCATGAACCGCAAGATTGCCGGACAATTGACCTATCAGTTACGCGAAGAACCGGGGGTGCAGTCGCCAGCAGAGACCCTGACGCTCGGCAGTGGCTCTTGTCGTGATTTCGCCGCCCTGTTCATGGAAGCCTGCCGATACCTGGGGCTGGCCAGTCGTTTTGTCAGCGGCTATCTGTACACATCGGACACCGTTACCGGCAATGCTTCCACGCATGCCTGGGCGGAGGTCTACCTACCAGGCGCAGGCTGGAAGGGATTTGATCCCACCAGCGGCGAGGTGATCGGCAGCCGGCATATAGCGACCGCCGTGGCTCGACATCCTGAAGCCGTGCCGCCCGTTGCAGGCAGCTTTCTAGGTCGATCTGACCAAACCCCGACACTGCGGGTGACGGTGAGAGTCAGCGCGCTTATGGCGTAACTTCAAGATGAATCACCGTATAGGCCGAGCTGGTTGTCATGAAATAACACGCTATCCTAGACTTGGACGGGTAGGGAGATGATGGGATTGTTGGGAGAGGGAAGTATTAGCCCGGCAACTCGATATGTCGTCATGGATCATATCCGGATACGCTGAACGAGGCCTTGTCAGGATACAGGTTGGAATTTTCACCATGGTCAAAGGCGAACGCTTCAACAGTATTACGCACCTGATCGGGGCTGCACTAGCGCTGGCGGGTGCTGCGGTGCTGGTTGTGGTGGCGTCGCAGGATGGGAGTGTGCGCCGCATCGTTTCCTTCAGTATCTACGGTGCCACGCTGTTTCTGCTCTATCTGATCTCCACGCTTTATCACGGCCTGCCGTCTGGACGCGCCAAACGGGTGTTTCGGGTGCTCGATCATCAGGCCATCTATCTGCTGATCGCCGGCAGCTACACACCGTTGACGATGGTATCACTCAACGGTGTTGTGGGCTGGTGGATTTTCGGCGTGATCTGGGGCATGGCGATACTGGGCCTGGTGCTGGACGCACTACCCCCGCGCGGTGCGCGCGTAGTGCCGATGATCATCTACTTCGTCATGGGCTGGATGATCGTTCTGGCGATCAAGCCGCTGCTTGAAGTGATGCCATTCACTGGTTTCATATGGCTGCTGACCGGAGGGATATTCTACACATCCGGCATCGTGTTTTATGCACTGGACAAGTGGTATCCCTGGATGCACGGTATCTGGCATCTGTTCGTACTGGCCGGCAGTGTCAGTCATTACGTGGCGATTCTGATTTACGTCTAATCGCCATTCATGAGATCGGTTTCAGAGCAACAATATTCGTATATCCGCTCGATAGCGCGCGGCAAGCGTCTTTTTATTAGCAAACTGAAGGTTCGTTGGAATTGGATATCATGCTTGAAGCGCTATCTTCAATATTTTCTGAGTTAATGAATAATACATTACAAGACGTTGCAATCACGCGCGTTGCGGACTGGAGAGGCTCACCATTGCGTGTCGACCTGCCCCATATTTATCGAGACAGTACTTGCATTTCGCAGCCTGGCTGACTGGAAATACGACTCACAGACGGTCAGAGATTCCCAGTTCGCGGTAGTCATAGTCATAGTGCTCGCTGCGGCGGTAAGCATCGAAGTCGACGAGTTCACCGGCACGCAACCGGTGCACTGGAAAGCGCTCGGCCTGTGTCACCAGTGTGCGGGTGGTGTCACCGGCGTCATCCCGGTTCAGGCGCTTGATGCCCTCTTTCCGGCGTTGCCGATCAACCTTCTCCGAGTTGATCAACCGGAAGGCAGCAGCGCGCCATCCCAGCATTGGATCGAAACCGATCTGTGAACCGTGCATGACGCGAATGGCGCCGATTCAGAAGGCGTTGTCGGCATTGTGTAACCGGCACAGACGGACAAAGCGAAGGTTCAGGGCAGCACCAACTGCACCGGCGCCGTAATTACATAGCTCGTTCCATAGTTGGAAATTGTCTGGTTTGCGAACACTGGGTGGGTGTCCACAGAGCGGCGAACACCTAAATCCATCGGCTTGGTTTCATCGCTCCTATTAACGGATCAAGTTTGGCACAGGCTCATCACCGAGATGACGATGATAAAATGAATCAGAATATCTCTAACCTTTGTGTGCAGGAAGGTTCATGCTGTGAGAGAAGGATCTACCCTTGGAATCCTTTACATTCACCTCTAAAACACCTTTCTCCTGCGGCGAAAAATCGAAGTTTATGTCTGGGTCTTCACTGATGGAGATATCAGTGTCTGCGGTGAATACCTCTTCGCCATTGTAGGTGACCTCAATGGTCCGGATGAAATCCGCCGGTATGTAGTAGCCGGATGCAATATTGTACTGCAGGCCTGAATTGTTCGGATGCATGATCTTCAATTTTGTGGCGATGAGATCGCCCTGCTGGTAATTGTTGGGCAGGCGAAAATTGATATTGCCCAATGTGGCAGCCGCAGCAATTTGATCCTTGACGGGAGGTGCCGAGCAACCGCCTGACACTTTGACATAGCTTTTGACCATGTAGATTTCTCCATCACTGAACTCGGCGATAGCGCGCAGATCCGTATAGGCATTGACGCGCACCCGTGTCGACAGGGTTTCCCAACTGTACTTTCCTGGAAAGTGAAAAACAGCCGCCAATGGTGATGGATTATTTTCGATCACAAGATAGAGATGCTTGATATAGCGATCCGGCGTCTGTTCCATCTTTGAATTAATGGAAACAGGGACGATTGCAGCATCCATCGCCCGGGTAGGCGTGACTAATCCGAGAACCGCCTCACCACTCTGGATGTGTTTATCCCCAAACAGTGAGGTCTTTATCTGAAACCAACGGTTTCCCTCGTCTTCTGCCCATGCGTGACTTGAGACAAGGCTGATACTCAGCAGGGTCACAGTGAGCCAGGTTTTCCTTATCCAGCCGTGATATTTATTCGTCGAGACTGCTGTCATGGTACATGTCCTCATTCTGAGCATTAGACTTGTATAGCAGAGATTCACTAGGCCTAGCCCGAAGTCCGAGCACAATTCTTGCCAATGCCGCACAGCCGCTCTTTCTTGCAACATAGCGGCTTGGCGAGTCTCAAACTGCTTGTCACTGTACTGTTGATGTGACAGATAATGCACAATGCGCGAGAAATCTGGCACACTACGCATGCCCCCTGTTGGGGGCATGAAAAAGGCTTCATGATCAATCAAATACACGGGGTCGGAGTAAATCTACTCTGATCCCGTTGCAAACCGAATAGCCATCGGCTGCAACACAGCGCGAGGTATATGCGAATCAGACGCACCTAGGGTGAGAGGAACTGCACGCTATATATTGGTTTATATCGCAGGGAGTGATACATCATGTGTCACAAATATTTCATCTCGTAGCAAGTTATAGTATGCGCCTACAAAGATAACAGTTTCTCATTATTGACGTGTTATCAATGACCTATGCAACTTGCCAATCAAAGTTGGGAATAGATCTATTCCTGATAGACTCTCCTTTTTCTGACCAACCAAATGGGTTGGTGATTGCATTCCCTGGTTCTGAGCTTACTGGTTGAATCGATGTGCGAGTACCACTTCGAAAAAGCGTATGGTTATACGGAACGATATGACCGCCACTGAATCTTAATGGGCCAATAAAGCTGAAAAGATTTAAGTGTATTCAGAACCATAATTAGAGATTGAATGCCAAGCAAGATTCAAAAAATAAATAATTGTATGATTAATAGTTAATAAAGCACCTCTACTCTGCTACGGTTGCCACATAGCCAAGCATGAGCCATACTTGCAAATTGCAAAATCATGTCAGCCAAAAAGATGAATGGTAGACCTGGCCAGTGCAGATATTGTCGGCGTGAAAAACAAATAACAGGAATAAATATTTTCTGCCATTCAAACGGGCTGCTAATAAAAAGGGATGAGCAAGGGGATGCGCGAACACAGTCAATGAGTAATATTGCTGAATAATTGCCAAAAGATAATGCTCAAATCCAACTATTGTGCTAGCTCTATTTAGATAATAAATAAAATATTAAATATATTACAAGGGTAATGCATTACAGTTCATGTAGTGATGACGTAGAGAGGAATCTGTATCAACAAATGGAATATTGTAACGATGCAAAATACCCGAAATTCTATTTGCTTCCCGCCAATTACAAAAAATATTGAGAACAATAGTGGAATCATTTGCCACCGCTTTTATTGTTTATCTCGCTTGGTTCTTGTATGTGTCATTCTGACATTGTTGGTTCAGAATGTTGCCATTGCAGATGATTGGGATGGTTGTTTACTGTGCCACAAAATGCCTGGGTTCGGTGTTTATGAAGTCGAGCCCTCGAAATCAAGACAAAGAAGAATATTCAGTATTGATCAGAACAAGTATAAATATGCATATCACGGACGCGTGAAGTGTAGAGGGTGTCATAGTGATATCAATCAAATACCACATGTCGATGTAAATAAAGTAGATTGTGCCAACAAATGTCATATTAGAGATCCATCGAGTAATAGTTGGTATTCTCACGAGCGTATTGCGGATGATTTAAACAAGAGTGTACATGGCAGAAAGAAAGAGCATGAATCAGATTATCCTAGGTGTAAATTCTGTCATACGAATAAGCCGTATCAGAACATAGGCACAGAACTTGATGAAATCGATGAATTTATCGGTGTCTGCCTGCAGTGCCATGAATCAGAAGCCTGGACCAAACGCTTTTTCAAGCATATAAATTACAGAGCACGAATACGGAGAACTTCAAAGGATATTGTCTCTTTATGTAGTCAGTGCCACGCAGATGGAACCATGATGGGAAGGCATAAACTAGATGTGATCGTTGGATTCAATGATACTTTTCATGGCAAAGCCATAAAATATGGCAATACAGAGGTTGCAAACTGTCTGAACTGCCATGCCCCATATAAGAAAGGACTCTCACCGCACAGCATCACAAAAAAGGAAAACGACCTTTCTCCAGTATCCCCATCAAACAAGCTCAAGACATGCAGGCAGTCTGGGTGCCACGTTGACGCAAAGGATGCATTTGCCACACAAGGCAGAGTTCATCCATCACCTTATGGCTTAGTATCCTCGATGCGTCCAAAGACAGATAAACTGAATGCAGATATTGACGACGGTTTTCAAAATCTAGTCATTTATCTCATTAATCTGCTTTATAAAATTCTTATTGTTACCGTAGTCGGTGGTCTTGGAATCCATCAGATTCTAAACCTGCGTTCAATCAAAAGGGATTCCAGCAAGGAGATACGGCAATGAGTGAACACAATCATACAAATACAAAATACTTTGTGAGACTCACAAAAAATCAACGCATTCAACATGCTGTTCTATTTTCTTCTACTGGAGTGCTTATTCTCACCGGATTTATGCTGCAAGGCGAGAGATGGGCAATCGAGATGTTTGGTGGCGCTGGCGATACGATATTCTGGTGGCGCAGTTTATTCCACAGGCTTGCTGGAGTCACGGTTACACTAGTATGTTTTTATCACTTTATTTATGTGATAACGACAAAAGAGGGCAGGTCGTGGATTCGTGCTATGGCTCCAAGGCTGACCGATCTGACAGATGCATATAAAAATGTGCTGTACATGCTTGGACTGAGGCAAGATCAACCAAAATTTGATCGATTTACCTACATTGAAAAGCTCGAATATTTTTCTGTCTGGTTTGGTATGTTCATTGTAATAGTAACAGGGTATATGATGTGGACAGAATACCTGTGGCCTAAGTTTTATCTTGATATTGCAGATGCCTTCCATTTAGGTGAAGCGACCCTAGCGGCACTAGCAATAATCGTCGGGCATATTTTCACCGTACACTACAACCCTCATGTTTATCCAATGAACAGGGCCTTCATCGATGGAAATATCAGCGAAAGCCTGGCAAAGGAAGAGCATCCCCTTTGGTATGAACGCGATTTAAAGAGAAACGATGAGATCGCGGGCAAAGCGGCTTGTGAATGATACGATGAAAAACGACAGTATATACTTCACGGTTGTTAGAAAGCTGCTTGTTGATACGCTAATGGGGGTTATTTTCTTGCTGCTGTTTTCATTTGCATTGTGGTTGATTTGGCTCACATTTTTTCGAGAATACTTTGATGACGGAATTCTCGGCGAGGCAACAGGTGAATATTTTACAAGTCAGACAAATGTAACTATGAGCTCCATGCAAAGATTTCATAACGTTGTGGAGCAGGTCCCCGATAATTCAGAATTTGTCACCTCGTGCATGCTGTGTCACGAGGATCTTCTACATTCTAAATCCAAGGATACCAGGGCCTTTTTAAATGCACATGGTTACTTCATGACGTGTCAAGTCTGTCATGCCAAGCATGATGATAAGATGGTCGTGGGTTATCGCTGGCAAGATAAAGAGACAGGTCATATTTCAGATACACCTCATATGAAAGGTATGTCAAGAATTACTCCAGTCGTAGTGATGGGTGGTCTGGTTCAAACAATAGATATCAAAGATGAAAAAAACTTCGTGCTTGAATACCTAAAAACTAACAATGCGATGGATATGAAAAAGGAAGATACCGTATGGAAAAAAACGCACGGCAACATCTCAACTGATCCAATATCCTGTGTAGATTGTCATACCATTGAAAAGCAACCATTCTTGCCTTTATCAGAGTTGGCATACTCCGCCTCCAGAATAGAAGAACTATCAAGAATCGAAGTGGCAGGCATGATAAAAAAGTATGAACATTTATATTTGCCTAATCTGACTAGAGACTCAGAATAGAAGTGAAGGTGACCTATTCCCCGTTACCGAGACACCCGTAGCTAGAAAATTCCGGCTAAAAATAAACGCTTCATTATCTTATTGACTTTAAAATGGTGGGCCCACTAGGACTCGAACCTAGGACCAAGGGATTATGAGTCCCCTGCTCTAACCAACTGAGCTATGGGCCCGGAAGCGGGGGGATTCTAGCAGATTTGCCCACCGGACCAGTAGTTTCGTCCGGCTGGTGGGCAAAACGCCAGGATCAATCAGTGTCGAGGAAGCTGCGCAGACGATCGGAGCGAGAGGGGTGACGCAGCTTGCGCAGGGCCTTGGCTTCGATCTGCCGGATACGCTCGCGGGTGACGTCGAACTGTTTGCCGACCTCTTCCAGGGTGTGATCGGTGTTCATGTCGATGCCGAAGCGCATGCGCAGCACCT
>JBNKQR010000064.1:0-13317 GCA_050295975.1 Thiohalomonadaceae bacterium
CCGGCAACGGGCAACAGAAAACGGCGTGGTGCACCGAGTAGTCCGGGTTGGGCAACGCGTACCGCCATGACGTTGAAGCTTTTGTCCGAAAGCAGCTTCTCCGATACGGTGCCAGCTAGAAATCCTTTGCTGCCAGCGTTGAGTCGTGCGCCGCAAATAAGCAAGGTACCGGGATGGGTAGGAACGTTGGCGAGCAGATCACGGAAGACGGCGTCGGCGCCGGAGCCAGATGAAGGAACGACGTCGAGTTTTAGGGTGACGCCGCAGTCGGCACTGGCACTTTCGATGGTCGAGACCTTGGCATGTACCGCTTCAGCCGAAATCTCACTGGTGTTGACGTAGATGACCCTGAGGGTGCGGTCTGTTTCCTGGCGGGCAAGATTCAGCGCATACCAGGCGATCCAATCACCGTTAATCGAGCCATCATAGGCGAGGTGAATCAAGACATACTCCTTCATCAGGGACACATGCACGAATCAGTTTAGACAGCGGATAACGGTTCCGCTCGGGGTCAGGAAGAACTATGCTTGTGAGACTTTCTGATTTCTGTTGATAGGTAAGGATTGACGATGTTGGTAACCTTCTCCTGCAAGGCCTATGCGGACATCACCATGTTTGGTGATGTGGCGCTATCGCTGCTCAAAATGATGGGACACAGCGGAACCGTGCCAGGTGCACTGGCCGTCGAAGAGGTTTCACCCGCTCTGGAACGTCTGCGTCTGGCTCTGGCTGAGCAGGAACAGGATGAGGTGGTAGCTCCACGGGGTGATGATGAGCCGCCGGTGACGCTGACGCATCGAGCAATGCCACTCGTGGCGCTACTGGAGGCAGCACGAGACGCGCATACCCATGTGATGTGGGATAGTTAGCACTATAACCACAATTGAAATAAGGTTTCTTACTGTTTTACTAGTTTATTTTCTCTGCGCATTCCGCTAGATTTGGATAAGCCATCAGGCACCACACCATTCCAACCACAACAATTAGAGAGAATAATTATGGATGCCACAGCAATTCTGTCACTCGCTTCTGTCGCCGGTTCGATCGTAGTGTTTATCGTTCTAGGTATTCGCATCAAGAATCTGATGAACAACACCCACTCACAGGATTAAGTCAGTATTCTGTGACTGAGAAAAAATAGGAGGCTTTTTAGCCTCCTGTTTTTTATTGAAGCAAGTTAAGTGCAGCCTCGAAATCTTCCTGAGTAGCAGGGAGAATGGACTTCAATTGTCCAAGATTGATACCTGCGATCTTCCATACAGCTAGGTCGTCAGGCAAAAGGGCATCAATCACTTCCTCATCAAAGCTACCCTGGTGGCTGATCAGCGAAGCAATATGGACCAGTGCCGCTTCTGTACGATGGTTTTGAGCCTGTTGCGGGTTAACATGGTCGGCTAGAACGTTACATAAAATTTCCGGCAGTTCCCACATTTGCGCCAGAGCTGAACCCACCTCGGCATAGTCGAAGCCCATGATCTCTTTTTCTACCTTATGCAGTGGTATGCCGCGATGACGGTGTTCCAGCAGAGCCTTGCGGCCTACTTCCGGTGTGCGGGTATAGATCACCATGTGGCCGATGTCATGTAATAGACCTGCGAGGAACATGGACTCGTCACTGTAGTCATCGGGCAACAAGCTATTCATCTGCCGCGACAGAATGGCGCATCGCAGACTGTTACGCCAGTAACTGTATATATCAATTACCTCTTTGGGAATGTCGTTAAAGCGCTGAATAACTTCGGTAGCCAGAACCAGATCTCGGGTGGCCTGTCGTCCAATCAGGGTAATGGCATCAGGAATACTGTCCACCTCAACTGGTAAAGCGAAGAATGCGCTATTGGCGAGTCGCAGCAGGCGAGCTGCAATGGCCGGGTCGCGTTCAATGACTTCTCCTAACATGGCCGAGGTACTGTCTGGTTCCTCAATCAATTTACATAGGCGGGCGTAAATTTCTGGTGGGGAAGCAAGATTGACGTCTCCCTGAAGCAGATCAGATATTTTTAAATCGATCTTGTCGAATTGGATCATGGTCATTGCTTTTTCTCCCTATTCTGCCATTGCTGGCAAATCATCGGACTCCTTGTCGGTTTGCCGATGTAGTAACCCTGTGCATGGTCCACGCCCATTTGAATGAGCAATCCGAGTGTCTCATTATCCTCAATAAATTCTGCGACGACCTCTTTACCCAGACCATGGGCAATATCGATCATTGACTGAACAATGGTTATATCCTGTTGATCATTTTTCAGGTTGATAATAAAGGACCCGTCGATTTTCAATATGTCGATGGGGAATTGTTTAAGGTAGTGGTAGGTACTAAAACCAGAACCAAAATCGTCCAGTGCAAAGCGGCAACCAAGGTCACGTAGGGTGCTAACCATGCGCCTGGTGTCAGCAAAGCTAAGAATTGCTGAGGTCTCTGTAATTTCAAAGGTCAGTCGTTGTGGATCGATGAGGCTGCTTTGCAATTTTTCTTCCAGTAAAGTGAGCATGGCACCTTCCTGGAAAGCATAGCTGGAAAGATTGACTCCAAGGGAGATATTGCTGTTCTCGGCGAGATATTCGATGGCATTGTTGACCACCCACAGATCGATCTGTTGTGCCAGGCCAAGGCGCTCGGCGGCAAGCATGAAGCGAGCAGAGTTCTCATCACCACCAAGGCTGGAGGGAATACGAACCAGTGCTTCGAAGTGGTTAATACTGTCATTCCTCACATCGAGTACGGGCTGAAAAGTGAGAAAGAATTGACTGTTGTTCAGTGCCGTTCTGATGGGTTGCGCCCAATGCATATCGTCACGCATGTTCTGCAAAATATCGTCATCCTGACTGAAATTGTGCACCGCATTACCACCACGTGTTTTGGCGACAAAGCAAGCCTGTTCTGCACGCGCCAATACCTGGCTGGCGTTTTCTATTACCCCAGGATAGATCATGGCAAGACCAACACTGACCCCGACGTGAAAGATAATTTCATTTCCGTCAGGTTCAATATTGGCGATGGTAGTACGCAGGAGTTCGGCTTCATTTAGCGCTTCTGTCTCATCCACAGCCTGGAGCAGGACTGCAAACTCGTCCGATCCGAGACGCGCAAGAAGATACTCCTGAGGGAGTACCGATCGTAAATAATTGGCAACAGTTTGCAATAATGTATTTCCACGGTCATGACCGGCCGCCTCGTTATGAAGTTTGAAACGATCCAGGTCAAGATAGAGCATGGCGTGAGAGATGCGTTTCTCTTCACCAAAGTGGATGGCCTCGTTCAACGCTTTCTCGAAGGCTTCCCGATTGGCAAGATCGGTTAATTCATCATGATGCGCGAGATAGTGCATGCGCGCTTCGACAACGCGATTTTCTGCGATACGGGTGTTAAAGTTGTTTTCCTGACGTAGACGAATCCGTCGCTCCATTAACACATCCATTGACAGACGTAGACGCTGTAGAAGTTCCGAGGTGATTTCGGACTGCTTGTTCAGTTGAATGATGTCAAAAAAACCTTGCTGCAGTGCCTGTGTACTGGCTTCATAGTCAGGTAGTGTTTCCTGGACAACGAGAACTATGCCAAGCCAGCCCTTTTCACCTAGACGAAGAAAACGCTGACAACGGTCGATGATATCCTGGTCTATCTTATTGCTGACCAGAATGGCCAGAAAGGGTATGCCGTGTTCCTGAAATATCAGTTCACGGGTATAGAGTGCCAGCTCTTCAATGGTGGCAAGTTGCGTTGTATCAGGAAGTCCTAAGTCACGAAGTTCCTTGACCAGCCAATTAGTTGATTTGTCACTGGCATCAGCAACAAATATGGGTATGTCCGGATGATGATTGGTGTTTTTTTTGTTCCGGTTCACGACAGATCCATACTTTTAATAACCATGCTGAGTGTACAGTCATCTTTCACAATCTGCCAGTGCTACGCTGAGTTACTGTTTTAAAGTTGTTTGCGGCAATGGAAAGGAGAATCTACTATCTCTGTTGTCACTCTTTAGTAGAGCTTTACTTTATGCATCGTTATGTGGATCGCCTGAGGGCGATCAGTTTCGTTTTCTTTATGTTTCTATTGCTACCAACAGAGGTATTTTCTGCCAGCGTGGAGGGTAAACTCGAGCTTTGGTTTGAATACAATGGTCGTCAGGCGTCGCTTTCTGCAATACCCAAAATCAAATGTGCTCGTAAGCAGGATGGTCTAGCTGTCGCGTGCGATTTGTATCGCAGCGAAGATGGTCGTTATTGGATCGACAGGCCACCATCCGGAAATTATTTAATTGATGTCGAACTGAATGAGAACCAGGGAGATTTCTATCGTCAATATGCGTTTACCATGGAGCCTGCTACAACTGGTCCGTTATTGATCGCATTAAACCGTATTATCAATCTGCAGCAGCCGGAGTTGAAAAGTTCGATGACTGCTACCGCATCGCTCGACTGCCGTGAATACAATAGACACAAAGTGCCAATTCTGGCGCTTTTCCAGATGGCTGAAATTGGCTTTAGCTGGCAGCCGATCAATGATGCTGACGCATACCTCTATAAGGTGTGGCGAGTGCGTTGTGCCGATGGGCGGCGTATTGAACCTGTACGGATCGGAACAGTTCGGAGTAACGAACTTAGTGAGAATATTCCACCCAATGAAGCAGGTGAATATTACAGTTTTGAACTGGTCGCTCGGCGAGGTAGCCAGGATGTTGGTCAATTGTTGCTTCAAAATGGTGCTGCAGAGCCTCTCAACGGATATCCCTTCGTAGTTGTCGATCCCTTTGGTGATAGGAGCTGGTATCCCTATCTGGTTCTGGCGCTGGTGAGTCCAGTGATTTTGTGGCTTTTATGGCGTCTGCTACTAGGCATTGCAGCACTGAACCCAGGTCGTGGATTTGTCTGGCTAGTTGTCATGTCACTAGTGATATATGCCGGTTATCAACTTCGTTTTGATCTGCTTCTCTGGTCAGCTCAGGGAAGAGAGTGGTTGCAACAAAACGTGAAATCTCCCCAAAAGTGGTATCGCAATCAGACCGGTAAGGAGGCGTATACTGGGAGCCAGAACTTAAACGACGGAACCTGGGGTGGTTATCTTGTTGCGTCGGGGAACAAGCCATTTTTTGGCGCTACTCGTAGAGTGGAGATGCGCATTAGCTTCCAGACGCAAACGGCAAAAGTCAGTCTGTTGCAAGATGGTCGCTGGCAGAGGGTGAGCGGCGACGATTTCACACTGAGGAAGTCAGGAGTCGGCGTGACACTATTTGGACACACACGAAACGCGCAGGCTCGTGAACTCTGGACGATTAGTATCGCCGAGATAAATACTCAGACATTACGACTGGTACTGGATCGAATGATCACAAGACTGGATACGAGTAAAGAGCAGTTAGTTTCTGAACGACTGAAGGCAACAGGTGAACTTCGTCACAGTATGCCGTGAAATCTTTCAGCAATATCTGACATAAACGCTCTTATATTTAGGGTGTTCTGAGTCAGGAAGATTCTGTAGTTGGCAAGGCCAATGTAGACAGGGAGGAGTCATGATAGTTAAAAATATGGACGAATACGCTGCTGAATTCGCCACCATAGAGCGCCTGTTGCTAAGCGACCCTACCCCAGAGGTTGCAGCTGGCCTGCAACAGGATCGACGTAAAATTCTTGGTACTCTTCAAAGCAAGCGCGACGCGACTTATCACCTGGATTTCTATTTTACGGCAACCCCTGACTGGGCTGTAATCCATGACCTACGTCTGGAGATGGGCGATGAAGCAGCAACGTTTGATCATCTACTGATTAGTCGCGAGCTGGATATTTATGTGATTGAGACAAAGCACTACAACTCCAGAGTACGAATCAACGAAGACAAGGAGTTTTTCTATTATGTAGACAATCGCCCTATGAGGGTTGCCTCTCCTGCTGAACGAAACCAGAAAAACATCAAGTTTCTTAGTGATTATCTGACAAAGAATGGGTTGTTGCCGACCCGCTTTGGTTTGGCGATCAAGCCTAACTTCCATAATATTGTGCTTGTATCCCCGACTTCATCGGTACAACTTCCCAAGCGTTATATTGATCTAGAATGCGAAGTTGTTCGCTCTGATATCTTCCTGGAGCAATTCAGCCGTAAGATGCCGAAAAGCGCAGCTGCTCATGACTTTGTTACGTTGGCAAGGCATATCTCTACCGAGAATCTGAGCGCGATGGGAGATAAGCTCACCCGCAGACATATGCCAAAGCGTTTCGACTTCAGTCGCCGTTATGCTGCACAAAGCAGTGCAGTCAGGGAGCCGTCAACAGATAACGGTGTGGAACAGTGCGCAGGTTGTCACAAACGAATTACTGCCAGGGTGGTTCGATATTGTTATGATAATCGTGAATTGTTCGCGGGTAAGGCGTACTGCTTCGACTGCCAGAAGGGGATTGCCTTTCAGGCGGTCATGTAGTGCCTAACGATACGGGTCTGCCCAGCGGGTTTTCTTGATGGCAATAGGGAGGTTCGTATGAATACAGTGACCACGCGGTTAGTTTTGAGAAGTTTCTTCTTACTGGTGATGATGTGGCCGTTGCAAACCATGGCAGGTATAGATGGCAACTACCAGGGGGAATACCGCGGTCAAAAAGTCACCGCCGTCCTGGAAACCATGACTACGACGGTTACAGGCATGATGGGGATTGGGGCGGAAAGTTATCTGCTTCGGGCAGAGGCGGGCCAAGACACCATTCCGGGCCAACTCAATAATTTGAAAAACGGCGAAACACTGAAATTGCTGATAAAGTCCAAGGGCGCGGCCATTGATGTCGTTGTAACACCGAAGGGTGCCGATGCAATGCACTTCACCTTGCGGAAAGTGCAGTAACTATCTGAATTTAAATAATATTTATAATTCTCACGGACGCATTGCCGTCCGCAATAACCATATTACTCTTTTCCAGCGGGAACCTTTTCCCCTGCTTTGGCGTTTTGTGCTTTATGGCAAAGATTACTTCCCTGTTCCGGCATGACGCTAGCGACGAATTCGAGCGTCTGCTGGCACCGCATATTGAGAGACTGTTTCGTCTCGCCTATCGCTACTGCGGTGAAGTACAGCATGCCGAGGACCTTGTGCAGGACCTGCTGCTAAAGCTGTATCCCAAGCGCAAAGAGTTACGGCAGATTGAATCGCTTAGCCCATGGCTGTCACGAAGCCTGTATAACCATTTCATTGATACCACCCGAAGGGGACAACGTAGTCCACTCTACGGGGCGGCACCAGAAGAGGCGCTACACACACTGCCAAGTAGCGACAGTCAGCCGGATCAGGAAATTGAGCGCAGTGACCTGCAACAGCAGCTGGAACGGGCGATGACACGCCTGAGCCCTGAGCAACGGGCACTGATTAGCCTACACGATATTGAGGGCTATACCCTTCAGGAACTGCAGGGCATGCTGGATACTCCCATCGGCACCCTGAAATCACGCCTGCACCGAGGCCGCTTGCAGCTGCGATCCTCGTTACAGGTGGAACCTTTTCCCGAGGTCGGACGTGTTAATGGGCAGAGGAAGACCAATGAGTATTAACTGCGAACATTACCGGAACGCCTTCGAGGAGCTACTCGACGGAACGCTGACCGCTGCGATGACGGCGGAGCTTAACCGTCACCTGCAACTCTGTGCAAATTGTCAGCACCAACTGGATGCTGAGCGTCAGTTACGTCGTGAGTTGTCACAGCTACCAGCACCGGCAATGCGTGCCGAATTCCCGGCAGAGGCATTTGCGAAGGTAGCTCAGGCAAGCACGACACATCATGCCCGTTGGAATTTTGCTGCAGGTTTTGGTTCAGCGCTGGCGGCTAGCGTGGCTTTGTGGTTTGCAGTGACTCTCTCACCAGCACCACCCGAAACAGGTCAAACCCTTCAGACCGTCAGTCTTGGTTTAGGGGAAACCGAGCAGGTTAGCCTGGTGTTTGATAGTCCTGAGGAGTTTGGTCAAACCACCTTTGCCCTGGTGCTACCAGAGAACGCAGAGTTGCAGGGGTATCCAGGTAAGCATGAGTTCACCTGGAGTGCGTCGCTACGTAAAGGTAAGAATCGACTTACCCTTCCCATACGGGTTGCTACACCTGGGGATGGTGAGATCGTGGCACGCATTAGCCAGAGTGGTGATGTCAAAGTCTTTCGCCTGAAACTGAACGTGCGTCAACAGAGTGGTGCGGGCATTAGTCTGCGCAACCTGACCTAGGTACAAAAATAATGAGAAGCCATGAACACCATATGGATGTCGGAGAACACAATGAATAACGCCACATTTGTTATGGGAATTGTGTTAACAATGTTAATACTATTTCTCTCAATGGGTTCCCATGCAGCAGAGGCTGCAGATATGGGCGATGTGACCCTGCAGGTGCTGGATAGCAACGATCCCACAGACATCGTGAATGATATAGACTTGCCAGACCTCAAGGCTGATTCTCGTAATGATGCCGTGGGCACAGGCTCCCACGAGGCAACACATGAGGTCGAGGATCAGGTTCAGGATACCCATGATGAGATCGAAGATGATATCGATGATACTAGGGATGATATTGACGACAGTATCGACGAAGTCGAGGTGGACAACGAAGATCCTCCCGAAGAAGATTAACGAAGATCAGCCGATGTCATCGGTAGATAGTGTTGTTAGTATAGTGAGTCAGACCACCCGTGGTGCAGGGTGGTTTTTTTATGGGAAAGAAACTCCTGAGGAGGAGTGTTGGTGACGAGGTCTATCACTACGGTACTTTTCTTGCTGCTGACTGGGTTCGCAGGAACCCTTTATGCCCAGGGTGAGGTTGAGTTCAGCCAGGGGATTTCGTTGTATAAAAAGGAACAATACACTGCAGCTTTGATCCATTTTTCCGCAGCGGAAAAGGCCGGGATGAAGGAGCCAAAGCTCGACTTTAATCTGGCGCTGTGCCATCTGCAACTTAATCAATTTGACCAGGCGAAGAAATATTTTCTCAAAGCCGCTGCACATGAACCCCTTACCGATTTGGCACACTTCAATATTGCCCTGCTTGAGCTACGGCGTGGTGATCAGGATGAGGCAAAAAACTGGTTTGTCGATGTAAAGGATAGGGCCAAATCGTCAAAGCTGAGTGCGCTGGCCTCGCAGCGATTGGCACAGCTTGAGCAGTCGCCCTCTTCAGTCGTCTCCCCGGTCATTTGGGACAGTGGTTATCACCTGCACCTTGGTTATGATGACAATATTCAGGATCCAGCCCTGGTCGGTATCGCCGATAAGGGTGATAGCTTCACTAGTGCGATGGTTTATACCTCTCGCAGTGAGGGTGGTAATGAGGGTGTACGCATGGAGCTGGTCGGTTTTATGCAGCACTATAAGAGTGTGAGCATCTATGATCTGAATCTTCTTCAGGTAACGATGGATAAAGGATTTGTCCTGGCGGACTGGAAGAATCGCGTGGGCGCGGAAATGAATGGAACCTCTCTAGGGGGAAGCAATTATCTGCAAACCACCAAGCTGTATGTAAACGGCAAGTACCCGTTTTCCTCAATGGATAATCTGTGGCTGCGCTATCGATACAGTACTATTTCAGCCCTGAAAGCCAATTATGATTATCTGGCAGGTAACCGGCATGAGCTGGAGTTTCGCTGGCTACATAAACGACAAGATATAAATTTGCAGGCAAGCTATGAGCTTGAGTTGAATGATCGCAACGATTATCGAGGTACTACGGTATTTAGTAGCTACTCACCCACACGACATACGGTGGATTTGCGTGCCGAGGCGATCATGAGTAAAGGGTGGGAGCTGGATAGCCGCCTTACCTGGCGAATTAGCGAATATAACGATGAGAATGTCTTTGCTGACAGTAGCCGTATTAAGCGGAGCGACGAGAGGTTAATGCTGTCACTGGGAGTCAATCATGAGCTGAGTAACACCTTGAAAGTCGGCTTCGAGTACCGATTTACAGAGAATCACTCCAATATGACAACCTATCATTACACCCGGAATATCTACACACTTGGAGTAAGCGGCAGCTTCTAGCATCCATTTCTCTGCGCGACTTCCCCCTGAATTGTGCAGGACTCTACAGATTCCCTCATTCACGCTGTTGTTCTGGATATTCTGTATATACTCCAAGGTGGAGCAAGGGGGTAATGCACCACCATGAGCTGTAATACAAGCAACTGCGATTTGACTCGACTGCAACTCTTCGAGGGAGAGAGTCCCCAGGCGCTCGAATGGGTACGAGAAGCGGCCCAAGAGCGTTATCTGGAGGAAAACGAGCTGTTGCTCGAGTCCGGACACGAAAATCAATCCATCTTCTTTGTGCTTGCCGGATCATTGCGGATTGAGCTGGCTGCAGAGCACCGTGCTTTCGTCACTCACGTCAATGTGGGGGAGTGTGTTGGTGAACTTTCAGTGCTCGACGGCAAGCCGACAACTGCCAGAGTTTTGGCCGCAGAAAAGAGTCACATTATGGTGTTGCAACGCGAAGACCTGTGGCGGCTGATCAACACCTCTCATGTGGTTGCGAGGAATCTGCTCTACATGCTCTCCAACCGCATTCGTAAGGATGACGTCGCGCTCAGTGACTCGTTTATTCTGCAACAACAGTATGCCCGCAGTGCACGCATCGATACCCTGACCGGTCTCTACAATCGATACTGGCTCGATGAGAAGTTACCTCGTTTAATCGAACGAGCGCAGACCGAGCCTTGCGAACTGGGTCTATTGATGCTCGATGTGGATCACTTCAAACGCTTTAATGACAGCTTTGGTCATCTGGCAGGTGACGAGCTACTGCGTATATTTGGCACGATCCTGCTGTCACACCTTCGAGTCGATGACTCAGCGGTGCGTTTTGGTGGTGAGGAGTTCGTGGTGATTCTCCCTGGTCTGGGCCACGACAAGGTGATTGAGGTCGCGGAGCGTCTGTGTGACGTGGTACGGATAGAGACTGCCGAGCGACTGGCGCACAAGGATTTACCGGGAGTAACGGTCTCCATTGGAGTCGCTCAATTAACTCCAGGGAGCACCGGAGATGGGCTGATTGCTGAAGCGGACAGGGCACTATATCTGGCGAAACATTCCGGCAGGGATCAGGTTGTCGTGGCCACAGCAAAAGAGAGTGAGGCGAATACATCTTCATAAGTCTATCGATGACTGCTAATATTCTAGCAATTCCTTCTCCCGCATGGGTCTTGTTTATCGCTGTTAGCAAGGAGCAGTCCGATGGTCTTTGATATCCCGCAAACCGAACTCAAGGGTGCCAGGGCGGCACATGAGTTGTTTATGGTCACCCTTGGTGTGCTGTTGTTGCTTGGTCCACTCTCAATATTTCTTGGCATCGGACGCATCGCAATCCTGATTCCATTATCAGTTTCTCTGATATTCATGCTGTACATCCGTCGACGCAGTCAGCGCATTGCTCAAAGTGGTCCCTGGTTTGTAGCGATGCATTGGCGTGCCGCGCTTGGGAATTTTCGTTGGCTCTACATTGGTTTTGCTCTGACGGTTGTGTTTCTTCTGATCAGTTGGGTGCTTGAACTCACCATCGACCCTCACAGTCCTAGCCACTTTGTCGCGGTTGCCTTGACGCGAATTGGTGTGATGCCAACGATTATCATGATATTTGCCTGTTTCGTTATGGGAAATAACGGTCTTAATCAGGTAATTCGTCATGAGGTACCAGATAAACTGATCGCTGCTTTTCCTCCCCCATCAGATCTAAGCAGGAAAGATTAGCCTGCGAATGACGTAGTACCGCTATACTTCAGCTTAGGCGTGATGATGTCATAGCCGTTCCGCCAAGATGAATACTATCCTCCGACAGTTACTCGTGAGTACAGCCTTCGGGAGTCGTGATGACCGAAGAAATGAAAAGCAAGAGCCGCAAGGGGGCGCCACTACGCCAGCCTAGTCAGCGCCTGTTGTTTACAGGTCTGGTGGTAATCATCGTTGTGGTTCTTGCTATCAGTTTTACTCTGGCCTCACTGGATAACTATCGTCAGCACAGTGAACTTGCCGAAGAGGATGTTCAGATAAAGGCTGGATTGTTGGCTGCTGTACATGAGCAGTGGTTGGCTGAGATGGAAAACCTGATGAAAGCGATGGCCTCTGTTCTCGAAGTACAGAGTGTATCGGCACAAAGTTGCCAACATCTTTTAACCGAGTACATCAATATTTCACCTGGTATCGACTCTGTCATGCTGCTGGATAAGAGCGGTGAGCTGATTTGCAGTACGATTCCAGCGGCATTCTCCGCCAACTTCTCAGCGCAGCAATATTTTAAACTGGTGATGTCAGAGAAACGTTTTGTCGTTGGACATTACCAGCAAAGCCGGATCAGTAAGCAACGTATTTTGCCATTGGCAATGCCTGTTCTAGATCATCGTGGTGAAGTAAAACTTGTGTTGGTAGCGGGACGAACCTTGGACTGGGTGGAATTTACCCTGTCGCGGCAATACCAACTGGCGGAGATGGAAGTCTCGATTGTGGACCGTGATGGAACAGTACTTGTGCGAGGCTCAGAC
Source organism: Thiohalomonadaceae bacterium (assembly GCA_050295975.1). Lineage (GTDB taxonomy): Bacteria > Pseudomonadota > Gammaproteobacteria > Thiohalomonadales > Thiohalomonadaceae > JAPHTQ01. Next base: position 12,488 of record JBNKQR010000064.1, read on the forward strand.
AGTCATGTTGAACAGGATAAACCCTACCCCTCTCAGAGTTTGAGACAGGCTATAAGTAAAAGTTCAGCCGGTGTAGTAATGGACCACTTATCGGATGACGAAGAGTATGTCATTGCTTATAAGCAGCTCGGCAGTGGCGCATCCGAAATGTTTGTTCTGGCTAGTCAACCGGGTAAGCGGGTGATCACCCCGATGCTCAATATCATTCGTGACAACATGCTGCAGTTTGTACTCACTATGTTGATCGTCATCGTAGCACTCTGGGTGGCGTTGGGAAGCTGGGTATTGCACCCATTGCAGCAACTGGCAGACACAATGGTACAAGTACGTGCGGGTCATTCGGATATGCGGGTAAATGAGATGGGACTATCCAAAGAATTTAATTCTATTGGGGAGAGCTTCAACGCCATGCTCACCACCCTGGAGTTGAGTGAGAAAAGACTGAAACAGCTGGCGGAGAATGATCCACTTCTGGGTATCCCCAATCGTCGTCTTCTGGATGAGAAATTGCATGGTGAGTGGCGACGGATGTCACGAGAAGGTGAGGCGCTAAGTTTGTTGATGATCGATGTGGATCTATTCAAAAACTACAATGACCACTACGGCCATCAGGCCGGTGACGAATGTCTGAAACGAGTGACTCAGGCAATCTGCAAGGTGATCAATCGTCCAGCTGACTTTGTGGCTCGCTATGGTGGAGAAGAATTTGTCGTGTTATTGCCAGCGACTGAGGTGAATGGTGCCAGGCAGATCGCTATGTCAGTACAGAAATCGATGCAGCAGGTATATATTCCACACGCGACTTCTGATGTTGCTGAATACGTGACCCT
>JBNKQR010000065.1:0-13090 GCA_050295975.1 Thiohalomonadaceae bacterium
ATACACCAATACACCAATACACCAATACACCAATACACCAATACACCAATACACCAATACACCAATACACCAATACATCAAAACATCATTACATCATTAGACAATTGATAGACGTTTCTCTGAAATAGTATCCATATAACACGGATTAAAAAAACGGACTCTTTCAGTAGACTTTTGGCTCTATTGGTAAACAACATCACCACAAATATGAGAAACATCAGACTTTTGCCGATGTGTGAGACTTCGATATCTACAAGCATATAAAATGCGTAACGGGAAATTTAGAAAATTCATGCATTTCTTAGCCAGGGCTACTTGGCCTGGGTTAGTTATTTGTCTGCTTGAATGGTAGCTTCAATGCAAGGATGATAATTTTTAATTATTTGGTTGCAGTTTCACTTGGGGTCAGAAGTATACTTGCTTTTCTCGATCCCCATCCAAGAAGGGAGAGGTAATACAGGATGGATTGATTCCCCTCTCCTCTCCCTAGACTGTATGTTCCATATGTGGCAACTCGATTACATCCATATTGTCGTCTCTAATGGGAGAAGAGCTAGCACTGACGATGGTATGTTATGATTTCCTACTTAGAGCCAATACAGGATTTGTTGTTAATGAGTTTAATCAGAAAGGCTGTTTTCCCTGTTGCAGGTCTTGGGACCCGCTTCCTGCCTGCCACCAAGGCCAATCCCAAAGAGATGCTGCCGGTGGTGGATAAGCCGCTAATTCAGTATGCGGTAGAGGAGGCGGTCGAGGCGGGCATCAGGGAGATGATCTTCGTCACCAGCAGCGCCAAAAGGGCGATCGAGGACCATTTCGACAAGAATTACGAAATGGAGACCGAGCTGGAGAAGAAGGGCAAAAAGGAGCTGTTACAGATCCTTCGTGACGTTGTCCCAAGTGATGTCTCTTGTATCTATATTCGTCAGCCTGAGGCACTCGGATTAGGCCATGCAGTACTCTGCGCTAAGCCTGCGGTAGGGAGTGAGCCCTTCGCCGTGTTGCTAGCCGATGACCTTATTGATGGTCAGGGGACAGGGGTTGTGAAGCAGATGGTTGAGCAATATGCTCAACACCAGTGCAGTGTCCTGGGGGTACAGGAGGTTCCAAAATCGGAGACAGATAAGTACGGAATTGTCAGCGTCGGTGAGGATGATGGTGAAGTAGCGCGTATCACCAATATCATTGAGAAACCGAAGCCTGTCCAGGCACCCTCGAATTTGGCCGTTGTGGGGCGCTACTTGCTGACACCAGCCATTTTCGGACAACTGGAGCGTACTGGGCGAGGCTCAGGAGGTGAGATCCAGCTTACCGACGCCATTGCCAACCTATTGGAGGATGAGAAGGTGCTAGCTTACCGGTTTCGTGGTGTTCGATACGACTGCGGAAGCAAGTTAGGGTACCTGAAAGCGACAGTACAATATGCTTTGAAGCACCCCGAACTACGCGAGGAGTTTCTGGCATACCTGAAGGGGATTGATTGTTAGGATATGGGTAATTCTTGGCCGCATTGCCCCTGTATGGGGCGCTATTGTAAGAGATTTTTGATTGCTCCAGTGAATTCGAGCATTTTCCCTTTTGAAGCTCTTGACCGACCAGGGCACCACTTGTAGTATACGCCGCTGTTCTTCCCCCGTAGTTCAGTTGGTAGAACACCGGACTGTTAATCCGTATGTCGCTGGTTCGAGTCCAGCCGGGGGAGCCAAACATTAAAAACCGATCCTTCGAGGTCGGTTTTTTTGTTAAGGACATTCAAGTGAATCGCCGTTTACCTTTGTTCTGGATATTCTCACCCGACCTGTTTTTGAGATAATTACTGCTCTTGGTGGGATCTCGTTGTTTTTCGGGCAAAAAGTGAAAGTTCCGTTTCCCATTTTAAGCATACCCGTTGGTTGGAAAGCGACATAGTCGTCCGATCCAAAGGCCCTGAAATCAAGATTTGATTTGTCAGAAACTTGTTTTACTCTAACGAGAGGTTCGTCATCTTCTCGCTCCCTGTTACGTGATGTGTCTGCAAATATTATCCATCCTTCAGCCCACGATGCACCACCGTCACAGTATGCTCCGTCAGAGCTTTTACATAGAACCACCTGTTTGTTGCTAGTTACAGCAACATTTTTCGCATAGTTTAGCTGTGCAACCAATTCATACACTTTCGAAACTATGCGATTCTCCTCTAGCATTGAACTGAAGGCAGGGAGCGCCATGGTCGTCAGAATGGTGACCATGGAGAGCGTTATCATCAGTTCTGTAAGTGTAAATCCCGCCTGATAGGCGAATTGATCGTGAGTAGAACTAGGTTTGGTAAGCATATCTGTAACACCTCCATGTGTTACGTCAAAGCTTACCTATGGGGATATTGGTGATGAACCCTGGAACTGTAAGGGTATCTTGCCCAGTAAAGTAGGAATCCTGCTATTTGTAGCCCAGTCGTTTTCCGATGCGCTGTAGGGCGTTTTGTAGGTTTTCCATGCTGGTGGCGAAAGAGAGCCTCATGTAACCAGGTTGGCCGAAGGCGGAACCCGGTACCAGTGCCACGCCAGCTTCGTTCAGCAGGTACTCAGCCAGTTCCAGGTCGTCGTTGACCCCATCCAGTGCCTCAATGGCTTCATGCATGTCTGGGAAGGAGTAGAAAGCGCCCTGGGAGGGCAGGCACTCCACGCCCTTGATACGGTTCAGTTCGGCCACCACAAAGTCGTGGCGTTGCTTAAAGGCCGCAAGCATCTCCTGAATACACTCCTGGTCGCCCTTGAGGGCCGCCTCAGCCGCTACCTGAGAGATAGAGGAGGGATTTGAGGTACTTTGCGACTGGACCTTCTTCATCGCCTTAATCAGCCACGTGGGGCCACCACAGTAGCCGATGCGCCAGCCGGTCATGGAGTAGGCCTTGGATACGCCGTTCATTACCACGGTGCGGTCGTACAGCGCCGGGCAGGCGTTGACGATGTTGCAGAAGGGTTCGTCGGCCCAGAGGATGTGTTCGTACATATCGTCGCTGGCGACAAGAATCTCGGGGTACTCCAGTAGCACTTCACCCAGCGCCGCCAGTTCCGTTTTGGTGTAGGCAACGCCAGTGGGGTTGGAGGGGCTGTTTAAGACCACCAGGCGGGTTTTGGGCGTGATCGCACCGCGCAGCTGTTCAGGGGTGATTTTGAAGCCCGCTTCAAGGCCTGCCTGGATGATCACGGGGTTACCCTCTGCCAGCAGCACCATATCCGGGTAGGAGACCCAGTAGGGGGCGGGGATGATCACCTCGTCGCCGGGGTTCAGATAGGCCTGGGCCAGGTTAAAGAAGCTCTGCTTGCCGCCGGATGAGACCAGGATCTGATCAGGCCCATACTTCAGACCATTGTCGCGTTCGAATTTGGCGATGATGGCCTGTTTCAGCCCCGGCGTGCCATCAACCGCGGTATACTTGGTGAAGCCAGCCTGGATCGCCTCGATGGCCGCCTGCTTGATATGGGCAGGGGTATCGAAATCCGGCTCACCGGCCCCCAGACCGATAATATCTTTCCCCTGAGCTTTGAGTTCCTTGGCACGGGCAGTGATGGCCAGGGTGGCGGAAGGTTTTACACTTTGTACGCGGTGGGAAAGATGCGTGTCCAAGCAAATGCTCCTTAGGGCAGCGGGTTTAAAAAACTGGGTAATGTTACTGTAAGAATGAATGAATCTAAATCCCCAATGAGTAAGACTTTTCAACTTGAGTCAAAATTTTCCCCTGCTGGCGACCAGCCGGAGGCGATTGCAGCCCTTATTGACGGGTTGGAGGCAGGCGAGGCGGGGATGACCCTGCTGGGGGTGACCGGTTCGGGTAAGACCTACACCATCGCCAATGTGATCCAGCATGTGCAGCGCCCGACCCTGATCATGGCCCACAACAAGACCCTGGCGGCCCAACTATACGGGGAAATGAAGGCGTTTTTCCCCAATAACGCCGTTGAGTACTTCGTCTCCTACTACGACTACTACCAGCCAGAGGCCTATGTGCCCGCCTCGGACACCTTCATTGAGAAGGATGCTTCAATCAACGAGCATATCGAACAGATGCGCCTCTCTGCTACCAAGGCTATCCTCGAGCGTCGCGACACCATCATCATCGCCACCGTCTCCGCCATCTACGGCCTGGGCGACCCGAATTCCTACCTCAACATGATGTTGCATCTGGTGCGTGGTGACATTATCGACCAGCGCAACATCCTGCGCCGCCTGGCCGAGCTTCAGTACAGCCGTAATGATGTGGAGCTACACCGCGGTACCTACCGTGTGCGTGGCGAGGTGATCGATGTCTTTCCCGCCGAGTCGGATACCGAGGCGGTGCGCATCGAGTTGTTTGATGAGGAGATCGAGTCGCTGTCCTACTTTGACCCGCTCACCGGCGAGGTGCTGCGTCGGGTGCCGCGCCTGACCATCTACCCCAAGACCCACTACGTTACCCCACGGGAGACCCTGCTGGAGGCGGTGGAGCATATCAAGGAGGAACTGAAGGAGCGGCTGGAGGAACTGAGGAACCAGGACAAGCTGGTCGAGGCACAGCGTCTGGAGCAGAGAACCCGTTTCGATATCGAGATGATTCTGGAGTTGGGCTACTGCTCTGGCATTGAAAACTACTCCCGCTACCTATCCGGCCGTAATCCGGGCGAAGCACCACCAACCCTGTTCGACTACCTGCCGGATGAGTCGCTGCTGGTGATCGACGAAAGCCATGTCACCGTGTCGCAGATAGGCGCCATGTATAAGGGCGACCGGTCGCGTAAGGAGAATCTGGTCAATTACGGTTTTCGTCTACCCTCGGCGCTGGATAACCGTCCCATGCGCTTCGACGAATTTGAGCGCATCTCGCCACAGACCATCTATGTCTCTGCCACCCCGGCCAAGTATGAACTGGCACACTCTGGGGCTGTGATAGAGCAGGTGGTGCGCCCCACTGGCCTGATCGATCCAGAGGTCGAGATTCGCCCCGTGACCACCCAGGTGGACGACCTGCTCTCAGAGATCAAAAAGCGGTCAGAGGTCGGCGAGCGGGTGCTGGTGACCACCCTGACCAAGCGTATGGCCGAGGACCTGACCGAATATCTGGCCGAAAACGGTGCGCGGGTGCGCTACATGCACTCGGACATCGATACCGTGGAGCGGATGGAGATCATCCGTGACCTGCGTCTGGGCGAGTTCGACGTACTGGTGGGGATCAACCTGCTACGTGAGGGGCTGGATATGCCCGAGGTCTCCCTGGTGGCGATTCTCGATGCGGACAAGGAGGGCTTCCTGCGCAGCGAGACCTCCCTGATCCAGACCATCGGCCGTGCCGCTCGCAACCTCCACGGCAAGGCGATCCTCTATGCGGACCGAATGACCGGCTCCATGCAGCGCGCCATCGACGAAACCGACCGTCGCCGTGCCAAGCAGGTCGCCTTCAATGAGGAGCACGGTATCACCCCGATTGGGGTGGAGAAGGCGGTGGCAGACATCCTGGAGTCGGGCTACGGCGCAACCCATGGTCGCGGCAAGCGCTACGCCAAGGTGGCGGAGGAGACTCTGGAGTACGCTGCCCTGTCTGGCAAAGAGCTGCAAAAACGCCTTAAAGAGCTGGAGGAGCAGATGTTCCGCCATGCCCGCGACCTGGAGTTCGAGGAGGCGGCCCGGGTGCGGGACGAAATGCGGCGGATACAGGAGAAAAATATGGGATTAGGTGCAACCGTATAGCCAGAGTTAACGTTCAATTAATATTGCCTTCTTACGCTGTGGCGTCTATATCATGGCTGACAGGAAGATTGGGGCCCAGGGAGAATGGGCGATCAACAAAAAAATAACCAAACAGAGTTGTATCATCACATGTCGACAGAATTACCAGCAAATCACTATTCCACTGAAGATGAAATAAGCTTTCTTGATCTGACCAGGGTCCTGTTGAAGCGCAAACTTTTGCTACTCAGTGTATTCGTTGTAGGGTCGCTCCTGGTTGTTGTCGCCGCCTTGTTTCACCAGCAGCAGTATCTCTATTCTATCTCTATTGAAGTTGGCACACTTACCGATGAGCATGGCAGGGAGGAGCCGGTAGAGTCACCGAATACGGTAGAAATCAGGCTTAATGAAGGGATCATTCCAACTGTGATGTCCGATTATGAAAGTAAAAATCCGGGCAGAAAGGCACCCTCTTTTAACGTGCGCTTACCACGAAAAAGTGATTTTCTTATATTGGAGGGGAAGGGCTTACCGAGCGATGTTGGTGATATTGTCGACCTGGAAAATGCAATTCTGGCCAGGCTCAAGGAAGATCAGGCAGCGCTCTATGAAATGAAAAAGACAGATATCGTAAATGCACTTGTGGACAAGGATAGCCAGCTTGAGGATGAGAAGGCGTTGCAGCAGTCGTTGCATGCAGCTCAGAAACGAAACGCTAAACTAATGGAAGTCCGTGTAGGGCAACTGAAGGGCACAAGGCAGCGTCTGGACAGATTAGTGGCAAACAGAGCCAAGCTGGGACAGGGTCAAAGTTCAATTCTGGATCGCTTGCTGATTGATAGTGAGATTGAGAAGGCGCAACGAATGGTCCTGGAACTCGAGCAGGACGTAAATCTGGATCTGCCTGCAATGAGGGATGAACTCGACAGAAATCTTGCCGCTTCCATACGTAGTCAGGCACTCATAGAGGCCGAAATTGCCAAGACACGTCTACAATTGGAAAATATTCAGGAGACGCGTTTTATCAGTGAGCCTGGGCTGAATCCTACACCCACCGGAGTAACCAAGAAGGCCATTATTGCTGTGGGCATCCTATTAAGTACTTTGTTAGCGGTAATGTCAGTATTTGTGGCGGAATTTATCTCTCGTGCCCGACTAGAATTGGCGAGTCGTGACGCTGGTTGACAAAGTAGTCCGAATCCGTAGAATTCACCGCTCGTCAGCACTCGCGTAGCTCAGTTGGTTAGAGCACCACCTTGACATGGTGGGGGTCGGTGGTTCGAGTCCACTCGCGAGTACCAGAATACAGAAAGCCGCTACCCGAAAGGGAAGCGGCTTTTTTTATGTTGTGAATAAATGCCTCACATTCCCAATTCAGCAAAGAAATCATGCTCCTTGTCGTCAACGACGATAAATGCAGGAAAGTCCTTAACCTCAATGCGGTAGACCGCCTCCATTCCCAGTTCAGGGAAGTCGATGACTTCAGATTTGGTGATGTTGTTCTCTGCCAGGATCGCTGCGGCGCCCCCGATGGAGCCGAGATAGAAACCGCCGTGGTGTTTGCAGGACTCAGTGACCTGACGACTGCGGTTACCCTTGGCCAGCATTACCAGTGAGCCACCATGCTTCTGGAACAGTTCTACATAGCTGTCCATCCGGCCGGCGGTGGTGGGGCCGAAGGAGCCGGATGCGTAGCCCTCCGGGGTCTTGGCCGGACCGGCGTAATAGACGATGTGGTTTTTGAAGTAGTCCGGGAGCTCCTCGCCCCGATCCAGCATCTCCTTCAACCTGGCGTGGGCGATATCACGGGCGACGACGATGGGGCCATTGAGCAGCAGCTGGGTCTTAATTGGGTACCTGGATAGCTCCTCACGAATTGCCTCCATCGGTCGGTTCAGGTCGAGTTGAACCACCCGTTCAGAAAGGTCGTCTGCGGTTGGCTCTGGCAGGAAGCGGGCCGGATTGCTCTCCAGTTGCTCTAGCCAGATACCATCCTGGTCGATGCGACCAAGAATGTTGCGGTCTGCGGAGCAGGAGACTCCAATGCCGACTGGTAGTGAGGCGCCGTGGCGGGGCAGACGGATCACCCGCACATCGTGAGCGAAATACTTGCCACCGAACTGGGCACCGATCCCCAGCTCACGGGTCAGTTCCAGGATATGCTGTTCCATATCCCTGTCGCGAAATGCCTGGCCATACTCGTTGCCCTTCTCTGGCAGGGTATCGAGGTAGTGGGTTGAGGCGAGTTTAACCATCTTCAGGTTGGCCTCGGCTGAAGAGCCACCGATCACGATTGCCAGGTGATAGGGCGGACAGGCGGAGGTGCCGAGCAGCATGAGTTTGGCTCGCATAAAGGCCATCATGCTGTCCGGATTCAGCAGCGCCTTCGATTCCTGGAAGATGAATGTCTTATTGGCCGAGCCACCGCCCTTGGTGATGAAGAGGAATTTGTAAGCATCGCCATCGATCGCTTCGATGTCGATCTGCGCAGGCAGATTGGTGCCGGTATTGGTCTCCTCGTACATGGTCAGCGGCGCGATTTGCGAGTAGCGCAGATTGTCCTCGGCATAGGCCTGGAAGATACCTCTCGAGAGAGCCTCTCGATCACCACCAATGGTCCACACCTGCTGCCCCTTCTTTCCCATGACGATGGCGGTGCCGGTGTCCTGGCAGCCGGGCAGGACCATGCCTGCGGCAATGTTGGCGTTCTTTAGTAGCTCACGGGCGACGAAGCGGTCGTTCTGACTCGCCTCAGGGTCATCGAGGATATTGCGTAGTTGTTGCAGGTGACTGGTGCGATAGAGGTGGGAGACCTCACGGACAGCTGCGTCGGCCAGTAGAGTCAGCGCTTCTGCTTCGACCTTGAGAACAGGCTTCCCTTCAAACTCAACCACACTGACGTGGTCACTCGTGAGGTGACGATATTCGGTGTCATCATCGCCCAGGGGCAGGGGATCGGTATAGTGAAAGTCGGCCATGCCGGTATTGCTCCAGTGCGCTGGGGAAATAGGACAAACTAGCGTTTTTTGCGTAGCTGTTCCAGTAGTTCCGGGCGATGGATGATTTCGTAAAAGTGACGTCCCTCAACAATTGGACAATCTGCAACGCGATATTCTGGATCATAAAGGTGTAGTGGCGCCTTGCGGATAATAAGACTTTGCTCAGTCCCGAGCAGATCAACGAAAGCACCGGTGTAGAGTTCGCTATCGGCAATCGCCTTTATCGTATTGGTGACCTTTTTCAGCTTCTGTTCAGTAGCCAGCCGCTTAAAAACGCTCTCTTCCAGGTTGATGCCATTGATATTGTAGATTAGATCTTTTTGCGCCTTTTCACCGAGTCCAAGGGCAGTATCCGATGGTTGGTAAACCTCGACAAAAGGGCTTTCGAATTGCTGTTTTTTACGCCAGTTGCGTATGCTCCAGGTGGAAGATGAGAGACGATCGGCACGATTGATCGCCGGAGAGATGGTGATACGGTGTTGCTTGTCGAAGAGGTATCGGGGGGCGCCCTGTTGGTAGGCAATACCAATCCCCAGTTCCAACTGCGGTAGCCCGTAAACAGACAGTTCCCGGTTCTGCTTGGCGACGATTTGCAGGATTTGTGCAGCCAGGCCGCAGGCGCGTGCGGCGGGCATGTGATCCTGATGGGGGCCGCCATACTCATTGAGTATGAGAATGATCGCGTCACCTTCGATGAAGACCTTCTCCGCACCGTAGTTTTCGATCACTTCATTGATGGGAACAAAAAAGTTTTGCTCAAAATGGGTCGCCGGGTTAAGTTCCAGCTCAGTCAGCTTTTCCGTGACTTCAGTGGAACCACGCAAGTCGGCCTTGATGATGACATGCGACAGAACAGGGGCATCAGCTGTGCGCAGTTCCGAAGCGTGAAGGAATTCATAGAGTGTGTAGTTGGCGCGTGAGGTTTCGACTTCGTGCGTCTCCTGCAACAGGCGGATCTCATTGGCGCCCTGCTGGTAGGTGTGCAGCAACAACAGATCACGCCGGTAGCGGGCAAAATCATGAATAAACGGTAACAGGAAACGATCCTGAAGCCTGGCATCCTGATGAATCTCACGCCAGGCCTGGGTGATCCCTTCTGCGGATGGCGGGGTTTGTGCAGTCCTCAGTGCGTCACGTAACCGCTGTTGGAACTCCTGTTTTGTGGTGTTACGCGCAAGCAGGTTGAGAAGCAGGGCTGGTGAAAGGTCGCTGCGATGGGTCTTGAGGATGCTTTTGCATAAATATGCGGCGGTGATCCAGGGCGCAAGTCCCGCATCAGTAATATCCGCTTTCAGTTTTTGCCACAGCCGTTTCTGGAATTTCTGGTGCAGGCGGAACTGGGTAAAGCGCCGCCACTCACTCTGTTGTAAACTTTTGTTTAGCTTCCTTGTACTCCATACCTGATCCAGCAGGATCGCGACATTACCCTGGTGCATCAATACGGATGGTTTCATCAGAATATCAAGGGTGCTGCTGTTGAGATTGCCCTGTGTCAGGGTGATGGAACGTTCTTCACTCTCCTCAACCAGTGTCAGACAGTCTCTAAGGCTTTCGCTCAGTACGTTATCGATATTGACGAAACTGTTTGGATCACTCTGCTGCTGGCCCAGTAGCAGGTAGTGTTCCATTAACAGGTTTTCGTCGTGGCTGTTACCAGCAAGCACCAACGGCGAGTGCATCGCCTGCATGGCAAACAAATTCTTTCTGTCGAGCAGTGCCTTAATGCTTCTTTCCAGCTCCTTTCCGCGCCGGTCGAAGATCGTCTGTAACAGAATCTGATTGGTTACAGCGGTGATGTGGATGCGGTAGCGGAACAGCCACTCCACTAATTGAGGTTGCCTGGCCTGACTCTTAAGTCCACGGATGAAGTGAACATTGCCTTCTTCTTTGCTCTGTTTGACCAGTGTGGAGACGGCGCTATTGACCTTCTCATGGATAAATTTGAGCAGGGCAGTAATAAAAAGATCGGGAAACTGCTTTTCACCACTGTCACGGACTTTGCGCAATGAAAAGGTCAGCAGCTCGTTAAAGGTGGTGCGTGCGCTAGCGCTGTACTTTTCAGGAATTGCCGGAGGTACCCGCCCTTGCTGCAATTGAGTGACCACCAAAGGGAGCAGGTATTGCACAAGCTGATTGATGCTCTCCTGAAATTGGGGCGAAAGATGAACGTCAATGTGAATATTGTCGATGCCGCGAGGAATGGGTGAAAAATTGAGCGGCGCCGCATCGGCCGGAGCAAGGGTCACCCGACTGCGCAGTCGGGGTTTACTAATGAACAGCACGTAAAGCAGCAGTATGAACGCACCGAGTAGCGCGAGATCGGCAATACCCAAATTTAAGGTGAAGTTGCTGCCTATTTCCATGCCGAGAGGGCTGTATACAGTGCCACGCAGTGCCAGATCAAAGGCCTGTGAAATAACAGCGCCGCCACCCAATTGTAAGGCGAGAATAGTTCGCCGGGTGGTGAAGTGAGTCGCAGTACTAAAGCGGGTGATTAACAGGTGGATGCCGATCAGTCCGGCAAGTAGTACCAGGGTACTACTGTGGCCCAAGGCGTTAATGATGTCGTTGCTGCTTAGCGGTGTGGTTGTTTCAACTTTAAAGATCAGGCTACCGATAGCTGCTCGATGGCTGTCGATTGATCCTGAATTGCTGATTAACCACTTTGATCCCTGATCGAGTATCAGTAAAGTAAAGGCAATCCACGAGTAACGCATACTCAACACGCTCCGCACATCACGACTACTGTGGTGAAGTTGTGTGGCTTTCCATGCCTGCGTTGTGATCCTTTTGCCTTACAACCCCGTCTGCCTGACACTCTGCAGAACAGCCTCCGCAGTAGTTGCGAGAGCCTGTCGTTCCTCTTCGGTCAGGTCTACGTTCAGGATACGTTCAACGCCGTCCGCTCCGATGACACAGGGTACACCCATGAAGTAACCATCAACACCATATTCCCCCTGACACAGAGCAGAGGAACTGATGACCCGTTTCTTGTCTCCAAGGAAGGCCTCGATCATTTCAAGAATAGAGGCGGCAGAGCTAAAGAAGGCGCTACCGTTGCCCAGTAGCTGGACGATCTCGGTGCCTGCCTCCTTGGTGCGGGAGACAATTCTGTCCAGCTGTTCTTTGTTCAGCAGGTCGGTGATTGGGATACCCGCGACGCTAGCGGTGCGGATCAGCGGCACCATGGTTGGACCATGACCACCCATGACCATGCAGGAGACATCTTTTACCGACAGCCCGGTCTCCTCAGCGATGTAGTGCTGGAAGCGGCCAGTGTCGAGTCCGCCTGAAAGTCCGACCACCTGGTTATGCGGGAAACTGGAGACCTTGTGGAAAACGTAGCTCATGGTGTCCACCGGATTGGTGGCAACGATAATAAATGCCTGCGGGCAGTGCTTTTTTACCTGTTCTGCCACGTCCTTAATAATGCCGATGTTGATATGCAGCAGATCTTCGCGGGACATGTTTGGCTTGCGTGGCACACCAGCAGTGACGACAACGATCTCAGCATCGGCAATATCGTGGTATTCGCTGGTGGTGTTCAGTTTGACGTCGATACCGAGGTGCGGCATCAGGTGATCGATATCCAGGGCCTTGCCCTTGACCGGGTCGAGGTGCTGCGGCAGGTCGACCAGGGTGACGTCGCCCAGTTCACGCTGGGTGATCATCAGGGTCAGAATGCTACCGATCTGGCCGCCGCCAATGACGGCGATTTTTTTCCTTCTCATTCACGCTCTCCAACTTTTCCCCCAGGGTGCGAATGAGCCTCCCCGGAAATACTATTTACAGCAATGTTTGTTGTGTTTGTTGCGGGGTTTGATCCACACGCGCCGCCCTGACAGGCACCGCAACCCGGCTTATAGTTCTCTCGCTGTGGGTCTACCCGTTTCAGCCAGAGTTGAAACACCATCCACACGGCACACAGCAGTGTTATGGCGGCAAGTGAAAGCACGTATTCCATAGCGAGCCCGCTACTTTACGTGGAACTGAAGAGCCCGGCAAATCCCATAAAGGCCATGGAGAGGATACCGGCGATGATGAGATTGAAGGCGGTGCCCCGAACCAGCGCCGGTACGTCGTTGATTTCGGTCTCCTCGCGGATGCCTGCCATGAGCACCATCGCCAGGGTAAAACCGGCCCCGGCACCAAGGGCGAAGACCAGTCCCTCCATCAGGCCGTAGCCGCGGTTGGTGGCGAAGATCGCCAGGCCGAGGATGGCGCAGTTGGTGGTGATCAGCGGCAGGAAGATACCCAGCGACTGGAACAGCGCCGGGCTCAGTTTCTTGATCGCCATCTCGATAAACTGAACCGTACTGGCGATCACTACGATGAAGCTGATCAGTCGCAGATAGGGAGCGTGAATCAGGACATAGGTATTGAGCAGCCAGGCACAAAGTGCGGTGATCACC
>JBNKQR010000066.1:0-12723 GCA_050295975.1 Thiohalomonadaceae bacterium
ATGGAGTTGGTTAAATCTGATGATCCAACGACTGTTTCGATCGTAGGAAATGTGATTGATTCACAAACATTAAGTCCGCTGTCAGGTGTGCTGATCAGCATTGAAGCTGACGGTTACGAAACACAATCCGCGGCTAATGGTGAGTTTATTCTTTCGGGTGCGCCGGCTGGAGTTTTCCAGGTTCGGGCTCAATTGCTCGGTTATAACGCTATTACTTACAACATATCCGCTCCCGATGGAGGATTGGTCGATTTAGGCCGTATAGCACTTGCACAAGATATCCCTATTACAGGCAATCATGCTCCGGTGATTACATCTGCCGCACCGGGTAGTGCGGTTGCTGGATTGCTGTATCAATATCAAGTTACCGCAGAAGACAGTGATGGCGATGTGCTGATCTACGGTATCTCGGACTATCCGGGTGGAATGGAGATTGATCCAAATTCTGGTGCCATAACTTGGATACCTACGGCTGATCAGTCTGGAATATACGAATACTCGGTCGTGGTCAGTGATGACAAAGGTTCGGTTGCAACCCAGTCTATCAACGTCAATGTACAGACCAGCGGATACCCAACCTATCTCATTACAGATGTCGAGACGTTAAACGGCATAGTCGTTGATGAGCTTGTACCGGATAACTATCGACTTGGCAGCTATCTATCCGGTGGTCGTAGCGGCACCTGGAGAGCGGTATCGGTCAACGGTTGTGGATTTGATTACATCGAGGAAGCGGATACCCGAGCAAGTGCAGCAGAAAGCCTCGATTTTTGGTCCATGGGAGCAGGCGGCGGTAGTGATGCTATTTGGGATATGGGCGCGCCATACGATGTCGTCTCCATTTTTCCACTGATCGATCATGAGCCGTTTCCCCATGAAGGCATTGAGTATACCGTTTGGGGTAGCCATGATCCCAATGCCATATTTCCCGATGAATGGACAATGGCGACTCTCGTCAGAGTCTATGGCCAGGGGTGGGCTGATAACAGCTCAAGCTGCCCTGAAGCGATAAATATCGATGACTATGCCGGACTCTACACATTCGGGGATGAGTCGTTCCGCTATGTGCGTCTCAAAGCGGATAACTCAATCACCATATTCGATACGCCTGATTACACAACATTCAATAGTACGGGCGATGATGGCGTGCAACCCGGTTGGCAATCCAGTGAATCCGAAATTGATGCCATTGGCGGAATGCTTTGTGATGTCAAGCCCGTTGCCGATGCCGGTAACCCTATATATGGCCTCTCCGGTGAGGCGATACAGTTCGATGGCTCGGCGTCACAAGGTAATATCCAGTCATATGGATGGGATCTTGACGGCGACAGGGAGATCGATCTTAGCGGCGTTCAGCCGACTTGGGTATTCAATGCGGGATTCGACCGAGATGCCACACTGTATGTTGTCGATGACCGTGGTTGTGTTGGAACCGATACCACACACATAACAATAACATTGGATATACCGCGACCGGATTTGACGTTATCAGAATTTAGCCGTGAACAGATCACAACCAATCTGCAGACCCTACAAGTCAGAGGGAGTGTCCAGCTGACGGTTGCCAATATTGGTGTGGCCGATGTGCTGTCACCGGCCATTGTAAGTGTTTTTGAAGATACGAATCATAATGGCGTCTTTGACACAGGAGTCGATAACAACCTGGGTACAGCGACAACGCCGTCCGGCTTACCACGTGGTGGCTCCTTAAGCATGGAGATACCTCTAAATGGTGTGATCTCGTTTAGAGATAGTCATATCTACGCCATGGTTGATAGCGACGCCCAGATAGAGGAGAAAAATGAAGCTAACAACGTTGCTTCGACGCTCAGCGAGTGTCGCGCAACCCCGCCGCAGGCAGGAGATTTATCACTGGAAATGAAGTGGCTATGGCGTGGATCTCTTGCAAGGGCTGACTCATATTACATCTACGGCCCAGTCATTGTAGGTCAGCTAAGTGATGATAATAATGATGGCGTAATCAATACCAGCGATATACCCGATCTAGTGTTCACTTCAAATGGTGGAGTATTGAACGTCGTCAGTGGCGATGATGGACGTGATATCTGGACTGATACCACTCATTATGTTGCAGATCATGGTAGTCCAGCGCTTGGCGATATTGACGGAGACGGGATTGCGGAGATTCTGGTTGCCCGAAGAGATCGTACGCAGCTTTTAGCCTTCGAACACAATGGTGATCTAAAGTGGTCCGTCCCGACTGGGCCCCAGCATCCCAATGCTACAAGGGACGGTATTTCGATCGCAGATCTTGATCACGACGGCAGCCCGGAAATTATTCTGGGTCGTCGCGTTTATTCCGCAGACGGGAGCCTGCTCTGGGAAGGGAATCGGGATTATGGGGGTCAGACCTCTTATGGCTTTCTCTCAATCGCGGCTGACGTCGACAACCAAGGTGACATGGAAGTGGTCGCAGGTCGGACGCTCTATGATGCAAACGGTAATGTACTATGGCATCGTTCTGATCTAAGCAGTGATGGATTCAACGGCATCGGAAATTTTGATGACGATGACTTTGCGGAGATTGTGCTCGTTGCCGGCGGCAGGGTGTATGTGCTTGAACATACGGGAGAAACAAAATGGGGACCTGTGAGCCTGCCCGGAGGTGGCTATGGTGGCGCCCCAACGGTAGGAGATTTCGATGCTGATGGCGAACCGGAAATAGGCGTCGCTGCCAGCAGTAACTACGTGGTTTTTGAGACTGATGGTAGCGTCAAATGGACCGCGCCTGTCAGGGATTACAGTTCCAGTCGTACCGGTTCCTCTCTGTTTGACTTCGAATCGGATGGCAGCGCTGAAGTGCTGTATGCCGACGAACGTAACTTCTATATCTACGATGGAAAGACCGGCAAAGAATTGGTCAACATACAGAATGGATCACCAACGGTGCTCGAGTACCCGGTCGTTGCGGATGTCGACAACGATGGTAGTGCCGAGATCGTATTGGCGTCCTATCCCTATCTGGGCGGAACCGGCGGTCTGCGCGTTTTTGAGTCTGCGGGTGCAGGATGGGCACCCACCCGTTCAATATGGAATCAACACTCTTATCATATTGATAACATCAATGACGATGGCACAATCCCTCGGTATGAGGCGGCGTCTTGGCTCACGCACAATACCTACAGATTAAACACCTTTCCCGATCGTGATCCGCTTGATCTGCCTGACCTCAGTGCTTCCAGGCTCAAGATCATCGACAATGGCGTGGGACAGCCAGCCAGTCTCACGTTACGTATCGGTAATTCAGGGGCTGGTCCGCTGCCAGGAGAATCCAGAATCGCTTTCTATCAGGGAGATCCTCAACAAGGAGGCGTTCTCCTGGGTGAGCGTACTGTCAGTAATATCCCGTCGGGCAGTTACCAGGATCTCACGCTGGACAACATCCCCACGCTGAGCGAAAGCGCCGATATCTATGCTGTGGCGGATGCCGGCAACCATCTGATTGAGTGCAATGAAACAAATAACCGTGTGGTACTACCAGTCAGCGTACAATCCCGTTCAGGCAACATTGTTGTAAGTACGGATTCACCAGCTTACGGTCCAGAATCAATCGTTCAGTTCAACGTTTCTGTAACGAATACCAGCGCATTGCCGGGTGAGTTCATAGTAAAGCTACAGGTGGTTGACCAGAGCGATACACCCGTAATCAATTTCGATAACAGGGATGTTGGTCCATTAGATGGCGCCGAAGCAATCGGTTTCGCTGAAAACTGGAATTCACGAAACACACTGGTCGGTCCCTACCGACTCCAGGGTGAACTGTATGGACGTGATGGGACGTTACTAGACAGTTCAGTGAGTCTCTTCGACATCCGACATGCAGAAGATGCCTCATCTTCCAGACTCAATCTGCGGATTAATACCGACAAGGCCATCTACAACACGACAGACCAGGTCAGAATCGATGATCTGGTGCAGAACCTCACGACCAATAACAAGATTACCGGCGCTACGCTACAAGTTCGTGTCACTGATCCTTTTGGTAGTGAAACGATGATCACTGATCAGCAGATAGCAGAACTGGTGCCAAGAGGGCAGCGTCGATTCGAGAGTCTGTTCACTCTACAAAGCGCGGCGGAAGGTCCGTACCAAGTGGTAGGTCAGGTTATCGCACTCAGTGGCGGTGTTTTGGTCAATGATAGCGCGGTATTCAATGTTCAAGAGGACACCTTCTTAAGTCTCTCGGCTAGCGTCACCGCTCAGAACGCCAGTATCTACCAAGGGGATACGGAGGTATGCGCAGATTCGATTACACACCGCGGTACGTTGTCGCTCGATAACCTGAGCCTACGGCAAGTGCTTATTGCGACTGAGCCTGAACAACAGGTCAGTAGTGCCGGTCAGGCTATTGCCTTGGCTGCAGGTGACAGTTGGAGCGATATTCGAAGCATAGATACCGCCTCTCTAGAAGTGGGAGCGTACGCTTGCGTTCTACAAGCAGAAATAGAAGGCGGATGGGAAACTTTAGCCTATGCCTACTTTCAGGTACTCGAGCCGCCAATCAACATTGATATTGACCTAGGTCATGGTGAACATGGCCGGGTACTTGTCCTGTTGGATGAAAGTGACGGGAAGTGCTCCGGTGTGAGAGAGCTCAACTTTGAAGCAGAGATCGATAGTGAGCTAGCGCCTGAGGCATCTGTGGTTGTTGAGTTGTTCGATGAGCATGATGTTCTCGTCGACCGGGAACACGCACTGCTTGATACGCGATCGGTCAATCAACAGGTTGGAACGGGCGGAATTGACCTATCCATTCACGATTTCAGTGCGAATCATATTGGTCTTGGTATTGACGGCTCCGGCTCGACGAACGGGGTGTTAGGTGAGGGCTACAGAGCATTGGCAACCATCATCCGGCCAGGCGGTAGCATGCGTTACGACAGTGGGCACTTTTCTGCGGACTGTGATCGGGGTGAGGAACTGGATGACCGGCATGGCGATTACCGTACAGCCTCTCTCAGTATGATTAAGGCAGAGCATCATTCGCATGAGGATGATCATTTGCCATCGCTGCAAGTGCAGCAAAGCTTCCTGGAACTGCTCATGAGCCAATCGGGCTGGTCCTACTCAATAGTCACTGACAAAGATGCGTTTAAGCAGGAGCTTCGCAGTGGCGCTTATTCGACCTACCTGCTGTTGTCTGAGCGCCTCAAACTCGACGAGAAAACACAAAAAGAGCTTCGCGAGGCCGTCTACAGAGGCGAGGGTTTACTGGTGGCCGGTGGTCATGACCAGCGCCAGGGCAGGCTGGAGCAGGCTTTAGGGATTCGTTTCAAGGGTAATCACAACAGAGCGACCGATGTCGTACTGTTGGAATCTGAGCTGCATCCCGCCGCTACAGCCTCATTGGCCTTACCTGACAAGAAGCCACGAGTTCGCACCGATGGCGCGATCGTCAATGGCGTATTCATGTCATATGCGGTGCAAACACAAGAGCCGGCAGTGACTACCTTTGACTATGGACTCGGCCGCTCGGTGTATGTCGGCTACGATCTGCTGGCAGAGGCGGCATCGACGGAAAATCATCAATCGATTCATGCGAAATTGATTTTGGCGGGCCTGAACTATGTCGATTATTCTCCGGCAGTACCGCTTGCTGGTCAGGCCTATCCGCTCAGGCTGAGTTTGACCAACCTGGGTATAGCAACCCCAGGGCGCGCACGATTGGCGCTGCCGGACGATGTGCTCGTTATCGACAGCGGTGGCGCCATGATCACAGATGCGACTACGCTAACCTGGCCCTTCGATCTCACCATGGACGAAACCCTAGTCTTCGAGACCTGGTTGAGTCTGCCGCAGCATACGGTAGATGTTCAGGCTGTTGTACAAACGGGTATCGACCCTAACTATATCGATCATGCATCAGCGAGTGTTCTGATCACGCCGCAACCGGGATTCAATGTCCAGGATGCACTCGATGCGGTAGAAGCGGTCGACAGTAGTGACTACAGAACGGTCAGAAAATACCTGTTGCGGGCAGTCGACGATGTCACATCGAATTGTCATGAAAAGGCGCTGGATGCTCTGCTGCGTGCCTCTGATGAATTGATCAGGATAGGCACACCGGAGAGCGAATCCATCCATGAGATAGTGGCCTCGGTGATAAGAACCGTCTCGCTCATGATCGAACCCGCATCGTGTAACAGGCCCGGCCATTGTTCGCATGGGCAGAGACGAGAGCTTCATTAGATAGAGATGTCGTACAGAAGCGCTCGATTGAAAGACTGGATCCATGCGCCTGATCAAGGTGGATGTGAAACAGCCCTCATCCGCATCTTGTTGATAAACAGTGCTTCGGTGGGTTGTTCACTGTCGATCGGAGGCTCATTGCAGTCATCTGCTTGAGCATATGCCAGTCGAAATCGCAACGATGAGAAGGCGGCCCAGGCTGAATTAGTAATCAAGGAATCAGTTAGATTAAGGAATAGATGTGATGGTGAATTCTCCCACTGAAACCCTACGTGAGTTCACGCCATTCATGCGTGGTGTGGCTGCGACCGTCGCACTGACTTTCAGCGCCCTCATCCTGGCCCCAACAGCCCAGGCGGTCCAGCAGTTCGACTGGAACTTCAGCTCTAACACGGCAGAATCCGTAGAGACCCGACTCTCTGAAGCGATGCTTAAGGTCAAGCAGCTATTGGAACAGCTCGACGCCAAACAGACGGCAGGGCAGGAGGTTTCGGCAGAACTCGCCGCGCTTGAACAAGCCAAGGACATACTGATCAACCTCGATGAGGAGATGACAAAAAAGCTGTCCGATACCGCGCAGAATATCCGTGACGAAGGCTTACCGGAAGTCATCCGGCAGCGCCATCAGGCGATAATGGATCAATACCGCCAGGAGATGGCCACCCTGCATGCAAACCTCGAGGCCATCGATACCGCCGATAATCCACTGGCCATCAAACAGGCGGTGGAGAAGGCCAAGACCCATGTCAAATCCAAATACCAGAAGCGCCCCGATCAAGTCTTCGACGAAGCGGACATCCGCAGTCGCGGACACAAGCCCAACCCTGACAACAAGCCCAAACAGCGCCCAGCCGACTACCGCGGCGCCGGTCTGTTCAGCAACCCCTATCCGCAAGTAGCCGCCCTGGGCGACTTCACCTTCGACCAACTGCCCGGCGCGAACGACCCGGCCTACCTGGGCGAGACCGACGAAATCGTACTCACCCAGCCCATCCGCGACAAGGCCGCCGAGCTGCAGTACGACCCTGTGAAGATCCACCATTGGGTGCGCAACCACATCGAATGGCTGCCCACCTGGGGCGCGGTGCAAAACGCCGAGCTGACCCTGAGCGCCCAGCGGGGCAACGCCATGGACATCGCCAGCCTGACCCTTGCGCTGCTACGTGCCTCCGGCATCCCCTCGCGCTATGTCCATGGCACCATCGAACTGCCCGCCGCACGCTTCAACAACTGGGCCGGCGGTTTTGACGACAGCTTCGCCGCCGCCGACTACGCCGCCTCCGGCGGCATCCCGGTGGGTACGGTAGAGAGCGGGGGCCAGGTCAGCCACATCCAGATCGAACATGTCTGGGTCGAAGCCGCTATCGACTACCACCCCTCGCGCGGCGCCATCAACCTGGCGGCCGACAGCTGGGTGGCCATGGACCCCAGCTACAAACAGTACGAATACCTCCAGGGCTTGGACGTGGTCGCCATCAGCGGCATCGACCCCGAGCAACTCGTACAAGACACCGCCGCCACCGGCACCCTCAACGAGACCGAAGGCTGGGTCAGCGGCCTCGATCCCAGCGGCCTGACCGCCGCCCAGGAACAGGCTCAGAGCGCGCTGGAGAGCTACATCACCGACCACCTCACCGACCCCACCGTGGGCGATGTGATCGGCGGGCGCAAGACCATTATAGAGGAGTACCCCATCCTCCCCTCCGCACTGCCCAACCACATCGTCACCGAAGGGGCGCGCTACGCTACCCTGCCATCCGGCCTGCAGCAGCGCGTGAGCTACACCCTGGCCAACGCGAACGACAGCGTCGCACTGGCCCTGGCCACCCCGCTCACCCTGCCCTGGAGCCGGATCAACAACGAAAACCTCACCCTCAGCTTCAAACCCGCCACTGCAGCCGACGAGCAGGCGCTGCAGGCCCTGCTGCCAGAAGGCGAAATCACCGACATCAGCCAACTGCCCGGCAGCCTCCCCACCTACATCAGCGTCATCCCCGAGCTCAAGCTCAATGGCGAGACCATACTGACAACCGACCCCGTCGGACTCGATCAGTCCGTGTAATTTTGGTGCCCACTGGTCGAGATTTTGTATGGCTGCAGGATAAGCCAGCTCGCGAAGGAACGGGCTACCAGGTCTGTGTCTGAATGGAGCAGGCCAATATCTATGAGGAACAAAAAGCCAGGGAGGCAGTCGTTGCGTTGTGCCTATTCCAAAATGGCCTCAGAAATCCCGAAGGTCTCAGCTTGCGAAGCCGTCGACGATGCTTCCTTGATTGCTTTCGTCTCGCTTTTCATGTGCTAGATAGGGCCTGCATGACATTAACCGGATCCATGGATTCTGCCTGTAACTATATGGAACGTCGTATAAAGTACAATAAGAACCGAAAAAAAACAAAACTCCTACATAATTAGGGTTCGGCCTCATAACCAACAAGCTAACTCCAAGATCACGAGGCAGCTTCTGACATCACGAAAAATTGATTAGTGAGGTTTAATGGGTTGTAGCAATGACTCGCCAGGCGCTGAATGCTTGATATCGATCTGGCTATAAGTTATTGCCAATCAATATAGTCAACTAATAGTTGGGTACTCATGTCATCAATAATTGCAAAGCGGATATGTTAAAGCGCTTAAGACAATTCAAAGGAATTCGGAAATAAAAGACTTGTCAATAAGGTAAATCGTTGGTAGTTTTTGTGCTGCCCGTCACACTTCTCATTGCATAAGGTCGCGCGAGGTAGGTTCAAGGATGAGTGATCAAAGGCACACGGACGCTCCATTCGTTAGCATCACAGCTTTATTCGGCTCCGTTCCTGCTCAAGTTCGATTTTTAATTGCATTTGTCTGTTTACTCGCAGCCAGTTTGCCTGCTGCGTCTGATCAGACAAACAAAGAGACGCCGCAATCCAGGTATACACCATCGGTCGGCAGTGCTGAGTATGTCAGTGATGATGTATCGCTGAACGATCAATCAGAGCTTAGTACTGGCCAGCTGGAAGTCTTTGAATGTGGATCCACCACCCAAAGCAAGGCTGGAGTAGTTGAAACGCAGTCAGTCGAGAGTCTTCTTCAAAATGCAGGACAGAATCGACATGCATTCAGTTGTCTATCGTCTGTTCAGTCAGTTTACGAGGGCTGGAGCGGGAATGAGGTCCTGTTGGTTGACGTCAGACGATCGGAAGAGTTTCAACAGTATCAGATACCCGGCTCACTTAATCTGACACCTTTCTCGATTCAGTCAAAGAATTTTCTTAAAAATAAACGCATTGTTCTTGTCAATGAAGGACGCTACCTCTCTCAATTGGAAGGATTGTGTTTGCGGCTTAAAAATAAAGGATTTCAGAGTGTTGTGGTGATGGCAGGTGGACTCCATGCATGGCATCAGGCGCGATTTCCACTCACTGGAGATGGATTGGAATTGTCAAAGCTCAGCAGGATTTCGCCTGATGAGTTAATTGCCTCGCTATATGAAAGAGATTGGATGTTTATTGATCTGGATCAGTCATTGAACGGACTGTCAGATTTCCTTCCGGAATCATCGGTCATTGAATATCAAGCAAATAAAGGTGAATTTATCGCTGCAGTCAATCAGGCTAATAGACAACTCAATCAGTCGTTATTGGCTGGATTCGTCGTTGTCAACAGTCAAGGTGAGAACTACAAACAGATACAACGTTTGTTGCAGCTTACCGAAGCGAAGAACATCTTTTATCTGTCAGGTGGCATTTCCGAATTCAAACGCTTTCTGAATACTCATTCGAGCCTTCTTTCGCGTTCGGCAAAAGGTTTTAAGGAAACTCATCGATGCAGCGGATGAGATCATCGAGCAGATGGGTGCCTTTTGCATCAATGGTAGCTGCCATAGTACTGGTAACCTACTATCAACTCTTTTCTCATAAAACTGTCAAGCAGGCTGACTATCCTACACAGAGGACGGTCAAGTACAGCTTTACGGTTAAGAATCCAAATAGTTATCCAGTAGCCAAATCAGAGCTGCGGGTCAACGTACCGATAAGGCTCAGTGCATTTCAACAACTCGCTGAAGTAGAAGCCAGTCAACCCTATAAACTGATAGAGGATGGTCACGGGAACGAGCAGATGGCGTTTCTCATCGAGAACATGCCACCCTATGCCAATCGGACAATCACAGTGTCTGTATCTGTAAACTTATCGGAACAGGGTAATCGACTCGATATCATCCAGGATGATAGCTTCCTTGGTGATGATAAATTTGTTGGGTTGTCAGATCCCGACCTACAACGAGTCGCCAGTCGTTTGCAAGCGGATGCTCCTAAGGACACTGCTGAAAAAATATACCGGTGGATTACCAGTAACATTAAAAAATCAAGTTATGTAAAGGATGATCTTGGTGCGCCACAAGCGTTGAAAAGCAAGTCTGGAGATTGTACGGAATTCATGTATCTCTTCAGTGCCCTGGCTAGAGCGAATGGCATACCGACAAGAAACATGGCGGGATTCGTGGCAAGGGAAAACCGGGTTTTAAGACCGGCGGATTATCATAATTGGAACGAAGCCTATATAGATGGAGAGTGGTACCTGATAGACACGGACAAGCAGGTATTTATGGAAAAGTCGGATGAATATATTGCCATGCGTTTGATCGGAAATACGAATTCAAGTGGATCCACAAATTCACAGAGTTTTTTTTCGGCATCAGATGAGATACAGGTTTACATGAATTGATAGGTTGCTGTGCTAAACCACTTGGTGGATAGAGCAGTGTTTTGGAAATTAGTGTCTGTTTGGGTATGGGGTGCCACAGACGCATGAGGGATTTAAGCTTTAGGAATCTTGCTGGCGTCTATTACGCGGCAAAAGGGATCTAAGGGGAAACAAGTTGTTCAGGGATTTCAAGTCGTTCGCCATCTATCTATTGATGGCTAGTGTGGTGTTTTGCTCGAATGCATATGCCGTTATTCAACATTCAGGACAACTCAGCCAGGACGAGACGTGGGAAAACACGGATACACATCTCGTTACCGGTGATGTTTCAATCCCTCCAGGCATCACTTTATCAATCACACCGGGTACAACCGTTGAGTTTGATGCCTTAACCGATTCTGGCAATTTAGGTAGCGACACCACCCGGACGGAACTTATCGTTAGTGGTGTGTTGAACGTCTCGGGTGCGACTACCGACAAGGTGGTGCTGACCAGCAACGCGGCGAGTCCGGCGGCGGGTGACTGGGCGGGGATCCGTGTGCTCAACGGCGGCGAGCTGAGCCTGCGCCACGCCGAGATCCGCTACGCGGACACGGGTGTGGACTATCGCCAGAGCGGTGCGGTGGCGCGCGCGCCGGTGATCGAGGACAGTCTGTTTGATCAGCTCAGCGGCACCGGCATCTATCTCGAGGGTCAGAGCGGAGCGCAGCTCGACCTCAGCGTTGCGCGCAACACCCTGAGCAACCTTGCCGGGCGGGGCATCTATCTCTACAGCTATCTTACCGGCACCCTGGCCCAAGGCGTGATTGCGGACAACGCCATCAGCGCGACCGGTCTCAACGGTCTCTACCTGTACGCCAACAGCCATGTGCGCCACGAGCTGACGGTGAGCGGCAACACCATCCAGAACACCGGCAGTGGCACGACCACCGCCAACGACCGGGTGGGGCTGCGTATTTTTCACAACTACACCTACAACACGGGATACTCGAACTACAGCATCAGCGGCAACGAGGTGTCGGGCAGCACCGGCTACGGCGCCTACTTCGAGATCTGGTACTCGGACGTCAACCTGGATGTGCGTGAGAACCTGATCCACGACAACGCCAATTACGGCATCTACAGCACGGCGGGCGTGCGGACGGAAAACCTCGCGCTGGTGCGCAACACGGTCTACAACAACGGCGCGGCGGGTGTGTATGTGCGCGACAGCTACAACAGCCGCTCAGCCAACCTCAACGTCAGCCTGGTGCTCAACGAGATTCACCACAACACGGGAGCCGGGGTCTATCTCTTTGCGGGCAAAGCGGCCGAAGTGGTGCACAACAGCATCCATGACAACACGGTCAGAGGCATCGCCCTGGACCTGCTGCAGAGCAGCCGGGTGAACTTCAACAACCTCTACGGCAACGACACCAGCACCGGCATCGCGCTGTACAACAACGGTGCGGCGGCGGTGGACGCGCGCTACAACTGGTGGGGTACGGCGATCAGCGCCGAGATCGGCGACGGGGGCAACCCGAAGAACCTGGCCGGAATCCACGACGTCTATGACGACAGCGCCAAGGGCTCGGTGGACTACGGCGAGTGGCTGGGCGCGCAGCAGAGCGAGCCGCTGGCGAGCGCGCCGGTGTCCTGGGTGAAGAGCCCGGCGGACGGCCTGGTGACCAAGGCGTCGAGCTACCGGATCGAAGGCTCGGCCTCGTCGCTGGAGCCGATCGAGCGGGTGGAGGTGAGCACCGACGGGGGCACCACCTGGGAGATCGCCACGGGCACGATCAGCTGGAGTTACGACTGGACGGTGCCGCCGGGCGACGGGAGTTACCAGAT
>JBNKQR010000067.1:0-12437 GCA_050295975.1 Thiohalomonadaceae bacterium
GGTTACCGCGGCGGCGGCGTGCTCCGATTCCGGTTCGACGAAAATCAGTGGCCGGTCGGAGATATTGATGTGGCCCTTGGCCATCTCCTCGGCCCAGTATTCACCCATCTGGGTCGACGGGGTGATGGGGTAGGCACCGGCTGCGTCAGAGGATTCACGCTCGACCATGATAACGGCGGTGTTGCCGTCCAGTGCCATGCGCTTGCCGGGATACTTGAACTGCTTGTCCGATTTTTTCTTACCGATCATGACGTGCGTCCTCTCTAGTGCTGTGCGGCGGCTTTGGTCAGCGGCAGAGCACCGCGACGAATTACTTTTTTGGCTTTGGCACCCTTGTGTACCTTTTGGGTCTCATCGATCCAGACGATGGCCCCGGTAGGGCAGCGTTGGATTGCCTCTTCTGAGGCGAGGGTGTTGAGTTGGTAATCGATAACCGCCAGGTTATTTTCGATTCGGATCAGGCCCGCAGGTGCGTCGACGACGCAGCGTTCACAGGCAGTACAGGCTACGGCGCAGTCGTTTTCTGACTCGCCGCCTTCATCAATGCTTTTACAGGCCACCCAGAGGTTGCGGCTAACCGGCTCCAGGCTAAAGAGATTCTTGGGGCAGATGTCGACACAGTCGTTACAGGCGGTGCATTTCTCCGGGATCACTTCCGGCAGCCCCTGTTTATTCATAATGATTGCGTCGAAGTCGCAGACATCGGCACAGTCGGCCAGGCCGAGGCAGCCCCAGGCGCAGCCTTTGCCACCACTGCCTACCAGCGCTGCAGCCTGACAGGTGCCAAGACCATCGTAACGGGCGTGCTGGCGGGCGACGTTGTTGCCACCGGCACAGGCGATGCGCGCCACGCGCTTCTCCTGCTGGCCGAGGTCGACACCGAGGAATTTGGCGATACTCTTGTTTTCTTCGACAGGATTGACAGTGCACTGGCCGGGGGTAACGCGCTCTTCAATCAGCGCTTCGGCGAAGGCGCGGCAGCCAGGGGTGCCACAGGCACCGCAGTTGGTGCTGGGGAGCATCGACTCGACTTCGTCGATGCGTGGGTCTTCATGGACAAACAGTTTACGGTTGGCGACAGCCAGCAGAGAGGCCAGGGTGATCCCCAGACCCGACATGAAACCGGCTGCGACCGAGATGTTCGCGATGGTTGACATATACCCTCTCCCAAATCCGACTGTTTTTGTAAGAAATGCTACAGTTCGTAAGGTTTGAAAGGAGTCTATGTCGGGTTTCATTATTTATCATGTAAATTATTTCAATTGTTTGTATTAAATTTTATGTGATAAATATTTAGTATTGGAAAATATAGATGCTATAGTTTGCATTGTTGCAACCAATAGAACAGGTAAGCCCATGCCAGCCCCCCTTTACTACAAACAGAACCGCCTGAAGCAGCTACGTGCGTTCTGCTTTGCAGCCCGCACCGGCAGTATCTCCATGGCCGCGGAAGAGCTGTTTCTGAGCCAACCATCAGTGACCCTGCAGATCCAGGCACTGGAGCGGGAGATGGGGATCACCCTGTTTGAGCGCCGTGGTCCCAACATCAAGCTCACCCCTGAGGGGGATATCCTCTATAAGTTGTCCGATCCGCTGGTGCAGGGGATCGACAAACTGCAGGACACCTTCTCGGCTCAGTACGGCAAGCTGGAGTCGGGCGAATTGAACATCGCCGCTGGTGAGTCGACCATCCTCTATATACTGCCCGAGCCGATCCGACGCTTTGCCGCCGCCTATCCGCGCATTCGTATCAAGCTGCTGAACGTCACCGGTCGTGACGGGATGTCGATGCTGCGTGCCGATGAGGCCGATCTGGCCGTCGGCTCGATGATGGAGGTGCCGGAAGACATCATCTATCGTCCAAACATCTCCTACGACACGGTGCTGATCACGCCCAAGGATCATCCCCTGGCTGGACGCGAAAATATCCGCCTGGAAGAGATCAGCCCCTATGGCTTGATTCTACCGCCGCGTCATCTCAGTACCTGGGGTACGGTAAAGACCGTCTTTAGCCAGCACAACGTCGCCTTCCAGGTTTCATTGGAAGCGGGCGGTTGGGAGGTAATCAAAAAATATGTGGAGCTGGGATTGGGGATCTCCATCGTCAGTGATGTCTGTCTGACACCCGACGACAAGGTTGCGCGTATTCCGCTTGGTCACTACTTCCCTGGTCGCAGTTACGGCACTGTGGTGCGCAAGGGTAAGTTCCTCTCACCCCAGGCACGACGCTTCATCGAAATGATGGACCCTGAGTTCCTGGAGCAGGAAGATGTGCTGGATAACAGGATGTGAGCAATGAGATCGAGGACACAGCTGTGCTATGTCCTCTGAGCTAGTCAATCGATTCGCTTCTATACGGCTAACAGCTTGGCATGCGCTGCCGCCAACCTCGCTACCGGCACTCGCGGAGCTGAGCAGGAGACATAGTTGAGGCCCGCCTTGTGGCAGAAGGCGATGGAGCTTGGATGTCCGCCGTGTTCACCGCAAATGCCGACACTGAGATCCTTCTTCACGCCACGCCCCCATTCCACGGCCAGTTGCATCAACTTGCCGACACCTTTCTCATCGAGCACCTCGAAGGGATTGTCTTTAAGGATGCCAACCTGGTTGTAGAGCGGTAGGAATTTATTCTCCGCATCCTCACGGGAGAAGGAGAAGGTCGCCTGGGTCAGGTCGTTGGTTCCGAAGGAGAAGAACTCCGCCTCTTCAGCCAGTGAGTCAGCGCGCATGCAGGCACGGACCACCTCGATCATACTGCCAAAGCGGAAATTGAGTTTCTGCCCCGACTGCTCTTCCACTTCGTCACGGATTCTGTCCACCATCTCTTTCACCAGTTTCAGTTCCTCGGCGGTACAGACCTGAGGCACCATGATCTGCGGGTGTACTTCCAGATCCTTTGCAGCACATTCGGCCGCGGCTTCCAGAATGGCGCGGATCTGCATACCGTAGATCTCTGGGAAGGTGATGCCCAAACGCACACCACGGTGACCGAGCATCGGATTGGTTTCGGTCAGGGCACGCACTTTGTGCAGCATCATCTCTTTTTTCTCGATAGCCTGCTCCACCGTACTTTCGTCTACCATGCTGCGCAGGGAATCGGCCTCGACTTTGGCATTGCCCGGCTCCTTCAATAGCATCAGGCTCCCTGCCAATACATTCATTCCACCAACCCAGGTGCGTAGGTGTTTCAGCTCTTCCAGATCAGCCTGCAACTGAGGCTCGCTGGGAAGAAATTCATGGATCGGTGGATCGAGCAGGCGAATAGTCACAGGGCGTGGTGACATCACCTCAAGGATCGCCTTGAAGTCGCTGCGCTGCATCGGTAGCAGTTTATCCAGCGCCGCCTGTCTCTGAGCGGGGGTGTCTGCCACAATCATTTCGATCACCACCGGCAGTCTGTCCACCGAATTGAACATCCGTTCCGTACGGCAGAGGCCAATCCCCACCGCACCATACTTAAGTGCGCGACTCGCATCGGTGGCAGTATCGGCATTCGCCATCACACGTAGGTACGCGGCTTCGTCGGCCCAATGCAGTAGTCGATTGAGTTCGTCGGTGAAATCGGCTTCCACCATCGGAATATCTCCAAGAAAGACATTTCCGCTGCTGCCATCGAGGGTGATCATGTCCCCCTCACGGATCACCGTACCACCCGCGAGTGCTTCGCGTCGTTGCACATCGACGCTGATACCTTCTGCCCCAGCAACACAGGGTTTGCCCATACCTCTGGCGACCACCGCCGCATGCGAAGTCTTGCCACCACGACTGGTGAGAATACCCTGTGAGGCAAAGAAGCCGTGAATATCCTCCGGCTTGGTCTCTTCACGGACCAGGATCACCTTAAGTCCCTGGTCCCTGCCCATCTGCTCTGCACGGTCGGCATCAAACACCGCCAGGCCACTGGCGGCGCCGGGAGAGGCGGGCAGCCCCTGGGCGATGGGTTCACCTTTAAAGTTACTGTCGAGACGGGGATAGAGCATCTGTTCCAGATAGGCAGGATCGATACGCAACAGGGCCTGCTCCCTGGTGATCAATCCCTCATTCACCATCTCCACTGAGCTACGCACCATGGCGGTAGCATTCATTTTGCCGTTGCGGGTTTGCAGGCAGTAGAGTGTGCCGCGTTCGATGGTGAACTCGAAATCCTGGATCTCTTTATAGTGGGTCTCCAGTTTCTGGCGTAGCTCTTCGAGTTGTTTTGCCATCTCTGGCATCTCTTCGGCCATGCGTGCGATCGGTTTGGGGGTGCGAATTCCCGCCACCACATCCTCGCCTTGAGCATTCACAAGATACTCACCGTATAGCTTGTTTTCACCGGTACCGGGATTGCGGGTAAAGGCAACGCCAGTGGCCGAGTCGTTGCCTCGATTGCCGAAGACCATGGTGCAAACATTAACTGCAGTACCATTGGCCATATCAGGGGTGATATTGAATTGGCGACGGTAGTCGACTGCACGTTTACCACTCCAGGAACCGAATACCGCTTTAATGGCGATCTCCAGTTGGGAATAGGGGTCTTCAGGAAAAGGTTTGCCGGTGTGTTGCTCAACGATTTTGAGAAAGCGCTCACTGATCTCTTTCAGATCACTGGCAGACAATCCGACGTCCTCGTTAACATGGGCATTCTGTTTAACTGCTTCAAATTCTTCGTCAAACATTTCATCGGGTACACCAAGCGCTACCTTACCGAAGAGCTGGATAAAACGACGATAGGCGTCATAACCAAAACGCTCATCACCGGTCTGTTCGATAACTCCTTGCAGGGTCTGACTGTTGAGTCCGAGATTGAGTATGGTGTCCATCATACCCGGCATCGACATCGCAGAGCCCGAACGTACAGAAATCAGTAAGGGATTGGTTGCATTGCCAAAGCCTTTGCCGGTGGCCTTCTCCACTTCAACCATGTGCTTCCTCACATCATCGATGAGTTCGGCTGGTAAAGTCTTTGCGTCGTTGGCGAGATAATCGAGGCAGGCTTCGGTAGAAATGACAAAACCCGGTGGGACGTTAAGACCAAACTGGGTCATCTCACAGAGGTTGGCTCCTTTTCCCCCAAGTAGTTTCTTGTTCTTACCGTCACCCTTTTGAAAAGAAAAAACGTGTTGCTTCTTGCTCATTGGTACTCAACTCCGTGATCCGTTACCTCCACTACTTTTAGTCTCAACTGGAAGAAATAGCCAATTTTGGCAGTAAAGCACTGAAGCGTATCAACAGCCAAAAAAAAAAGCCCCGTGGAAAACCCACGGGGCTGAGGAGGAGCGGGCATTGCGCCCGCTTGGTACATCTGGGGGAATTTAGTGACAGGCGGTGCAGCCGACAGGTTCGCCTTTTCGCACTAAAGTACCGCGCAGGTTGCGATCTGCCTTGGCCAGCGACAGCACCGTGCCCTGATTGGTTTTGCGACTTCCGGGGCCGTGACATACGGCACAGGCGGCCGGGTCGCTTTCTGCCATGTTTTCATGACCACCGCGGGCGAAGCTGGTGCTTTCACCCACTGGGTGCATGCCATGCGGACCGTCGAGGGTATTGCGGTTGTCCATGGCATTGTCATGACAGACGTTGCACTCGACGATGGTGCCGCTATGACCCTGCAACTGATTCGCTGCGACGTTGTCGTTGGCGTTCGGATTGGCATTCGGCCACTCCGCGTGGGTTGCACCGTGACAGCCTTCGCAGAACACGCCGCCGTGACCTGTGCTCACCCGATACAGCTTGGGATTACCCGCGCCAGGGTTAGCGAAGCCGTTGAACGAAGCGGGGACCGCCGGTTCGGCAAAGCGTTTGTTGGTCGGTACGATGGGTGTGGCCTTGGTGTCGCCGCTCAGGTAGGCCTGACGCAGACGGATACCGTCGGTATTGCCATGGGTATCGACAGTGTTAACCAGCGTGCCGATACGGTTGGTCAGGTTACTGTTGGCATCACCGGTGTGGCAGGAACCACAACCCGGTTCATTGGCCCACGGTACACGTGGCTGGTTGCTGTTCGGGTCATAGAAGTTGCCCTGACCCAGAATAAACGCACCGGGATTGCTCGGAGAAACTCCGGCGGAGAAGTCGGCACCGACCTGCTGCATGTCACCGTGGCAGTCGTTACACAACATACCGCCGTTGAACATGGCACCGCGCAGACACTGAGTGTCTCTACCCGGGTGGCAGGAGTAGCATGTTTGATCCAGTGCGGCCAGACGTTCGTTCTGGTTAGTGATCGCACCGGTGCTGTCCTGGATCGGTGCGGGCATCGAGGGGAACAGATCGGTCATGCTGCCGTGGTGGTTGTGCATCACACGGGAGTTAGACTGGTGCGCCAGTTGGTTGCGGCCGTTGGCATCGGTGCCTGGTGCACCGGACTGCGGACCGACCTGTGCCAGGTCGAGCGCCGGGGTGTAGTGGCACACCTGACAGACCACCGGCTTGTCCTGTATTAACGCCAGGTTGGTCAGGCAGCTTGCGTCACCGTTACCGTTATTGGTGGTAATGTCGCAAGGTGTTGCGTTGTTTGCGGTATCGACATAGTCGGCGCCGTGTTTCAGGTCATGTAGTCGCAGCACGTTGATGTCGGACGCATATTCAACACTGACCTTACTCGGCATGTTGCTGTCCGGATCATCGAGACTTGTGGCGACCGGCAGACCTGCTACAAGCAGCGCCTGTGCCGGTTCGTCGGTGCGGCTGTTTTGCACATCGGCAGCGTCCGCGTGACAGCTTGCGCAGCTCGCCTCACCTGAAATCGGCAACACGGTATCGAGAGTTGCAACAACATTGGCACCGTTGTGCGCCTCAACCCGGACCAATGGATAGGGGTTCTCCCGGCCGTAGTCGTCGAAGGCAGTGAAAGGAACACCCGCTCCCTCGTACCAGTTGACGTTCTCTGCCACATAACCGAAGGGGAAGTTGACGAAGAACGGTTTGTCCGCATAGTGCTCCTGAATTTGCTGCGGGTCGTTAACGATGTAGGGATTAGCTAAGCCCGGCATTGCGTGCTGTGTCGTAACCAGACTTTCATCACCACTGTTTACCCGACCATCCGCGCCAATGTAGAGATCGGCTACATTCGGTACCGGCAGACCAATATCTGGCGTGGTGGTGGCAAGTGAGACCACGGCGGGATAGAAGGCGTCATACGAACCTTTGGCGACCGTATCCCAGAAGTTGGTTTTGAAAGTACTGCCATCCTTTTTCACACCGGTGAAGACGCCGCTCTTGTTCAGAATAGGATCCCCTGGGTTGGAAGCAGCAGAATAGCTCAAAGTAATCCCGGCGGGATTCAGAACCGGTGAAGCACCTTTTTGTATGACCTGGGTAAGCAATACCTGGAACGGCGGCAGGATGCTGGCGATTCGGGTATCAAAATCACCACAGTGCATACCGAGATCGTTGATAGCGACAACGCTGTAGCTGCCACCCAGAACCTTGGCACGTTCGTTAACTACGTTGACATTCTGTCCAAACGAATCCTGGCTTGTGGAGTTGATCGATGTGTTGGGTACGGCGCCACCGGTATTGGAAGTGATTGTGGCGGTGGTCGTTGATGGTGAACTGTTAGCACCGTCGTTGTCAGTCACAGTCAGGCTGACACTATAGGTGCCTGCAACGGAATAGCTGTGGCTTGGATTGGCCGCAGTGCTGCTACTACCATCACCGAAGCTCCAGTTATATGAGGCGATCGTGCCATCAGAATCTGATGAACCAGCGCTGCTGAAGCTTACTGCGTTGCCGACAGTTCCGTTGTAGGGGCCGTTGGCGTTAGCGGTCGGTGCGATATTAGTCGTGCCGCCACCTGAAGTGATGGTAGCTGTAGTCGTCGATGGTGAACTGCTTGCGCCATCGTTATCGATCACAACCAGGCTGACATTATAGGTGCCTGCAGTGGTATAGCTGTGGTTTGGATTCGATGCGGTGCTGTTGTTGCCGTCACCAAAATCCCATACATAAGCTGCGACGTAGCCATCGGGATCGGAAGAACCACCACTGCTGAAATAGATCGTTGTGCCAACAGTGCTGCTGTAGGGACCGTTGGCATTGGCGGTTGGAGCTACATTAGTCGTGCCGCCGCCGTTATTGTCACAGTCACGCGGTGCATTTCGCACATCTTTCTCTACCACATTGCCATTTTTGTCGCTTGCTTTGACACGACAGGGAACACCCGATGAGCGTATCCGCTCACGCAGTCGCCATTTTCCTTTGCTTGCGGTGGTAGTGCCAATAGTGTCACTGTTTGCGGCATTGCTCACCGTGATACGCAGGTCGTTATTCGCGGTACCGGATACAGTGAGGCTCGAATGCTCACGATCCCACGATGCTTTATCAATGGTGAGAACAATTCGGCGTGAATCCCTTTGACGATCTTCATGATGGTTGTCGCGTTTATCGTGTGAACGCGAATCATCATCGGCAAAGGCAACGGGAATAACAAAGATCAGAAGTAAAAAGCAGAGGACGCAGCGGTAATTGCCCACCAGTCCATGGGTATATGTAGTGTTCATAGCGACTCCTCGCAGCTAGGCAGTAGTGCGTATACCTTATTTCTTGCCCGGTCTGGATGTGCCTCAACAGGGTGGTTTCACACTAGCAACGTGGCATTAAGTTTTATTTAAGTGAGTCGTGTCGGGTTCACAAAATTGTGTGGAACTATTTCACAATCGGCCATTCCATTCTTATGAATGGAAGGTGTCTTTAAGGGGGCTGAGAAGTGAGAATAATCTCTGTGAGGAATGCGAGACTATCGAAAAGTTAGAAGTTTAGTTCGTGCTTTTGATTAGATACCCTACGCCCCTAACCGTTTGTATTGGATGATCGCCGAGTTTTTTGCGCAGGTTGTGGATATGTACATCCAGGGCGTTGCTCATGACATCATCTCCCAGGCTATAAACCTTCTCCCCCAATACTTCGCGGGTGAGAACGCGTCCCTTGTTTTCCAGCAACGTATGGAGGATGTCGAATTCTTTTGCTGAAAGAGGAATTTCCGCATCCTGGATAGTGACCATACGAGAGAATGGGTTGAGCTTGAGTTCTCCGTGTTGAAGATGTGTCGGTGCCCAACCTGAGTAACGGCGATGCAGTGCTCGAATCCGAGCAATCAATTCATCCAGGTCAAAAGGTTTTGCTATGTAATCATCTGCTCCTGCATCAAGTGCGGCGACACGATCCATCGTCTCGGCACCAGAGCTGAGTACCAGTATTGGAATGTGGTTACCTTCATTACGCAGACGTGCGATGAGGTCTAATCCATAAAGCCAGGAGAGATTCAGATCAAGCAGAAGAACGTCATACTCCAAAAGGCTGACAGAGCGTAATGCCGTAGCTCTGTTACGTGCCCACCTTACTCGCATCCCGCAGCGTTGCAGCACCAGTAGCGCACTGTCTCCCACGGTCCTTCCATCTCCAATCAGCAGTAGTTCCATATTGCTCACGCGCGGAAAAATAACATCCGTCCATCCATCACGACGGTAAAGTTATACCGTAATAAAGCAGAGTAAAAAGCTAACGAATACACATAAACAGATTTTGCTATAAAATAAATACCATATAAATTATATGGTCATAAGGGTAGTGAAAGTGGTAGAACATTGCTGCTTAACGGTGGTCTAACTGCTGTGGTGGGTGCTCGATACGTGAGTTAAAGATGGATAGAGAGTTCACGTCTGGTTATGGACTCGATGGTCGGCTAGAATTCAACTAATTAATCCTAAACAAAAAAGAGGTGGCACGATGGATGACGAGGTAAAGGGAAACCTGAAGAACGCCGACGTCTGGATGCGACTGCTATACATAGTCATTTTCTATCTATTTTATGGCGCAGCTAAGGTTGTGCTATTCGTGATGGTGGTTTACCAGTTTCTGTCGACGCTGTTTACGGGCAAAACCAACGAACGGTTGCTCGAATTCGGTAAGCAACTCTCAGAATACATCTATCAGACGGTGCGATTCTTGAGCTATACCAGTGACGACAAGCCCTTTCCATTCACTGACTGGCCTTCTGGTGGAAAGAAGAAACCGGCGGTAAAGCCTGCTGCTGCACCGAAGAAGAAAGCGGCAAGAAAGAAAGCGCCAAAGGCAGAAGCGAAACCGGCACCGGAGTCTAAATCTGAGCCGGAAGGCGGAGAAGAGAAAGAATCCTGAAAAAAAAGAGCCCGGAAACGGGCTCTTTTTTTTGTGCTAAAAACTAAAGCGTTCGCTGTTAAAGCGGAACAACCTTGTTTGCACACGGACCTTTCTGGCCCTGACCAACTTCGAATTCGACTGCCTGGCCATCATTCAGGGTAGCGAACTGTCCGCCGCTCTGGATTTCTGAATGGTGAACGAAAAGGTCTTTACCACCATCTTCAGGGGTGATGAAACCAAAACCTTTATCTGCACTGAACCACTTGACTGTACCTTTGCTCATTGTATTTACTCATCCTGTTGGTGAAAAAAAGTGTTTTTGCATATGAATTCACCAGTTCCTATGCAAAGCGACAACCTTGTAAGAGACACATAATCAAAAGCAATCAAATGGGCCATACGCAATTGTGAGCGTAATGGTAGTTGAAAAGGGAGGTAATAGACAGGGATATAAGTCAATATTTTCAACTAATTGAAGTAGTTGATTTATGCCATAGTTTCCTCTGAATGCCATATTTCTTGTTGTTTTATGAGTAGTAGCGGCTGAAAGCCGTGTCTCAACGTGCTTTGAGCTGCTTTGGGTGGTCTTTGAAAAACTGCCAAATGACCTCGCAGGCATCAATCTCCCGGCTCTTTTTACCTACCATACTATCTATAAGCATCTTACCAATGAGTCCACGTTTGTCCTTGCTTCCCGGCCAGGTATGCCCGCCGCCGCTGATTCTATAGAGCACGACCTCTGTGCCTGATTCGCACTTGCTGTAACGTGTTCGACTGACTCGTGTTCCATCATCTGGATCCACATCAGGCAGCTGGTCTGTTTTCGCCGGGGTGGAGCAATGGTTGTGTGTCGCCCAGAATTTGACCGTCTGTTCTGTTGAAGTAACAAAGCCGTTCCGTTGTCGACCAAAGGTGATTTCGCCTCCTTGCCAGGGTACTAGAGGATCGTCAGTGCCGTTCATCATCAGCACGGAAAGCGGGTGAGTCGGATGCAACTTCCCCTGCAGGTTTTTTGGTATTGAAGCGATCACAGCAGCAATGGCCGCTATCTTGTCCGAATGCTCAGCAGCTAGCCGGTGAGCCATCATGCCGCCGTTGGAAGCACCAGTTACATAGATGCGCCTGGTATCAATCGGGTAAGAACTCGCTAGCTTGTCCATGAGATGGGAGAGAAAGCCTGAGTCATCAATGTTTTTACGATGGGAAGTAAACTTGTCGACACCTCTGCCGTCATTCCAGTGGCCATCCACCGCGTTGGGGTAAACAAGAATGAAGTGATCCCGGTCGGCAAGACGCTCAAAACCGTAATCGGTGTACTCCGGCCACCTTTCGGCAGAACCACCGCCGCCATGCAGAGCGAACAGTAGAGGTACAGGATGGGATTGTTGAATGCCTTTGGGGAGATAGATGGAATAGGTTCTCTCGATCCCATCATAGATAAAGGTGCGTTGTTCACTTTGTCCGTGGACAGGTTTCGAGTTGGTGACTTTGCAACCCATCAACACAAACGCACAGGCGAACAAGCAGATAGAAGTCGAGTTAAAAAACCTGTTCTGAAACATGGTTGGCTACCTTAATCAGATGGTTATCTATGCGATGAGCAATTGATTAGGTGATTACATCTGGCTTATCCCTGCCACTGCGCTGATGCAGTTCTGACAATTCCGCCGCCAGGTCAATTAACGGTTTCAGTGCTTGTTGGGTATCTTGATCCTGTTTGGCGGGGTCGGCTTCATACTTTTCGATATACACGCGCAGTGTCGCACCGACGGTGCCGGTACCGGAAAGTCGGTAGATGATGCGTGAGCCGTCGTCGAAGCCGATGCGCAGTCCCTGATTTTTACTCACGCTGCCATCCACCGGATCGGTATAGCTGAAGTTGTCGGCGTAGGCGACGCTGCTGCCTGCCAGTTGTTTCCCAATCAGCCCAGGCAGTTGCGCCTCGACGTGGGCCATTAGTCCCTTGGCCGCTTCCAGGTCGATGCCTTCGTAGTCGTGACGGGTGTAGTAGTTGCGGCCATATTCGCGCCAGTGTTGGCGCACGATCTTCTCCACCGGCTCCTTGCGCACGGCGAGGATGTTGAGCCAGTAGAGCACCGCCCACAGCCCATCCTTTTCCCGTACGTGGTCGGAACCGCTGCCGAAGCTCTCTTCACCGCAGAAGACGATGCGTCCTTCGTCGAGCAGGTTGCCGAAGAATTTCCAGCCGGTGGGGGTTTCGAAGTATTCGATACCGAGCTTCTCTGCCACCTTGTCCGCGGCGCAACTGGTGGGCATGGAGCGGGCGACACCGGTGAGGCGACCCTTGTAGCCGGGAACACAATCGGCGTTTGCGG
>JBNKQR010000068.1:0-12068 GCA_050295975.1 Thiohalomonadaceae bacterium
TGATAACCTTGCTCCTTACCGTTCTAGTCCCCGTGGCTGGCCTGGATGATGAGACCATGATGTACCTGTTTGTTACCTTGTTGAGATAGGAAGAAACCTTGAACCTACCCGCACAAAACCAGCGCGTGCTCTCCGGCATGCGACCCACCGGTAAACTACACCTCGGCCATTACCATGGTGTGCTGAAGAACTGGCTAAAGCTGCAACACGAATACGAGTGCTTCTTCTTCGTGGCCGACTGGCATGCCCTGACCACGGAATATGACAACAGCAGTATCATCTCCAGTAACGTCTGGGAGATGGTAATCGACTGGCTGGCGGCCGGGATCAATCCGGGCTCGGCACGGCTGTTTATTCAGTCCCAGGTGCCGGAACACGCAGAGCTGCACCTGCTGCTCTCTATGATGACCCCGCTGGGCTGGTTGGAGCGGGTGCCGACCTACAAGGATCAGCAGGAGAAGCTGAAAGAGAAAGATCTGGCCACCTACGGCTTCCTCGGTTATCCGTTGCTGCAGAGCGCGGATATCCTGATCTACCGTGCCACCCAGGTGCCAGTGGGCGAGGATCAGGTGGTACATGTGGAGTTGACCCGCGAGGTGGCACGTCGTTTTAACCATTTATATGGTCGTGAGCCGGGCTTCGAAGAGAAGGCCGAGGCGGCGATCAAGAAGATGGGTAAGAAGGGTGCCAAGCTCTACGCCAACCTGCGCAAGGCCTATCAGGAGCAGGGCGACCATGAGGCGCTGGAGACAGCGCGGGCGCTGCTGGAGGGCCAGGCGAACATTACTCTGGCAGACCGTGAGCGACTCTTCGGTTATCTGGAGGGTGGCGGCAAGATCATCCTGCCCGAACCCCAGGCACTGTTGACCCCGGCTTCCAAGATGCCGGGCCTGGATGGACAGAAGATGTCCAAGTCATACGGCAACACCATCGCCCTGCGCGAGGCCCCGGAAGAGGTGGAGAAGAAGCTGCGTACCATGCCCACTGACCCGGCACGGGTGCGCCTTACCGATCCCGGTGAACCGGAGAAATGTCCTGTGTGGCAACTGCATCAGATCTACACCAGTGAAGAGGTGCAGAACTGGGTGCAGGAGGGTTGTCGCAGTGCTGGTATTGGCTGCCTCGACTGCAAACAGCCGGTGATCGAGGCGGTGCAGGCTGAACTGGCGCCGATCCACGAACGGGCACAGGAGTTTATTGAGCAGCCGCAGCTGGTTCGTAATATTATTAGCGAGGGTACAGAAGAGGCCCGCGACGCGGCCCGTGAAACCCTCAAGGAAGTGCGTGCGGCCATCGGCCTCGCATACAGCTGAGCCACACCAGGACTGAAATGAGCGAAATCATCGAACACAGCACCCCGTCACCACAGCAGGAGGAGATGCCCTTCGCCATGGTGCATGGTGAGCGGATCACCGAGCTGCCTAAGGATCTCTATATCCCACCGCAGGCGCTGGAGGTGTTCCTGGAGGCCTTTGAGGGGCCGCTAGACCTGTTGCTCTATCTGATCAAACGGCAGAATCTGGATATTCTTAATATCCCCATCGCCGAGATCACCCGTCAGTACATGGCCTACGTGGATATTATGAAGGACCTGCAACTGGAGCTGGCGGGGGAGTATCTGGTGATGGCGGCAATGCTGGCGGAGATTAAGTCGCGTATGCTGCTGCCGCGCCCGGTTTCAGAGGATGCCGATGAGGATGACCCACGTGCGGAACTGATCCGTCGTCTGCAGGAGTACGAGCGCTATAAGCAGGCCGCCGAGGAGATCGATGAACTACCACGGGAAGGGCGCGATACCTTCACCGCGTCCATCGCCACACCGGACAAAAAGAAAGAGCGTCCACAACCTGAAGTGGAATTGCGTGATCTGCTGCTGGCGCTGACCGACGTTATGCGTCGTGCCGAGATGTTTGCCCACCACCAGATTTCCCGTGAGCCACTCTCCATCCGTGAGCGCATGTCGCAGATTCTGGAGAAAATTCAACCCGATACTTTTATCGAATTCACTACCCTGTTCACCGCGGAAGAGGGCAAGCGCGGTGTGGTGGTTAGTTTAATGGCGGTACTGGAACTGTTGAAACAGTCGATGATTGAACTGATCCAGACCGAGGCGTTTGGTGTTATTCATGTTAAGGCGGTCGGCAGCGAAAGCTGAGCCGCGTAAGGAAAACTGCATGCCATATCCCGATACACAGAAATTGAAAAACATTGTCGAGTCAGCACTGTTCGCCTCGGGTGAACCACTTAATATTGATCGTCTGCTGGCACTGTTCGATGAAGACGAGCAACCTGAACGGGACGAACTGCGTGAGGTGATCACAACCCTGCAACAGGAGTGCGAAGGTCGTGGCATTGAACTGAAAGAGGTAAGTAAGGGTTACCGTTTTCAGGCACGTTCCGATGTTTCCCACTGGGTATCGCGCCTTTGGGAAGAGCGCGCGCCGCGATATTCACGCGCCCTGCTGGAAACTCTGGCGCTGGTTGCTTATCGCCAGCCGATCACCCGTGCCGACATCGAAGAGATTCGCGGCGTAGCGGTCAGTTCCAGCATTATGCGGACGCTGCTGGAACGCGGTTGGGTACGCATCGTTGGCCACCGTGACGTACCGGGTAAACCGGCAATGTATGCTTCAACCCGTGAATTCCTCGACTACTTTAATCTAAAGTCACTCGATGATTTGCCGACCCTGGCAGAGCTTCGGGACATCGACAAAATCAATGCAGAGCTCGATCTGCGGCTACCCGGTGAAGATGAGCGCAAGGCACTGGAAAAGGAAGTGGGGCGCATACCTGCTGCCATCGGTGCGGACTTCGAGCCGTTTGAATACTAAAGGCTTCTTACCGCAAAGGCGCAAAGATAAAGATGTCTGTCATTCCGGCGAAGGCCGGAATCCAGTGTAATGACTAATCCTGTAGCCAGAGCTGCAACAGCGATACAGGCATTGGTTTCCTTTGCGCCCTCTGCGTCTTTGCGGTGAAATTATTTTATGGAACATAAATGAGCGAAAAACTGCAAAAAGTCCTGGCCCGTGCCGGTTATGGTTCACGCCGCGAGATTGAAGGCTGGATCAGTGGCGGTCGCATTTCAGTCAATGGTCGCATCGTGCAACTGGGCGAGCGGGTAATTGAAGGGGATGTGATTCGTATCGACGGCAAGGTAGTCAGCAAAATTCGTTTGCAGACTCGACGTACCCGCGTACTGATGTATCACAAGCCGGTGGGTGAAGTAACCAGTCGTACCGATGATGAAGAGCGGATCACCGTTTTTGAGAATCTGCCTCGCATTACCAATGGTCGCTGGATCGTTGTGGGCCGACTCGACCTCAACACCTCAGGCCTGTTGCTGTTCACC
The DNA here is from genome assembly GCA_050295975.1 of Thiohalomonadaceae bacterium. GTDB lineage: Bacteria > Pseudomonadota > Gammaproteobacteria > Thiohalomonadales > Thiohalomonadaceae > JAPHTQ01. Next base: position 3,353 of record JBNKQR010000068.1, read on the forward strand.
AACGACGGTGAGCTGGCTAACCGCCTGATGCATCCCTCACACACCGTTGAACGTGAATATGCGGTGCGTATCCTCGGTGAAGTTTCACCTGAAGTGATTAAAAAACTCTCTACCGGTGTCCTGCTTGAAGACGGTGAAGCACACTTCACCTCCATTCGTGACGGTGGCGGCGAAGGCGCCAATCACTGGTATCACGTAGTTCTGGAGGAGGGGCGTAACCGCGAAGTGCGTCGCCTATGGGAATCACAGGGTGTAAAGGTCAGCCGACTTTTGCGCGTACGTTATGGGCCAATCGTTATGCCTCGCTGGCTCAAACCGGGACGCTGGGAGTATCTGGACGATCCAGATGTTTCCACTTTACGTCAGGCGGTTGGTCTGGAAAAACTGAGTGAGAAGAAGACGCATCCAGACTCCAATAGAAAGCCACCGGCGCGTAAAACACGCCACGGTACCAGCCAAAGCCGTAGGGCTAAGAATCAGCCACGTTAGTCATGCCTGCCGATCTCGATTGGCTCTATGACCGGTTATACAAACACTTTGGTCCACAACACTGGTGGCCCGCTGAAACAACCTTCGAGGTGATGGTCGGCGCCATCCTCACCCAGAACACCGCCTGGACCAACGTCGAAAAAGCCATCGCCAATCTGCGCGAGGCGAATACACTCTCCGTTGAAGCTATTATCACGTCCAAACCCGCGCAACTGGCCGAATGGCTGCGCCCCTCCGGCTACTTCAATATCAAGGCAAAACGTCTGCAGAGCTTCTGCCGCTGGTACGCAGAGCAGGGTGGATTGGATGCGCTGCAAAAACTTGATACGGAGACTCTGCGCCATGCTCTGCTTACCGTGCACGGCGTCGGTGCGGAGACCGCCGATGATATGCTGCTCTATGCTTTTGAACGTCCAGTCTTTGTTGTCGATGCCTACACTCGCAGGCTTTTCACTCGTCTAGGCCTAATCAAAGGCGATGAAGGATATGAACATCTACGACATCTGGTGGAAGAGCACTTTGGTCATGGCAAACGAGCGACTAAACTCTTTAATGAACTGCATGCGTTGATCGTGGCCCATGCCAAAGTCTTCTGCCTCAAACGACCACGCTGTAAAGGGTGTCCGTTAAGTCGACGTTGTCCGAGGAGAGAGTGATGAAAGATGAAGATTTTCTGCGTCAGGCGATCCATCTGGCTGAGGCGTCGGTGCGTAGCGGTGGCGGTCCGTTTGGTGCGGTGATTGTAAAAGAGGGCGAGATCGTCGGGCGTGGTCACAATCGGGTTACCCTGGATAACGACCCCACAGCCCACGCCGAAGTGCAGGCGATCCGCGATGCCTGCCAACACCTCGAGACCTTCTCACTGGAGGGCTGCACGCTCTACGTCAACTGCGAACCGTGCCCCATGTGTCTGGCTGCCTGCTACTGGGCGCATCTGGATGAAGTGGTTTATGCCGCCGATGCCGCAGACGCTGCCAAGGCCGGTTTTGATGATGTACTGATTCGGGAAGAGTGTACTCACGAGAAGAAAGAGCGCCAGATGCCCATGCGTCAGGCCCTGCACGATGAGGCGCAGGGCGTTTTTCAATTGTGGGAGTCCCTTGAGGCTAAGACTAGGTATTAGGGCCCGACTGAATCCGCTGATGGGCTTTGATACCGGGCCTGATTGTTATTTACTAATAGGTATAGTGTCCCAGAAATTTACGTTATTCAGTTAGTGGATGGTACTCTAAGTACGATTGCATAATAATCATGACTCGATATTTGTTTTGATAAACTACCATGCAGGGTGACTGGTTTCCCAGTTAGTTTGGACGCTAGTTTATCTGTGCTACCAAGAAAGATTACTTGAATTTTAGAAATGCCAAGTACTTTACTGTCATTCACATCAGACAATGTGTTTTCAGTTCCAACATTAATGGGTGAATTCAAACGGAGTACATATATAGCAATATGTTCATCTGTTTCAGGCGATTCGCCAAAGTTCGGTGGGCCGAATTTCTGTTCCTGTTCAAGTACGCCTTTTAACTCAACAATAGTTGGTTCATACGGATAAAATTCAGTCGCATTTGAGCAGCCACTCTGAATGACTATCAAGTATAAAAAGATTTGAATAATATATCTGTTCATTGAATATCTCACTATCCTATATTATTAATAGGCAATTGAACCAGGCTGCCAACCTTCAACTTGCCTAATAGCATTTGCAACCCCATTGAGTTGCTCTGCATTTAGTGTGTTTAACATGGTGTTCCCATTGATGCCGGTAGAATCACTAATCAAGGCTTGATAGTTTCCCGTATTATTCTCTAATGGTGGAGCATATCTAGTGATAGCGTCATCGATACTCAAGCTTTGATATGTATTTGTTTCGAGCAAGTCAATAATAGCTTGTTGGCCAGTTGCTTCGTCTGGGAATACCGCGAAGCCTCCCGCTTCCCCAAGTGAACCATGACGATTTGCGAAACTAGTATTTCGAATATTGCCAGGATTGTTGTTGCGCCATGCTCTTGTACCACCTGAGCGAACTTCTCTTGTGCCGTCACTATATTCTATAACTACATTTTTTCCATCTGCTTTCGCAGATATGGGTGTTTTGTTGGCTCCAGCATTTCTTAAATAATGCATTGCCGCCGCCGTCGCCGCCGCAATTGCAACGCTGTCTGCATCTCCACCCGTAGCCATTGCTGTTGCAGCCGCCCCCATTATCTTACCGGTAAGAGTCGGTCCAAATATTACATTGGATGCACCACCAATCGCTCCTGATGCGGCACCAGACTGTGCCGCTTTCAGTACATCCCCTAGATTAGCTCCACTCAGCGCCGCTGCTGATGCACCCATTGTTGCACCTGATATGGCGCCTATTACCATTGATGACACCAAAGGGCCAGTACCAGCTGATGTGAGCCAGGCTTGTGCTAAGCCGCCAGTGTATGTAGACAGATATATCGCGGCAATGGGTATGGCGAAGTCCGAAACAGCACGCCAGACTTCGGTAGCGAATTTTCCTATGGCATCGAACAGTCCTTGAAGGAAATATCCGGTCGGGTCGGTATATCGTAATGGGTTGTTGCTGACGTAGCTATAACGGTTATAGCTCTGCGTATCTATTTTTGTCTGGATATTCGGATCGGCGCTAAGAAAGCGCCCAATAACTGGATCGTAGACCCGGCCGTTCATATGAATATATCCAACCTCTGGGATGGTTTCATGGCCGGTAAACCCGAGATTGGTGGTGTTGACGATGTAGTTGCCCAGTGGTATGTCAGACCAGTCTACGCTACGCTGCTTGCCCCAGACATCGAAGCTCATGCGTTCAATTACCTGGCCGTTGACGTCAGTAATCGCCTCAACCGAGCCCAGGTGATCGCGATGCAGGTATTCCATCGAATCGGTGGTGCCATCATCAGTATGAATCGCTACCGCCTGTCCACCACCAGCATAGATATAGTGCCGATGCTTCACGCTTGAGCCCTCAGTTTCCCTTTCGTACAGGGCGTTGCCTTCCGCACCAAGGCCGACGTAAACGGTGCGTTTGCTGCCGACGGCCTTCACGATACGGCTTTTGTCAGCGCCATAGGTGAACGTTACGGTTGTGCCACCTTCGGTGATGACATTCGGTTTGTTGAAGGATGTGTAGCCGATGGTACGTCCGCCGCCGGAGATCATGTTGCCATTGGCGTCATAGGCGTAGGTGTTTGTCCCCGCCTGGGTGACAGCGTGCGGCCCGGCACCGTTCTGGCCATAGGTGTAACTGCCTACATCCGACTTGCTGGTGATATTACCCAGTGCATCGTAACTGTAGTTTCTGGGCACGTAGGTACCGCTACCTCCAGCGATGTCGGCAGTTAGCACCCGATCCAAATCGTCGTAGGTGAAGCTTTCGGTTAGTCCCTGACGCTGATCAGAACGTGATTCCAGGTTGCCGACAGCATTAAAACTATATGAGTTGAGCTGAATGGTTGCCATGGCGCCATTGAATGAATAGGTGCCGTCCATCCAACCTGTTGCATTATTGTAGGACCTGCTTGTATGTGCGGCCCAATTTCCCGAGACAGGATCAAGTCCCAATGTGTTGTCAAGTATCTGCCCACGGGCATTCATACTGTCTGCCTGCCAGTAAATGGTTGCTCCGTCAGTAGATTGTACTTGCGTTAAATAGCCGTTGAAGTTGTATATCCGTTTTACGGCAAAGTTGGCAGGGTAGGTGATGGTGTCGATGCGGCCAGCATAGTCATAGGTTTTGCTGGTAATGAAAGCCTGCATATCGATATGGTCAGTGATCTGATTGGGGCGTCCGACATCGTCGTAAGTGAATTCGCGTACATTATCCCCCGCACCATTCATGCGTGTCAGTTTACCAATGCTCTTTGGTGTCGCTGGGTCGTCATAGGTCCAGGTGTTGCTGCCTTCTGCCGCGTTACGGCTGCGCAAGCGGCCCAATGCATCGTACTGCATGGTTGTGGTCTGGGTTTTTGCGTCGGTCTGGGTCAGCAGTTCGCCAAAGGTATTGTAGGTGTAACTCCAGTTACCCATATCTGGATCGCTCATAGCGATCTTACGGTTACGTTTGTCGTAGGTCAGGGTAATGACATTGCCTGTACTGTCTGTGGTGGTGGTCAGGTTGCCGGCTGCGTCGTACTGGTAGGTGATGGCATTGCCAAGCGCATCAGTTACTGAACGTGTTTTGCCTATAGCGTCTTTTGTTTTGGAACGCTGTCGTCCTAGTACGTCGGTAACGATTGTGGTGAATCCGTTGTAGATGGTTGTGACGGGGTGGGTAGTGTTATGCGGCGGCTGCAGGGTCTCGACGCGGCCAAGCACATCATAGGTGTAGATCGACCAGTAAGAATGGTCTCCCTCGAAGTAGGGCTCCGATACTGCAGCGACATGCCCCTTGCTGTCATATATGGTATCGACAAAAATGGGTGTATCAGAGAAGCCGATGCGTAAGGTACGCAACTCCCGGTTAAGTTTGTCGTAGTAGACGGTAATCGGTGCGTTGCCTGTTCGTTGCGTTGTTACCATGTACGAGGCATATTGCGGACAGGTTGTGTCGCACCACGAGTAGGTAGTAGTTGTGGTGGTTTCATATGCCGTGCCGCAATACTGTCTTTCGAGTACCTGACGACCAAGTTCGTCATATTCAAAGCAGGTGTCGATTCCGTTAGGGCCAGTCAGCTTTGTGACGGCGCCGAACCGGGCATCGTATTCACGGGTTTCAAACTGATTCAGCGCATTGGTAACCTTGGTAGCGAACTGGCCATCTGGATACGCTGCGCTGTTGCTGGTGTAATCGGTTTTTGTGGATCTTGCTGTATCGACAGGGCCACTGACCGTTTCACTGGTTCTGTTGCCATACCCGTCATAACCATAGACGGTGGTCATCTCCAGGGAGTCGCCTTCGCCTGGAAGGACGGTTGAGCTGGTCAATCGACATGTGGCTGCGTCCCAACCGAATGTGGTGGTCCGAGTTATAGTAGAGCTGTCCGCGCCAGTGATAGTGACATCAGACTGGTTGGTCATGCTGAGACAATAATTTGTGGTGTCAATGGTGTAGTAGTTGGTGGTTACCTCACTGAATGTTTCGACGTTTCCCGATGTTGTGACCGAAGTGGTTTTAGGGTTTCCGTAAGTGTCATAGGTTGATGTGGTGGTTTTTTCTGTCAGCAGTTGCCCGTTACTAAGATCGTAGGTTTTATCGATAGACTGATTTGGATAAGACGCAACTGGCCCTTTAAGATTGCCTGTGAAAGGTGATTTGTACTTATAAAATGAAAGTGTTTCAGATATCTGTTTTCCACTGCCAAGAACCGTCATTTCTGTATGACTGGGCATACCGATATATGGGTAATCTTGCATGAACTCAATGGATGTTTTGATGTCGCCTGTGATGTCAAGTATATCCATACCAGAGAACCCAAGGTTTCCTCTTCCTGTGAGGTGTGTCTTCATGCCTCTGTATGCGTAATTGGTGGTTGATTTGTTATTTATTCCATTGTCTTTTGCTGTCTTGGAAACAACGTATATGGGTGCATGGATGTCTCGAACTGGGTAGTTCGAACTAGTTGTTTTGGTATAAATGTTGGCGTTAGTTAAAGGTGAATAATTTACTTTTATCAGAGCTGATTGTGAGTTTATGATTTCAGATATAAGAGGTTTTGATACTTCGCTTGCGTATATAGTGTCAGTTGGTCCGCCTCCAAGACCTCTGATGCGGTATACATCAGTCATTCCGTCTCCATTAAAGTCACCAAATCTGATGCGTTTAATATCTAAATTGGTATATTCCAGGTTTTTACTGCCAATAGGGGTTTTCGGACCACTCAGCTTCGAGGTGAATGTACCATCTCCTTTTGAAAGGTATATGGAGTCAGCCATAGTATTGACTCCGTATATACGGTAGACATCAGTTAACCCATCACCATTGAAATCTCCGAATTTAATACGACTTACAGTAGAGTTTGCTTTTTCGTAACTTGCGCCGTCAATATATGTGGAAGGACCAATGTTAGCTGAGGTGAATGTGCCATCCCCTTTTGACAAGTACACATAATCAGGTAGGCTACTATTCCAACCCCTGATGTAGTATACGTCTGTCATTCCGTCGCCATTAAAATCACCAAGTTTAACGCTGCCGAGACTGAAATTAGTCTTCTCTAATCCGCCATTCTTTATGTAGGTGTTTGGGCCACTTTTGAGCTGCTGAAATGTGCCATTTCCTTTTGATAAATACACAGTGTCTGCGGTGCTACTACCTGCGCCATTAATGCGGTATACATCTGTCATTCCGTCGCCATTGAAGTCACCAAATCTTATTCGTTGCAAACTTGTGCTTATACTAGATGCCGAATTGTAATCTATGGGGGTGTTGGGGCCGTACATAGTGGGTGTGAACGTGCCATTGCCATTGGAGAGATAAACCCTATCTGGTTCGTTGTATACGACAGAGAATGTGCAGCTTGGGTCAAGGAGTCCGCATTTTACTATTCTTTCACCACCATTAATTCGGTAAACATCAGATCTGCCATCGCCGTTGAAGTCACCGATAACGATGCGGTTTATATCATTGTTGGTGTAGTCGTCATTCGCGTTGCTTATAAGAGTCGATGGTCCGTTATGTTTTTCTCTAAATGTACCGTCACCATTCGAGAAATATATATAATCTTTCTCTGTGCTGCCCCATCCGCGAACATAATAGATGTCGGTCAGTCCGTCGCCATCAAAGTCACCAAGCTTGATTCTGTTCGTTCGACCTCTGATGCCAGTAATGGTACTGCTACCATCCAGCGCAATGGGGCCTGCCTTGTGTTGGGTGTATTTTCCATCATTTGATAGATATAGAGTGCCAGCACTGCTTCCATCACTTATGTGATAAATATCGGTTCTACCGTCTCCGTTAAAATCGCCGAATTTTACGCGTTCTAAACTAATGTTAGTAGACAAGAGTCCAAGAATTGGACTTTTTTCGGAAACATAGGTGTTTGGGCCAGTATTTGAATTGCTAAAGGTGAGCGTGGCATTTTTATTCCAATTGAATGTGATTGGATGCAGGCAACTGCTGTCCGCGCTGCATTCCTCAATCGAAGCCAAGTATGACGTGCCTGTTAACTCACTTTCTGTATAGGTTAATCGATAGCCTTTGGTTAGATACGTATTTGCATAGGTGTTAATTTTAGAAAGTCGCTTTGTAGTGATGTTTTTTGAACCGCCTACATATCTAGGCACAATATCAGTTCTTGTTTCGTACAAAAGTTCTATATGGTTGTTTGGTAATAAACCTTGGCTAGTATTGCCAGTGTAGTAAATATCTTTAGGGTAAGATTCACCGTTTATAGTGTCTTCAACATAGCTAATGGTCAGATAATTACCGTTTCTGTCTTCTATTCTTGATAATGCCCATATTAATACTGCACCATCAGTTCTTTCATGAGCTTCAATACTTGAGTCATTGGTTGTCGCATATTCCATTATCTGTCCAGACTTGGTCCAGACTCTGAAGTAGGCCGGACCGCTTCCTGCGAACCCATAAGAGACAATTTTGCTGAAGTTGTTTATTGCAGTACGGTATTCAGCTCCACCATCTGATGATGTACCGACAAAGAGTAGCCTTTGGCCATCAAGGCAAAATCTATCTTTGTTATTAAACTTAATGCCGCCTTTATAACCATCCTGGATCGGTGTAGCAGGACAACGCGTGATTGCGGAGAGGCCGCCGATATTCCAACCCAGCCCCAGTAATCCATTACCTGCTTGACTGTTGTAGTTCAGGGAGAGGTTTGGTTGCATGCCGTTGATGCCAGGTGGAACCTGAATCGGTAGGGAGTATGTGGCTGCGCCTGATGGAGAGACCTGGAAGTTGGCCGGGGTTTCGCCGACGAGTGTCGCGTATACGGGAGATGTGAGAATCAAGAACAATAGTGCAATCAGTGCATTACGACGATAATGAGTCATCGACTGGTCCTTCAGAATGTTAGGTTTGTTTGGACTTTAACTTAATTGTTTTTATCAATTCAATATTGATATCACTTTTAGATTTTGCCGTCGTGATTTGTATATCTTGTTGAGTGTTGCAAGTGATTGAAATATGGTCTGTATATATTTTACTGGGGCAAACGGGCGACTAATCTGTTCAATGAGCTGCATGCGTTTTGTCGGGAGAGAATAATGACAGATGAAGATTTTCTGCGTCAGGCGATCCAGCTAGCCGAAGCGTCATTGCGGAGTG
>JBNKQR010000069.1:0-11864 GCA_050295975.1 Thiohalomonadaceae bacterium
CAGCTTACGGCCAAAAATCTCTTCCAGGGCACGATAAAGTTTTAGTGCTCTGGGCAAACAGTCATCAACACCGATGGTTTTAACCACGCGTTGGCCGGTGACGGGATTGATCAATCCTGCGGCTGCGGTGGAGGCAGCACTGGCATGTTCATCGTCGACAACCAGAATACGCTGACCGCGATGCGTCAGTTCCCAGGCGAGCAGACTCCCCGCCAGTCCCTGACCGATAATCAGGGTATCGATGTCATGCTGACTCATCTGCTTTGGCACTCCGTGTACCGAATAGAAACCGTGGCGCCAACATGCCACCTCAAATCATCGGGCGCAAGCCGTGACTATACGAACAGAGTCAACACGCCGGTCTGACTATAGAGGCGGTTACGGTAAAGTTCTCCAAAGGCGAAGAAACCCGCAAGTGGGAACTCACCGAGTATCTCGCTGATCATCTTCAGTTCTGCCGAGTCATCGCCAAACATGGCACGTCCACGATTGGTGCAGGAGATATAGACCCCACCACGGATGGGACGGTCGCCCACCTGCAGCTTGACCTGTTTCAGCATCCGTTGCATGTCTTCGCGTGCAGTATTGCCATCGCGACGGCAGAACAGCAACTTGCTTCGACCTTCCATATAATCACCGACTGAAAGTAGTTGCTGTTCCGTGTCCAGCCCCATCAGGGTACGTATCTGGTAGTCGCCCTGCTCCGATCCCTCAATGGGCAGACCAACAAAGATATAGCCACCCAGCTTGCGCAGATCGCGGGAAAGAATCTCACCTACATCCTCACACAATACATCCAGCGCAGGACGACCATCCAGTTCGACGACCAAGTTTTGGTCTGCCTGATCGATAGCATGCACAGGACCGATGGGATTACACCCCTGAGTGTGGCCGACAACAAGCTCTACCCCGGATGAAAACAGCACCCCTGAGATCCCGTCATCATGGATTTCGTCGGCGATCTGCAGGGCGCTACCATCAGCGGAGCTGAGGCCGCCGTTTAGCAAACCTTCAGGTGTGTGTTCATTGATGTTGTTGATGAAATAGGAGGTGGCAATATAGGTAGGTTCAGCATGCAGAATGCCCGAGTAGCACCCCTCGATAGAACACCAGCTGGAAAGATTGGGCGGAAGCTGAGGGAACATCTCTTCGGTATTCGTGATGAGATGAAACTGATCGGATGGAATATCAGTAAGCATAACCACCAGTGCCCGCACATCATAATACTCCTGCGCGGTGGCAGCGATTCCGATGCCGGTACTACCCACCCAATGGATCCCAGGTACTGCCAACCGCAGCTGTGCAAGAACCTGCGACAATTCATCTCCTAAACTGTCCGTGGCATAGACGAAACCCAATGACGCTTCTTCCGGGATTGTACCGATCTGCTCAAGGCAGCTATGGACAATGTCAGTGGCATTTTCACCACAGGCATGACCGTACAGAAATTGCTGCACGTTTGACTCCTGTTCTCATTATTTGTGGTGCTGTTATTGTTTTTGTTTTACCAGCGCTCACTGTGCCGCTGGTAACTCCCCACAGGGATTTCGGCAGGCTGCCACATCCCCGTCTAAAAACCAACCCTGTATGTTGGGCATACAGTTAACGCGATCGTGGTTAACCTCTGCTTAAGGTGAAGGATGCCAGTATCCTGAGCCGCCTCTTCCTTCAACCGTTCCACATAATCACGACACCAGGCCAAAATAGGTTCACTTTTACTGCTGGTGGGGAGGTTGCCAGTCAACCTCAGTGTGGTCTGAGCGCCATTTTGTGCGGACTGTCTCGGAATCAGTGGGAGCGGGGATCTACCTTATCTACTCCCTAATGTACTTTTCGGGGTGGAGAAAACGATGCAAATCACTAGCAATGCCAAATACCGTTTCAGCAACAGCTTTCAGGGTAAGCACCGCTTCGAGCTGTTCAACGATCACTACCTGAGTATCCACAGCAAGCTGGGTATGCGACCGGTCGAATACAAACTGGAGATCGCTACCCTCCGACCCGAAGCGACGCGGGTTGAGCGCCCTGCCTGGTTCTGGCTGGCCACCACCCTACTAATACTCGCCGCCTGTGGCTTCCTCGGCTTTACCATCGTTATGCGACCTGAGACGGTTGATCTGCGTGTTGCTGGTGGTGCCATCGCAGTACTGGCCCTACTTGCCAGCTACTGTACTGCTGTCTTTTTGCGTAAATCAGAGCGGTTTTGGGTTTTCGAAACCCGTGCGGCTCACTACCCCTTGATCACTATCCCTTACGATCGCAAGTGCAGTGATGAAGCGACCTCCTTTGTAGTGAAACTGGAGAAGGCGATCCGGGCAACCACAGAGCAGAAGGGCTATGACAAGGACGACCTCTTTGCCGGGGAGATGCGTATGCTGCGACGCCTGGCAAAATCCGGCGTGCTTAGCGGCGACATGTATGACACCGCCAAGAAGAGCATGCTCGGTGAGCATCAGATGGTAACCGCCCCATAAAGCTAACACCCTTCTTTTCCCCGATGTAATTCAGGAGAACCTCCACCAGGAGGTTTCTCACCGCCAATATATTCGCTTGACGTAATATATGGGCGAAGTTATATTTGACTGCATGAAAGTAAGCGCCGAACAGTTTTTCACCGCCCTGGGCAGCGACATCCGCCTGCGCTGCCTGTTGCTGCTGGAGCAGGAGAATGAGCTCTGTGTCTGCGAGCTGACCCACGCCCTCAATGAATCCCAGCCAAAGATTTCCCGCCACCTGGCACACCTGCGTGAATGGGGCCTGGTACTCGACCGCCGCGATGGACTCTGGATCCACTACCGACTTCATCCCGAACTACCCGCCTGGGCACTTGAAGTGCTACACACCAGCCGCACAGGACTGGAGAACAGTTCCCCCTACACCACAGACCGGCAGCGTCTCACAGCCATGCCCAATCGCCCAGCTATTCGCTGCTGCGCCTGACTCCACCCAACTGGAACAGAAATGAGATCCCTGACTACCCTGCTTTCGCTCTGCATCCTGCTGTTTTCTACCAGTACCCAGGCCTACACCCCAAAGGCAGAAAAGGTGGTCGACAATGTCTACGCCATCATCGGCCCGCTGGGCCAACGTAGCGCGGACAACGACGGCCTTAACGCCAACATGGGCTTCATCGTCACCGATAGCGGCGTGATCCTGATCGACTCAGGTGCCTCAAAACTCGGGGCGCAGAAGCTTGAACAGGCTGTTGCTGCGGTAACCGAGAAACCGATCAAGTGGGTGCTCAACAGCGGCAGCCAGGATCACCGCTGGTTAGGAAATAGCTACTTTGCCCGCAAGGGTGCCGAGATCATCGCCATGGCGCGCACCGCACAAACCCAGTCCCAATACACGGAACAACACCTGGCAGGCCTGCGCAATTTCCTCGGCAAACGCCTCGATGGTACCGAGTCACTACCGGCAACAAAAACGTTGGCTGGCGATGAGGCGACCTTAACGCTGGATGGCGTAAAACTGTCACTGCACTATACCGACACCCACTTCCCCGGCGACGCCTGGATCTGGCTACCAGAGAAGAGAGTTCTGTTTACTGGTGATCTCGTCTACGTTGATCGGGTATTCGCCATCCTGCCCTGGTCCAGTGTGAAAAATGGGCAGACCGCCTTTCACGCCATGGAAGCACTTCAACCAAAATACATTGTACCGGGCCACGGCAGGGTCACCGATCTGGCCCAGGCGCGACGTGACTGTGGCGACTACTACGACTTCCTCAACAACACCATAGGTGCTGCCGCTGAAGAGATGCAGACCATGGAAGAGGTGCTCGATCACTACAACCACCTGCCGCAGTTCGAACATCTGGAACACTTCGACGAGTTGCACCGTACCAACATGAACCGTAGCTGGCTCGAATATGAGGCCTTCTAGGAATATCCCCCATGTTTGAAGCCTTAGCCAATCTACTGATCTACCGGCTTTTCGCCATGCAGCGCGGCACGCCGCTGGCCGACTCGTTGCACTTCTTTGTCATGGACACCACGCTGATCTTTTTCATGCTGGTGGTGGTGATCTATCTCATGGGTCTGCTGCGCGCCCTACTCTCGCCGGAGCAGGTACGCGACTACGTGCGTGGCAAACCACGCTGGCTGGCTCGTTCACTTGCGATAGTGCTCGGCGCACTCACCCCTTTCTGTTCCTGCTCCTCAGTCCCTCTGTTCATCGGTTTCGTCGAGGCCGGTATTCCACTCGGGGTGACCTTCTCCTTTCTCATCGCCAGCCCGATGATTAACGAAGTTGCAGTGGTGATCCTGATCGGCATTCTCGGCTGGAAGCTCACCGCCCTCTATATCGCCGCTGGTGTCACAGTGGCCTACGTCGGTGGCGTTGTGATGGAGCGCTTCCGTCCGGAGCGCTGGGTCGAAGAGTATGTATGGAAAATTCAGGTCGGTGCAGCGACAGGCGTAAAACCGGATCGCTCCCTGCGTGGCCGCCACAATTTTGCCATTGCCGAAGTAAAGAGCATTGTGGGAAGGATCTGGAAATGGGTTATTGCTGCTATCGCCATCGGTGCGCTGTTCCATGGCTTTGTGCCGCAACAGTGGGTAACCGATCACTTGGGTGGTACCGATAACTGGCTGGCAGTACCCGGCGCGGTATTGCTGGGTGTACCACTCTACGCCAACGCCACCGGGGTAATCCCTGTTGCCGAAGCGATGCTTGGTAAAGGCGTTGCCATCGGTACTACACTCGCCTTCATGATGAGTATCGCCGCGCTATCCCTGCCAGAGCTATTAATCCTGCGCAAGGTGATCAAATGGCAGGCGCTGGCACTCTTCACTACGGTGCTGGCTGTCTCTATTACTCTGGTCGGCTGGGGCTTCAACCTGCTGGCCTAAACGAATACCACTAAGGAGAATCAACTATGAGCGAAGCACCCCAACTCCACTCTTCCATTGTGGCGATGGTCTCCCTCGCCGCCGGTATCGCCGCCAAACATCCGGACATGGGCCTGTGCCAATTGGCACGACTGCGCCAGATGGGCGTACCGCAGGAACAGATCGACACGGTGATCGAAATCGCCCGACACATCCGCGATGAGGCGGGTGAAAAACTCGATACCGCCTTCGACGAAAAGAGCGAGGCAAAAAGCACGGGGAAACCGTTATCAATCGGTGTACGCGAAGAGAGTGGCACCTGTTGTAGTTCCACTGCCAGCGGCCAGTCCTGCTGTTAACCGGAGAGTTTGAAATGAAAACAGTCAAGGTACTCGGCAGCGGCTGCCGTAGTTGTGTCACCACCTATGATCTCATCGCCGAAGTGGCAAAAGAGAGAGGTGCTGAAGTGCAACTGGAGAAAGTCGAGGATATCGGCCAGATCATGGGTTATGGGGTGATGTCGACACCAGGGGTGGTGATCGATGAACAGGTGGTACACAGCGGTAGCATCCCTGAGCGCAAGCAAATCGAAAGCTGGTTGTAGTCTCTATTGTCGACCTGAAAAGGCGATACCTGTGCCACCGAGACCACAGTATCCATTTGCATTTTTCGCCAGATACTGCTGATGATACTCCTCGGCGTAGTAGAACACCGGTGCAGGCAGGATCTCGGTGGTAATGCGACCGCGTCCCGCAGCGGTCAACATAGTTTGATAGTGCGCCTTGGAGGAGAGCGCTGCATTGCCCTGCGCTTCGTCACAGTAGTAGATCGCCGAGCGATACTGGGTACCCTGGTCATTCCCCTGGCGCATCCCCTGAGTCGGATCATGTGACTCCCAGAATAGAGTGAGCAACGCGTTGTAGTTAGTCACTTCTGGATCGTAGAGCAGACGCACCACCTCGTTGTGACCGGTTCTGCCACTACACACCTCCTCATAGGTGGGGTTGGGAGTATAGCCACCGGCATAACCTACCATGGTGGTGTAAACCCCCTCCATCAGCCAAAAGCAGCGCTCTGCACCCCAGAAGCAGCCCATGCCGAACATTGCTGTCTGTAACCCATCTGGAAAAGGTGGAAGGATACTGTGACCATTAACGAAATGTAGTTCTGGAACCACAAGCGGCTCTTCCCGACCAGACAATGCCTCATCAGGGCTTGGCATTTCCATTTTGTGTTGCGGGGACATCTTGTCGCACCTCTGCAAACATTCGCTTACTTCAAGTTAGCAGAGAGACGCCAGGATAAAAGTGATGTGGGGAGAACAACTGACGAACGGAATAAAATTGGGGGCCACTGAAGGGCCCCCGTGATACTTTCTTGCTACTGCTGTGTCTCAGCAGCGTGCGCTGGCTCTTCAGCCATGGCGGCATCGCCGGTCATCTCTCCGGCAGGAGCTTCGGCCATTGGAGCCTCATAGATAAAATTCTTCTCGGTCAGGACAGTACCTGCATCGTCGACCACATCGATGATCCATTCACCGTACCACTCGGGCATCAGGTTCTTGCTGGACCAGACGCGCCAGCGTGCACCACCAACGTTAAACTTAACCTCGGCCATCACCTCACCGTTATATTTCCAAAGGTGGGTAATCGTGGTGCCTGCCATGTCACGTAATTCAGTGAAGAATACCGCGCTGCTATCAGTAGCAGGAATTGAGGACAGGTCGCTTACCGGCTCACGGTCGACAACCGCGGTGGTAACGACGGCACGGGCAACTTCTGCATTGGCGGCAGAAACGGAAATAAGTGCCAACAGGGAAAACAGTGCAACAGACAATTTCTTCAACATGAACATACTCCTTTGAATGAATTTCACGACCTCATGAACAGAAACTGCCCTGTTCGAGTTGCGCCATCATCGCGTCCGGGTCAAACCAGCGCCATGACCCTAGTCACACTCTTGTTATTTGACGGATCGCACTAAATCTTCGGCCGCTGGTGTTAATGGTTGCAGATCAGCAAGAGAGAGGTCGCGCAGATGAGTATGGCCCATTGCCCTGAGGTACTCTTCCAGAACCGCACGGGTGCCATCAAAAAAGGCCGCTACTCGTGCTGCTCCCTCATGGGGATCGATGCGTTCGCTCAGTTCAGCTTTCTGTGTTGCGATTCCTGTGGGACAGTTACCGGAGTTACAGGCGCGGTAATATTCACAACCGAGGGCAAACAGCGCAGCAGTCGCCAGGGCACAGGCATCGGCACCCAGCGCTAACGCCTTAATGATATCGCTTGGGGTACGAATACCGCCGGTAGCGATCAGTGATACAGGACGTTTATTCTTTCTGTTGTACTTGTCGATCAATCGGCGTGCAATGGGCAGCGCCATCACCAGCGGCATGCCGAAATGGTCACGCACAGAGACAGGGGCAGCACCAGAACCACCACCAAAGCCGTCCAGGGTAATAAAATCGGGTTTGAGTGAGAGAGCTGCAGCAACATCGGCTTCCACGTCATTGGCAGCGATCTTGACCCCCACCGGTTTTTCGGGAAAGTGACTGCGCATGGAGGCAATTCGCTCGGCCAAAAGATCGAGATTTCCCAGATCAGGGAAGTGTGCCGGTGAGACCGCCTTCTCCCCCATAGCTATCCCCCTTACTTCAGCGATCTCTGCGGTCACCTTATCCCCGGGTAGTTCGCCACCCAGTCCCGGCTTGGCCGACTGACCGATCTTGATCTCAAGGGCATCGGCCTTGGCCATGCTCTCCATGTTCCAGCCGAAATAGCCGCTGGCCATCTCCATGATGTAGCGCTTCGCCTGGGCACGCTCCTCGGGCAACATGCCACCCTCACCAGAACCGATCATGGTGTCGGCCCTCGCCGATCCAGTGGCCAAAGCTATCTTCGCCCGCCTGGAGAGGGCACCAAAGGACATGTGGGAGACATAGGCAGGAAGCGCCAGTTGCAGCGGTTTCCCCGCACCACGGGCCAGCAGTACTGTGGTGCTGACCAGTTCATCCTTCATCTTTGGATAGCGCGCCAGTTGCGCGGCGCGTAGGTGAAAGTGATCGAAATCGATCACCGCTCCGGGCTGCGCTTTTTCTGCACCCATCGCCTCAACCGGCGGCAGTTTACCTGTCGCCAGACGGCGCACCTCAGCCTTGCCGCGGGTATCGTGGGCCCAGCGCCGCCAGCGTCCCTGATAGCCGTCGAAGGTACTGCTGGGAAGTGGGAGTACCGACGCAGCGTCGACCTCCACCGCATCACCATTCAGTCGCGCCGGGTAGGTCTCAATCGCATCGTTGGGATCATAGGGGGATATCCCCATCTCCAGATCGAAATTCCAGCCGTGCAGGGGACAGATGGCATCGCCATTCTCCACTGTACCCTGAGAGAGTTGTCCTTCCCGATGGGGACAGCGATCATCCAGGGCATAGACCTTGCCTTGATGCAGGAACAGCGCCAATGGGCGGCCGTTAAGCCGCACCTCAAAACCCTTCCCTTCACTTAACTCCCCCAACTGGCAAACCACCTTCCACTCCGCCATCACTCCCCCCTGTTCTTGTTTTTTTTCCGAGTATAGCGCCCCGTCACCGGAAAAGATCTACTCGTGACGATATTGGTGTAATAGCTCGCCCACTGCTTCCCGCAACGCAGTCACGGCCTCCTTGCGGCCGCTAAAACCGTGGTGACGACAGAGTTGCGGCCAGGGGACGCGCTGTATCACCTTCTCTTCCAGCAGCTGTCGTTGCGCTTGCGCCAAGCTCCCCGTGTCACCATCCCAGGCACGCAACACCAGTTTGCGAATAGCACTCATACAGTTTTCATAGCCACGTAGGCCAAAGGCAAAGGATTCAATGTCGGACCAGTCGTACTCACCGATTTCGGCAACCTGCTGTGATGGTGTCACTGCCAGCAGGGCATCGGCCAGATCACTCTCCAGTCCTGCCAATGGCTCTGCCAGCTGATCAGATAGCGTTTCAGCAAAGCGTTGACGCGCTTTGCTGCAAAGTGCCTCACCCACTGGTGAGAGCGGTGACAACACCATCACCCCATGACTGCCACTGGAAGCCTCACGCTGTAGCCCCACACGTACTGGCAACAGGCCATGCCGAAACCAGAAACGTAGCAGCGCAACATCGGCACCAAAGCTGGCACCTAGTAGATCACACCCCTCCTGCTGGGCCGCCTCTCTTATTTGTTGCAACAGATAACCACCGAGACCACGACGTTGCAGCGCAGGATGAACCGCAATCCGCATCACGCGGGCCGTCTGCAGCTGGGCCGCCTCGACCAGACCAGCATGGTTCGCCAGCGACTGGGGCAACAGATGACCCCTTACCCGCCGCCGTCCCAGCATCACCTGCTTTGCCAGTTCCGGCTCCAGCCCCCCTTCTCGGGCCAGCAACGCGACCGCAACGATATACCCCGCATGGCGCAGCATATAGAGCGACTGCCCCGGAGCATCCAGCAGTTGCCGCAGGTCGTTCGGGCTGGTGCGATAGTGGGCCAGCACCAGCAAGCCAAACAGTTCGCGCAACGCGGTTTCGTCTGTTGCTAACACCGCCGGATCGAGCCGCTCGAACCGGCAGGTCTCAACCGACGCCTCTGCCACCAACTCCGCCTCGACCGCCTCCGCATCCAGCAGCAGGGCATCAAAACTCAGCCGCTCCAGCGGGTCCCCCTCTGCCCAGCGTACTGGGGCGTTGAGGTGTAGTGCTCGCCACTCGGGGGCGCTCATATCGAGCAACTTCTGGAAGCGCAGGGCAAAACCGCGTCCGGTGCCCTCATAGCCGTGAATTGTGGTGGCAAAGACAATGCGCGAGTAGGTCTCAAGCATGCGCCCCAGCAGTGGGGCGGGGATCGCCGCCGCCTCATCCACCAGCAACAGTTGCGCCTCATGACGGGCTTGCAGCAGTGCGTCTGGGGCCACAAATTCGATCCTCCCTCCCTGCCACAGAAGCTTGCCAGGCTGGACCTCACAACCTGGCAACAGACCTGCCGCATGGGTAAACAGGGCGTCGGTGGCAGCAATACGCGGTGCGGTCACCAAAATTTGCCTCATACCCTGATGCAGCAGTTGCGCCGCGGCGATCCCCAGCGCGGCTGATTTGCCCCGGCCACGATCGGCACTCAGCACCAGCGGCCGATGGGCATGCCCCTGCGCCACCTTGCCGATCGCCTCTACCGCCTGACGCTGCTCACCGTTGGCATAGATGTCATCACGCTGCGGCTCTGGCTGATGAACAACAGTTGGCAGCAATGCTGGTGTTACCAACCCCTCACTCACAATAACCACGTCTGCAGCAGCTTCAAGACAACGGGCAAAACGAGCGAGAAAGTGACCACTCACATCTCCTATCGCATAGGGATAGCAGGCCATACGGGCATTTTGCGCATCCTCTATCTGGCTCCATGCCTCCAGCGGTGGCGTGAGCAGTACTAGCAACCCACCGGCGAGCACGGTTCCACAAAGGGCACCGAAGCCCTCGGCATCGAAACCCTCATGAGCATCGACGATCAGCCACTCCACCTCCCTGCCCAGGCGAACACGTGCCTTGCTCCACTCCAACGGCTCGCTCTGGGCCGGACCATGGCTTCCCAGCCACCAGGAGGAGTCAGGCTGACGCTGCTGTAGCAACTGCGTTGCCTGTTGTCGGCACCACGGGGCACTGCCACTCAACACCAGCACCCCACGCACGCGACGCGTGACTGCCGTTTCGAGCAACTGCTCGAGCAGCCCATTCAGGGATTGATGAGTTGGAGAGATGGACTCAGACATGGGTTCCGGCACCGGGTTTGGCCGTCAAGATTAGCACTCTGGCAGAGCGCTGGAAAACTGGAGTGGACTTAACAAAAAGACACACAATTTCTCCGTGAAATGCCATTTTCTTGATCAAGATCAATAGATTTTTTGGCGTTTATTACTAGATTCTTATTTACTGATTATCAGACATAAATCTCCGCCGCCAGAAGAGGCCACGGGGATTTGATTATGGGAGGAGACACTATGTGTATTCGTGCGGGCAAAGATGAACTGGAATCGGTTAAAAACCTGATGGCCATGAGCCTGATGGCGGTAGTGGCCGAAGCGCTTGACGCAGACCTGGATGAAATCAGTGAAGAGGCGCGACTGGTTGAAGACCTGCATATGGATCAGACCAACGAGCAGGAGCTGAAGGCGATGATCGCCGATGTCTTCAATGGCCTGGAAGTCGACCTGAACACCACCCGAACCGTCTCAGGTCTGCTGGACAAGGTAGTGTTGAATGAATTCGCCGGCCTTGAAGGGATCACCGAGCCGATGATGACTCAGGTGCCACAGCTTGCCAGCTACCCAGTAGCACACGTGGTATAGCTCTCAGACGGTTTACACACTCTCGACTTCACGACCAGACAGATAGGTCGATTCGACCATCTCCATTTAGATCTCCTCCAGGCGTATCGCCTGTGGGGAGTTCGCACAAGCGATTCACGTGGCTTCCTGAACAGCTAACCAAGCACCACGTCAAGCACCATCATCAGACAAAAGCCGCCGATCAGGGAAAAGGTGATGGTACCGCTTTCGTCACGGCGGTGGGTTTCCGGAATCACTTCGTCGGATATGACATAGAGCATCGCGCCAGCCGCTAGTGCCAGAAAATAGGCCAGCATCGGTGCCGCCATCCATACCATCAGCGCACCAAACAGACCTCCAATCGGTTCAACCAGCCCACTCGCGGCACCAACAAGCAGTGCCAACCAACGACCATAACCCACTGACATCAACGCCACAGAGACGGCCAACCCTTCAGGAATGTTCTGCACTCCGATGCCGATAGCCAGGCTCTCACCCGCAGCTGGGTCCTGTTGCATCATCGCTACACCCACAGCAGTACCTTCTGGCAAGTTATGCAGGGTGATGGCAAAGACAAATAGCCAGATCCTTTTTATCCGCACGCCCTCAGGCCCTTCGCGCCCCATGTGTAGATGCTCATGGGGCATATAGCGATTCATCAACCAAAGCAGAAGAGCACCGGATAAAACTCCGCTAATTACT
>JBNKQR010000070.1:0-11858 GCA_050295975.1 Thiohalomonadaceae bacterium
CACAGCACTAAAGAGCAAGAAGAGCAGTGGTTAAAAAGAATTTTTAGCTCAAAATATAAAATCGGTTCCGCGGCTGTTAATAAGGATGACCCTGCCCCATTAGCAGCAAACTACAAATTCAACATTGAATTCATCAGGCCTGACTTGATTCAGCCGGATGGTGTAGATGGTTTTCATGTTTACACACTAATCCCCACGCCGCTAGCTATACACACATTTCTCAATTACTCAAATGAGGATATTGAGGGCTACGATGTCGCCTGCGAAAATGGTCATTCAATTGAGAAAATTGTTTTCGAATTCCCTGAAAATCTCAAAATACTAGCTATTCCAGATAATCTTGAGATAAATGAGAATCATATTCATTTCACGGCAACATATGCTTTAAAGGGGAATACTCTAAGGGTTGTCAGGGACCTGGATGACCGAACGCCTGGGAATGTATGTTCAGCCAAAACAATGAATCAGCAACGTCATACGTGGATAAAAATCGCGAAGAATGTAGCTGCCAAGGTTATATATCAGCACTAAACTTAACTTAAGCTTTCATTTTTTTAGACTGCGAGATACAACCAAAGTCATGGCACTGGCTGCTACCATAACTAGTAGCAGTGCAGGCCAGATGACCGGCAGTATTTCCCAGCCAATCGCCATCACGATCCAGTTGTTTTCGCCAGAAGATACCGACAGGGCGTATTGCTCTAGTGCGTAATCGGTATAGAAGAGAAGAAGCGCCAGTAGCGCCGTGTAGATTGCTGGACACATCGTTATTACCTTCACACGTGATAAATCAAATAGCCCGACGCCCCTCGAAAAGGGCTATCACAAGGCCCGAATCCCTATAATAGCGGCCGTTTTGTGTATTTTGTTAAATTAATTTTTGATTAAGAAATGAGGTGTTATAAAGGAGTTGTAAACATTAGTCACGGCGTTAGACGATCTGCGGATCGGGTGCCATTCTTTCATTACAGAAATATAAATGGAGCAGGGCAATGGAAGGGACACACACTTACCATGGTACTCGGGCTGAGCTTTTGCGCGAGATTGAAGAGGCAAAGGCCGTAGTCAATTCACCGGAACCACTGCATGAAGACCCCGTTGAAGATGTCGCCATTCGTGGGATATGGAGTGCGCTACTCGAATCGCTGATCCTGCAACAGCAACAAACTGGTGGCATTTCAGACGTAGCCTGATAGTAGATTCAGTCTCTCTTCAGCGTAGGGCAGACGGGTATCGGTGGCACCGGCCCGTCCAGTCCCAACTCCTTCAGTTCATCTTCACTGAACACCCGTGAGCGGGTGTGAAAAGCTTTCCCTTCTGACCCTTCCAGTGAGAAGGTGCTGCCATCTCCGTCGATGACATCGATAATTAACTGGGTGTGTTTCCAGGTCTGGTACTGGGATTTGCTCATGTAGAAGGGGCAACCGCCGATGTCGCCCAGATACTCATCATTCTGGCCGATGGTCAGCTCTCCCGGCAAAAAACAGTTTGCAGCGCTGTTTTCACAGCAGCCGCCTGACTGGTGAAAGAAGAGGCCCTCGCCGTATTTCGCCTTCAGGGTTTCAATGAGTTCCAGTGCCACGTCGGTGGCAATCACTTTGTCGACCATTGTTGGCTCCTTGAAAGAACGGGGCGGTTTCCCGCCCCGAAATTATCATCTGAAAATTCATAACAGGTGAGTGAAATTCGCTCAGACGGTACGAGAGAAGGCAAAATTGGGCGAAAAAGCGCAGTTTACAAAATGGTAAATGAGCATTTTGAGCACGGTTTTAACGCCCACTCGTACCGCCTGAGTAGAATTTCGGCGCCTGTTAGAAGAAGCCGAGCTTCTCTTCGCTGTAGCTGACTAGCAGGTTCTTGGTCTGCTGGTAGTGATCCAGCATCATCTTGTGGGTTTCACGACCGATACCCGACTCCTTGTAGCCACCGAAGGCGGCGTGGGCCGGGTAGGCGTGGTAGCAGTTGGTCCAGACGCGACCGGCTTTGATGCCGCGACCCATACGGTAGGCGCGGTTGCCGTTGCGGGTCCAGACACCGGCGCCGAGACCGTAAAGGGTGTCGTTGGTGATCTCCAGTGCTTCCGCTTCATCTTTGAAGGTGGTGACCGCCAATACCGGGCCGAAGATCTCTTCCTGGAAGATGCGCATCTTGTTGTGGCCCTTGAACAGGGTCGGTTTTACGTAGAAGCCACTTTCCACGTCGCCGCCCAGATGGGCCTGCTCGCCACCGATCAAGCACTCAGCACCTTCCTCTTTACCCAGCTCCATGTAGGAGAGGATCTTGGTCAGCTGCTCCTGCGATGCCTGGGCGCCCATCATGGTGTCGGTGTCGAGCGGGCTACCTTGTTTAATCGCAGCAACACGCTCAAGCACGCGCTCCATGAACTTGTCGTAAATGGACTCCTGGATCAGGGCACGGCTGGGACAGGTACAGACCTCGCCCTGGTTGAAGGCGAACAGCACCAGACCCTCGATCGCCTTGTCGAGGAAGCCGTCGTCCTTATCCATGACGTCTTCGAAGAAGATGTTGGGCGACTTGCCGCCCAGCTCCAGAGTGGCCGGGATCAGGTTGTTGGCCGCAGCCTGGGCGATCACGCGGCCGACGCTGGTGGAACCGGTGAAGGCGATCTTGGCGATGCGTTTGCTGTTTGCCAGCGGCATGCCCGCCTCACGACCGAAACCGTTGACGATATTCAACACACCAGGAGGCAGCAGATCGGCAATTAACTCAGACAGGATCATGATGCTGATGGGCGTGGCGTTAGCAGGCTTCAATACCACACAGTTACCCGCACCGATGGCCGGGGCCAGTTTCCAGGCTGCCATCAGGATCGGGAAGTTCCATGGGATGATCTGGCCAACAACGCCCAGCGGTTCGTGGATATGGTAGGCCATGCTGGTTTCATCCAGCTCACTGATACCGCCTTCCTGCGCACGCAGGGCGCCGGCGAAATAGCGGAAGTGGTCAACAGTCAGCGGAATGTCAGCGGCCAGGGTTTCGCGGATCGGTTTGCCGTTGTCCACGCTTTCGGCATAGGCCAAAAGCTCCAGGTTCTCTTCCAGCCGGTCGGCGATCTTGAGCAATATGTTGGAGCGGTCGGTGGGCGAGGTCTTACCCCATGCGTCGGCAGCAGCGTGGGCGGCGTCCAGCGCCAGCTCGATATCTTCGGCACCGGAACGGGCGGTCTTGGTATAGACCTGACCGTTGACGGGGGTGATGACATCAAAATATTCGCCCTTCAGCGGTGCGACCCATTTGCCCCCGATAAAGTTGTCGTAGTGATCTTTGTACTGGATTTTGGCGTCGGCTGTGCCGGGTGCTCCATAAATCATCTTGTTATCTCCTCTTCTGTTTGGTGGTTTTACCTCTCGGCCCGATCATGCGGTGCCGTGGCAGAGACATCTCAAGTACCGTGCCAGGTTGGTAGAGGTGGGGAATGTATTGATTTTATTAGGATTATTGATGGTGCCTCACACCACTGGAACACCTTGCAACGTTCCATCGCGCAACACCTGTCTCAAAATGTGACAGTTAGTAGGGCTATGGCGTTGTATCGGTTGCGCTGAACACCTATCTATTTATACTGCTTGAAAAACAGGCGTCCCAGATTGAGGAGTGCCGTATGAGCACCACACCAGTCACTGCGGATCTCCGCAAAGCGCGCATGCACCTGTTGGAGCATGGCGACTGTCCGAGCGACATCATCGACGAGCGTATCGCCCGCTCATGGCAACGCAGTCTTGCGGCGGGACTCATGCCTACCGGCAGACTGGCCGAAACCGAACACCTCACCGGCAACAACCTGCGCAATGTTCTCGCCCGTAATCAGGACCTGCTGGCCCATTCCCGTCCGGTGATGGAATACCTTTACGATCAGATGCAGCACAGCCACAGCATGATCATCCTGGCGGATCGGCGTGCCACCCTGATGCAGACCATGGGCGATGTCGATTTCCTGACCAAGGCCGAACGCGTAGCGCTCTCGGTCGGTGCCTCATGGCAGGAGCAGTATCGCGGCACCAATGCCATTGGCACCGCCGTGGCGGAAGCCAACAGTGTTGAGATCAACGGTGGCGAACACTTTCTTGAACGTAACGGATTCCTCACCTGTGCCGCTGCCCCCATCATGGCGGCGGACGGCACACTACTTGGCGTGATCGACGTTTCCGGTGATAACCGTAGCCGTCATCCGCACACTCTCGGGCTGGTAGGCATGGCAGCACGGATGATCGAAAACCGTTTGGTCATCGCCGACCGTCATCACCATATCCGTCTCCGTCTGCACGCCTATCCGGAAGGGATCGGCACCGTGGCCGAGGGAATTATCACGCTGTCGGAGGAGGGGAAGATCATCGGCGCCAATCGAACCGGACTCACACTACTTCGACTCAACCCACTCGACTTAGGTGTCACACCGATTAACCGAATGATCGACGTGCGACTGGATCAGCTGTTATCACGTTACAAGCATCGCCCGGAACAATTGACTCAGATCCATCTGCACGATGGCACACAGCTTTATGTGCAGATTCACGTCGAACAGTCGACCATATCTGTACCTGTTGAATCACGTGTACCAAAGGATGCACTTGCCACGCTGGATACTGGAGACACCCAGTGGTGTGTCGCTGCTGAGAAGGCACGCCGGATTATGGATAAACCGATCCCGCTGCTGATCCATGGCGAATCTGGTGTGGGTAAGGAGTATTTTGCACGTGCCGTACATGAAAGCGGACCGCGCCGTGATGCCCCCTTTGTTGCCATCAACTGCGCAGCCATACCGGAGAATCTAATCGAAGCGGAACTGTTTGGTTACTGCGCCGGTGCCTTTACCGGTGCACGACGAGATGGATACATCGGCAAGTTACGTGAGGCCCATGGCGGCACGCTGTTCCTCGACGAGATCGGCGATATGCCGCTGTCGATGCAGACTCGTCTGTTGCGCGTGCTGCAGGAACGTCAGGTCACACCTCTTGGTGGCAGCAAATCCTTCGATGTCGATTTCACTTTGATCTGTGCCACCCATCGTAAACTGCGCGATGAAGTCGATAACGGGACTTTCCGTAGCGATCTCTACTACCGTATTAACGGCCTCACCGTGAGTCTGCCCGCCCTGCGCGAACGCAGTGACTTTCAGGTGCTCACCGAACGTATGCTTGGCGAGATCAATCCTGATCGTCGGATCACCCTGTTACCCAGCCTGTTGGCAAAATTCGACCGTTACTCCTGGCCGGGTAACTTGCGTCAATATGCCAACGTGTTACGCACCGCCAGTGCCATGCTGGATGAGCACGAGGTGTGTATCGACTGGAAACACCTGCCGGAAGATTTCATCGAAGAGCTAACCGAAATGCCGGATAGCACTGCGGATACCAGACAGATCCCGCAGAACCTCAAGGAGCTTTCACTCGCTGCGATTCGACAAACGCTAGAGGAATGCCATGGCAACGTATCGAAAGCCGCGCGGGTGCTCGGTATCAGCCGACAGACGCTTTATCGCAAACTGAAGACCCACTAATCATGTTTATTGGTCACTTCGGCGTTGCCTTTGGTGCAAAGAAATTTGTTCCCAGGGTTTCGTTGGGGACACTGATTTTTGCCTCCCAGTTCATCGATCTACTCTGGCCACTGCTGTTATTGGTCGGCCTTGAACAAGTAGATATCGTTCCTGGTGTGACCACGGTGACACCGCTGCAGTTTTCATACTATCCCTTTTCCCACAGTCTGCTTGCCGTGATCGGTTGGGGGATATTGATAGGTGGCATCCATTTCTATCTGAAACGATCGCGCTTTGCCGCACTGGTGGTTGGTTTTCTTGTGCTCAGTCACTGGCTGCTGGATACCATTGTGCATCGTCCCGATCTGCCGCTCTATCCCGGCAGCAACATTCTGATTGGCTTCAATGCCTGGTCGTCATTGCCGTTGACTCTGGTGATCGAACTGTCGCTATTTGCGCTCGGTGTCTGGCTCTATCTGCGCTCGACGGTTGCTACGGATAACAAAGGCAAGTGGGGGCTTGTGGTACTGGTAATTTTCCTGCTACTTGTTTATCTGGCGAATATATTCGGCAGCCCGCCGCCCAGCAGTGAAGCGATTGCATGGGTTGGGCAGTCGCAGTGGCTAATGGTGCTATGGGGATACTGGCTCGACAGGCATCGTCGCAGTCGGTTCTGATTCGTCATTCAGGAATCGATTGGATCTTCACCAATCAGTATGCGCTCGTCGCTCAGATAACGGTGCGGTGGTACCGGCAGATTATCCGGCGCCGGGACAAACTTGAAAACCCTTCCGGCAAGATCATAGCGAGAACCATGACAGGGACAAAGGAATCCCCCTTTCCAGTATTCGCCAATATCTTCTGGAGCAATTTCTGGCCGGTAATAGGGCGAGCAACCCAAATGGGTACAGACACCCAGGAGTACCACAATCTCTGGACGGATAGAGCGAAGCAGGTTCTGCGCATACGGTGGCTGTTGTTCAGTATTTGTGGAGTGCGGATCAGCCAACATGTCATTGAGCATTCCAAGATCTCTCAGATTGTCCTCGGTCCGTCGCACTATCCAGGTAGGCTTCCCATACCACGTAACCTCTAGAAGCTGGCCAGGCTCAAGCTTGCTGACATCTACTTCAACCGGTTCGTTACTCGGCGGTGGTTCGGGTTCGCTGGGCTCTGACCGAAACATCACACGAGCAACCGAGGCCCCAGAACCTATTATGCTAGCCACACCCACCATAGTTCGTAGCAGGTTTCTACGTCGTTTATTTACACAGTCTTCATACATCTTTGGCCATTCCTCCTGTCATCTCCCCCGAGTATAGCAGTCAGAATTAGAATTCAAGGGGGGACGGAGCAGCCAAAAATGTACCGATACACTGAACTGTTCGAAGACTAAATTTTTCCGTGCAGATAAACCTTACGTCGTTTCTCGGGGAAGTGTTCTATGGCATAGCGCAACATGGTGCGCGGCATTTTTCTGTAGTGCTTCAACAGGAACTCCTCCTCCCGTTTTCGATCCCGCTTTCCGATCTCACGTAGCATCCAGCCCACTGCCTTATGCATGAGATCGTGATCATCGTTTAGCAATATCTTCGCGAGTTTCAGTGCATCACCGAAATCGTTCTTGGCGATGAAGTGAAAGGCCGAGAGTATGGAAATACGTCGTTCCCACAGGGAGTTGGATTCTGCCAGTATAAAAAGCGGCTTGCGTGAACGATTGTAGAGCCATGCACCAACAATGTGTCTGGCAGTAACGTCAATGAGATCCCAGTTGTTAATGTAGGCAGTTGAATCGAGATAGAGGTGGTAGAGCACTTCGCGTGCTTCATCATCGCTCTTGTTATAGCGATGCACCATCAGCAGCAACGCCAGCATCCGCTCTTCGTGCCAGGGTGATTTGATGAGAGATTTAATGGTGGTGATAGGCACGATGCCAAGCTGTTTCACCAACGCACGAATCTGCGGTACACGCAGGCCGAGGAAGCGGTCTCCTTCACCGTATTCCCCCGGCCCGGTCTTGAAGAAACGTTGCAGATTCTTTGCTTGCTCCGGATCGGCCAGGGCGCGAATCTCCATCTGGATTTGTTTTGCTGTGGGGATTTTGTTCAAGACCATTCACCTTGATCGATACAAAACAAATACTACATGGGTTCGCTTATGCCCACCAGAAAGAACAGGTCCCTCCTATGTCGTGTAGTAGAATCAGCGAGCATATTTTAAGCTGTGTCAGCTTTTCTTTATCCCGGCATTGGCCTACTATCAAGTAACGGCAAAGGAACTTGACCTGAGGCTACATCATGGACGGAAAAGCCGATTCTACCTTTCTCGCTTTTCATCCTGCTCCTCGCCTCATTGTTTGTCTGTGGTCTCACTGTTCACTGGCGTGGCGGCGATAATATACCGCATATTTCAGTCAGGAATATGCATTGCCTGTATTACAGTTTTAAGGAGAAATGTAATTATGAGCAGACTGATAAATGGTTGGTTTCAAGAAACCGATCCCAGTGGGGATGAGGTTGCAGAACTGTTGTGTAATGTGAAGAAACTTATTGATGATCTTGACAAGAAGTTTGTGCCACAAAGTTATAAGAGTCAGGCAGCAAATTCCCTTAAGGATATATACGACGAAGTCATAAAGAAATTGCCCTACAAGGCTGGTGTCTTTGACAAGGAGGAATGGGCTAAAAAGTCCAGTGAAGAACGAACCAATACGATGATTGATCTCGTGTCCCTCAAACAGGCCATGAGCGGACTCGATTATCCTAATATCCGTGCCGGTATACTTACCTTTGTGCTCCTGGCCATTATGCTGTTTGTTTCTGTAGGCTCCTATCTCATTTTGCACAAGGTTTATAGTCCCGTACCTCAAAATGCAACGAATGAGCAGAAGATGTCAAATCCGAATCCTGACAATCGCACGTTGCCCCAGGTGACAGATATTGTTGATCTCCATAGACGATTGGAGGTTTTGAATCTTCAGCTCAATGCTACTGCTGCATCATCAAACAAGGGTATTGATTGGACCAAGGTGGATAGCTCAGGCACAAGCTTGATAGAAGCGTTACACACCACGCCATTGTCATTCCGTAGTGAAAAACAACTGGGTATCCTCAAAGGTGCAATCGAACAGAAGAGTGACAAAAACGCAAAGCAGGCACTGGCTATTCTAGAACAGAGTGTAGCGGAGGACCTGACAAATCCTCCGGCCAACTATCTCTGGACCAAAGGGTCTGGTAAATGGTTTGAATTATCCTTCTGGGCTTTCTTTGGTGTAATTGTCGGCCTGATGTATTACGTCACGACCCGGCTCAAAGCAGGGCTATTCAATCGACAGGATGGTCCGACCATGTTGGCCGAAATCTTGATGGCCCCGCTTGTTGTCTGTGTGATTTTTTTCATGTTTGGCATGACAGACATAACCAGCATATCCCTTACTAATGACTCGTTTTTTGTAATCCTGGGCTTCTCCTTCATCTTGGGCTATGCAATCCGACGAACCGTCGGCATTCTGGACAACCTGAAAAAACGCCTCCTGCCCGATCCGTAAGCATTGAAGGTGCGTCTTTGTGGCTCTGTCGCATACATGACAATTTGTTGTGGCAGAGTAGTAAAGTCTCCCACTAATTTTATCGGTTAATAACTATAAGTTTTTGTAATCATTAGTTTATCTGTCGGATATTCTCGCTGGCACATCCCTTGCTCTCACTACTGGTAACGAAACTAGGACAAGGGAGCACCGAAGATGATCACCATTACCGACAAGGCCGCCAAAGCCGCTTCACTCTTTATCAAAGGCTCCGACACCCCCACCGGTGGACTGCGCATTGCTATCACCGGCGGTGGCTGTTCCGGCTACACCTACGATCTATCCATTGAAGCTGAGGCCGCCGCGGAAGATACCGTGGTTGAGCATGGCAAGATCAAAGTCTTCCTCGACCCAACCAGCGCACCGCTGCTCGACGGGGTCACCATCGATTTTGCTGAAAGTCTGGAAAGCTCCGGCTTCACCTTCATCAATCCGAACGCCTCTGCCTCCTGTGGCTGTGGCAAATCGTTTTCGGCATAAGGGAGAACGGTCATGTGGGATTACTCCGAAAAGGTCAAAGAACATTTCTTTAATCCAAAGAACGCCGGTGCAGTGTCTGAGGCTAACGCCATCGGTGAGGTGGGTTCCATCTCTTGTGGCGATGCACTGCGCCTGACAATGAAGGTTGACCCGGAGACCGACATTATTCAGGAAGCCGGTTTCCAGACCTTCGGTTGTGGCTCCGCCATCGCTTCCTCCTCGGTACTGACTGAGATGGTTAAGGGCATGACCGTTGATGAAGCACTCAAGGTCTCCAACCAGGATATCGCCAATGAACTCGAAGGCCTGCCGCCGGAGAAGATGCACTGCTCAGTCATGGGCCGCGAGGCACTGGAAGCGGCCATCGCCAACTACCGTGGCGAAGAGTGGTCCGATGATCACGAGGAGGGCGCACTAATCTGTAAATGCTTCGCTGTCGACGAAGTGATGGTAGAGAAGGCCATTCGTGAAAACGGTTTGACCACTGTTGAAGAGGTAACCAACTACACCAAGGCGGGCGGCGGTTGCTCATCCTGCCATGAAGGCATTGAAGAGGTACTGGCGCGGGTACTGGATGAAACCCCGGCACTGGTCGCAGTGAAACCCGAACCGACTCCCGCACCACAACCTGTTGCCGCAAGCGCAGGCATGACCAATTTGCAGCGCATGCGTCGCATTGAAGAGATTCTGGAAGAGATTCGTCCGATGCTGCAGCGTGACCACGGCGATGTGGAACTGGTGGATATCGACGGCAAGACCGTTTACGTCAACATGGTCGGCGCCTGTGCAGGCTGTCAGAGTGCCTCACTCACTCTCAATGGCATTCAACAAAAGCTAATGGAAGCGCTGGGCGAGTTTATCAAAGTGGTTCCGGCAAGCCAGATGCCGAAAGCGATGGGGGCTTAAGACCATGAGTGATATCTACTTCGACAACAACGCCACCACCTGTGTCGATCCGGAAGTGGTCGAGACCATGCTGCCTTTCTTCACCGAGCAGTTCGGTAATCCCTCATCCCTGCATAATTTCGGTAACAAGGTCGGCGCCGCCATTCGCGATGCGCGCCGTCAGGTTCAGGCACTGCTTGGCGCAGAGCGTGATGATGAGATCGTCTTCACCTCCTGTGGTACCGAATCGGACAGCACCGCGATCCTCTCCGCGCTCAAGGCGCAGCCGGATCGCAAAGAGATCATCACCACTGAGGTCGAGCATCCGGCAGTACTGACCCTGTGCGACTATCTGGAAAAGGACGGCTACACCATTCACAAACTGAAAGTGGATGGAAAAGGCCGCCTCAATCTGGATGCCTACCGTGCACTGCTCTCCGACAAGGTCGCCATTGTCTCGGTGATGTGGGCCAATAACGAAACCGGCACCATATTCCCGGTGGAAGAGATGGCCGAAATGGCTCACGCCACTGGTGTGATGTTCCACACCGACGCGGTACAGGCTGTGGGCAAGATCCCACTGGACCTGAAGAACACCAAGATCACTATGCTCTCTGTTTCTGGCCATAAACTGCACGCGCCCAAGGGCATCGGTGTACTCTATCTGCGCCGTGGCACCCGTTACCGTCCGCTGCTGCGTGGTGGCCATCAGGAGCGCGGTCGTCGTGCTGGTACTGAGAATGCCGCTTCCATTGTTGCACTGGGCAAGGCAGCAGAGCTCGCC
Organism: Thiohalomonadaceae bacterium; assembly: GCA_050295975.1. GTDB lineage: Bacteria > Pseudomonadota > Gammaproteobacteria > Thiohalomonadales > Thiohalomonadaceae > JAPHTQ01. The sequence continues at coordinate 11,233 of JBNKQR010000070.1, forward strand.
ATGCAACATCTGGAAGAGGAGAACACCCGGGTTAAGGCACTGCGCGATCGCTTGGAGCAGGGCATTCTTGAAGTTGTACCAAATGCCTTTGTCACCGGTGATGAAACCAACCGTCTGCCGAACACCGCCAACATCGCCTTTGAATATATTGAAGGGGAGGGCATTCTGCTTATGCTGAACAAGGCAGGCATCGCCGCATCCTCCGGCTCCGCATGCACCTCCGGTTCACTAGAACCATCCCACGTGATGAAGGCGATGGGTATTCCTTACACCGCCGCCCACGGTACGGTGCGGTTTTCACTCTCACGTTATAACTCAATGGAAGAAGTGGAGCGGGTCATCGCCGCATTACCACCGATCGTTGAACGACTACGCAAGCTTTCGCCTTACTGGGGTGAGAATGGACCGGTGGAGAATCCGGAACAGGCGTTTGTGCCCAAGTACGCTTGATCTCTATCCGTCTACCGGTGCTGTCCGGGGTCCAGTATTAACAAAGGCCGCCTATGCGGCCTTTATTGTGTTTGATACCTGTACTTTCGTACAGGTTGCAAACACATTTTGTCCCTGTACCATTCATGCAATTCCAGTTCTACTCGAGAGTCGAGATATGAAACATCAGCTGTCCA
>JBNKQR010000071.1:0-11746 GCA_050295975.1 Thiohalomonadaceae bacterium
TCTCTCCAGTATACCCAATCAGGTCATCGGGTAAAGACGTGGCTCGAGTCTCCTCTGTGGAGGATAACGGATGCTGTTATTGTTCAGATGGGAAGTCTGCTCCTGGCCGATTTCAGCCAAAATCAGATCTGTCGCAGGCATCAATTCAGAAAACTACTGCAAATCGACCAGAACGGTCTAATCCTACCTGTCTCATCAATCCCAGGCGCTTGAATTCATACTATACCCGCCAAGAATGCTCACATAACTCGCCCGCTCGTAGGTGTCTGGATCGCGAACCTGACTATGTGAAAGTACACCTTTAATCTGTTCAATTGACTCATACGGGCTCTCTTCCAGCCACTGTTCCACCCCTTTACGAATTCGCGCCAGCTGTTTCGGCCCATGGAGTATTAACGTGCTACAGAGATGGGTGATGTCGGCACCCGCAAGGAGCATTTTGATCGCATCTTCAGCATTGTGAATACCACCGGTTGCGGCGAGGGAGAGTGAGGTTCTGCCATGCAGAATACCCAGCCAGCGCATCGCCAATAAAGATTCATTCGGATGAGAAAGGTGTAGCGTCGGAGAGATCCGTAGAGAGTCGATGTCGATATCCGGTTGATAAAAGCGGTTAAACAACGAGACCCCGTTGGCACCGGCTTCTTCAAGCTGGTTAACAAAATTTCCCAGCGCACTGAAGAATGGAGAGAGTTTTACCGTAATGGGTAATGAGACTTCTGCGTGCAGTTGCTTGAATAGTGTCAGGTAGCAAAGCTCGATGTCTTCACTGGTCAGTGACTGTTCGGAAGCAATGCGATAGACGTTCAGCTCAAGCGCATCGGCGCCAGCCTGTTCCAGTAATTTACCATTCTTTACCCATCCATCGAGCGAAGTGCCATTGAGGCTGGCAATGACCGGTATTGAAACAGCCTGTTTGAGCTTTTGAATCTGCTCCAGATAGGCATCAAGAGCATTATCTGATGTGGCATGTACGGGCAGAAAACTGTCTGCTTCACTATGTCCCAGTTGCTGGTCAGTGAGGAAAACATTCCGTTCCCCGCGTATCTCTTCTTCGAACAGGGAGTACATGACCATCGCTGAGGCACCGGAATCTTCCAGTCTGCGCGCCGTATCAATGCTACGGGTTAGCGGCGAAGCGGATGGAACGAAGGGGTTTTCCAGCTCAAGGCCGAGATAATGGGTAGTTAGATCCACGGTGCTTACTCCTTATCCTCGGTGTCGGGCTTGTCGTAATCCATTGCGGCCAACTGTTCGTAGTGGTGATAACGAGACAGCGCCTCTACCTGGGAATCGTGCAGGAACTTCTCAGCATCATCCGGGTGACTGCGCCATAACATGTTGAAGCGTGTCTCACTGGAGACAAAATCCCGGTAGCCGATAGAAGGTTTTTTTGAATCAAGTTGCAGTGGGTTCTCACCCAGTTCGAGACGACGGGGGTCATAGCGCAGTAGCGACCAGTGCCCGCTACGCAGTGCCTGGTCCTGCATCTCGTGGTTGTGCAGCATGTCATTACCCCAGGCAATACAGGGGGAGTAGGCGATGATGATAGAGGTGCCCTCATAGGACTCGGCCTCAAGGAATGCCTTTAGGGTCTGAATGTCCTTACCCCCGTAGGCCACCTGGGCGACGTAGACGTTTTCGTAACTCATGGCGATCATCGCCAGATCTTTCTTCGCTGTCGTCTTGCCGCCAGCAGAGAACTTGGCTACCGCACCACGCGGTGTCGATTTGGATGTCTGGCCGCCGGTATTGGAGTAGACCTCGGTATCGAGCACCAGGATATTGACGTTACGTCCAGCCGCAAGCACATGGTCGAGGCCACCAAAGCCGATGTCATAGGCCCAGCCATCACCACCGACGATCCAGACGCTCTTCTTCACCAGATTTTCAGCAATACTCTCAAGTAGCCGTGCCTCCGGCTTTTTGATCGTTTTCAATTTGGTGAGGAGTTCATCAACCCGCTGACGCTGGTCGTAGATTCCGGCCTCATCGTTTTGAGCCGCATTCAGTAGCGCATCGACCACTTCACTACCCAGATCGTCGCTTAACTTTAGTAACTGTTCCTGTGCCAGCTCTGTCTGCTTATCAATGGAGACACGCATGCCGAGGCCAAACTCAGCAGTATCTTCAAACAGGGAGTTGTTCCAGGCCGGGCCACGGCCATCGGGATTTTTTGCCCACGGGGTAGTCGGTAGATTGCCGCCGTAGATGGAAGAGCAACCGGTGGCATTAGCAACCACCATGCGGTCACCAAAGAGCTGGCTAGCCAGTTTCAGGTAAGGCGTTTCGCCACAGCCCGCACAGGCACCAGAGAATTCGAACAGGGGCTGGGTGATCATCGCTTCCTTAATCACGCTCGGGCGCAGCTTGCGACGGTCATACTCAGGTATGCCAAGGAAGAACTCCCAGTTGTCGCGCTCCGATTCGCGCAGCGGTGGTTGTGACACCATGTTGAGGGCGCGACGTCCCGGTTCTTTCTTATCTTTTACTGGACAGATGTCGACGCAGAGACCACAACCGGTGCAGTCCTCCGGTGCCACCTGATAACTGATGTGCCAGCCTTCTGGAAACTCCTTGCCCTTAACTGGTACATGCTTAAAGGTTTTTGGTGCCTTCTTCGCCAGGGCAGGGTCAAAGACTTTGCTGCGAATAACACCATGGGGGCAGACGAAGGGACATTTACCGCAGTGGATACAGAGCTCTTCATCCCACTCTGGGATCTCTAGTGATATGTTGCGCTTCTCCCACTGCGTAGTAGCGCTGGGATAGGTGCCATCGAACGGTAGCAGGCTGACCGGCAGGGCATCACCACGCCCCGCGATAATCTCCGCGGTAACCTTCTGCACAAATTCGGGGGCATTTGCCGCCACCACTGGCGGTTTCTCGATAGTGCTGTTGGCACTCTTGGGCACTTTCACCTGATGCAGGTTGGCAACCGATGCGTCAATGGCATTGAAGTTCATCTCTACCAGTTTCTTACCCTTCTTGCCGTAGGTTTTCTCCACGGCCTCTTTAATTGAGCGAAGTGCCTCGGCCTCGGGCAGGATGTCGGAGATCGCAAAGAAGCAGGTCTGCATAATGGTGTTGATGCGCTGACCCATACCACTCTCTTCGGCGACACGGTAGGCATCGATCACGTAGAAGCGCAGCTTTTTCTCAATAATCTGTTGTTGCATCTTGTGTGGCAGCGTGTCCCACACCTTGTCCGCATCATGGGTGGTGTTGAGCAGGAAGACACCATTTTCGGCGGCATTGTCGAGCATATCGTAGCGTTCCAGGAACACGCTCTGATGACATCCGACAAAGTGCGCCTCGTTTTCGCCGATCAGGTACGTGGAGCGGATCGGTTCGGGGCCAAAACGCAGATGGGAAACTGTCATTGCGCCGGATTTTTTCGAGTCGTAAACAAAATAACCCTGGGCATGCAGTTCGGTACATTCACCGATAATCTTGATTGAATTTTTATTGGCGCTCACCGTGCCGTCGGAACCGAGGCCATAGAAGAGGGCACTGACTGCCTTTCTGGATGCGTCGGTACGGAAAGAGGCATCCCAGGCCAGGCTGGTATTGCTGACATCGTCGTGAATACCGATAGTGAAGTTGTTCTTCGGTTTTTTTGCCTTCAATTCATCGAACACCGCCTTGACCATACCCGGGGTGAACTCTTTCGATGAGAGACCGTAGCGTCCACCGATGATACGCGGCATTTTCTTGAATGGCGCACTACCGTCAGCGATGCCCTGAGCGATGGCCGTCAGTGCATCTTTATAGAGAGGTTCTCCATCACTTCCGGGTTCCTTGGTGCGATCCAGCACCGCAATAGATTGTACTGAGGCGGGCAGAGTGTTGATAAACAGCGACGCATCAAAGGGACGATAGAGACGGACCTTGAGCAGACCGATCTTCTCCCCCTGTGCAGTTAAATGGTCAACCGTCTCTTCAGCCGCTTCCGCACCAGAACCCATCAGGATAATCACCCGCTCGGCATCTTTCGCACCGTGGTATTCATAGAGATGGTATTGCCTGCCAGTCAGTTTGGCGAAGCGGTCCATGCACGCCTGTACGATTCCAGGCATTGCTCTATAGAAAGGATTAACGCTCTCGCGTCCCTGGAAGTAGACGTCAGGGTTCTGAGAGGTGCCACGGATTACCGGACGATTTGGATCGAGGGCACGATGTCGATGAGCGGCAACCAGTTTATCGTCGATCATTGCTCGAATTGTCTTCTCATCCACCTCTTCGATCTTGGCAATCTCATGAGAGGTACGGAACCCGTCAAAGAAATGTAAAAGTGGCACACGGCTCTCAAGCGTGGCGGCCTGAGAGATCAATGCCAGGTCCATCACCTCCTGTACCGAGTTAGAGGCGAGCATGGCAAAGCCGGTGGCACGTGCCGCCATTACATCACTATGGTCGCAGAAGATGGAGAGTGCCTGTGCTGCGAGCGAGCGGGCAGAGATATGGAAGACTGTTGGAGTCAATTCACCAGCGATTTTGTACATATTGGGCAGCATCAATAGCAAGCCCTGAGACGCGGTGAAGGTGGTAGCCAGGGCGCCTGTTTGTAGTGCTCCGTGAATGGAGCCTGCGGCACCGGCTTCGCTTTGCAATTCAACGAGGTGCGGTACGGTCCCCCATATATTGACCTTTCCCTGAGCCGACCATGCATCGGCGAACTCTCCCATCGGCGAGGCTGGCGTGATGGGGTAGAGGGCAATAACTTCGTTTGTTTGGTGTGCGATGTGGGCGGCGGCTTCGTTGCCATCCAGAGTGATCTTGCGGCTTGTCATGCGTGCTCCCTTGATACCAGCATGGAGGTAATGAAACTACTCCATTCAACATAGCGCGGGCGCAGGCAAAGCGCCACTTGTTGTGTGCTGTGGTACGATGCATGCAAACGGTAAAAACGGAATTAGCACTTGAACCTGATCTTCTTCGCCATCGTCTTGATCGCCTTTGCTGTTGCCGCCTGGAAGCAACTGATTGGTACCACTGGTGATGTGTCACCAATGAATGCACTCTCCATGGCGATGGTGGATTCGGCTACCGGTGCTGTGGAACTGGCTATCGGTCTGGTCGGTGTGATGACCCTCTTCCTTGGTCTGATGAAGGTGGCCGAGGAGGGTGGCATGCTTACCATTCTGGCCCGCTTGATCCGACCACTGATGGTGCGGCTCTTCCCTGATGTACCACCGGAGCACCCGGCGATGGGAGCGATGATCCTCAATATCTCCGCCAATGCCCTTGGGCTGGGAAATGCCGCCACACCATTTGGTATCCGCGCCATGCAGGAGCTGGATACGCTCAATACCCATAAAGGCACTGCCAGCAACGCCATGGTGCTGTTTCTGGCTATCAACACCTCAAGCGTCACTTTGCTTCCCACTGGCATCATCGCCCTGCGTGCCTCAGCGGGCTCCCTTGATCCGGCCGGTATTTTACCCACCACACTTTTCGCCACCGCCTGTTCAACCCTGGTGGCTATTGCAGCGGCATTTTTCTATCGCCGTTTCTTTCCATTGGGCGCGGCGAGTTCAGGGAGTGCTGCATCCCCGATAGAGAGCGAGAGCATCGTCACCGATCATGGTGCCTATCCCATGTGGGTCACATTCCTCGCCCTGGGCCTGCTGGTAGCACTGATCCCTGTCACCCTGCTTTACGGCAGGGAGATAGCGCCGTGGATCCTGCCAGGATTGATGCTCGGCTTCCTCAGCTTCGGCGTCTGGCGCAAGGTGGCTATCTACGAAACCTTTGTTGAAGGGGCGAAGGAGGGGTTTCAGGTGGCGATCCGCATCATTCCCTATCTGGTCGCCATTCTCGTTGCGGTGGGAATGTTCCGCGCCAGTGGCGCACTGGATATTCTGGTTGTGGCCATTGGCCAGTGGACCGCGCCGTTGGGGATGCCCGCCGAGGCGCTGCCGATGGCACTTCTACGCCCACTTTCTGGTTCCGGCGCCTACGGTATCGCTGCATCGATCATCAACGACCCGGCTATCGGTCCCGACAGCTACACCGGTTATCTCGTCTCCACCCTGCAAGGCTCTACCGAGACTACCTTCTATGTTCTGGCGGTCTATTTTGGTGCGGTTCAGATTAAACGGCTACGCCATGCCCTGTGGACGGCATTGACCGCCGATCTGGTCGCTATCATCGCTGCGGTCGTCGCAGTCTCCCTGCTATTCCAGTTCCGTGTATGAGTGAAGCGGTTGCTGTCATAGCCCTCGACCCGTCATTGGCGGCGCAAGCGAATGCCATTGCCGAACACTGGGGGCTGCCTTACGGTGAAACGCGCATCCAATTGCAACTCAGTACCGAACACCTGCAACTGATTAACAAAGATGAACCGAAAACCGGTGCCGTGTTTGTCGACTTCGTCGGTGGTGCGGTCGGTCATCGTCATCGTTTCGGTGGTGGAAGAGGGCAGCCCATAGCAAAAGCGGTTGGCCTTAAAGGTGGGGCAAATCCGGATGTGCTCGACGCCACCGGTGGCCTTGGTCGTGATGCCTTTGTCCTTGCCTCACTCGGTTGCAAGGTCTCTCTGGTCGAACGCTCACCGGTAGTTGCTGCTCTGTTGGATGACGGCCTAAATCGGGCAAAAAAAGATGGAGAAATAGGTGCGCTAACAGGTGAACGTCTACGCCTAATCCACGCGGACGCCATTGAATGGATGAATGCACTGGATGAAAGCGACTTCCCTGAAGTGGTCTATCTCGATCCCATGTTTCCCCATCGCAGTAAAAGCGCTCTGGTGAAAAAAGAGATGCGTTTGTTACAGCAGCTCCTTGGTGGTGATCCCGATGCTGATGCGCTACTGCCCACGGCATTGCGCATTGCCAGGAAGCGAGTAGTGGTTAAGCGCCCGGACTCAGCGCCGTATCTTGCGGAGATGTCCCCGACCACAAGCATTCACAGTAAAAAGCACAGGTTTGATGTGTATGTGAAAGCGGTATTAGCGCACTGGAGTTAACACATCCATACACTAAATATTGCCTGCGAGATATATAGGCTAGGCTGATATTTAGCAACAAGGGATACACCGGGCCAGGGAATGCAGTCTGCGTATACCTGTTCTCCCTACATAAACCCATTTTGGTAATGTTTTGGAACAAAATAGTGCTTAAGAAGGCGCATAATGATTTTCGACATCATCTAAATGCACGAGGTGTAAGCACCATTCTCGCCATGAGACGACATGGTGCCCGTTGGCCATCCTGGTACGGCTATGTACTCAAATAGTGACTACCGATCCATCACTACAGGGGGACGTACTGTTTACGGCCTACAAGAATTAACTGTGGTATTTGTATCTCCGGAAGATTCACTTCCGCTCATCCATCAGAACGGTTTACCATAGAATCAAGTGCATAAGGGCCAGTTGCCGTCTTCAGATTTGGCGGCAAGACCGAACGAGTCCAGATACATCTTGGTCGAAATGTACTATTTTAGAATGTAGTGACAGCTCAACGTAGGATTGCTTCTTACGCCCTATGCAAAAGGAGGGCAGCTATGGGTAGCTTCTCGGGAAAACAGGAGCAGGGAACACAAAAAAAATCCCCAAGCCAGATAACTCATGCCGGAAATCATTCCAGCAAAAAAAGCGAAGGTCTGCCAACCCTTGAGATGCAACGCACCATAGGGAACCATTCCTTTCAACAGCTTTTACAGACCAAATTAACAATCAGTTCGACAGGCGACCGCTACGAGCGAGAGGCCGATCGCGTCGCAGAGCAGGTTATGCGCGTACCCAAACCGCAGCCTATGAATGCCAATGTCTGTGGGGATAGGTGTCTTCAAGCACAAAAATCACTACAAACCGCACGAGTTGGGACAAATACTCCGGTTCAGACTACCGCACCGCCCATCGTCGGCAATGTGTTACGCACGCCAGGCAGGCCGCTCAATTCCGCAACACGTTCATTTATGGAGTCCAGCTTTGGTCAGGATTTCAGTAGCGTACGGCTACATACCGACCTTCAAGCCGGTCAATCCGCAACAGAACTTTCTGCCAGGGCCTATACAGTAGGTTCACATATCGTTTTTGGCCCAAACCAGTACGCACCGGCGACCCATCACGGGCGGAAACTGATCGCTCATGAACTCACACACGTTATACAGCAGCAGAATACAGCAACCCCTGTGATACAGCGGCAAATTCCAATTGGAGGACCGTCACCGGATAGCTCTGATTTCGTGGCAGAGCGCCAATATGGAAATAGTGGAGCGCCGAAGGCCACAAAATGTGGACGCCCAGCGCACTGCCCGAAGGGGTTCTGTGACCCTTATAGAAGCGAAAAACTGGCGAAATATTATCGGGCGAAAAATGCCGGACTGATAATGCAAGGCGTATCCTTAATGGTTAGCAGTAGGGTGGTGCCCCTCTGGTGGGAGTATCTGAATGGTGGCTCAGCACCAAAGGATCTCACCGCTAAGTTCGGTAATGACTTCACCAAATCCCCTAGTACTTTGAAGGCCACCCGGTTTCTTCATAATGAATTGAAGAAGGCATTTCAGGCCTCACCTCCTAACACTCCTGAATTTGTAACACAATCATACAATATCAAACCATGGATACCTTCGGCGATTGCCGCGCTTGATAGCCCGGTATCGACAAATCGAATGAATTTCAATGTCCCTAAGGATATTCCGGGAAATCTAGCTGGTGATATCGGAAAAGATCAGAAATCCTGCAAAGCAGGCGCAAAACCATCACCGTTCAATGATGAACGCCATGTTAGTGGATATGTTGGGGCTGTGCGATTAGGGAAGAACATTGTCCTGACCCCCAAGATTAACTACACGGTAAAAGATACCATCGACTTATGCCCCGGTGATTGCGGTACATTCCTTGAACAGTTTGCTACCGTGCCATTCTCACAATATGAAGCAACGGGGATATCCGGTGACGTTCCCTTTATCGTCAAATTCCCTGCGCCTTCGCTGGGTTCATTTACAATTCCGGCACCATTGTCAAATTCGACCGGTGGTTTCTCACCCGCAACAACCGAACCACCTATGTGCATTGACACTACTGAAACTTATGAACCTCCTATGTGCATAGATGAAACTGATTACTCCAATCAATAATGTATGGTGTGGACTCGGTTGAATAACCAAGATTGAACGTATCTAGAGATATGGGGCGCGCTGCATGCTCCCCCTGCTTTTGCGACCAGAAGAGTAGGACCAGATTTCCGGTTAGGCCCTAATTGAGTTTAATCCCAGTTTATAACCCTTTGTTATTTTGAGGTAGTTTTCTCTGAACTTGACTCTAGTAAGTTTCTTTATAGGTCGCGGGTCGCTTGTTAGTCTGTCATGTATTATGGTTATCAATATTCTAAGTCACAGATCATATATTAAGTGGGGGCCCAAAAAATGCCTATTGTTTGGAGAGAGCAGATGAGCGTAGGCAATCATACTATTGATATGGACCATCGCCTGCTGATCTGCAAAATCAATATGATTGAACTTGCACTCCAGGCACCAGGTGAAGAGATGACCTATCTAAAAACGGCGCTGGAACAGCTGGAAGAGTATACGAAGGTGCACTTCGCACGCGAAGAAAAGATGCAAATTGCTATGTCCTATCCAAACTATGACAACCATAAATTTCAACATCAACAGTTGGTCAATCGTCTAAAAGAGGTCACAGAGAAAATTCTTGGTAACGATGATCCTTCCCAACTGGCAGAACAGGCGCCAGGTGTGGCGAAGTTACTGCGGGAATGGCTCATGGATCATGTGTTGATCGAAGATATGAAGTTAAAACCCCTATTGGCAAAGTATCCCTATAACTTTGCGCCCTGAACGGCCCCACAGCCCTCTTGCTTCTGACTAATTCGTTCTTTCTATCTCTTGGTACTCAATATTTGCACGCATAGTGAATAACTGATAAAAAGCAGACGATATAACCATCGGGCGAGAGAGTGCCATCTGGAAACATTCTCCCGCCCGTAACTCCCCCCAAATAGAAACAAGGTAATACCCATGTACTATATTGTTGAAACAGATAAATCTTTTGAACAGGCAGTAACTGATCTTGACGCATCAGTAAAAAACCACAAATTTGGCGTACTTCATATTCACGATATCGGCGGCACTTTGCGTAACAAAGGTGTTGAATTTTCTGAGGAGTGTAAGATTTTTGAAGTGTGTAACCCAGGCGTGGCAGCAAATATCCTGGCCACAGACATGCGCCTGAATATGGCATTACCTTGCCGCATATCCGTCTATACAGAGAATGGTAAAACCAAGATTGGCCTTATCAAACCACTGCCAATGTTTTCGGTACTATCTCAGGATGCAGGACTTACAGAGGTAATAAGGGATGTTGAAAAAGTGATTAGTGATATTGTGGATGAAGCTCGTTGAGTTTAAGAGTTATCTCCCAGGTAGTATAAAAATGAAGAAAGGAGTCTGCATGTTTAACAAGATTGGTTTGCTAATAATATCCATAGCCCTATGGCCGCAAATTGCTCACTCAGACAATATTGAGTATGTTGAACTAAAATCAAGAACCACTAGCCTGCATCAATCCTACGTAGTTAATAGCGACTATACGGTCGAAGAGATTACTGAGGTTGAGATGAAGGTGTTAACTGACGACGCAGTAAGTGATGTGAAGAAACAAGAGTTTTCTCACAGCACCAGTATCGAGAAATTTACTGTTCTTGAAGCGTATACAAAAAAAGCGGATGGTTTACGTATAGATGTGCCGAAAGATAACTTTCAAGTTACCATCAACAAGGGTAAGGGGGATGCTGGTGCGATCTTTTCAGACCGCACGAGAGTGGCAATAATTTTCCCTGAACTTGAAAAGAATGACTCTGTGCATTTCAAGGTGGTAAACACTGTTACGGAACCGATGTTTCCTGGTTACTTTGCCGTTTCAAACTACTTCTGGAGTCAAAATGCATACGATGATGTAAAAATCATGTTTGAACTCCCGGAAAATATGAATTTTAAAAAACAAGTGCGCGGAATGAAAGAGGTGGTATCTATAAAGAATGGCCGGAAATTCATCTCCTTGAGTTACAAGTCGCCTAAGCCGGTAAAAGTTAAGAGAGATGACTTTAGTGTTTGGGATGAAAGCAAAGAAGCCGGATATGCACTGTCCACCTTCGAAGATTATGAGTCTTTAGCAAAAGAATATGGCAAGCGAGCACTGCCAAAATCCAAGCCTACTGATAGGGTTAAGGAATTAGCAGCAAAAATTATAGAGAGTGAGAAAGTCAGGAAGGAAAAAGCTAGGCTACTTTACGAGTGGGTCGCAACCAATATTTCATATGGAGGAAACTGTATTGGCGTTGGTGCCGTTGTGCCACATGATACGGGTTTTATCCTTGATAATAGAATGGGGGATTGCAAAGACCATGCGACATTACTTGCTGCGCTTTTAAACGCAACGGGTATTCGTAATACCCAGGCCCTTATCAATTCTCGCAATATTTACTCTTTACCTGGTGTACCAGTTGTTAGTTCGGTAAATCATGTAATCAACTACATACCTGAATGGGATATGTTTGTGGATTCAACAAATCCATCATTACCTTTCGGTACCTTGAATTACTCCCTATCCGACAAACCTGTCTTGCTGGTAGAGGGGTACAAGCCAGGCATGAGAACTCCAGCAACTCAGATTGGGGCTAACTATCAGGAAGCCGAGTCATATGTGAAGATACAAAATGACGGAACCGCCACAGGTACGATTAAAGTGAAAACAAAAGGGCGGCCAGCAGTTGACTTG
>JBNKQR010000072.1:0-11708 GCA_050295975.1 Thiohalomonadaceae bacterium
CCGCAGTTCTACTTCCGCACCACCGACGTAACCGGTGCCTGCGACCTGCCGGAAGGCGTAGAAATGGTAATGCCTGGTGACAACGTGCAAATGACCGTCTCTCTTATCGCTCCTATCGCGATGGAAGAAGGCCTGCGCTTTGCTATCCGTGAAGGCGGCCGCACCGTTGGTGCCGGCGTTGTTGCCAAAATCATCGAGTAATTAAACATGGCTAATCAAAAGATTCGTATTCGTCTCAAGGCCTTTGATCATCGTCTGATCGATCAATCTGCCCGCGAGATCGTTGAAACTGCAAAGCGTACCGGTGCCCAGGTTAAGGGCCCGATTCCGCTGCCGACCAAGATGGAGCGCTTCACCGTTCTGGTCTCTCCGCACGTCAACAAAGACGCGCGTGACCAGTACGAGATTCGTACCCACAAGCGGCTGATGGATATTGTTGACCCGACAGACAAGACGGTTGATGCGCTGATGAAGCTGGACCTGGCCGCAGGGGTCGACGTCCAGATTAAATTGCAGTAATATACGCGTCCTTTTTTACGGTTGCCGCCCCGGCCATTTGTCGGGGCGGTAAAGTTTCAGCACTGGTCAATCGAAATCGGTGCGGTGCTAATTGAGGTTATAACAATGGCTATTGGTGTTATTGGTCGCAAATGCGGCATGACACGCGTCTTTACTGAAGATGGCGTTTCAGTGCCCGTGACCGTCGTAGAGGTCGAGCCGAACCGTATCGCCCAGATGAAAACTCTGGAGAGTGACGGTTATAGCGCGCTCCAGGTAACTGTCGGTGGCCGTCGTGCCAGCCGTGTTACCAAGCCGATGGCAGGTCATTTTGCCAAGGCTGGAGTCGAAGCGGGTCGTACCCTGTGCGAGTTTCGTCTTGGTGATGGCGAAGGCGAAGGCCTTGAAGCCGGTTCCGAGATCAAGGTCGATATCTTTGAAGCTGGTCAGAAGGTGGATGTCTCCGGCACCACCATCGGTAAAGGTTTCGCTGGTGTTATCAAACGCCACAATTTCAGTATGCAGGATGCTACCCACGGCAACTCCCTGTCCCATCGTGCTCCCGGTTCCATCGGTCAGAATCAGACCCCTGGTCGCGTATTCAAGGGCAAGAAGATGGCTGGACAGATGGGTAACAAGAAGCGCACCGCACAGAACCTGGAAGTGGTTCGGGTCGACGCCGAGCGTAACCTGCTCCTGATTAAGGGTGCCGTTCCCGGTTCCAAGGGCAACGATGTGGTCGTAACACCTGCCGTCAAGGCCAAGAAATAAGGGGATATGACCATGGAACTGAAACTGACAACTGCCACCGGTCGTGATTCCAAAAACAGCGTAGAGCTGTCCGATAGCAGCTTTGGCCGTGAATTTAACGAAGCTCTGGTACACCAGGTGGTTACCGCTTATATGGCGGCAGCCCGCTCCGGTACTAAGGCACAGAAAAGCCGAGCTGCGGTAAGCGGCGGTGGTGCTAAGCCGTGGCGCCAGAAAGGCACCGGTCGTGCCCGCGCTGGTACCATCCGTAGTCCGTTGTGGCGTGGGGGCGGCAAGACCTTCGCCGCGACCAATCGCGACTATTCCCAGAAGGTGAACCGCAAGATGTACCGCGGTGCGCTGCAGGCCATCCTCTCTGAACTGGTTCGCCAGGAGCGCCTGGTTCTGGTTGAGAGCTTCAGTGTAGAGACCCCCAAGACCAAACAACTCAACGAGAAGCTGAAAGGTATGGGCCTCAGCAACGTGCTGATTGTCTCTCACGAGGTGGACGATAACCTCTACCTCTCTTCACGCAATCTGCCCCACGTCCACGTGGTTGAGGCGAAGCGTGTTGACCCGGTCAGCCTGATCGGGGTTGAGAAGGTTGTGATGACTGTTGCTGCAGTCAAGGAACTTGAGGAGATGCTGGCATGAATGAAGAGCGCCTGATGAAGGTTCTTATGGCTCCGCACATCTCTGAAAAGAGCTCCATTGCCGCGGACCAGAACAACCAGATCGTATTTAAAGTTGCTACCGATGCGACCAAACCGGAGATCAAACAGGCAGTAGAGCTGCTGTTTGGTGTCAAGGTTGATCGCGTTCAGGTGAGCAACGTCAAGGGCAAAACCAAGCGTTTCGGCTCCCTGATGGGTCGCCGCAGCGATTGGAAGAAAGCTTACGTCACACTGCAGGAAGGTCAGGAAATCGACTTCCTCGGTGCTGCTGAATAAATGGAAGGAAACGTCCGATGCCAGTAGCAAAACTTAAACCGACGTCTCCAGGCCGCCGCTTTGTTGTCAAGGTGGTGAACCCTGAGCTGCACAAGGGTGCGCCTTACGCACCTTTGCTCGAAAAGAAGAGCAAGAGCGGTGGTCGAAACAACAATGGTCGCATTACCACCCGTCATATCGGTGGTGGTCACAAGCAGCACTATCGTGTGATCGACTTTAAACGTAACAAGGACGGTATTCCGGGTGTCGTTGAACGCCTCGAATATGATCCGAACCGTAGCGCCAACATCGCCCTGGTCAAATACATTGATGGTGAGCGCCGTTACATCATCGCCCCCAAGGGTGTTTCAGCGGGTACCGAGATCATCTCTGGTGCCGAGGCCCCGATTAAGCCGGGTAACTGCCTCAAGCTGATCAACATCCCGGTTGGTAGCACTGTGCACTGCATCGAGCTAAAGCCGGGCAAGGGTGCACAGGTGGCTCGTAGCGCTGGCGCCTCTGTACAACTGGTTGCCCGCGATGGTCAGTACGCTACCATCCGCCTGCGTTCCGGCGAGATGCGTAAGGTTCTGTCTGAGTGCAGAGCTACTATCGGTGAGGTAGGTAACAGCGAACACAGTCTCCGTAAACTGGGTAAAGCTGGTGCGACCCGCTGGCGCGGTGTTCGTCCGACCGTTCGTGGTGTTGCCATGAACCCGGTAGACCACCCGCATGGTGGTGGTGAAGGCCGTACCTCTGGTGGCCGTCATCCGGTTACTCCGTGGGGTGTTCCTACCAAGGGACACAAAACCCGTAAGAACAAGCGTACCGACGGCATGATCCTGCGTCGCCGCAAGCTGAAGTAAGTGAGGGCGAGATAGATGCCACGCTCAATTAAGAAAGGCCCGTTTATTGACCACCATCTGGCGACCAAGGTTGAGGCTGCTGCCGCTGCCAATGACCGTCGCCCGATTAAGACCTGGTCGCGTCGTTCCATGATTATGCCGGAGATGGTTGGTTTAACCATTGCCGTGCACAACGGTCGTCAACATGTCCCTGTACTGATCAATGAAAACATGGTCGGTCACAAGCTGGGGGAGTTCGCTCCTACCCGCACCTATAAGGGTCATGTTGCGGACAAGAAGTCACGGTAAGGGGACAGTGTGATGGAAACTAAAGCAAAACTGACATACGCACGTATCTCTCCGCAGAAGTGCCGCCTGGTGGCAGACCAGATCCGCGGACTGCCGGTAGAAAAGGCACTGGAACTTCTGGCCTTCAGTCAGAAAAAAGGTGCAGTCATCGTTAAGAAAGTGCTGGAGTCGGCTATTGCCAACGCCGAGCACAACGACGGTGCAGATATCGACGAGCTGAAGGTCGCCCGGATCTTTGTCGATCAGGGGCCGACCCTCAAGCGCATGCACGCTCGCGCCAAGGGCCGTGGCAACCGCATTCTCAAGCGTACCAGTCACATCACTGTGACTGTCGCGGAAAAGTGATAGAGAGGCTGTAATGGGACAGAAAGTTCATCCAACGGGTATCCGTCTGGGCATCACCAAAGACTGGACTTCCAAATGGTATGCGTCTTCCAAGGATTTCGGTGAGTTCCTGCACACCGACCTGAAAGTGCGTGATTACCTGCAGAAGCGTCTTGCCAGTGCCTCGATCAGTCGTATCCAGATCGAGCGTCCGGCGCGTAATGCCCGTATCACCATCAGCACTGCACGCCCCGGCCTGGTCATCGGCAAGAAGGGTGAAGATATCGAACGTCTGCGTAACGATGTCTCTGCGATGATGGGTATTCCGGTACACATCAATATCGAAGAGGTGCGCAAGCCTGAGCTGGATGCCACCCTGGTTGCCCAGGGCATCGCCCAGCAGCTGGAAAAGCGCATCATGTTCCGTCGCGCGATGAAGCGTGCCGTGACCAACTCGATGCGTCTCGGCGCTCAGGGCGTAAAAATCAACATCGCTGGCCGTCTTAACGGTGCAGAGATTGCTCGTAGTGAGTGGTATCGCGAAGGTCGCGTTCCGCTGCACACTCTGCGCGCAGATATCGATTACGGTTTCGCTGAAGCCAAGACCACTTACGGCATCATCGGCGTAAAGGTCTGGATCTTCAAAGGCGAGGTTTTTGACCGCGGTGAAGCCGTGGCCGCTGCCGAAGCTGAAAAGCCGGCGGCGAAGTAACGGAGTGAGTAACAATGCTTCAGCCTAAACGTACAAAATTCCGCAAGCAGATGAAGGGCCGCAACCGCGGTCTGGCTCAGTCTGGCGCAAAAGTCAGCTTTGGCGAGTTCGGCCTTAAGTCTCTGGAACGTGGTCGTCTGACCGCACGCCAGATTGAGGCAGCACGTCGCGCCATGACTCGTCACGTTAAACGCGGTGGCAAGATCTGGATTCGTGTCTTCCCGGACAAGCCGATTACCGAGAAGCCTCTTGAGGTTCGTCAGGGTAAAGGTAAGGGTAACGTTGAATACTGGGTGGCCCAGATCCAGCCGGGCCGCATGCTGTATGAGATGCAGGGCGTTTCCGAGGAGATCGCACGTGAAGCGTTCAAACTCGCCGCTGCTAAACTGCCGCTCAAAACCACATTCGTAACACGCACGGTGCTGTGATGAAAGCTAGTGAATTGAGAGACAAAAGTGTCGAAGATCTGGGCAAGGAGCTGAACGGGCTTCTGCGTGAGCAGTTCAATCTTCGCATGCAGAAGGGAACCGGACAGCTGTCCAAGACCCATCGTGTTGGTGAGGTCCGCCGCGAGATCGCTCGCGTCAAGACCGTTCTGAATCAGAAGGCTAAGGCATGAGCGAACAGGAAATGAATATACGCACCGTTACCGGGCGTGTCGTGAGCGACAAGATGGATAAAACCATCACAGTGCTGGTTGAGCGTCGGGTAGCACACCCGATTTACGGTAAATACGTAAAGCGCACAACCAAACTGCATGCGCACGATGAAAGTAACGAGAGCAAGATGGGCGACACTGTTTCTATTGAAGAGTGCCGTCCCCTTTCGAAATCCAAATCCTGGCGACTGGTCAAGATTATGGAAAGGGCTAGCTGAGAAGCTATCGGACCAACATAGCTGTGCATGGCGAAAAGCCCAAGGCGCCGAATTGGCTTGGGCTTTTCTACATTTAGTGGTATTATCTCGCGCCCCAAGAATGGCGCTGTGTGCAGCAAGATTGACAGTTTGGAGATTGTTTCATGATTCAGATGCAGACAAAACTGGATGTTGCCGATAACAGCGGTGCCCGTGTTGTCCAGTGCATCAAGGTACTTGGCGGCTCTCATCGCCGTTATGCAGGTATTGGTGACATTATTAAGGTCAGCGTTAAGGAAGCGATTCCTCGCGGCAAAGTTAAAAAAGGCGATGTATATAACGCCGTAGTGGTACGTACCCGTAAAGGTGTGCGCCGCAACGACGGTTCACTGATTCGCTTCGATGGCAACGCTGCTGTGTTGTTGAACAGCAAGCTGGAGCCGATCGGTACCCGTATCTTCGGGCCCGTAACCCGCGAGCTGCGTGGTGATCGCTTCATGAAGATTATTTCCCTGGCACCTGAAGTGCTCTAAGGCGAGGGACGAAAAGATGCAAAAGTTAAAGAAAGGCGACGACATCATCGTTATTGCCGGTCGTGACAAAGGTAAGCGTGGCACTATCAGCACCGTTATGCCCGCGTTCGACAAGGTCATGATTGACGGTATTAACTTGGTGAAGAAACACCAGAAGCCTAATCCCTCCGCAGGTGTCCAGGGTGGCATCGTGGAGAAGGAGATGCCGCTGCATATATCTAATGTAGCGATCTTCAACCCGGCAACCGGCAAAGCCGATCGGGTAGGTATCAAGATTCTGGAGGATGGCCGCAAGGTCCGTTTCTTCAAATCCAACAATGAAGTGATTGACGCTTAAGTCGGGTATGACAATGGCAAGACTGAAAGAATTTTATAAAGAAACCGTCGTTAAACAGCTGATGGAAGAGCTTAAGTGCGAAAACATCATGGCTGTGCCGCGGATCGAAAAGATCACCCTCAACATGGGTGTTGGCGAAGCGGCAGCAGACAAGAAAGTGCTGGAGCACGCGGTTTCCGATATGACCAAAATTGCTGGCCAGAAGCCGATCGTGACCAAGGCGCGCAAGTCCGTTGCCGGGTTCAAGATTCGTGATGGCTGGCCGATCGGTTGCAAAGTGACCCTTCGCAGTGAACGTATGTACGAGTTCCTGGATCGTCTGATCAGCATCGCTACCCCGCGAATTCGTGACTTCCGCGGCCTGAGTCCCAAGTCCTTTGATGGTCGTGGTAACTACAGCATGGGTGTGCGCGAGCAGATTATTTTCCCGGAAATCGATTACGACAAAATCGATGCCCTGCGCGGTATGGACATTACCATTACCACCACGGCAAAAAATGACGACGAAGCACGTGCGCTGTTGAAAGCGTTCAACTTCCCGTTCAGAGGCTGAGGATAGGATTATGGCAAAGGTTTCAATGGTGCAGCGTGAACTCAAGCGTGCAAAAGCGGTAAAGAAATATGCCGCCAAGCGTGAAGAGATCAAGAAGCAGATGAAGAATCCAGACCTGGATATGGAGCAGATTCAGGAGCTTGTTACCAAGCTGCAGAAACTGCCTCGTGATTCAAGCCCGGTACGCAAGCGTAATCGCTGCAACCTGACCGGTCGTCCACACGGTTATTACCGTAAGTTTGGACTGGGTCGTAACAAACTGCGCGAAGCTGCAATGCGTGGCGATATTCCTGGCTTGCGTAAGGCAAGCTGGTAAGTAAACGGCCATTTGGCTGAAAGTGAACTAGGAGCATTACCGCATGAGCATGACTGATCCTATTGCAGATATGCTTACCCGTATTCGTAACGGGCTATCTGCAACCAAGGTGGAGGTGAAAATGCCTTCATCCAAGGTGAAGATCTCTGTTGCCCAGGTCCTGAAGGACGAGGGTTACATCAGTGACTTTGCCGTACAGGATATCGATGGTAAGCCGGTGCTCAACGTTACCCTCAAGTACTACGAGGGCAAGCCGGTGATTGAGCGCGTTAAGCGTGTCAGTCGCCCTGGCCTGCGCGTATACAAGGGTAAGGATGAGCTTCCCAAAGTAATGGGCGGGCTTGGTGTCGCTATTATTTCCACCTCTGCCGGAGTGATGACGGACCGCGCTGCACGCGCTGGCGGTCACGGCGGCGAAGTGCTTTGCACCGTATTCTAAGGGGGGTGAGAAATGGCTAGATATATGAAACCCGTGACTATCCCCTCTGGCGTAACCGTTAGCCTCAGTGGTCAGGCGATGCAGGTCAAAGGCTCCAAAGGTGCCCTTGAGCATGTCGTTCACCCTGTCGTTGAAGTTAAGCAGGATGACAGTGGCATGAGCTTTGCGCCTCTTGCAGAGACCAAAGCAGCTAATGCTCTGGTCGGTACTACCCGTGCCCTGCTTAACAATATGATTAAAGGTGTCAGTGAAGGCTTTGAGCGTAAGCTGGAGTTGGTTGGCGTCGGTTACCGTGCGCAGGCGCAGGGCAAGGTGTTGAATCTGACTCTGGGTTTTTCTCACCCGGTGAACTACGCAGTGCCTGAGGGTATCACCATCGAAACCCCAAGCCAGACCGAAGTTCTGGTTAAAGGCATCGACAAACAGAAAGTCGGCCAGGTTGCGGCAGAAATTCGCGCCTATCGTCCACCGGAACCTTACAAAGGCAAGGGTGTTCGTTATTCAGACGAACGTGTTGTCCGTAAGGAAGCCAAGAAGAAATAAGGTTTAAGGCGATGAAATCGAAGAAAGAATCACGTTTGCGTCGCGCTGTACGTAGCCGCGCGAAGATCAGAGAGTTAGGTGTTCACCGTCTGTGCGTTAATCGCACTCCGCGTCACATCTATGCTCAGATCATCGCTCCAAACGGCTCCGAGGTGATTGCTTCTGCTTCCACCGTACAGGCTGACATCAAGGGCGGCGTAAAAGCCACCGGAAACGCCGATGCCGCTGCTGCGGTTGGTAAGGCGATTGCGGAAAAGGCAAAGGCGGCTGGCGTTAGCCAGGTTGCTTTCGACCGTTCAGGTTTTAAATACCATGGCCGCGTAAAGGCACTTGCCGAAGCTGCGCGGGAAAGTGGTCTGGAATTCTAAGGGCTAGATTATGGCGGGATTTGATTCAGCACAAAACAACGACGGCTTCATTGAGAAACTGGTCGGCGTAAACCGTGTTTCCAAAACGGTTAAGGGCGGACGTATCTTCCAGTTCGCTGCATTGACCGTGGTTGGTGACGGCCAGGGCAAAGTTGGCTTCGGTACCGGCAAGGCCCGTGAGGTTCCTGCTGCTATCCAGAAGGCAATGGAGAGTGCTCGACGCAATATGCGTACTGTCAGCATTACCGAAGGCGGTACTCTGCAATATGCAGTGAATGCTCGCCACGGCGCGGCCAAGGTTTACATGCAGCCTGCTTCTGATGGTACCGGTGTTATTGCCGGCGGTGCGATGCGCGCTGTATTCGAAGCGGCCGGTGTGCACAACGTGTTAGCCAAATGCATCGGTAGCAACAATCCGGTGAATGTGGTCCGTGCCACCATGAACGGCTTGACCGATATGACCTCTCCAGAGAGTGTTGCGGCCAAGCGTGGCAAAAGCGTGAAAGAGATTCTGGAATAAGTCATGGCCAAGAACAATACGATCAAAATCAAGCTGGTGCGTAGCGTATTCGGCCGCCTGCCGACCCATCGGGCAACCGTGGCTGGTCTGGGCCTGCGTCGTATGCACCAAACCGTTGAAGTTGAGGACACCCCATGCACTCGCGGCATGATTAATAAGGTGTCTTACATGGTCAAGGTTGTCGAGGATTAAGATGAAACTGAATTCAATCTCACCTGGTGAAGGCGCCAAGCATAGTGCCAAGCGTGTGGGCCGTGGTATCGGCTCCGGTCTGGGCAAAACATGCGGCCGTGGCCACAAAGGTCAACATTCCCGTTCCGGCGGTTTCCATAAGGTCGGTTTCGAAGGCGGTCAGATGCCGTTGCAGCGTCGCCTGCCGAAGGTTGGCTTTACCTCACGCGTTGGTCGCACCACCGCTGAGATTCGCCTGCACGAACTGGCTCTGGTCGAAGGTGATCTGGTCGATCTGGTTGCACTGAAGGCCGCCAACATCATTCGTCAGGATATTAAACGTGCCAAGGTTATTGCCTCCGGCAGCATCGAGAAGGCAGTAACTGTGCGTGGCCTGGGTGTCACCAAAGGTGCTCGTGCCGCAATCGAGGCAGCTGGCGGAAAAGTAGAGGACTGATAATGGGTGCCTCCGCTTCAGCGATGGCCAATGCCATGTCAGGCGGCAAACTGACCGAGCTGAAGCAGCGCCTGCTTTTTGTGCTCGGCGCTCTGCTGGTATTCCGTATTGGTGCCCACATTCCGGTTCCCGGTATTGACCCGATTGCCCTTGCTAAACTGTTCGAGCAGCAGCGCGGCACTATCCTCGACATGTTCAACATGTTTTCCGGTGGAGCATTGCAGCGTTTCTCACTGTTTGCTCTCGGTATCATGCCTTATATCTCGGCGTCGATTATCGTTCAGCTGCTGACCAAGGTGTCTCCCAAGCTGGAGCAGTTGAGTAAGGAAGGCGCAGCAGGCAAACGCAAGATTACCCAGTACACCCGTATGGGCACGCTGGTTCTAGCAACCTTCCAGGCATTTGGTGTGGCAGTGATGCTGGAATCTCAGATGGCGCCGGGCAATATCCCGGTCGTTATCGAACCAGGTCTGACCTTCCGCATGGTAACTGCGGTAAGTCTGGTAACCGGCACCCTGTTCCTGATGTGGCTGGGTGAGCAGATTACCGAGCGTGGTATTGGTAACGGCATTTCATTGATTATTTTTGCCGGTATCGTCGCAGGTTTGCCCGCGGCTATCGGTGGAACACTGGAACTGGCACGGACCGGCGAGATGAACCCGGCGACCATTCTGGTGCTGTTTGCAGTCGCTCTGGCAGTAACCGCTCTGGTGGTTTACGTCGAGCGTGGTCAGCGCCGTATTACGGTCAACTACGCCAAGCGCCAGCAAGGGCGCAAAATGATGGCGGCACAGTCTAGCCATCTGCCCTTGAAGGTAAATATGGCCGGTGTTATTCCGCCCATATTCGCTTCATCGATTATTCTCTTCCCAGCAACGCTGGGTGGATGGTTTGCCAATGCTGAAGGGATGGGCTGGCTGCAGAATATTTCAGCCATGATCTCTCCGGGGCAGCCACTCTATGTTGGATTGTATGCGCTGGCGATTATTTTCTTCTGCTTCTTCTATACGGCGTTGATGTTCAACCCGAAGGAGACAGCAGATAACCTGAAGAAGTCCGGTGCCTTTGTTCCCGGTATTCGTCCAGGTGAGCAGACTGCGAAGTATATCGACAATATTTTGGGCCGACTGACTCTTGCTGGTGCCATGTACATTACGCTGGTCTGCTTGCTGCCAGAGTTTTTGATCCTGTCGTGGAATGTACCATTCTACTTCGGGGGAACCTCACTGCTGATTATTGTGGTGGTGGTGATGGATTTCATGGCCCAAATGCAGGCGCATCTGATGTCTCATCAGTATGAGAGCCTGATGAAGAAGGCGAATTTGAAGGGTTACGGTAAGCCGGGGCTGTAAGCCGCGATTACCATGATTGAGTTTACTGGAGACGTAAGATGAAGGTTCGTGCTTCCGTTAAGAAGATTTGCCGCAACTGCAAGATCATCCGCCGTAATGGTACGGTCCGTGTGATCTGCTCCTCCGACGCTCGCCACAAGCAGCGTCAGGGTTAGTCTGTGGTCTGCTCTGCAAAACGGTCTTTGACCGGGCAGGGCTTGATTAACAGTGGGTTTGCGATTATTATGGCGCGCTTTTCCACAGCGCGTCAGGCGTTTGTGCTTTTGTGATTTGAGGGAGTGCCTAAATGGCCCGTATTGCTGGAATTAACATCCCGGTGAACAAGCATGCAGTGATTGCCCTGACGGCAATCTATGGCATCGGTCGTACCCGTTCACGCCAGATTTGTGACGCAGCAGGGGTAAACCCGGCCGCGGCGATTAAAGATCTGACCGAGGCGGAGATCGAGAATTTGCGTGGCGAAGTCGCCAAGTTCACCGTAGAAGGCGACCTGCGACGCGAGGTTTCCATGAACATCAAGCGTTTGATGGATCTTGGCTGCTATCGCGGTATCCGTCATCGCCGTGGCTTGCCGCTGCGTGGTCAGCGCACCCGTACTAACGCACGCACCCGTAAGGGCCCGCGTCGTCCGATCAAGCGGTGATAAACAGACTACGGTCTGATTCACATAGTTATCTGGGAAATTAGGATATGGCAAAGGCGACCAACACTCGCAACCGCAAGAAGGTTAAAAAGAACGTAGTAGACGGCGTTGCGCACGTCCACGCGTCTTTTAACAACACTATTATCACCATCTCTGACCGCCAGGGTAATGCCCTGTGCTGGGCGACTGCAGGCGGCTCCGGCTTCCGTGGTTCGCGCAAGAGCACCCTGTTCGCGGCGCAGGTTGCTGCTGAA
>JBNKQR010000073.1:0-11680 GCA_050295975.1 Thiohalomonadaceae bacterium
AGTTCCCTGATCGTGAAGCGGATGAAAAGGCGGGAAAACACCATCTTGTGGTTCGTCTCGGTCCCCGTCGCGGACGCTGGGGTTATCTGCTGTTAGTGGCGCTCGCCAATCTCTGGTTGCTGGGTATGGTGCTGCTCGGTCAGGTGACACCGTGGGTGTTGTTGGCCCTGTTGGTCGCCCCGCTCGGACTGAAGGCCTCGCTGATTTTGTTGCGTCATGCCCACCAACCCGCGCAACTGGTACCGGCGATTCGCATGACTATCGCTTCGCTATTACTGCATGGATTGCTTCTTTCAGTGGGCTTGATTATTCCCTGACATTTTTTCAGGTTGTTACCATTTGTGACGCCTGTGCCATAACCTTACTTTTTCCTGCTCTGTCCAATGGCGTAAGCGGCATATGCTGACTATGCTCTGAGAAATAAGTCATGTGCAGGGATATCGCACCAGATCTGCACAAACCCATAGTGAAACTAAGAACCAAAAGGGTAGCAGTCTTATGAGGAGGAGAACCGTGGTGCTCGGCATCGGCAATACCCTTTTGGCAGACGAAGGGGTTGGCGTGCATGTGGTCGAGCGGTTACGCAAGGAGAGCCCAGAAGATACCACCATTGAATATATCGATGGCGGTACCCTTAGCTTTACCCTTGCCGATGTGATGGCCAGTACCGATCAACTCATCATTATCGATGCCGCTGAGCTCAATTCCCCTCCGGGCACTCTCTCTCTGTTCGAAAACGAAGCGCTGGATCATTACCTCGGTTACGGTAAACGTCGTAGCGTGCATGAGGTGAGTCTGCTCGACCTCCTCGCTATTACCCATCTCACCGGCGATCTGCCGGTGAAACGCGCCCTGATCGGTATTCAACCGCAGTCGGTTGATTGGGGTGAGTACCCAACGCCTGAAGTGGCAGCCGCCATACCTCAGGCATGTGACATGACTCGCGAACTCATTTTGGAGTGGCAACAATGAGCAGTCTGGCGGACATCCTTATTCACGTTGACGAAACGCCACAGGCAGAGAATGCCCGGGCACTTTTGCATGAACTGGAAAATCATCTGCAACGTCTGATTCAGAACGGTGAGACAACTCGCATTGACCTGAGTGGCTTGCCCCTGAATACAGCCGACTACGATTTGCTGGAGAACGTACTTGGTCATGGTGAGGTGTTTGCTACGGTCGACAGCCTCGGCATTAGCGAGGTTAGTGACACGGCAATCCCCGGTATCTGGCGTATCGAGTACTACAACACTGAAGAGGTTCTGGTGGCGGAATTCATTGAGGTGTCCCGTTGCCCGGAACTACTGCAAACACCCGATGATGAGCTGATGGATAGCCTGTCGACGCTACGCACGGCGATGGCCCGCTCTGACCAAGAGGAGTGACGATGAAAGACGAAACCATGCTCGACCTGCTCAAACGCCAGGGCGTAACACGGCGCGGCTTCCTGCAATTTTGTGCAGCCAGTGCGTCGATGATGGCCCTGCCGCCATCAATGGCCTCGGTGATCGCCGAGGCGATGGCCACTACCCGACGTCCTACGGTGATCTGGCTCTCGTTCCAGGAGTGCACCGGTTGCACCGAATCGTTAACCCGAGCTCATACCTCCTCAATAGAAACTCTGATCTTCGATGCCATCTCTCTCGACTACCATGAGACCCTGCAGGTTGCCGCTGGTAGCGCTGCTGAAGAGGCACGGGCGCAGGCGATGAAGGATTCCTGGGGCAGTTATCTACTGCTGGTGGACGGTTCGATTTCGACCAAGGATGGCGGGGTCTATTCTGCCGGGGCGGGTAAGACCAATCTGGAAACTCTGAAAGAGGTTGCGGCGGGTGCCGCGGCCATCGTCTCCATCGGCACCTGTGCGGCCTATGGCGGCTTGCCCTACGCAAACCCCAACCCCACCGGTGCCGTACCGGTGAGTGACATCATTAAAGACAAACCAATCATCAACGTCCCCGGTTGCCCACCGATCCCGGTGGTGATGACCGGGGTACTGACCCATTACCTCACTTTCGGCAAGATTCCGGAGCTCGATTCACTGGGACGGCCCAAGGCCTACTTTGGTGATGCGATCCACGACCGCTGCTACCGCCGACCGTTCTATGACAAAGGGATGTTCGCCAAGACCTTTGACGATGAAGGGGCGCGCAACGGTTGGTGTCTGTTCGAACTGGGTTGTAAAGGTCCAGTGACACACAGCGTCTGCGCCACCACCAAGTGGAATCAGGGCACCAGCTTCCCTATCCAGTCGGGCCATGGCTGTCTCGGTTGTACTGAACCGAACTTCTGGGATGCGGGGAGTTTCTATCAACCGCTCTCTACGCCACTGAGTAATGTCGGCACTGCTGCGGGCATTGCCGTTGCGGCGGGTGCTGCTACAGGAATCGCGGTGGGCCTGGCCAATCGCAGTAAAAAGGCCAGGGCGAGGAAGCGGCACCAGACCACCACCATCGACGATCTGGAGATGTGACTATGGATTCCATGGAGCTGTTGTTGTGGGCTCGCGGTCCGGCACTAACCTGGGCCGCGGTGATTTTTCTTTTTGGTATGGTACTGCGGCTGTTCGAGATCCTCAGTCTGGGGCGTAAGGCGGATCTGGCACCTGCACGTGAGAACAGCCCCGGTTCAGGCTGGCGCACCATCGTCACACGTACAGTGCCCGAGGCGGGAGAATTCAAGCGCCAGCCGGTGACCATCCTTACCGGTTACGTTTTCCACCTCAGTTTCTTTATCGTGCTGCTATTCCTGCTACCACACATCAAACTATTCGAATCGGTCTTCGCCATTAGTTGGCCTGCGTTGCCAACACCACTGGTAGACCTCATTGCGGTGCTGGGAATACTTGCTCTGTTGGTGACATTGATCCACCGTCTGATTAATCCAGTGCGCCGTTTCCTTTCTGGCTTCGGTGACTATCTGGCATGGGCTGTCACCTTCCTGCCGCTGCTCACCGGCTACATGAGCTATCACCACGTCATTTCCGATTACACCCTGATGCTCGCGATTCATATCCTGTCGGTGGAACTGCTGCTGGTGGTTTTCCCATTTACCAAACTGACCCATACCTTCTCCTTGTTCCTCTCCCGTTGGTACAACGGTGAATGGTTTGGACGTAGAGGGGTGGCATCATGAGCAGGGAGCAGGGGCCCCACGCAGTGGGGATGCGAGCGTCCGTGAATGAGGCCGGACACCGACGAATGACTTTCGAATTCCACCCGGTTGGTGAGGAGGTGGCATCATGAGTGCTTCACTCGAAAAAGGCGTCAACGTCCTGCGTGAAATGCTGGATGCGCCCATCGCTAGTTATTTCTCCAGCTGTGTACGTTGCGGCCTCTGTGCGGAGGCGTGCCTGTTCTACACCGAGACCGGCGATCCCAAGTACACGCCGATCAACAAGGTCGAACCGCTGCGTCGTCTGTGGGAGCAGGAGTACACCCTCACTGGCAAACTGAAAAAGATGGTCGGTCTCTCTAAAGCCATCACTCATGAGGAGTTGGAAGCGTGGAGCGAGCTGGCCTACGACAGCTGCACCATGTGTAGCCGCTGTTCCATGAACTGTCCGGTAGGCAACGACATCGCCTACATCATCCGCAAGTTTCGTGAAGGGCTCGCCGCTTCAGGTCATGCACCGGAAGGGGTGATCGGCGCGGTACAGCGCACCATCAATCTCGGTAGCCCAATGGGCGTGAAACTGCCCGCATTGCAGGCGCAGATACGGGCTATCGAAGCAGAGACCGGACTGACTATTCCAATCGATGTGCAGGGAGTGGACTACATGGCGCTGCTCTCTTCAATGGAGATCATGAACTTCCCCGAATACATCGGTGCACTGGCGAAGATATTTAATAAGGCTGGCGTGAGCTGGACGATCTCTAGCAAGGCCTTTGAAGCGACCAACAGTGGCATCCAGATTGGTGTCTCCGATCTGGCGCGTGAAATCGTGCTGCGAGTGGTCGATGCAGCGGAGGAGTTGGGGGTGAAGAAGGTGATTAGCCCCGAATGTGGTCACGCCTTTACCGCTATTCGCTGGGATGGGCCGAACCTGATCGGTCGCCCCTACAAGTTTGAAGTGGTGCATATCCTTGAACTGCTGGATCAGTTGCGTAGTGAAGGGCGAATCAAATTGCAAGGCAAGGAACATGCGCCATTAACCTTCCACGACCCCTGCCAGATTGTCCGACGCGGTGGTGTCGATGCCCAGCCACGTAGCCTGCTTGGTGAGGTCGCCGAAGACTTCCGCGAAATGACCGACCACGGTGTCTGGAACTGGTGTTGCGGAGGCGGTGGCGGAGTGAGTGCTAATGAACGCGCCGAGCCGCTGCAGCTTAAGGCTTTCAACCGCAAGAAGAGTCAGCTTGAGGAGATCGGGGTAACGACTATGGTCTCCGCCTGCGCCAACTGTCGTATCGTGCTGGAAGAGGGGGTGGAGCATAACAATATGCAAATCGAGGTGGTGGGACTGACAGAAGTGGTAGCAGACCACTTGCAGGACTGATTGCCAGTTGTGGCGCACGGATAAACTATCGCCGATGAGGAATAGCAAATGAATGAACGTGTCGTAGTCGACCCCATTACCCGTATCGAAGGGCATCTGCGTATCGAGGCGGAGACCGAGGGTGGAGTGATTACCCAGGCCTCCAGCGCAGGCACCATGGTTCGGGGGCTCGAGATCATCCTGCGCGGACGGGATCCACGTGACGCCTGGGCCTTCGCCCAGCGTATTTGCGGTGTCTGCACCCTGGTGCACGGCATCGCTTCGGTGCGTTCGGTGGAGAATGCACTAAATTATCCGATCCCACCCAACGCAGATCTGATCCGCAACCTGATGATCGGTGCGCAATATATTCACGACCACGTGATGCACTTCTATCATCTGCATGCACTCGACTGGGTCGATGTAGTCTCGGCACTCAAGGCCGATCCCAAGGCCACCTCTAATCTGGCACAGTCGATCAGCAACTACTCCAAATCTTCGCCCGGCTATTTCGCCGACGTGCAGAAGAAGGTGAAGAACTTTGTCGAAGCTGGGCAACTGGGGATCTTCGCAAACGCCTACTGGGGCCACCCAGCCTATAAACTGCCACCGGAAGCGAACCTGATGGCGGTGGCCCACTATCTCGAAGCACTGAGCTGGCAGCGTGACGTGGCCCGCTTGCACACCATCTTCGGCGGTAAGAACCCACACCCCAACTTCGTTGTTGGCGGTGTGCCCTGTGCCATTAGCGTGAACAGTAGCTCGGTCTCGGGCAGTGGTGGTTCAGCGACGGCAGTGGATCTGGTGGGGCTGCAAAAGGTGAAGGAGATCATCGGCAAGATGGTCGAGTTTGTCGATCAGGTCTATGTGCCTGACACCCTGGCGATTGCCGGTTTCTACAAAGAGTGGTCAAAGCAGGGTGAGGGGGTCGGCAACTTTATGACCTACGGCGATTTCCCCTCCAACGGTATGAGCGATCCCTCCGGCTTCATGATTCCATCCGGCGTGATTCTGGATCGTGACATCTCCACCGTGCACGAACTGGATATGAACGCCACTGATCAGATACAGGAGTATGTCTCCCACTCCTGGTACGACTACAGCGGTGGTAAGGACAAGGGCCTGCACCCCTATGATGGAGAGACCACTCTTAACTACACCGGGCCGCAACCGCCCTATGAGCATCTGAATGTGGACCAGAGCTACTCATGGCTCAAGTCCCCGCGTTGGAAAGGCAAACCGATGGAGGTGGGTCCGCTGGCGCGGGTACTGATGCTCCACGCTACAGGTCACGAGCAGACCCGTGAACTGGTCGGGATGACCCTGAAGAAACTCGACCTGCCGGTGGCGGGACTCTTCTCTACTCTGGGACGTACCGCAGCGCGCACCCTGGAGACCAAGATCATCGCCGATGCCATGTTTGGCTGGTACCAACAGTTGATCGCGAACATCAAGGCGGGTGATTTGAAGACCTTCAACGAGACCCAATGGGATCCCTCAACCTGGCCGACGATGGCCAAAGGGGTTGGTTTCATGGAGGCACCTCGCGGCGCACTGGGTCACTGGATCGTGATCAAGGACGGCAAGATCGACAACTACCAGGCGGTGGTCCCCTCCACCTGGAATGCCGGGCCGCGTGACAGTGAGGGACAGGACGGTCCCTACGAG
The DNA here is from genome assembly GCA_050295975.1 of Thiohalomonadaceae bacterium. GTDB lineage: Bacteria > Pseudomonadota > Gammaproteobacteria > Thiohalomonadales > Thiohalomonadaceae > JAPHTQ01. The sequence goes on from JBNKQR010000073.1 coordinate 6,146, forward strand.
GCGGCGCTCAAGGGTCACGCACTGCATGATCCGAAACAACCTATCGAAATACTACGCACCATCCACAGCTTCGACCCATGCATTGCCTGCGCTGTACATGTGAGCGATCCGGATGGGGAGGAACTTGTAAAGGTGAAGATCAGGTAAGAGGGGATTGTTGGTAAGGTCTGCTCAAAACAGCTCAAAGCTCTGTGGCAGTTGTTCGTCTTGCGTGGGCTGTGCATAGCTGAAGGTGTTCTTGCCTTCGGACTTTGACGCGTACATGGCGTCGTCGGCCAGGCGTAGCAGTGTATCTTCATCCTGCGCAGAATCGGGGAAGAGGCTGATACCGATGCTGACACCTACATGACAGATGGTGTTATTGATTGCCATCGGTTCGCTGATTGCCTTGATCACTTTCATCGCTACCAGAGAAGCATCTGTGGGGGAGGCTAGCTCTCCCAGCAGGATAGTAAATTCATCACCGCCCATGCGCGCTAGAATATCCTCCTTGCGTACACACTGCCGCATCCGTTCACTCACTTCCCGCAACAACGCATCACCCGTGCTATGACCATGGGTATCGTTGATACTTTTGAAACCATCCAGATCGAGGAACAATAGTGCCAGCTTTCTTTTATGACGGCGGGCGTTTTGCAGCTTGATGCCCATATGCTCATTGAAGAGTGAACGATTGGGCAGGCCAGTCAGTACGTCGTGGGTGGCGATGTGTGTTAACTCCTGCTGGATCTTCACTCGCTCATTGATTTCGTGGCGCAGCAACTCGTTGCTACGGGCCAGCTCAGCAGTGCGAATGTTTACCTGTCTCTCCATCTCCTGATTGAACTGCAATTGTTTCTTTTGTGCCGCTCTTTTGTCGCTAATGTCGCGGACAACCACGATATAGACGGGTTTTTCATCCAGCACGATTTTTGAAATATCCATCTCGGCGGGGAAGGTCCGGCCATCGCTACGTTTACCGATTACTTCTTGTCCGGAACCAATCATGCGCTGTTCCCAGCGTTGCATGTGACGGCCAAGATTTTTCTCAATCGCAAAGGGCAGCAGAATATGTGCGCTCTGACCAAGCAATTGTTCAGGAGTAGTACCGAATATGGCTTTGCATGCCTGATTACAGGAGAGAATGGTGCCGTTGGCGTCTAGGGTTAGCACACCGTCGATGATGTTCTCACGAATGGTACGCTCTCGCAGTTCGCTGTCGCGCAGATACTGTTCGCTCTCCAGGCGTAGCTGGATCTCTCTGCTGATTCGACCATAGATTAATATCGCAATAATGATGCTAAAGAGCACGCCAAAGCCTGCCAGTAGTAGCATGATATTGTAGGTAGTCTCGATGCGTGTGGCGGTCTGTGGTAGCTGTTCGGCGTCTGGCTGGGTTTCGCTGGTGACAGTTCTTGCGAGGTCGGTGGAGGTGTCCTTGATGCGATTAAGGCCAATGCCGGTAATTATCATCAACAGAGAGATAACTATCAGAAAGCCGTACACGATGATGCGTCGTGAAGAGCTTTTGTTGGACATGGACACATTCCCTGATCGAGCACATTGGACAATTATTTTTGTTGTTCAGTCATGTGGCGCTTGTCGTCGCCAGTCCATACAGAGGAGCGGTTTCGACATATTTCGGCGACTATAGCAGCGAATTTCCACACATAAAAGGTGGATAATATATGAGTAATTCACACGGATTTTCACGGTCTGAAATGTAGGCTCTATTTGTCTTTAGAATTCAAAGTCATCAGCCATGTTTCTCATAAACCATGTTATCAAGCATTTGCATTACCTCATCACTGGCCAGCTCTGCCTGTTCTACGTGAGCAACTAGATTATCCATGGCCGTTTCATCGTGCTCCCAGTCTAATTTTGAACAGGCGAGGGCGTTCTGCACCTCGTGGTGTACCTGGCTGTGGGGGCGGTCTAACTGAGCGAATGCGGGGGTGGTATGGAAGCCGTGGCTGATATCACCAAAATACCATTTACCTAGGCGGCAGTTATGGTGGTCCACGGACACCGCTTTGGCTTCATCACTCTCATGGGGTTGACCGAGCGCCATATAACCATTTTGTTTGTAAATAATGTGATCGATCTTAATCAGCGAGGCGAAGGTGCGGTCCTTGGCAAATCGGATTTGATCGATGGTGCGTTCGGCAGAACTCGAGAGTTCATTGAAGCTTTGATAGAACTCCTCCATATGGTTTGCCACATCTTCAGTCAGGGTGTTGGTGGATGAGGCGTTGTTTAGCATCTCTTCCACCCTGCTGCGGAAGCTATCCAGGGTTTCACGAATTTCTACAGTAGCCATCTTGGTTCTCTCGGATAACGCCTTAACCTCATCGGCAACCACCGCAAATCCGCGCCCATGTTCACCTGCGCGAGCTGCTTCAATCGCTGCGTTCAGTGCCAGCAGGTTTGTCTGGTCGGCGATTGCAGAGATGATATTGAGTGATTCTGCCACCTCGGTACTTTCCTGATCCAGCAAAGATACTGAGCTACTGACGTTCTGCATGTTGCTGGCGATATTTCCTAACGAATCACGAATAGAACCGACCGCCTGTACGCTATCTCGAGTGATAGCGAAGTTACTGGTGGCAATATTTTCCACTACATCCATATCCTCGTTTACCTGAATAAGATCGGCCTGATTGCGTTTAAGATTCTTCAACAGATTGGAGGTGTTGATATTGTGTAAAGTAGAGGAGAGCTTGTTACGGATTACCGCCTGAGCGTTCTCGTCCATAGCCGATATAGCTGTATTGATGTGTTCCAGAGATTCAGCCATCAAGCCCGGCAGTCCTTCACTGAAGGCGCGGCGACTGAAATCGTTGTCACTGACACGGTGGAAGCAGGTATTGATCTCCTTGAAATAAATTTCCATTACATCCAGCACATCATTCAGTTCCCAGGCAATGTGGCCAAGTTCCCCCAATCCCTCCATTCCAGTAATGCGCTGGTGCAGGTCACCTTTACGGATCTCAACTAATGTCGCATGGATACGCTGCATCGCGCGTATCGGGCGACGTGCACTTAGCCAGGCATATACGGCAAAGGCAATCGAGAATAGTGGCAGGAGCAGATACTCTGACGTGACACCTTCGCGGAGAATGGCGAGCGCTGCCAAGGCGACAATGATGATAGTAAAAACCAGACAGACAATAAGAAACTTGGTACTCAGGTAGGGCACGCCCCTGCTGATACCTTTTGCAGCTTTTTGTGACTCATTGCTTGTGCGCATAAGCATAGAGGACTCCAGTTACGGGTATTCGTCTAGATACTAAGAACAAAGTTCTCGTAGTTGGCACTGCGTTCGCTCATTCGTTGGTGCATCTGTGCAATGGAGCGTTCTGGGCCTTTCGTACGATCACCTGTCTGTTCTAGTGCCAGCATTTCTTTATAGATGGGTTCAATAGTTGCAATGGAACGTGGTAGTGCTTTGCGGCGTACAGAATAGTAACCATGCAGCTTTCCACCCTGCACATAGTTAGGGACGATGTGAATGAACAACCAGTAGTAGGCTCCGCTGCTGTTCATATTCTTCAGATAGCCAAAGTATTCGCGTCCTTCATCCAGGGTCTGCCACATGTGGCGGTAGACACCACGAGGCATATCCGGGTGGCGGATAATGTTGTGCTGTGAGTTAATTAGTTGTTTTTCGCTGTAACCCGCAATGCGCATAAAGGCGCGATTGCAATAGGTGATGTTTCCCTGTGGGTCGGTTTTGCTGACGAGTAATTCGTTCTCGGGAACTATTACTTCCCGATCAATAGGCGTGATTTTTTTTGCCATTTTCCTACTTCCTTTTGCGATGCAAGGTTCGCACCGATTAGGTTCGTGTTGTTGTAACCCTTGATCGGCAGTCGGCTCAATTACTTGAGGAATTTATAAGAGTTTTTTGGGGCAAGGGCTGCAGGGGAGTTACAGCGATAGATGAGGGTCTATAAATTGACGAACGGCATCCGCAGATTTCATACCGCCAAAGCGGTCAACCTCTTCACCGTTGATGAAAAGAATAATGGTAGGAAAGCCGCGCAATTTATATTGCCCAGCCAGTTTCATGTTCTCGTCGGCATCGATCTTTGCCAGCAATAACCGTCCCTCATACTCGGGAATGACTTTGGCCAGCACTGGCGCAATCGCCAGGCAGGGGCTGCACCAGTCAGCCCAGAAGTCGACCAGTACCGCTTGTTGATGTGATGCCTCCAGCACCTTCTGCTGGAATTCGTCGCCGTCGATGTTGAAGATGAGATCGGTGTTGTCCATGTGTTGGTTGTTTCCAGATTGACTGGTCGGGCATTTTGCGTGGAGGGATGATAATTTTCAAGATAACAAAATAGTAGCGCCAAAACTGAATGGGGTGTCAGGCTAGTAATTTTGCACAGCTTATCCCGTGGCCTTATTCCGTACAGTTGCCTACAATGCGATATGCGGTCAGCGATAAACGCTACCGAAAACAAAAACATGGAGAGAACAATGAACCTGGAAAAGGTCATCTTCGGTTTTTTCATCGTCCTTGCCCTGACTCTAAACTTCGGTTTTTTCATCGGCGAATTCGATAATCCGGCACATCACAATGTCTACGAGCTGTTCTTTGTCATCGTGGTAAATCTCATTGCCACCGTTCTCAAGTTCGGTGACCGCTCGCAAATGGGCGCAGTGCTGCTGGCCACCTCACTGGTGGCGGATCTGCAATTGATCGCTGCTGCCGTGGTCTGGGGTTATGTGTTGCATGTGGGGCAGACCGGACTGGATGCAGAGGCGATGGGAAGTATCGTCTCTCTCTCAGGTGGGGCACTGCTGGCCAACATTACCTCGGTAGTGTTGTTGATTATCGAAACGGTAAACCTGCGTAGATGATCCGATAATGAATCAGGTCATATTCCTGATCCTGCGCCGTATGCGAGCGCCGCTGGTGGTGATTATCATCGCCTATGCGGTGTCGATCCTCGGTCTGGTATTGATTCCCGGAATGGATGATGCGGGCAATCCGTGGCATATGGATTTCTTCCATGCCTTCTACTTCGTCAGCTATATGGCGACGACCATTGGATTTGGTGAGATTCCCTACGCCTTTACCGACGGGCAACGGATGTGGGTAACAGTTACCGTCTATCTCACCGTTATCGCCTGGTTATACGCTATCGGTAAAATTCTCACCTTGATTCAGGATCCGGCCTTCAAGCAAGCGGTTGTGGAGCAAGCCTTCGCCCGGGGGGTGCGGCATATGGGCGAGGCGTTTTATATCGTCTGTGGATACGGTGATACAGGTAGCATGCTGGTCAGGGCAATGGCGCAGCGTAATATGCGCAGCGTGGTGATCGATCAATGTCAGGAGCGTATCAACGAGCTTGAACTGGAAAATCTGCGGGTGGCTGTCCCCGGTGTCTGTGCCGATGCCGGTCTGGTGGCCACCCTCAAGGAGGCAGGCCTACTGAACAGGTATTGCGCGGGTGTGGTCGCCCTGACCGATGACGATCAGGTCAATCTCAAGATCGCCATTACCACCAAACTACTTCATCCTGGGATCCAGGTGATTTGCCGTGC
>JBNKQR010000074.1:0-11572 GCA_050295975.1 Thiohalomonadaceae bacterium
GACGACCCGCATAATAATAGCCATATGCTCCCACTTTACCCCCTTTGTGGAATTTTATTGAATACTGCCTTGCCCATCTTCCCGTTCTAGGGTTTTTCCAACGAGTTGCTGCAACTGCCCATCCACCATCCGGATCCACATAAAAGTAAGGATTATTATTCGCATAAACATACCGACTAAATGAATGAACATTCCCCGGATCCACCCCAACCGGATCCACCCCCATAAACCTCCCACTCTCCGGATCATACCACCGCGCCCCAAAGTAGCTCAGCCCAATCTCCTCCTCATGCGGCTTGCCGGTGAACCACTCTTCGTTAGTGCCTTCGTCCTGCTTCAGCAGACGGGTGCCGTAGGGGCGGTACTCCTCGCTCCAGAGCACCTCGCCTTTTCCGTTGGTGGCGGCCACCGGAGAACCGAGTGCGTCGTTGTGGTAATAGGTGACGACCGAGGAGGCGAAGACCACCCCCTCTGGCGGGACATAGGGAGGAGCCACGTCAACTACACTGCCGGCTGAGTCACCTACGCACTTATCGCTGTTGTACGGGAAATGGACTCTTCCCCCACCGCCGCTACCCGATGTGTCGCTGTAGCTAAAGCGAACAGGCTGGGGGTCGCTGATATAGTCACAGGTGACCTGTTCGGAAGGATTGTAGTCGAAATCGATACTGCCACCGCTAACAGCCTGGGTAGAGGATATTAGGGTTAAAACCAGTGCCAGCAAGGATAGAAAAGACTTATTCATGTGTATATTCCTGATAGCCATTGCTTCACTTCCCTTGATTACCAACCGAACAGTTCCTTCAGATAGTTCCAAAGGTCTCTCAATGCCTGAACTAAGGACTCCCAGGTGCTGGGTTCGGCTATCGTCACCGTCTGTGTGGCGGTGGCAGTATTGCCATTCGCGTCGGTGGCCGTCCAGGTTACAACTGTCTCTCCGGGGACAAATTCCGCAGGCGCATCATTTTCGATAAGAACCGGCGTGAATATGTCATCTGCCGTAGCCATGCCTATATCCACGACAGTGGGTATGAGGGCTTCGACGGTCACATCGCCGGGCGGCGAGATGGTCGGTGGCGTAGTGTCGACAACCACGACCTGCTGGGTTGCCGTCCCCGTGTTCCCCGCCGCATCCGTCGCGCTCCATATCACGCTGGTCGTGCCGAGGGCGAAAGGCCCGCTTGTGTCGGGTGTTGGTGTCAGCGCACCATCCACGTCATCAACGGCTGTCGCCAGGCCGAGCGATACAGGGGTCAGCGTGGCTGTGGCCTCTGTCGAGATGGAGGGCGGGGCCGTCACCACCGGTGGTGAGGTATCCGCTGCCGCAACAACGACCGTCTGTTGTGCAGTTGCCACGTTTCCATTCGGGTCTGTAGCGGTCCAGTTGACCGTTGTCGTGCCGACAGGAAAGAGCGCCGGGGCATCATTGGTGACCACTACCGGCTCGAAGATGTCGCTGGCAGTCGCAGATCCCAGGGTGACGGCGATTGGCTCGTTGCTGGAGACACTGATGTCGGCAGGAGCGGTTAGCGTGGGTGCCGTGGTGTCCTGGACGGTCACAGTCTGCTGAGCCGTACCGGTATTGCCCGCCGCATCAGTGGCGCTCCAGGTAATGGTATGGGCGCCCAGGGCATAGGGGCCTGTTGGATCGGCCAATGGTGTCAATGCCCCATCCACATCATCAATCGCAGATGCCGTGCCTAGATCGACGGGGGTGAGGATGTCTGTAGCTTCCACCGTCAGGTCAGCGGCAGGTGTGATGGTTGGCGGCGTTGTATCTCCTCCAGTTGAATCCGCCTTGACGGTCACATTCTTATAGCCATAGACAACTCTGCCCGCAGCGTCTTTGATACGTACCTTGAAGGTGAGAACCGTGTCGGTTTCGACTTCCGGCGCTACGAATGTCGCCATCCATCGAATGGAGTCAGATCTCGGGTCTGGCTCCTGCGGGACCAGATCCACATAGGGAAGATTTGCCTGGATCCAGTTAACCGCAGTGATGACGCCATTGGGATCCTGCGTGGCTGATGCATCAAGCGTTACCGTGGCCCCTTTGTTGACAGTGATATCCCCCCCAACAACAGGGACGATGTTTGAAGTATCAGGGAACACCGTAACGGCAACGGCTTCCGAGTCGGATAGACCATTGCTGTTTGTGACCGTCAATTCAAACCAGATTACCTCTTTGTCTGTCACCGTTGGGGCTTGAAACGAGGGAGTAATCGCTGTGGCGTCCGATAGAGCGACTGAAGCGCCGTGTAGCTGTCTCCAGGAATAAGAGGTGATTAAACCCGAGTTTGCAATGGATTTGCTTGCATCCAGTACTACAGTGGTTGAACCATATGTTTCCAGATTTTTTCCCGCGTTTGCGGTTGGCGATCCTGGCAATCTGACATATTCACTGACTGCAGGATCACTTGTCCAGGTATCAACCCGCTCCATGAAAAATGCAAGCATGTTCCCCTGATCATCGCCATATGCGACAGTCGGCGGCATGGTTCCGTCGGTCGTGCCGTACCAGGGGTAGATGTCCTTGGGATATCTTATGCCCTCTTCGTATTTTAGTTCGTAATCGAATACGGCCCTGTAAGGATCCGCATTCTCGTAGGGATCCTGATCGGGTGTCGTTGGCTTGAGAATCAGACCCGTGGCAGTTGCTATAAGGTGCACATCTCCCAAGCTGTCCGTAGTTAATCCGATATTCGGCAGGAATGAGTGACAGAACTCATCTCCAGGCAGGATAGCGAAAACCCGCTGTTCTTCGCTCCATCCGGTCGCGGGTAGGTATTGTCTGTAATAGATTCTATTGGCGATTTCCGGATGTAAACTACACTCCAAGAGCTCGTCAACCCCGTCGCCTGGAAATTGAACAGATGCGCTACTTGTTATGGAAGGCATCCATGCAACCGTTATTCGGCCTATATCGTCAATAACAGTTGAGATTGGTCCTGTATGTGTGCTTATCTGCTCCTCGACTGTTTCAGAAGGTAAGGGGCCATCTCTCCAAAGAAGGAGTCTATACTCATATCCGGAATCATTGAAAAAGAACTTGGCATAGGCAACAGCAACATTTCCATGGTTATTTATGGCAGCCTGACCTTGGCCAATCTCTGCATTGTCGGATATTTTGATAACATCGCTCCACACGCCCGATGATGATCTTTTCATCATATTCAGGGCTGCGATGCCTCTTCTGTCTTCCGTTCGCGTGGAAAAGAAGAGTGCCATATGACCATTTTGTGAAGCAGTGAAATCACTTATGTGTATGACTTGATTATCCAGCTGTTTGACTAATGTTGCTTGCGTCCATTTTTCCGCAGGTGTGAAATCTATACTGTAAAAACTGGTTGTCGCAGAGGTTAGGGTGTTAAGAGTTACTGCCACAAGAATGGTTGCATTACCTTCGCCGTGGTGCTTCACGAAAAAAGGTGTGCTGATATTGGCTTCTCCATCAGCCAGGGTCCATGAGTATTGTTCGCCCCAGCCAGCTATTCTGTCGTAGTGTCTGGCGGTTAGCGTCCCACCCCTGTACCAGATAGCGATGGCCGAGCCATCCTTGCCCAGGGAAATATCCGGATAGCCTCCTTGTACAATTCCACTGTCAGCTTCGAGGATGGTCGTTTTTCCCCAGCCTTGCAGTTGGCTATAGGATTCCACTCGTATGAGTTGTTGGTCGACGAATCCTTCTCTTATTGAGCCGTAATCCTGCCAAATTACCTTGAACTCATTGTTACTGTAACCACTGGTGTTCACCTGATAGGGAGAACTGAGGGTGTTTGGCGTAGTCCAGCCGTTGATACCGGGCACTACGCTAACCTCGGCTGAGGTTTCCTCGCAGCAGTTATTACGTGCGACAACGATGTAATAGTATTTTGTTCCGTTGCTTAATCCCGTGTGATGATACGGGGATGTCGCATTCTCTATTTTAATTCCGGTCGTTGTATCCACTCCTGGGGTTTGCGACCAGTAGAGATCGTAAGATTTGGCATAAGCACCGGGTGTCCAAGTAATGTCGGCACTGCTATTGCCGGGTATGGCAGAGACTTTAAGTGACGCTTCTGGTGCTGTTTGTGTGGTGGGGTCAGTGCGTAACTCAAATTCTTCGAGAGCGGTCAGGCCGTCGCCATCTGTATCGCTATCAGCCGATACCACATCGATTGCTCCGTAGTGGCTGATCTCCCAGGAATCGGACAATGCATCACCATCCGCATCTATCATTTTCACATGCACGCGCACGGTATCTGTTACATGCATGTCATATGTGTAGTTATTAACTATCAGGCTAAACTCTATGGTGTAGTCGGCATAACCAGAAGGGGCGGTAAATGTAGTGACTTGCTCATTGTGGCTTGACAGGGCTACAGGTGGTCCTGCGAACTCCCTCCAGCGATAGTCTTCGATTGGCAAGCCGTTCGAAAATCTCGCTCCCGCATTGAGGGTCACTGATTCGCCCTCATTTACCGTGATATCCGGGACAGCCACAGTTCCAGTTTTCTCGATAATTTCAGCACTCGCGACTTTTTCATTACCCAGATAAAAATACTCCTCTGAGTCGGTAATATCGCCGCGGTATGCTCCTAGCAATTGTCCGGACGCGGCATAGACAAAATGTGTCTTCTTTCCTTCCTTGTTTCGAACGACGCGCATGTTATTGCCGTCATACTCGAACAGGAATGAAGAGCCTCCGGATTTTGAGTTGGCTATTGTCAGATTCTGAGCATCGTCATAGTAGAAAATGTGAGTGGCATTCTCTGTCACATTGCCATAATCGTCATAGGCATAAGAGATGCTCCCGTTCGGATCTGTAATTGACGAGAGCTTGTTGTCCGAATATACGAATGTTTTGTCATTTGATCCGTCATTGATGGTTTTGATGTCGCCTGTCTCGGTATATGCATAGTCTTCAATGCCCCAGTTTCCCGTCACGTAGTCCAAGCGGTTCAAGCCGTCATAGGCCATGTCTCTTGTGTAAGCAGAGTTCAGATTGTTCGTGATGTAATCGACATTGCCTGAATAGTCGTAGGCATAAAACAGGTCAATCGGGTTCTCAAGCCCGATGGAACTGATGGTTTCAATCCATCTCCTGCTGTTCAAAGTAAGCGTCGTGTCCTGCTCATTGTTGTAGTTGATGATATGAGGCTGACCGGATGGGTGATATGTAACTTTGTTGACAAAGGGCTCGAGTTTTGTGGGTCGTCCGAGCGCATCCGGTTCATAGACGGCAACGCGGCCAGTAGGATAGGTCATCGCCCCCAGATTGTCGTGATGATCATAGTCATATTTAACTGTGTAAGCATTGCTCTCTATGACAATATCTTCCCTGGTCAGATTGTCGTTCTCGTCATAGGTCAATACTCTTCTACTGGTTGAATTAATGACCTCTTTGAGATTGCTGTTTTTATCATAGATATAGTCGACATCGGGCGTAGGATCAGGATAGTCGATATAATCGAGACGATCCTGGTCGTCATAGACAAAGACAGTGGTAGGCCCTGAACTGCCTACCTTCTTTGAGGTCATATTCCCCACTTCGTCTCTGCCATAGAAAGTAGTGCCTGTTTCCGGATTATCTTCTTCTTTGACGAACAACTTGCTATTGAGTCTGTAGCTTCTCCGGCTGCCAACACCCGCAGAATTGCCCTGCCATATGGCTTCCGCCAGGCCCATCCTGTTGCGTGTAATGACAGTAATTACATCCTCGGGGGATTCAATTCTCACCAAAGTTTTACTATCGGGATCGCCATACGATCTGTATTGCTTGACTGTGACATTTTCCAGTTCGTCAGTGATCTGCACTCTATTTGAACTGAGATATTCAAACTTAACATTCGAACCATCCGTATGGGTCTCCTGCTTTAATCTATCGAGTGCATCATATTGGTATGATGTGCCCTCGGTAGTCGAATTTGGGTAGGACTCGAAAATAGTCCTTCCCAGAGCGTCGTACCTCTTCGTTACGGTGATCGAGGTGCCGATCAAGATATCTGAATTGTCGGTGGATTTCTCTCGACCGAACCCGTCGAGAATCACATATTGCTTGAAGTTTCCGCGTGACAGGGTCTTTGTGTTTTCCGTACGTGTGACTACGACGTCACCATTGATTGGGTAATCGATAGCACTCAGCCTGTTTAGGTCATCGTAGCCGTATCCAGTAGGTATGCTTCTGCCGTTGGTAACGGCGCCGACGGTACCTGTATCATTAACTGTTCTGAGTATGGTGATGCCTTCCGGCTGCTCTTCCTTTCTGGAAATTCCCCTGTAGTAGTCTTTATAGGTAGTAGTCTTTTTTCTGGCGTTAGTCTTTGTTTCCAGGTTTCCATTTCCGTAGTATGTATAATCAGTGACTACGCCGTTGTTGTTTTCCGTTATTAGATTGCCCTTGCTGTCAAACGTCCTGTCTATGGTTGCGTCCACCAAAGCGCCATCGACCTCCGCCGCATCGTAGATGGTCTCGTCTTCTGCTTGATTAACTATCCAATTCGCACTATTCCGATAGAAGGTATAACGCGTTGTTTTAGTATCATTTCCACTCTCTACGACCTGTCGAGCATTGCCATAATCGTCAAAATCTGAATATTGTGTCTCGTATATTGATCCGTCGCGCGTAATTTCCTTCTTTGTCAGAATAGGCTGTCTAATGTCCGGATCTACCAGTGACCTTGGGCCGGAAAAGTTTTCTTGTGAGACTATCTGATAGTCCCACGTGTAGGTCTCAGTTTGAGTGGCACTTGACTCTGTACATGAAACGCCGGTCTTGCATGTGATTTTCTTTTTAAGCAGGCCAATCTTCCAGGCTTCATTCAGCCCTGCGCTTTGTAGTCCGTAGTGTTGAAACACCTGGACACTCCCGGGCATGGTTACAACGGTTTTGTCCAGCTCATCCGGCAGATAACTTTCATATCCCGGCGTATAATTATATGTCCATTCCCCGACTTCCGCGCCATTGTAAGTCGTCTTGGTCTTTATGCCATTCGTTACCTTTCCATCATTCTGTAGATACAGGTTTCTGTCGTAGGTGTACCTGATTTCTCCTCCGTATGGATACTTAACGCTCTTTACTGAGTATTTCCCAGGAATATCCGCGAGCGGATCCGCATCATTGATGTGATAACTATACTCCCATGCGCCAGTGCCAGTTCCTGGCAGGTCTACTTTGGTTAGCCGATAAAGAAGCCTGTTTTATACTTGTTTATAGTCATACTGCGTCGTACGTCCATTGGCGGAAATAGACTTCAATCGCATGGTGTCATATGGCGCCGACACGGAATCATAGTAGTCAAAGTTTATCTGTCTGCCATCAGAAGCAGATATTGTTTTAACAAACGGCTTTATGTTGTATGCAGAATAAAGATCACCATCTCCATAGTATTCAAAAGTAACGCTGTTCCCGTTTGTGTCCGTTATTTTCCTGACTGCAACTATGTTTTGGCTAAGTGAAGTTATCGACTTGGATAACTCATATATCAGCCCATTCGGTGAATATACTTCCCATTGAGTGCCTGTCGCAGTGTCTGTGCAATATGCGATCCAACGATTTTTACTGATATAGTGTGGAGTTCGCCCCCCGAAAACAGCACTGCCCTGACTGGGCGCGGCAAAGACCTCCATGCTTCCATCGGCGAGCTTCATCACAGGATTGTCATCCGTGTTCATTGTGTAATTCGCGCATCCAGCAGGTTCTTTCGGCTTGATCATCAAGCCGAAAGATATATCCCACCCCATACCGATAATGCTCATCTCTGGAACTGTAGGTAAAACCTCGTCAAGACTCGTGTATGAACGTTGAACTTTAATGTCGAATCCACCATCGCCTGGCAGGTAGAGATCGGCGTAATGCAGCTGCAGCTTACCTGTAAACGGATCGATGTGTTCAGCGAAGTCCTGATTGATATAGGAACGGTACGGGTTGATTCCAGGTTCTGAATAGTAGTCGGGTATCTCAGCGGCGTGGCAGATGGTTGTATATACGATCGATAGCACTGTGGCTACGAACAGCGATACAGTCGATCTAATCCCATTCCGTCTCTGTACTGTCTTCATACTGGGTTCCATTTCAGATTGTTTCAACATCGTCACACCCATTCCTGGCGAATTTTCATAAGGGATAAATGGACACTGCCTCTATTGAAAAAATAGAGGGTATAAAAGAAAATTTTGAAGTATTGTCAAAGGGATGACTTGCAGGCTTGAAGTTATCTGCAAGATGGAAAACGGATGTTAAAGAAGCTGGCGGGCAAACACTCCTTGTTAAACTTTCCATTATTCTATCGGCCTTCCTATAGCGCTTCTAATTCGGAGCGACATCACTTCATCAGCTGAGAATATGCCGCTGTGTCCTTAAGATCCCCTTTGCTAACCGGAGACCAGTAGCCCGGATTTATACCCTATGGTGCTTACCGATTCAACAGCTTGAGTTCGCTTAATCTACTTTAGTTGATCCACCTCAGAATTGATTAATTCTTTAAAGTCGATCTGCTGTATCTGAACATCAACCATATCATCAATGTCTGGCGCCCGTTAACGATCTGGACAAAGTCGTGCGGGATCTGATGGCACTGCTGCAGCGATGGACCCGTCAGAGCGCCGATGATTCTCTATGTGTGTTGTCATGCTTGAAGCGGACAGCAGTGCCACCTCTCCGGGAAGCGTTCACTCAAACTGAGTCCTGGCAAGAATCGCAGCCGTCAGCAACAGCAGCGTCACGATCCAGACAAGAATATAGATGGTCATCGCCCGTTTCGCCTTGGTCTTCTCTGACCAGGTGCGCGGTTGGATCCCTTTGACCAGAAATACGACCTTGGCAGCCAGATTGACGCAGACGATGTTGGCGGCCAGTAACAGGCACGCGCCGATGGCGTAGTCGATCTGGCCGTGCCCCAGGGTTAGGCCGACGGTGGCGGCGGGCGGCAGCAGCGCGACCGCGACCATGACGCCGACCAGAACGCTCGGCAATCCGGTGGTGAGCGAGAGTGCGGCGGCGGCGCCCGAGGCCAGCGCAAGCGCCAGGGAGTCGATCCCCACATCGGTACGGGCAAGCAGTTCGGCGGTATCGCCAAAGGGCCACAACAACCCGATCAGCAGGGAGAGGGAGATGGCAATGGCGAGTCCCGCGAGCAGTGATTTCAGCGACTTCTTCATCAGATGCACATCGCCCAGGGCGGTGCCGAGGCCGAAGGCCAGGTTGGGGCCCAGCAGGGGAGCGATCACCATGGCGCCGATGACCACGGCAACATTGTCCTCAACCAGGCCGATCGCCGCCACCACGGTCGAGAGCATGACCAGCACCACGAAATTGATGTCGAGCCGGGCATTCTTGTCCACCGAAGCGTACATCGCCTCGCGGGTGGTGCTGGCCTTGTCCTCCTCCTTCTCCGCTTCGCTCTTGCCGCTGGGTAGTGTGGCGTCGACCGGAAAGACGATGATGCGTGCAGAGGGTTGTGCGCCGAGCACGTTCTGCAGCGCGTCGAGCACCGCCTGAACCTTTTCATCGGCCACCAGCATGCGCATGGCGAGGCGGCCATCCTCGCCTTCGCGTCCGAGGCGGAAATCACGCGCCTTGTACTTCTCCGAGATGATCGAGACGGTATCGACGCTGCCGCGTTGGGCGATGACCTCAATCAGTTTCATGGATTCATCGCCCGCCTCAGCCCACGGAGCCCTGCCACAGCCGTATGCCGAGGATGAAGAAGGCGATGGCCAGCGCTCCACAGGCCAGGGTGAGAAACAGATTGGACCAGCTTCGGGCCTGACCCTGCAGCGCTCTGCCCGCGAGGAAACTGCCGGCGGCGGTGACCAGGAAGCCGAACTCGCTGATGAAGAGCATGGTCAACAGGGGCAGGCTTCGCTCCTCTGCTTCGCCGAGAACGCCCGTTTGAATCAAAACCATCGCCAGTAACAGTCCGATACCGGCGGCAAGCCAGGGAAAAGAAAACTTCATGCCGAGGATCCGTTGTTGTTGCCAGAGCAAAGGATACCCGATATCCGATCCCTGTTGGCATCCGCATGGGTTTAGATGAATCGACGCTGGACGGATCTGCAGACCGGACAGCGGCCAAAATGACGCTGTGACTCCCCTCGATGATCGAGGTGATCTCGGGTTGACCGGTTCCATAAAGTCCTTTCAGCAGGAACCGGAAGAGCCACAGCATAGCGGAGAGCAGCGTGCCGGCGATCAGATCGCGGAAAAAACGATCTGACCGCAGCGGGACCTGGAATGCGAAGCCGATGGCGATGGTGATGCCGTCAAAGACCAGGGCACGATTGAGCGCCTCCCCCCGAGCTTCCACCTGTTTCAGTAGGGTGCGCCTTGGTGAGGAGATCAGACCGGCAAACAGCGGATTAGAGAAAACAGGCCCTGGTTTATGTCATGAGTCGGCTAGCCGTTGATGTAGCTGACCAGCTGCTCGATCACGAACTGCTGGTTTTCGATAATCGCTTTTACCAGGTCGCCGATGGAGATGATGCCGATCAGTTCGTCGTCCTGCATGACCGGCAGATGACGGACCCGCTTTTCGGTCATGATGGCCATACACTCCTCGACACTCTGATCCGGATGTGCGACCACCACGTGGGAAGACATCACCTCGGCGACCTTTGTCTGTTTGGAGGTTCTGCCTTTGAGGATGATATTGCGGGCGTAATCCCGTTCCGAGAAGAGGCCGACCGGTTGGTTGTCCTGTATCACCACGAGTGCGCCTATGCCCTTGTCGGCCATGATCCTCAAGGCCTCGAAGACCGTTGCATCCGCAGCCACAGTTTCGACTTGAGAGCCTTTGGTCTGCAGTAACTGGTTGATCGTTTGCACGCTTTCTCCTCCTTATCGATTCTGATTTTTTCTTAACTATAGATCATTTGGCGTTCGGATCGGGGCTGAGGGAGGGAAGCGTCATCCATACGGGTTGACGGGATTTGGCATGGCGGGGCCGGGCCCGCCCTCACATTTCGCTGGGCCGCTCGGCTGGAGGGTTGCCCCACGACATTCGCCGCAGTCATGATATTTCCCGCTGAAACAGGGTAGAATCGCGCCCATGAACTACAAAACCATCGAAGACTTCATCGGCAACACACCCCTGGTCAGGCTGCAGCGCCTCCCGGGCGAGACCAGCAACACCGTTCTGGTCAAGCTGGAGGGCAACAACCCGGCCGGTTCGGTCAAGGATCGCCCGGCACTCAGCATGATCCGCCATGCCGAAGACCGGGGCACCATCAAGCCCGGCGACACGCTGATCGAGGCCACCAGCGGCAATACCGGTATTGCGCTGGCGATGGCGGCCGCCATCAAGGGCTACCGCATGATCCTGGTGATGCCGGAACACATGAGCCTGGAACGGCGGGCGGTGATGAAGGCTTATGGCGCCGAACTGGTGCTGACCCCCAAGGCGGGCAGCATGGAGGCGGCCATCGACAAGGCGCGCGAACTGGAGGCCGCCGGCAAGGGCGTGATCCTGGATCAGTTCTCCAACCAGGACAATCCACAGGCCCATATCGAAGGCACCGGTCCCGAGATCTGGCGCGATACCCAGGGCGAGATCACCCATTTCGTCAGCGCCATGGGCACCACCGGCACCATCAT
>JBNKQR010000075.1:0-11408 GCA_050295975.1 Thiohalomonadaceae bacterium
CGCGCAGCAGGGCGCGGGCCAGCATCACCCGCTGGGTTTCGCCACCGGAGAGGGTGCTCATCTGGGCATCGATCAGGCTTTCAGCGCCCGTCTCCTGCAGTGTTTTTTCCAACTCTGCCTCGCCATGATGCTGGGTCAGGGTGAGGAAGCGGCGCACGGTGAGCGGCAGCACTGGGTCAATATGCAACCACTGTGGTACGTAGCCGACACGGATGCGGGGTAGTTGAGAGATGCTGCCGTGGTTGGGCTTCTGCAGGCCGAGCATCACCTTGAGCAGAGTCGATTTTCCTGCGCCGTTGGGGCCGATGAGGGTGACGATCTCCTTTTCATGGACCGCCAGGTCGATGTGATCGAGCACCATGCGCGAGCCGTAGTGGACGGTGACGCCACGGGCTTCGATCAGGGCAGGGTGTGACTTACTCATTCCGTTGACTCCTGCAGAGGGGGCAGAGACCGCTGATCTCCACGGTCTGTCGTTCGATGGCAAAACCGAGACGATTGGCACTGGCGTCGAGCTGGCTGCTGATTGCAGCCTCGTCCAGTTCGGCTACGTGGTGACATTGGTTGCAGACCAGGAACTGGCCGTGGTGTGGCGTACCGGGTGCGGTGCAGCCGGTGTAGGCATTAAGGCTTTCAATGCGGTGGATCAGCCCATGGGCGAGGAGGAATTCCAGCGCTCGGTAGACGGTGGGCGGGGCGGCTTTAATCCCTGCTTCGCGCAATCTATCCAGGAGTTCGTAGGCACCGACCGGTTTGTGCTCACGCCAGATCAGCTCAAGGATCTGCTGCCGTTGTGGGGTCAGGCGCAGCCCCTGTTCGCTACAGATTGCTTTGGCCTGTTGCAGCGCCTCCTCAACACAGGCGTGGTGGTCATGCGCTTTCGGTGGAAAGGGGGCATTCATCGGTTTGCTGGATTCCCAGAATGGTTAGATGTGTTACATTATAACATTACGTTTAATGGACGTCCTACGGTGCGCAAACTTTTCTTTCTACTGCTGATGTTCTCCTCTCTTCCGCTGCTGGCGGCTCCACGGGTGGTGGTCTCCATTGCGCCGGTGCACTCTCTGGTAAGTGGTGTAATGGCGGGTGTGGCCGAGCCGCAGCTGCTAATTCCCCCCGGCGCTTCACCCCACGCCTATGCACTGAAACCCTCCGCTGCCCGCGCCCTGGCGAACGCGCAACTGGTTGTCTGGGTCGGCGAGGGACTGGAGCCGATGCTGGAAAAGCCGCTCCATTCCCTGGCTGAATCTTCACGGGTCATCGAACTGGCCGGGGTGGAAGGGATGCATCTGCTGGATAACCGCGAAGGCGGTGTCTGGGGGGAGGAGCATCACGGCGATACTCATGAAGGGCACGGCCACGGCGAGGTGGATATGCATCTATGGCTGGCGCCGGAGAATGCCAGGCGTATTGTTAGTGTCGTTACCACCCAGCTTGTCGAACTGGATAGCGCCAATGCGGCGCACTATCGGCGCAATGCTGCGGTGATGATCAAACGTATCGATGCGCTGGAGCAGAAGCTCAAGCTCGATCTGGCTCCGGTGCATAAAATTCCCTACATCGTTTTTCACGACGCCTACCACTATTTTGAGGAGGCGTTCGATCTCTCTCCTGCTGGGGCCATCTCGGTGAGTCCGGAACGTCAGCCCGGGGCGAAGCGGATTGCGGAGATTCAGCAAGCGATTGCTGAGCGGAAAGCCTCCTGCGTCTTTAGCGAACCGCAGTTTAAACCGCGCATTGTCATGGTGGTGCTGGAGGGGAGCGGTGCCCGCCACGGTGTGCTCGATCCACTGGGGGCCGAGCTATCACCGGGTGAGAAGCAGTGGTTTGATTTGATGCAGGGGCTGGCAGATAACCTGAGCGGTTGTCTGCAGCGTTAGAAAGGTTTTACTACAACGAGGATTGTCACAGCGGTGAGGATCAGCACCGGCGCTTCGTTGAAGAAACGGTAGAACTTGTCACTACGGGTGTTGCGATCCTCGGCGAACATCTTCACCAGTCGACCGCAGTAGTAGTGATAACCGATGAGGCCGGCGACTAGCAGCAGTTTGGCATGCAACCAGCCACCCTTGAAACCGAAGCCGAGCCATAGCCAGGTGCCGAAGACCAGCGCCAGTACCGCCAGTGGCGTCATGAAGCGGTAGAGCTTGTGTTCCATTAACTTCAACCGTTCGATCTCCGATTTCTCTGTCGCCATGGCGTGGTTGACGAAGAGTCGTGGCAGATAGAACAGCCCGGCGAACCAGGAGACGACAAAGATGATGTGGAAGGATTTTACCCAAAGCATTGCTTAACTCTTTTTTGTAAGCATCGCGACGATGCGGTTGTGTAGTGCGTTCATGTCCATCTCGCCCAGCTTCTGCTGCACGATGAGTCCCTCAGGAGAGATGAGAAAAGTGGTCGGTGTCAGTTTGACGTCGCCAAAGGCGATCGCCGCTTCACCACCGCGATCCAGCGCCACTTTGTACGGTGGTTTTTTAATCTTGATCATCTCGCGCACCTGCTGCTCCGGATCGTAGGCCATCGCCAGGGCAATCATCTCTAGTCCACGCGGTGCCAACTCCTTGTACAACTCGGCCAGGTGCGGCATCTCCTTAACACAACCGGGGCAGGTGGTGGCCCAGAAGGTGACCAGCACCGGACGACCCTGCAGTGATTTCAGATCGATCTGCTTGCCTTCCAGAGTGGTGACGCTGATGTCCGGCGCCTGTTTCATTCCATCCGGTGTGAACCAGATGAAGGTGAGCAGGCCGATCAGGGCGAGGACGAAGATGGCTGTGGCGATCTCTTTAATTTTCATGGGTAGCTCGTTATTTGTAATTGGGTGAAGTGTAGCGGCATTCGTCTAGCGCGACGAATCGCTTCTCTCACTCTCAGCTTTGTCTGGTTCAGCGGGATTTGGTTCCTCAGCACGCAGACGGTCAAGAAATCCTTGCGCCAGGGAGCGGTAGATCGGTTCGTGGCAGATCATTTTGGAAGCACCGAAGGCGATAAAGGAGGTGGCCATGAGCGGTAGCACCATGGCGTGGTTGTCGGTCATCTCCATCACGATGACAAAGGCGGTGATCGGTGTCTGCACCACCCCGGCAAAGTAGGCCACCATGGTGAGGATGACGATAGCCTGCACCTCTGGGCCAGAGAAAAATTGCGCCATCACTGCGCCAAGACCTGCACCGGTGGCGAGTGAAGGGGCGAAGATGCCGCCGGGGATGCCGCTTAGGTAGGAGGCGACGGTGGCGATGATCTTGAGGAAGGGGAAGGCGTTGTTCACCTCGCCGCTGCCGGTAATAACTGCCTGGGCCTCCGGGTAGCCGGTACCGTAGACCGAGCCGCCGGAGAGGATTCCGGCGATGGCAACAACCAAACCACATGCGGCAGGCACCAGTATCGGCCACTTCGTCAGGTGGGGGGCGATCCAGCGCGAACCACTGACCAGCATGCGGGCGAAGAGACCGCCGAGCATGCCGCCGCAGACACCAACTACCGGTACGACGATCCAGCTACTGCCCAGTTGTAGCGAGGCGTGGCTGGTTCCGAAATAGGTGTAGTTGCCGAGGATCGCTAGGGCAGTGATACCGGCGATAACCACTGCGGTGAGCATGGTGCCGCTGCTCCGCTCTTCAAAACTGCGGGCCATCTCCTCAATGGCAAAGACGATCCCCGCCAGCGGGGTGTTGAAGGCGGCGGCGATCCCTGCTGCGCCACCGGCGATGATCAGGCTCTTGTCCAGATAGTGGCGCGGGAAGTGGGCGAGCTGCCCCACCGAGTACATGATCGATGCACCGATGTGGACGGTCGGCCCTTCGCGTCCAATTGAGGCACCGCAGAGCAGTCCGAGCAAAGTAAGCAGGATTTTGCCGAAGGCGATGCGCAGTGAGAGCACTGCGCTACGTAGGTGATGCATTTGCGGTGGAATGTCCAGCGCAGCGATGGCCTGGGGGATGCCGCTGCCCTGGGCGCCGGGGAAGAAGCGGCGCGTCATCCAGGCAATGGCCGCTAGACCAAGAGGGGTGATCAGTAATGGTAGATAGGGATATTCCGCTTCCATTTGTCGGAACAGGTGGCCCGCCTCTTCACTACCGAGAGCGAACAGCGCGGAGACCAGGCCGACCAACAATGCGCCGCCCCAGAAGACGATACGGGCAAGCCAGTCATTGGGGGTAAACAGGCTCCGCAGTGAGAGTTTGAGATTGTTGAGTGTGGCGCGCATGGCTGTTCGGAACTGTTTTTTGCTCTGTGGTGGAAGTGCGCATTATGCCAGAGCGGGGAATGACTGTCGTTGTTACCGAGCATGCGGGGCTTTCGCTTTGCAGTGGCACGCTTTATTATCAATTTCTTTCGGCTTGCAGGTTGCATAGATAGATGGTCAAGGTCGGTATTGTTGGAGGGACCGGTTACACCGGTGTTGAATTGCTACGTCTGCTGGCGTCGCATCCCCGAGTTGAACTGCACATGATTACCTCCCGTTCGGAAGAGGGGATGGCGGTCGCCGATATGTATCCCAATCTGCGAGGTCATGTGGATCTGAAGTTCAGTGCGCCCGATACCGAACAGCTCAAGCAGTGCGATGTGGTGTTCTTCGCTACGCCCAACGGTGTTGCCATGACACAGGTGCGGGAGCTGCTCGATGCCGGGGTGAAGGTGATCGATCTGGCGGCCGATTTTCGCATCAAGGATATCGATGTATGGCAGCAGTGGTACGGTATGGAACACGCCTGCCCCGATCTGGTGACGGAAGCGGTTTACGGTTTACCGGAAATTAATCGCGATGCGATACGGGTCGCAAAACTGGTCGCCAACCCCGGTTGCTATCCCACAGCGGTGACGTTAGGCTTCCTGCCACTGTTGGAGGAGGGGCTGGTCAAACTCGACGGACTCGTCGCCGATTGTAAGTCTGGCGCCAGCGGCGCTGGGCGTGGAGCCAATGTCGCCACCCTGCATTGTGAGGTGGACGGTAGCTTTAAGGCCTACGGCGTTGCCGGTCATCGGCATCTGCCGGAGATCAGCGAAAAGCTGGGACTCGTTGCCAGCGAGTCGGTGGGACTCACTTTCGTGCCTCATCTGTTACCGATGATTCGCGGTATCCACGCCACCCTCTATGCCAACTTGAATGATTCATCAGTGGATCTGCAGGCGTTGTTTGAACAGCGTTATGCGGAGGAGCCTTTTGTCGATGTTCTGCCCCCCGGCTCACACCCGGAGACGCGCAGTGTGCGTGGCGGCAATATGTGTCGTATCGCACTGCATCGGCCACAGGGTGGTGACACCCTGGTGGTGTTGTCGGTGATCGACAATCTAGTCAAGGGTGCGGCAGGACAGGCCGTGCAGAATATGAACATTATGTTTGGAATGGATGAGAGAAACGGTTTGGATATGATTTCGGTATTGCCATGAGTCATCGCGTTGTCAGGGCACGCCCACGTTGGCAGTTGATATCGTTCCAGGTTGGTGCTGCCCTGGCGGTAATTCTCACCGCCTGGGGTATGTATGAGTATGGGCGCAGCGATGGCGGCTACGATGTGGTTGCCGCATTCGATCAACGCCAGAAATTACAGGATGAACTGGATAGCAGCTACAAGACCAATAACCAGTTGCGCGAACAGATGGCGGTACTGGAGCGCAGTAGTCAGATCGAGCAGGAGGCCTACAAGCAACTGGAAGGTACCGTAAATGGCTTGCAGGATGAGATCCTGGAGCTGAAGGAGGAGCTGGCTTTCTATCGCGGTATCGTTTCGCCGGGTGATGCCCGAACCGGGCTAAATCTGCAAACCTTTGAACTCTCACCTACCCTTATTGAACGTAAATACCGCTACAAGCTGGTACTGACTCAGGTGTTGAGTAATGGAGTTGTCGCCTATGGCAACATCTCCTTCTCTGTGGAAGGAAGTAAGGAAGGACAGCCGGTGGAGTACACTCTGGCGCAGCTCAGTGATAATACGGGTGAGTTGCGTTTTCGTTTCAAATATTTCCAGTCATTTGAAGGGGATATTTCCTTGCCAGAAGGATTTATCCCCAGTAAGGTCAATCTGGTGGTGAAGCCGAAAAGCCGAAAGCACAAGCAGTTGACCGAGTCCATCAACTGGATGATTCAGGAGAACCGATAGTCATGTTTGGAAGCAAGCAAAAGCCCGCCCCAATGAGCAAAAGTACCAAGATCGATACCCTGATTGGGCAGAATTCCGAGCTGCACGGAGACGTGATTTTCAGCGGTGGCCTGCATGTCGATGGAGTGATCAAAGGAAACGTCTACGCAGAAAGCGATAGCGGCTCTATCCTCAGCGTTAGTGAGCGTGGCCTCATTGAAGGAGAGGTCCGGGTGCCCAATATCATCCTTAACGGCAGCGTTAATGGCGACGTCCATGCGGCGGAGCACATTGAGCTGGCGGAGAATGCCAAGGTTACCGGTAACGTCTACTACAAGCTGATCGAGATGGTGCGTGGTTCCGAAGTCAACGGCAACCTGGTGCATCGCGGTGACAAAGCGCAGGACTTCCTGCCAGGACCGAACCACGACCAGTCTGCCGCCAAGGCGGATGCCGAGTCTAAATCTTGACTAAATGCCTCGGGTTATGCTACTTAGCATCCCAATGAACATGAATATTCTGGAGATTTACCATGAGTGATGCGGAAAGCCCGTTGATTTTTACCGATAGCGCAGCCGATAAGGTGAAAGCGCTGATCGCCGAAGAGGGCAACGATAATCTGAAGCTGCGTGTCTATGTGACCGGCGGCGGCTGCTCAGGCTTCCAGTACGGCTTCACCTTCGACGAAAGCGTCAACGAGGGCGATACCTCAGTGGAGAAGAACGGCGTGACCCTGCTGATAGACCCGATGAGCTTTCAGTATATGGTTGGTGCCGAGATCGACTACAAAGAAGACCTGCAAGGGGCACAGTTTGTGATTCGTAACCCCAATGCCACCACAACCTGTGGCTGTGGTTCCTCCTTCTCCGCCTGATACCCTCACGGTGGCTCAAGGAAAAAGCCTCGGTGCTTACCCACCGGGGCTTTTCTGTTTTTGTAGTGCAGATATGTTTGCAGTAGCATCACCAAGCCCATATACCTACAATATCTAGCCGACAAAGTTCCACCACTGCGAGGTTTTTCCATGAGCGACTATCTGCCCGGACTCGAAGGGGTTCCGGCCACCCGCTCCAATATTTCCGATATCGATGGCGAGAAGGGGATTCTTGCCTATCGCGGTTATCCGATCGAGCAACTGGCCGAACACAGTACTTTCGAAGAGACCACCATGCTGCTGCTGGATGGGCGTTTGCCCACGGCAGATGAGCTGGCCGAATTTGACAGACAGCTACGCCAGAATCGCCGGGTGAAGTACAACATCCGCGAGATCATGAAGAACCTTCCTGCTACCGGCCACCCAATGGAGATGCTGCAGACCGCCATCGCTAGCCTGGGAATGTTCTATCCGGGCAATGAGTGCCTTACCGGGTCAGAGCTGTGTGAAGACCTGAACTACATTCATCGCATGTCGGTAAAGCTACTGGCACGCCTTCCTGTCATCGTCGCGATGTGGCAGCACATCCGTAAGGGTTACGACCCGATTCCACCACGAGAAGACCTGACCACGGCGGAGAATTTCCTCTACATGCTTCACGGGCATGAGCCTGACCCAATCTGTGCGGAGATCATGGATACCAGTCTGGTGTTGCACGCCGAGCACACCATCAACGCCTCAACCTTCGCTGCGCTGGTAGCGGGCTCCACACTGGCCAGTCCCTACGGAGTGATTACGGCGGCAGTGGGCACCCTCTCCGGGCCGTTGCATGGTGGTGCCAATGAGAAGGTGGTGGAGATGCTCAGGGAGATCGGCTCACCACAGAACGCCGCTGCGTGGCTCGACAAGCAGTTAGACAAAAAGGCCAAGATATGGGGCTTTGGTCACCGCGAATATTCCGTTAAGGACCCACGAGCCACCATTCTGCAGAAACTGATGGCGAAGCTGGCACACTCTCAGGGGCGGAGCCACAGTCGTATGGTTGAGACCGCTATGGCCCTGGAAGAGGCGGCGGAAAAACGTCTCGGTGCCAAGGGTGTTTACGCCAATGTCGATTACTACTCGGGCATCCTTTACGCGGAGATGGGGATCCCCGTCGATCAGTACACCCCTATCTTTGCTATCTCACGGGTAGCGGGCTGGCTCGCCCACTGGCGTGAACAGCTGGCCGACAATCGTATCTTTCGTCCCACCCAGGTCTATTGCGGGCCGCCGATGCGTGACTACGTTCCAATCGACAAGCGTTGAGATTTGTTTGTGGAATAAAAAACCGGGCACAGCCCGGTTTTTTTTGCTTAAGCGTTGGCAGGATAGATGGCGCCAAGGATGACACTTTCACTGGCACCAGTGACCGATGGCAGGTTACCAGGTAGGAGCTGCAAGGTGCGCTGTGCCAGCCAGGCGAAGGCCATCGCCTCGATCCAGCGTGGCTCGATACCGTAGACCTCGCTGCTCACGATCTCCACCCCAGGGAGATTGGCGTGTAGCCGTTGCATCAGATGGCTGTTGTAGGCACCGCCGCCGCAGACAATCACTTCGCTGGTTTGCTCTGCGTGCAGCTTGATTGCTGCAGCCACGGTGCGGGCGGTCAGCTCGCAGAGGGTTGCCAGAATATCTTCATCGCTCAAACCCTCAGGCGGTAGCTGCGGCAGGAACCAGTCTAGATTGAAGTGTTCGCGCCCGGTACTCTTTGGCGGAGGTAGCTGAAAATAGGGATCACGCTCCAGTTCAGTCAGCAGGGTCATGTTGACGCTGCCTTTGGCGGCGCTCCGACCATCCTCATCATAGGGCTGGTTGTGTTGATGTTGGCACCAGGCATCCATCAGACCGTTGGCCGGTCCCGTGTCGAAACCGATCACCGGTAGTGACGGATCGGCAGGTAATATTGTGATGTTGGCGATGCCCCCAAGATTGAGGGCAATACGGTTGTGCTTACCGTCGCGATAGATAGCGTTGTGAAAGACGGGTACTAACGGTGCGGCCTGTCCACCGACCACCATGTCGCGACGACGAAAATCGGCCACTGTGGTGATTCCTGTCAGCTGCGCGATGCTGTTTGGATCACCGATCTGAACGGTATAAGGAGGATTAGCCTGCGGCGCGTGGCGGATGGTCTGACCGTGGCTGCCAATAGCACGTACCGAGTCGCGATCAATACCACTGCTCTCCAGCAGATGGCGTACAGTCTCAGCAGCGAATTCACCCAGCTGTCGGTCGGCACGGGCACTACGATCAATCTCGTTGGCACCCGGTTGTGCCAGCGCGACAAGCTCCTGACGAAGTGTCTCTGGAAGCTCTCTACTGAGGCTGCCGCAAAGGTTTGGTTGGGAGGTAGTGAAATCGACAACGACCGCATCGAGGGCATCCATGCTGGTGCCCGACATCAGACCAACATAGTACTCGGTCATTGGGTGGCTCAGGGTTGGCTTTCGGTGGTAGCTGCCTGGGCTACCTGGACGGTGTTGAAGAGAGCAAGCTGGGCCAGTAACTGACGGGACTGGATCTTGAAGACATCCATGTATTTCGCCGACAACGGCTTGGCGTTCGGCAGCTTGATGGTGAGTGGATTACGGTGGACACCGTTCAAGCGGAATTCGTAGTGCAGGTGAGGACCTGTGGTAATACCGGTTCTGCCGACGTAGCCGATAACCTGTCCCTGCTTTACCCGGCTACCATTGGTTACGCCACGACGGAAATTGGACATGTGGGCGTAGAGGGTAGTGATGTTGCCACCATGCTGCAGGACGATGGTATTGCCGTAACCACCCTTTCTACCCCGGAAGACCACTCTGCCATCACCGGAGGCCTTGATTGGGGTACCAATTTTTGCCGCATAGTCGACACCACGGTGTGGACGTTTCTTGCCTAAGACCGGATGCCAGCGTTCCCGCTTAAACCGGGAGGATATGCGGTGGAAATCGACCGGGCTGCGGAGGAAGGTTTTGCGCATGCTGCTGCCGTCGGGCGCATAGTAGAGACCGCGTCCCTTGGGATCGGTAAAGAGGACCGCCTGGTAGGTTTTGTCCTGATTGGTGAATTCAGCGGCAAGGATACGGCCGTCGCGCAGTTTCTCACCATCGAGGTACTGCTGTTCATAGATGAGGGAGTAGTGATCACCCTTGCGAATATCCAGGGCAAAGTCGATGTCCCAGCCAAAAATACTCGCCAGTTCCATGATGGTGCCGTTTGAGAGACCGGCATTCATACCGCTTTGGTAGAGCGAACTTTCGATTACGCCGCTAGCATGAGTAACCCGGATATCCAGTGGCGCCTCTTTCAGCTGACTGATGAAGCCCTCGTTGGCCTGCCGGATGTAGTAGCTTTTCTCCGGTGACAGGTTGTAGCGAATGCTGTGAAGTTGCTCGTTATCAATCTGGAATTGCAGCTGTTGCCCTGGCTGCAGGGTAGTGAAATATTTATGTTCCTGGTCGGCTTTGGCCACTTCATGCAGCTGTTGTGGAGTGAGATGAAGGCGGTCAAAAATCTGCGACATGTTGTCACCGGGACGAACGGTGATAGTGCGCCAGGGAAGGATGCCCGGCTTGTCGTATTTATCTTCTGCGGAGGCAGTGGTTGCCAGAGTTGCCGGTAGTGGCAGTGGCAGGTTCAGCAGCTCCTGTTCGCTTCGGGTCGGAGTGATGCTGTTCTCTGCGGTGATCTCGCGGGTTGCTTCGGCTTCATGGCTGGGGCTGAAGATCGCAACCAGTCCCACTGTAGCGGCGAAAATTGCCAGTGCATGCAGGTGTTTACGCTGAACGCGGGGACGCCGCTCGTTGTTGCGGGCGTTGTTTGATTTGTAGTCTCTGTTTAAGTAGTTGCCGTAATCCACGGAATTTTCTCGAAAAATTTTCCCAACAATACCCCCGCACAAGAGACGGGTCAATAATCCAGTTCTCATTCTGTAGCGATTTTCCGCGCTATGGTAATCTAGCGCCACTTTTAGCTCGGGAGATAGGCATGACAACGATTGAGGAAGCGCTCGCATTAATCCAGCGCGGCGCGAACGAAATCCTGGTCGAAGAGGAGTTGGTGGCGAAGCTCAAAGAGGGGCGGTCACTGCGGATCAAGGCGGGCTTCGATCCGACCGCACCGGATTTGCATCTGGGTCATACCGTGCTTATCAATAAGCTGCGCCAGTTTCAGGATCTGGGGCACGAGGTGATGTTCCTTATCGGCGACTTCACCGCCATGATCGGTGATCCGACTGGCAAGAGCGCCACCCGTCCGCCGTTGACCCGCGGCGAGGTGATTGAAAACGCCAAGACCTATGAGCACCAGATCTTCAAGATCCTCGATCCGGAAAAGACCACCTTGCTGTTCAATTCCTCCTGGATGGGGGAGATGTCTGCGGCTGACCTGATCCAGTTGGCGTCCAGGCATACCGTGGCGCG
>JBNKQR010000076.1:0-11014 GCA_050295975.1 Thiohalomonadaceae bacterium
GATCTATACTCAAAACGGGATGCTTCGGCGTCCCGTTTTTTTTCGCCACGACCCCAACTGATCTGATGATGGGGTCCCGAGTGGATGGCGACTGCGCCGCCACCCTGCGGGCGCACTGCAGACAGGGCGCGTGATCGAATCCAATCTAGCCACCATACGCAAAAACGGGATGCTTCGGCATCCCGTTTTTTTTTCGCCATGACCGACCCTGTCAGATCACAGGATCCGCAACAGGAAGTGGCCTCAACGGGCACGCTATTTAATCTCTTCGAGATAGCTACGTTCGATTGGCGTCTGCACATAAACCTTTTTTCCATCCACAGTAGCCCAGAAGTAGTAATAGCCCTTGCCGGGCTCGGTGGTGACCTTGCCGTCTTTCACCACCCAGTTTTTGACGTGCTCACCATCGGCATAGGTAACCTTGTAGTCGCCCTCCAGCCAGGTGACACCGATGCGGGAAATTTTATTCTGTTGCTCCTCACTGCAACCACCCAGCAATAACAGTAGCAGAGGCAGAAATACTATTTTTCTCATCATTAGCTTCTCCAAAAGTTGTTCTGTATTTCCATGCCACTACTCCTGACTATCTTCGCCCTTGCGTGGCATGTCATAGAGATGTACATCGCGTTGCGGGAAGGGAATTTCAATCCCCGCCTCGCGGAAGGCACTATCGATTTTAAAGTTAATATCGCTAGCAACCTGCAATCTTTCATCGATATTCCGAATAAAGGCACGTAGTTCAAAATTGAGTGAACTGTCGCCAAAGTTAATAAACAACACCTTTGGTGGCGTCATACTTCCATCATTGATGATAGTTGGATGCTCTGCGGCAATAGCTAGCAGTATCTCCTGCACCTTTTTGGTATCGGAACCGTAGGCCACACCAATCGGTACACGAATGCGGCCACGAGCATCGTGCAACATCCAGTTGGTCACCTGACCAGAGATCAGTTCAGAGTTGGGAACAATGACGTCGGCTCGGTCAAAGGTCTGGATCAGAGTGGAACGAATGCTAATCCGCTTCACATGCCCTTCAGTGTTACCGACCACAATCCAGTCGCCGGTTTTAACCGGGCGTTCAAACAACAGGATCAGACCGGAAACGAAATTGTTAACGATATTTTGCAGACCGAAACCGATACCAACAGAAAGTGCACCGGCGATGATTGCCAGGTTAGTAAACTGCACCCCGGCGACACCCAGAGCTATTAATACCGCCAGTGCAACACCGACGTATCCGCTCATGGTCACCAACGCTTCGCGGGTACCTCGTTCCATACGGCTTTTCTTCAGCCACTTACCTTCCAGCCTTCCGCACAGCCAGTCGCTGACCGCCAGGAGAAAGACAAAGATCAGTACGGCAATTACCATTCGTACTGGAACGATGGTCAAGGAACCTATCTGGAAACCCTCCAGAACATAGTGCGATAGCGCCGACATAACCTCGCTGGAGATCCCCCACACCAACAGTACGCTATAGGCGAAACCGAACCAGACAACGGCTACTGCCAGGGTATACAACCAACCAACCCAGGAAATGGATTCGTCTACACCGTAGCCGAGCAGATGACGTAACCCCCTTTGCCAGGAATAGGAACCGGAACGCAAACCCTCAAAAAACTCGCCCAGAAGCTGGGTCACCATCCGCGTAAGGAACAGTAGCAGGCTAGTCCCAAACACGACACGCAATATCCAATAGGCAAAGTTACGGTAACCACTCACTTCAGCCACGGTAGTAAGCAGTAGTATCAGTAACAACAGGCCGAATAGACCACGCATACCGTGGGCAAACATCAGTACACGCAGATAGAAAGCACTCCACAACAGAGCCAGACAAGTCAGAAATACATAGATGTCGCGCAATAGTAATTGCGCCGGTTCGCTCAATTGTGTACCAAGCTCGGTGGTAAAGATCATCATTCCTGCATAAAGAACCAGCAAGAACAGACGCAACCCTCGGGTCAAGCCACGTGACACGCGTTCGGGTATCTCATACAACAGGGTTACGATACCCTGGCGATATAGGAGTAATCTCAGTACCGTGAGTGCGGCAAAAAACAGGGGCAATGAAACACCCAGGTACCAGGCAAAGGGATAGGGTTTGCTATTGAATACGGTTAGAGAAAAGATCGCCACCACCGCGCTAAACAAAAGATGAGGCGCGTAATACCCTAACGCATCAAACAGTCGAACAGCGTACTGGTATTGCTCAGTATCATGTTGGTTAATCCAGCGCCGACTGCGTCGGTTCAGAACAACACCAATAATTACGGCAATCACAATCAATACAGCAAGTACAGACAAAGCCTGTGGCGCAACTGCCTGCAAACCACTTTTGTCGGTCATGAAACTCCAGCCGCCACTCACCCAACGGAGGGTCAACTCAGGATTTTCCAGTAAGAGGGAATAACTGCTTGGTCCACGCACAAAGAAACGCTCTGTGATCAGCTGCTGGCGTTTCTCCTGCAAGGATTTAAGCAAGGCATTGCTGTGCAGTTGCAGTAGACGGTAGCCCACCAACATACCTTCCAACGTATTTTTATTCTCACTAACCTCTCGCCGCTGCTGAGTGATGCTATCCGGTTCATTCTCAACAGCCGTACCAATCGTTTCCAGCTCATTGTTGAGTCGCTGCAACTCTTCGTTGAGGCGTTCGACATATGCCGAGACCGAGGTATTTACTGCAGAGGTCTCCTTCTCCCAATCCAGCAGCTGCCTCTCATCCACATTTGTCTGACTATGAAGTTCTGCTTCGATCTTGCCGATGCGGTCATCCAGTGCGAGCCACTCCTTGCCGCTGACATTATTGTTCCGCATCGCCTCATCGGGTAGAGGGAAATAACTATCGAGGGGATCATCTGTTGCAGTGGCGGATATCGGTGCTAGTGATGAAAACCCAACAAGCAGCAGTAACAAAACACTGTGCCAACGTGGGGTGGAGTGGGAACGGTAAGACTCTGTGACTAACATACCCTCGCCCTTGTGGTTCAAACTTCAGGATGTAGAAAGTCTATCAGGTAATCTAAGGATTGCAGCGGGATCATTTTGGCAAAACAGAAAATTCGTTGCTTCAGTGACGGGTGCGGCTACTGTCCGGTTGTGGTTGTTTAATAAAAAGCTGTTGCGCATCAATCGCATCATAGCGATACAAACGATTACAAAACTGGCAGATAACCTCCACCGCACCCTCATCAGCTATGATACTCATGACCTCATCATGGCCCATTCCACGCAGGGTATCTGCAACCCTTTCACTGGAACAGTTGCAATGGAAGGCAACCGGCTGCGATTCAAAGAGGCGCAAATCCTCTTCATGGAACAGGCGGCGAATCACCTCCTGCTGCTCCAGCTTCAGTAACTCATCATCGGTAATCGTAGCTCCGAGAGTAGTGATGCGATTCCAGCTCTCATCGAGATCGTCAGCATCACTCGGCATCCGCTGCAATAACAACCCGGCAGCACGCTGTTCATTCGCTACCAACCACATCCGGGTCGGTAACTGTTCTGAACGCTCAAGATAGTTGTCGATGGCCTCCGCCATGGAGTTGCCATGTAATTCGACTATTCCCTGATAGCGTTTGCCGCCTTGACCGGGGTCGATGGTAATGACCAGATTGCCGTTACCAAAGCGACTCTGAAGGTCACCATCGGGCACCTCGCCATTCCATCCAGCCATACCTCGTACATGGTAGAGAGGGCCGCTCTCCTTATCGGCATGGTGTGGACTGCAATCAACCACCAACATATTGATCGGCCCGTCGCCGCGCACCTGCAAGGTGATCGAGCCTTTAAGTTTTAAT
This sequence comes from Thiohalomonadaceae bacterium, assembly GCA_050295975.1. Lineage (GTDB taxonomy): Bacteria > Pseudomonadota > Gammaproteobacteria > Thiohalomonadales > Thiohalomonadaceae > JAPHTQ01. The sequence goes on from JBNKQR010000076.1 coordinate 3,801, forward strand.
GTTGCCGCCAGCAGCACCCCCGCGACGTAAAGCTGTCCAAGCATTTCACGCACCGCAGGTGGGTAGTCGTGTCGCTCCAGCACCGCACGCCAGGCAGCACCCAGCTGCACTACCTCACCACGCAGCGCGGCATCTTCAAACAGGAATCGTTGCAGAGTATCTGACATAGAAAGCATCTCACCGCAAAGGCGCAAAGAACGCAAAGGGTTTTCTCTGCACCTTTGCGGTGACTATTTTTTAGCCTTCCAACTTGGACTTGAGTAGTTGGTTGACCTGGCCCGGATTGGCCTTGCCCTGCGTCGCCTTCATCACCTGACCGACAAAGAAACCGATCATCTTGCCGCGCTTGTCCGGTTCTGCATTGCGGTAGTTCTCTACCTGCTGGGTATTGTTTGCAATGATCTCGTCGATGACTGCTTCGATGGCGCCGCTGTCGGTGATCTGTTTCAGGCCCTTCTTGTCGATCACTGTATCCGCATCACCTTCCCCACTCCACATCGCCTCAAATACCTCCTTGGCGATCTTGCCGGAGATGGTGTTGTCGGCAATACGCTTGAGCATTCCGGCAAGCATCTCTGCGGATACTGGTGATTGGTCGATCTCCTTACCGTCACGATTCAGTGCGGCGGAGAGGTCACCCATTACCCAGTTAGCGCAGATCTTTGCTTCGGCGCCTGACTTTTCCACTACCAGTTCGAAGTAGTCAGCGATGCCACGGGAACTGGTCAGGAAGGCCGCATCGTAAGCAGGTAGGCCGAACTGTTCCATAAAGCGAGCTTTCTTCGCATCGGGTAGCTCCGGTAAGGTCTTACGCAATTCTTCGATGAAATCGTCTTCAATCTCCACCGGAAGCAGATCCGGATCGGGGAAGTAACGGTAATCGTTGGCTTCCTCTTTGGAACGCATGGAACGGGTTTCACCCTTATCCGCATCAAACAGACGCGTCTCCTGCACCACCTTGCCGCCGGATTCGATAAGTGCGATCTGACGCTCCACCTCATACTCCACTGCTTTTTCTACGAAGCGGAATGAGTTGAGGTTTTTGATCTCGGCACGGGTACCGAACTCTTCCTGTCCCTTTGGGCGTACTGAAACGTTCACGTCGCAGCGGAAGGAACCCTCCTGCAGATTGCCGTCGCAGATCCCGAGATAGGTGACAATGGAGTGAACCTTGCGCATGTAGGCGGAGGCTTCAGCACCGGAGCGCATATCCGGATCGGAGACGATCTCAAGCAGCGGTGTACCGGCACGATTGAGATCGATACCGGTCATGCCGTGGAAATCCTCGTGCAATGATTTGCCCGCATCCTCTTCCAGGTGGGCACGAGTAATACCGATAGATTTGGTGACACCGTCTTCCAGTTCGATCTCCAGTTGCCCCTTACCGACAATGGGCAGCTCGAACTGGGAAATTTGATAGCCCTTCGGCAGATCAGGATAGAAATAGTTTTTGCGCGCAAACACAGAGCGCTTGCCGATCTCCGCATCCACTGCCAGCCCAAACATTACCGCCATGCGCACCGCTTCTTTATTGAGAACGGGCAGCACACCAGGTAAACCGAGATCAACGGCGCAGGCCTGAGTGTTCGGTTCCGCACCATAGGCGGTGGCGGCACCGGAAAATATTTTTGATTTGGTGGCGAGTTGCGTGTGGATCTCGCAGCCGATGACAACTTCCCATTCCATCGCTTAAAAACCCTCCGGAGATTTACTGTGCCAGTCAGTCGCCTGCTGGTACTTGTGCGCAACATTCAAAAGCCGAGCCTCATCGAAGTAGTTGCCGATGATCTGCAGCCCTACCGGACGCTTGCCGACGAAACCACAGGGTAGTGACATACCGGGCAGACCAGCCAGATTAACCGCGATGGTGTAGATGTCAGCCAGATACATCGCGACCGGGTCGTCGCTCTTCTCGCCCAGATTGAAGGCTGGGCTCGGTGAGGTTGGCCCCATAATCACATCAACCTTTTCGAATGCCTGTTTGAAATCGTCGGAGATCAGGTGGCGCAACTGCTGTGCCTTCAGGTAGTAGGCATCGTAGTAACCGGATGAGAGTGCGTAGGCACCGACCATAATGCGTCGTTTCACCTCAGGGCCGAAACCTTCACCGCGAGAACGCTTGTAGAGATCTTCAAGATCCTTCGGGTTGTCACAACGATGGCCGAAACGAACACCGTCCATCCGCGACAGGTTGGATGAGCACTCCGCCGGGGCGACCACATAATAGGTCGGCACTGCGAGGTTGGTGTTGGGTAGTGAGATCTCAACGACCTCAGCACCGAGCTTTTTATATTCTTCGATGGCCTCTTCGATCGCCGTGGCGACTTCCGCGTCCAGACCTTCACCGAAGTACTCTTTTGGCAAACCGATTTTCAATCCTTTCAGATCGTTATTCAGTCCGGTGCTGTAGTCGGGTACCTCACGATCAATACAGGTGGAATCGCGCTCATCAAAGCCTGCCATGGCACCGAGCATCACTGCGCAGTCTTCCGCGGTACGCGCCATCGGTCCCGCCTGATCCAGCGAAGAGGCGAAGGCGATCATGCCGTAGCGGGAGACCCGACCATAGGTCGGCTTGAGTCCAGTAATGCCACAGAGTGCCGCAGGCTGGCGAATGGAACCGCCGGTATCGGTGCCGGTCGCACCGGGGGCAAGACGTGCTGCCACGGCAGCGGCCGAGCCGCCAGAGGAGCCGCCGGGTACCGCGGTGGTATCCCAGGGATTTTTCACCGGGCCATAAAAACTGGTTTCGTTGGAGGAGCCCATGGCGAACTCATCCATATTGGTCTTGCCCAGCATCACCGCACCTGCCGCTTTGAAACGGCTGATCACCGTAGCGTCGTATGGAGCGATGAAAGGATCGAGCATCTTCGAGGCACAGGAGGTGCGAACCCCATCGGTGCAGAAGATGTCCTTATGCGCCAGCGGTATACCCGTCAGCGGCCCCGCGGTCCCCGCTGCGATACGCTGGTCTGCTTCACGCGCCTGGGCCAGGGCGATCTCATCGGTCACCGTGATGAAACTGTTGAGCGCCGGATTATGACTTTCAATCCGTGTTAGCAGACTCTGGGTCAACTCCTCACTGGAAAATGCACCGCTTTGCAGTCCGGTGGCCAGTTCGGCAATAGTTTTGTTGTGCATTTGTGTTTACCTGAAAAAATCGTATGGGGGAGCAATCACTCAATAACCTTGGGCACCAGGAACAGACCATTATCCACTGCCGGGGCATGGGCCTGGAGGTGATCGCGGAGATTCTCTTCGGTGACCTTATCCTCACGCAGACGCTGGACCATCTCCAACGGGTGGGCCATGGGGGCCACTCCGCTGGTATCCACGGCGTTCATTTGCTCCACCAGAGAGAGGATATTGGAGAGATTTTCGGCATAGTGAGGGACGTCCGTCTCACTGATCTCGAGACGCGCCAGGTGCGCAATGTTCTCCACATCGCTTTTGTCGAGTGCCATTCGGGATGCTCCAGATTCGAGGTATTGGGCGAAAAGAAGAAACTTATCACATATATGTCCTTGCCCAAAGACCCGCCAGATTGCTAAATTAGTGCGATCTTTACTGGTGTGATAAACCTGACAACACAAAAGCGACGGCAACTATGGGTATTTTTGGACGTTTTAAAGGCGCATTTTCGTACGACATCTCCATCGATCTCGGTACAGCGAACACTTTGGTCTATGTACGTGGTGAAGGAATCGTACTTAACGAGCCTTCGGTGGTGGCTATCCGTCAGGAGGCCGGACCAAACAGTCCGAAGCGAATTGCCGCTGTCGGCGCCGAGGCCAAGGCGATGCTCGGACGCACTCCGGGGAACATCGTTGCCATCCGGCCGATGAAGGATGGTGTTATCGCTGATTTCACCGTCACCGAGAAAATGCTGCAGCATTTCATCCGCAAGGTGCACGAAGATAAATCCAAGATATTCAAACCCAGTCCTCGGGTTCTGATCTGCGTCCCCTGCGGTGCCACCCAGGTGGAGCGCCGGGCAATCAAGGAGTCTGCTGCTGGTGCAGGCGCCCGTGAAGTTTATCTGATAGAAGAGCCGATGGCCGCTGCAGTCGGTGCCGGTATGCCCATCTCAGAGGCCAGTGGCTCCATGGTGCTGGATATTGGTGGCGGCACCACCGAGATCGCCGTGCTCTCTCTGAACGGCATCGTCTACTCCAACTCCGTACGCATCGGCGGTGACCGCTTTGATGAGGCCATCATCAGTTACGTCCGCCGCAACTACGGTACCCTGATCGGCGAATCAACTGCCGAGCGGATCAAGGAAGAGATTGGCACCGCCTATCCGAGCGCCGAAGTGCGCGAGGCCGAGGTGCGTGGTCGTAACCTGGCTGAAGGTATTCCACGCAGCTTCACCTTGAACTCCAATGAAATCCTCGAAGCTCTGCAAGAGCCTCTGGCGGGAATCATCAGCGCGGTCAAGACTGCACTGGAACAGACCCCGCCGGAACTGGGTGCCGACATCGCCGAGCGCGGTATGGTCCTCACCGGTGGCGGCGCCCTGCTGCACGATCTGGATCGACTGTTGATGGAAGAGACCGGCTTGCCGGTGATCATTGCCGAGGACCCGCTGACCTGCGTAGCTCGTGGTGGCGGTCGAGCCCTTGAGCTTATGGATGAGCATGGTGGTGACATTTTTGCGCTGGAATAATCCCGTGCCGGGCGGCGAAGCTTGCCGCCCGCAACCATAATCATTCCATCTTCCTGCTGAGGGGGGTACACCATCAAACAGCTGTTTGCCCGTGGTCCGTCGAATGGTGTGCGCATCACCGTACTCTTACTCGCCTCCATCTCCCTGATGACCCTGGATCACCGCCAGCATGCCCTGGAGGGTATCCGTTCCAGCATTTCCGTGGTGCTCTACCCGATTCAGTATCTGGTCAATATGCCCTTCTCCTTCACCGACTGGGCAGACGAAACCTTTACCAGCCATGAGAACCTGCTCAAGCAGAACGGAGAACTCCGCAGCAAACAACTGAAACTGGAGTTCCGTCTGCAGAAGCTGGAGGCACTGGAAACTGAAAACGAGCGGCTGCGCGCCCTGCTACAATCCTCTGACCGGCGCTGGGAGCGAGTGCTGATCGCCGAATTACTCTCAGTCGACTTCGACCCTTTCCGTCAGCAACTATTGCTCAACAAGGGCAGCAACAGTGACGTTTTTGTAGGCCACCCACTACTCGATGCCCACGGGGTGATGGGCCAGATAATCCACGTCTCACCTTTCACTAGCACCGCCATACTGATCACCGACCCCAGCCATGCGATTCCGGTTCAGATCAATCGCAACGGTCTGCGCTCCATTGCTCTCGGTACTGGAGAGACTGATCGTCTCGACATACCCCATCTACCCAATAACGCCGACATCCGTGAAGGCGATCTGCTGATCACCTCAGGCCTGGGCCTGCGCTTCCCGCCCGGGTATCCGGTCGCAACGGTTACCTCAATCACCCGTGATCCCAGCCAACCCTATGCCAGTATCAGTGCCCAACCACTGGCGCATCTGGATAGCGCGAGTGAGGTGTTACTGGTGTGGCCAGAGAAGAAAGAGGAGGGCACACCATGAGGATGGCAAATCATCATGGTGGCGGGATCATCCTCCTCACCTTTATTGCCGCACTGATGCTGACGATGATGCCGCTGCCTGGCTGGGGAGAGTATCTACGCCCTGAGTGGGTCACCATGGTATTGATCTACTGGTGTATGGCGCTACCGGAGCGGGTGGGCATCGGCTTCGGCTGGCTCGCCGGACTCCTGCTTGATGTGGTTCACGGTGCGGTGCTGGGCCAGTACGCCCTCGCCCTCGCCCTGGTCGCCTTTATCACCCTGCACCTGCACCAGCGCATGCGGGTCTATCCACTTGGGCAACAGGCCCTGTTAGTACTGCTGCTAGTGATGCTGCAACAAATGCTGGTGATCTGGGTTAACGGCTTCCTCGGTGAAACGCCGCGTGGATTACAACACTGGCTACCCGCCTTCGTAAGTATGCTGCTCTGGCCGTGGCTCTTCCTGATCCTGAGAGACGTACGCCGCAAGTTCCGGGTAGGCTGATGAAGTCGGCACACACCTATATCAAGGACCCGTACCGGGAACGCCAGCTGTTTCTCAACCGCGCAATTATCGGTGCCGTCTTTTCCATTCTGCTGATACTCATTCTGGTAGCACGCATGTTCTACCTGGAGGTGTTGCGCCATGAACACTTCACTACTCTCTCCACCAATAACCGCGTCTCTCTGCAACCGATCCCCCCCACTCGCGGCTTGATCTACGACCGCAACGGGGTGCTACTTGCGCAAAATCTGCCCACCTTCAGTCTGGAGATCGTGCAGGAACGAGTCGAGAACATGGAGGCAACCCTTAAGAGCATCGCCGAGCTAATTCATGTCAGCGACGATGATCTGGAGCGATTCCACGACGAATTGAAACGCAGCCGCCGCTTTGAGGCAGTGCCACTGCGCTTCCGCCTGAGTGACGAAGAGGTGGCGTTGATAGCAGTTAACAACCACCGTCTGCCCGGTGTGGAGATCAACTCCATCCTGACCCGCCACTATCCTCTGGGTAATCTCACCGCTCATTCGGTCGGCTATGTCAGCCGCATCAATGAAAAGGAACTGAGAAAACTCGACGCTACCAACTATGCCGCCACCAACTACATCGGCAAGATCGGCGTGGAGAAGAGCTACGAACCACTGTTGCACGGCAATGTCGGCTTTCAGCAGGTAGAAACCAATGCCCGTGGCCGAGTGCTGCGGGTGCTGGAGTACACCCCCCCGATGCCAGGACAAAACCTCCGGCTCAATCTCGATATCGAACTGCAGCGTGCTGCGGAGAAGGCCTTCGGTAAAGAGCGCGGGGCCCTTGTAGCCATAGAACCAGGTACCGGTGCGGTACTCAGCCTGGTCAGTGTTCCCAGTTACGACCCCAACCTGTTTGTTAACGGCATCCCTCTGGCAGCCTATCAGTTACTCAGTACCTCCCACGACCAGCCGCTGTTCAATCGTGCCCTGCGTGGCCAGTATCCCCCAGGCTCTACCACCAAGCCCTTCATCGGCCTGGCCGGGCTGGAACTGGGTACTATCACCACCCTTGATACGGTCAACTGCACTGGCTACTACCTGCTGAAGAATGACGAACGCCACTACCGTGACTGGAAGAAACAGGGCCATGGTGTGATTGGTCTCACCCGAGCCATCGTTGAATCG
>JBNKQR010000077.1:0-10718 GCA_050295975.1 Thiohalomonadaceae bacterium
TATATCGATCGTTAATTTATCTCATGCAAAGTTGTTTCTTGCATCAAAGATGCTCTTCTTATTCTTACAACACCTCAACAAAATAATAAGTAGGGGCAGATGATTTTTTTCAGACACACATAACTGACACATTGAATNAGCTTGCACAAAGATTAAGTTTTATCTGACACTACTTACATGATCATTTTACTCTTCAGCAGAAAATATTGAGATCCATTGCCTAACGGAACCACGACCATGAAGATCACCCACGAAAAATTCAGGTAAACTCGTTGGGGGCTCACTTAGAGAAACTCCATAACGGCCTCTGATCCATGAGCCCCTATAGCCTGCAAGCTCCAGTAGAGTCGGAAATATCTGAAAATGGCTTGTCCTGTCGTAGCTGGCCGCCTGAACTGCCCTAAATTTTTCCAAAACTACCGCATCGTTGGAGAAAACCATCATCGGTACAATGCCTTCGAAACGATTTGCCCTCGGCCTGCAGTGCGTGGCCAGTGTACCGTCATCGACGATATTCTGCCCATGGTCACTGGTATAGATAATGACATAGCGCTTAAACTCCCCACCTCCGGACAACAGTTTCCTGAACCAGTCATCCACACTCCAGCGGATGCCATTCATATAGGAATTCAGTGATTTCTCCCTGTCATTCATTGGCTCACCCGCCTCAAGAACAGGAGTGAAATAGTCGTATTCCACAGGGTGACTCCTGAAGTAGGGGAAATGCATACCGTATTTATTGAGCATGATAAAGGTCTTACCCGGACGTTTGAGGAGTACCGCTAACTTCTCAAGGGCAACACCATCGCTTTCATAGGCGACTTTCTGACGGAGTCTGCTAATCTCATCCACGAATGAGGCCTCATGCGCATTCATAAAATTTTGATAGTTCGCCCACTCCTTGGCACTCTGGGCATCCAGATAAACAGTATGAAATCCCGCCTTCCTGGCAAATTGCCATATAGAGGGTTTCCTCAGGGTCATCTGATTCTGATCAGGAACCTCCTCCTTTTTCGCCCCCGTCCGAAGAATGAGATTTGAATAATCACTGCAGTTAGAAGAGGCCGCAGCCAAACCGAAATTTACGACATCTTTCTGTAGAGAACGAAGATAGGGTGTCGTCTCCTTTTTATATGCATTAATCCCCAGAATATCCGCACGGATGCTCTCATCCACAATCAGGACAATTTTCTCAACCTGCGCATCGAAACCATCCGCGTACTCAACCTCAGACCTTTCACCGTCGTAAAGACGAGATTGAGCAGCAAATACCAGCATTGCTGGCACCCTGAAAAAGGAGGGATATCGATCAAAAAATCCATGACTGACTTGCAGACCAGCAACTACTAATATTACCGCGCTTATGGGAACCAGATAGAGCTTTCTGGAGATATTCATTTTCAATAGATCTGGTAGCCGCTCGACAAAAATAATGAGCGGTATAAGGAGCAGTAAAAAAGGCAGTGCAGCCAGACCGAAATTTTCGACCACCTCACCAATCCACCATTGAAAGTTCTCGACAATCATGGCCGTTTGCTGAAAATCAATCGGTGAATTTGAGATGTCGTAGGAGCCGAAATTAAAAAGAAAGAAGAACAAAAAAAGCGGCAACGTCACTTTCCGCAATAGGCTACGGTCGCTAAAGAACAGCAAAAACGCACCAAGCAGACACCAGAGGAATAGAAGCGACGACAGAAGAAGCTCGACTATCCTGCCCTGATCCCACAAATATCGAAACGGATAGAGGACGTCGTGGAACATTCCAAATTCCACTAACAGAAGGACGACAATCAACCCTGCGGCAATAATTTTCCGCTGGTTGAAAATTGATACAAAAATCCCTTGCCAAACCTTTCGCACAAATCCATCCTCAGGCTCACAGAAGAGTGGAGTACTGGCGTTTAAGTTCTACAACCTGAACAGTGTACGACTTATACCACTTCGAGCGCCCAGCCTCCTGCGCAAGCAGGTGTTCCGAGTCCTGTTTCCAGGCAGCGATCTGCGCCTCACTTTCCCAGTAAGAGATGCTGATCTCCTGATCGCCCTTGGTAACACTAACGAACTCAACACAACCATAACGCGCTTGGGCAAGCTCCCGCATCCTGGCGGCCATCGCTCCATATTCCGCATCTAGCTTTGCTATCTCAGCCTTAAAAATTACGGCGTACATTTAAATGTAGTTCCTATATTAGAAACAATTGCTCTCTGACCCGGTTTTTCATTAATTTCCCTTTATATCTACTCGACAACGGCAAAATCATACCTCCTAAACAACGATGGTGTTTCTGAAATTGTATTACCATCTTTGTCCAAGGCGGTTATCTGCATTGAATAGTATTTTCCGGCCTCAAATTTGACACCGAGTTTCTTGGGGTCGAGACGCGGCTCAATCACACTCGGTACATCAGGCCATTCAAACAAGGTATTATTGCTCCATTTTGATGGCCCGTCCTTTTTATAGACTTGAACAATGTAACTACTCGCACCTGGATATGGTTCCCATTCAAGAAGAATATCTTCAGTAGCTGAATAGCTGTTCTTTTTCATATTTCTAACCACCGGGTCAACGAATCTGAAGTCGAGACCATGACCGTCAACTCCATTTGCGACATTGAACGCACCTGTAGAGTGTCCGCACTCAGGTTGATGAATCTTGTTTTTTAGAACCGTATTTGCCGACACTCTGTCCAGCTCAAAACCATCAACGACATACTTCCCAAACGGTACACTGACTGCGTACTTACCTTTTGCATCGCTAACCGCCCATTGACTCATGGCGCTATTATTTAGAGCCAGTCGCAATCGAAGCCCTTCAACTGGCACACCGCTCGATATCACAGTACCGACGATCTTCCCATCACCCGCAGCGAGAACTGTACTGGAAATACTGCTGAAATCTCCGGAAAAGATACCTGTAGACCCGAGGAAACGCTCAGGTGATTTAATTTTCGGAACACTGTCAATTCGTCGAGCGCCCCCGCTTTTGAAAGACGGCATTTCGGGTGAAGACAATGTCCTTACGTCAGTTACATGCGGGCGCATAAAGAATCCACCAGCAACCCAAAAGACAACAACCAGTGAAACCGCGAATCCCAGCCCAAAAATCAAACCATCAACAAATCGCTTTAGCATGCATCCTCCTCCATTGAGCACATTAATGTTTTTACAGACTACGTTTCTCTCTAATTTAATGGGGCAGATGGAGTTTTTCTGCACACACAACTGATAACTTAAATTTGCTTTCATAAGCCTGCAAATAAAGATTCATCTGACCCCACTTTTTTAGACCTGAACCAAAATATTAATTCTATATTTAGCCCCCATGAGGCTTACACATTGAACATTCTTTTGGGGCAAGCAAATCTCTTTACCTTACCTCGGAAAGAGGCGACTTAATTTGACACCGCTACCAAGGCAGCCAACATTACGGACACCGGACACCGGACACTAAAAGCAGACAGACCGCCCGCAACTAAAAAAAGAGAGTCCAATAGCAGCAAGTTTGATATTGCTTAAAAGTGTAAAATATTGACCTGACGTAAAGCCATTAAGTCAACAACAATAACCCAAAAGGAATTAAGTAGAATCATAACATGGTACTTCCATGCTTGATGAGTGCGATAAATCATTGATTTGCTTATCCATCGTAATGTATCAGGTAAAGCAGGAAATGAGGTTCAGAAAGCAATTAACTATAATATTAGAAATAATTGCTCTCTGACTCGGTTTCTTTGCGATGCAAAAAGAGATGAGAGTCGGAGAGGTGACTTTAGTTTATGATAAACATTCGACCATGAATCTAAGCTCTGACCCTGTTCTCTTTTTCTCTTCAAAGTAAGTTGCACGTCGAATCAATAACTACTTGCACTGACGACTCGGAGTGATACAGATGAATATTTCGGAATAGCCTTGTCGCCGCAACCACATTTGACCTGAAAATTCTCTTTCTCTCCAGGTTTAAGCCTTTTTGATATGTATTCCGAGCACTCGTAGACCATCTGCTTTTGTTCATCCAACAACTCTGCCTCAAGTCGTATAGAGCTAGCAGACGAGTTACCTGTATTCTCAATAGTACCCAGAATCAGGAGTTGATCGCCGTTCTTACGCTCACGATATTGCAAAATTTTGATTTGAGCTGTTTTATCTGCTTCCTCCATATACTGCTCAACAGATTCCATTTCACTATCCGTTTCAGCAGATCGCAAAAATGAAGGCATCGAATAGAGCAAATAAAAGCCAAAAACATAGACAACGACAGAAGGCACGATAAATCCGATACCCACCCAAAATCCTGCTTTGATCAATTTCCAGGGCCCAAATGATTCCATATCTTCTCCTTTTCCTAATTCACAGGTTCGCCTAATACTAAGTCAGAGAGCAATTAACTCTAACATTAGAAACAATTGCTCTCTGACCCGGTTTTACTTTGACTGGTAAAATAGTTACCTGCCATAACCAACAAACACAGCAATACCAACAAGAAGGTATGTAGTGACTTTCACATACTTTGATGTGGTTACATTTGTTTTATGAAGAGTTGAAGAAGTTACCGCACCCGTGCCAGCTATGAATAGAACAATTCCCACAAACAATAACGAGGGTTTGCGTTCTGGATCGGAGAATAGTTCGACTGCCATAAATGCACTAAGACCTACTAAACACACAATCATTATGCTGGCGAAGATGCGTATTATGCGCCTAGCATTCTTGCGGGAACCATCCGCACGCTTTTTTGCATATTCAATTATTACTTCTGCTTCTTTCTCGGAATTCATTTTGAGGTATAGCACTCCATCGCCCGGTGGTTCCTTCCCTTTTCTACTCCGATAGAACGGTGTTGGCAAGATTGGCTTGCTGTATTCCCGCATCCGCGGGAATGATAAAAGCAAGGATGCCTATTTATTCAAACGGAGCGGTTTTGGATCCCGTAGACGCAGCCGAGCACTGGAGTCCGTTGAAGGATTAGCCCGAAGGGGCGCGCCATGGACGGCGCGCGGTGGCAATCGGGGCAGGAGCACCGTCTGCCATCCCCTTCAACGGGCGAAGCGCGAGGGAACCGCGTTAGCGGCAAGTCTTCGGGCGGCCTTCTCTTTGGTTACTTTCTCTTGGCCGCGCAAGAGAAAGTGAACTGCCGCGGGTCAGCCACCCGCTTTCAAAATCAATCCGTCGTGAAGCGACACCCCTGGATTCCGGCGTTCGCCAGAATGACACGTTAGTCCTTTACTGCCAGGTTAATCCCCTCATCCATCACCTCAACTAGAAACCGAATCTGCTCTTCAGTAATGACATACGGCGGCATCAGATAGCTAACATTACCCAGTGGCCGCAGCAGTGCGCCGCGACTTAAGGCGTGTTGATAGATTCGCAGGCCACGACGCTCCTGCCAGGGATAGGGTTCTTTGTTCTTTTTGTCTTTCACCATTTCCACCGCCAGCACCATGCCGGTCTGGCGCACTTCGGCGACGTGGGGATGATCGTTAAGATGGGCAGTGGCGTCGGCCATGACTTGCGCCAAACGCTTGTTGTTTTCGATCACGTTGTCCTGCTCGAAGATATCTAACGTTGCCAGTGCAGCGCGACAGGCGAGCGGGTTACCGGTGTAGGAGTGGGAGTGCAAAAACGCGGTGAGGTTTTCGTAGTTGTCGTAGAAGGCCTGGTAGATTTCGTTGTGGGTTAGCACCGCGGCCAGTGGCAGGTAGCCCGCGGTGAGGCCTTTTGAGAGACACATAAAGTCTGGAGAGATGTTGGCCTGTTCGCAGGCGAACATTGTGCCGGTGCGGCCGAAGCCGACGGCGATCTCATCGGCGATCAGATGCACACCGTGGCGATCACACGCTTCGCGTAGTAATTCCAGATAACGCGGGTCGTACATGCGCATGGAACCTGCGCACTGGATCAGCGGCTCGACGATCACTGCGCAGACTTCGTCGGCGTGTTTCGCCAGTGCCTGTTCCATGTGGACAAACATACGCTCGGCTACGTCGCGGCAACTCTCCCCCTCCTCCCGCTGATAGCAGTCGGGCGACGGTACGGTGATCGCCTGTAACAGTAGCGGCTCATAAGTCTCTTTATAGAGTGCGACATCACCCACCGAGAGTGCGCCGAGGGTTTCGCCGTGATAGCTGTTTGAAAGGGTAATGAAGCGGGTCTTTTTTGTCTGGCCCTTGTTGCGCCAGTAGTGGAAGCTCATCTTCAGTGCCACTTCCACCGCGGCGGAGCCGTTGTCGGTGTAGAAGCAGTGGTCCAGTCCAGGCGGGGTGATCTTCACCAGCCGCTCGGCCAGTTCCACTGCAGGCGCATGAGAAAAACCGGCGAGGATCACGTGTTCCAGTTGGTCGATCTGATCTTTTAACGCGGCGTTGATACGTGGGTTACCGTGGCCGAAGAGGTTAACCCACCAGGAGCTGATGGCGTCGATGTAGCGGTTGCCGTCGAAGTCTTCCAGCCACACCCCTTCACCGCGTTTGATCGGCACCAGCGGCAGCGATTCGTGATCTTTCATCTGGGTGCACGGGTGCCACAGCACCGAGAGATCCCGCTTCATCCAGTCATGATTATTCATCAGCGCAGCAGGTAGTCGGCGGCGATACCGATAAAGACCGCCATACCGAAGTAGTGGTTGTTGAGGAAGGCGCGGAAGCTGAGTTGCGGATCGCGATCGCGGATCAGGTATTGCTCATAGATCGCAAAACCGGTGGCGACCAGCAGACCGAGCAGGTATGGCACACCAAGACCGAAGGTGAAGCCACCCACCGCGAGCAGCGCCAAGGTCAGCAGTTGCATTAGGCCGATGCCAAGACGATCAAAACGGCCCATAAGGATCGCCGCTGATTTGACGCCGATCTTGAGGTCGTCTTCGCGGTCGCAGATGGCGTACATGGTGTCGTAGGCGAGCGCCCAGAAGATGTTGGCGACGAAGAAGATCCAGGCGTTGGCCGGGATCTCGCCCATCTGTGCGGCGAAGGCCATGGGGATGGCCCAGCCGAAGGCGACTCCAAGATAGGCCTGTGGCAGATGGGTAATGCGTTTCATGAACGGGTAACTGGCGGCGAGGAAGGCGCCGGGGATCGCCAGCAGGATGGTGAGTTTGTTCATCAACAGTACCAGCCCGAGCGAGATCAAACTGAGCACAGCGAAGACGCCCACCGCTTCGATAGGCTTAATCGCACGGCGCGCCAACGGGCGCTCTACGGTGCGGCTGACGTGGAGATCGATTTCACGGTCAGCAAAATCGTTAATGGCGCAACCGGCGGAGCGCATCAGGATGGTGCCGAGAACAAACACCAGCAGCACCAGCGGATCTGGCCTGCCTTCGGCGGCGATCCAGAGCGCCCACATGGTCGGCCAGAACACCAGGTAGATGCCGATGGGCCGGTGCAGCCGGGTCAGCAGGTAATACTCGTGAAGACGCTGTTTGATCAGTTCAGATGACATGGGCTAATCGGGTGAACGAGAAAGGGGACAGTGTACCGGAATGAAGGAGGCAAATCAGCGCTTCGGTGGGCGTATCGCCCACACCACTACAGCTATCACGACGATCAGGATAATCAGCTCTACAAAGGCGAAGACCATTCCAGACCTCGAATAAAATCGTTAATCACCAGCGCCACGGTTTGCGGTTGCTCCATGTGCAGGTGATGACCACCATGCAACACCACGTGACGCAATTGCGGCACACAGGCGATACGCTGTTCCAGGCCACGCCAACCGGTGAGTGCACCACCATCGGCACTGATCAGCATCGAAGGGGATTCGATGTTACGCAGGATGGTTTCTGCCTGCTCTTCGCTGTAGTAGTGAGTTCCCGCCCCTTCCAGACGAGCGTCGTGTCGCCAGAGATAACCATCCTCGGTCTTGTGCATACCGCGCTGCGCCAGCAGCATTGCCGCATCAGTTCCGATGTCAAAACGCCCAAGGCGTTGGCGGATCTTCACCGCGCTCTCCAGATCGCGCCAGGGACGGGGCGGCTTGGCCTCCTTCGATTCATGAAACAACAAGCGTAGCCGCTTCACCTCCTGCTCCGGCCGCACCGCCATGGGGCCAATACTGTCGATCATCACCAGTCCTGAGACCCTTTCCGGTACAGCGGCAGCGGTAATGCTGGCGACTGCTGCGCCCATGGAGTGACCGATCAGGGCGAAGCGCTCCCAACCCATCGCATCGGCCAGGGCAACGACCCAGCGACAGCTATCGGAAAGATGATAATCGGCGGATTGTGGCAGATGCTCAGAGTGGCCGTGTCCGACCAGATCCATTGCCAGAAGATGAATATTTCTTAGCAGTGGTGCCAACGGATCAAAGGAAGCTGCGTTATCCAGCCAGCCGTGGATGGCGATCACCGGGGGGCCTTTGTCATCCCATTCCAGTGCAGAGAGGCGTACACCTCTGAGTTCAAAGTCACGCTCTGTATGATGCATGTCCTATTTTCCGTTGAGGTAGCGGCGGTCGTCGAATGAGCCGATCCACTCCGGGCGGAATAGCACCATGCTTGAGGTCAACATACCGGTAAAGAACCCCTCGGCGAAGATCATCATTGGTGCGAAGGGGAGATAGCGGTAGTAGATGTCGTCCCATTCATAACCACCACAACAGACTAACAGGATACAGGTGGTAATCACCAACAGCAGCATGGTTAATACCGCACAAAAGAATCCATTAAATAGAGTGTAGACAAAAAACTGCTTCGGCAGGTAGAGCTGGGATAAACGATAGATGAAGTAGCTGAACAACACCGGGCCGACGATCATTAGGAGGGCGTTGATGGAATAGGCACTCCACTCGATGTTGCCGTAAATCACCTGCCCCATCAGCACCAGGCTGAGCGAGAGGATGGCGAATTTCCAGCCAAACATCAGCATTAACAGGGTGGCGCCCAGCAGATGAAAATTCATCCCGGGACGAATTCCCGCCTTGACACTCCAGAGCAACATCAACAACACCGTAGCACCCAGAAAGACGTGCCGGTTTTCCACGTCGCGCATCTTGTACCAAGGGGCACTGTAGAGGATCCACAGCAGAAACGGCACAAAAATCAGGTGCGCTCCCCAGTAGAGGAATTCAGGAAGCAGGTGGGTAGGTATATTCATTACTTGTTGTACCCGGTTGGCCGATGACTGCTAAAACCATCTCACAAAAACACCACAATAATTGAGTGATACTACACCAACCGATAAAAGAAAAAAGGCCGCATAAGCGGCCTTGTTGCTGAGGGTAACTGCTTTATCTCAATGTTTGTTGCGATAGTCGTCAATCGCAGCGCGGATGGCATCTTCTGCCAGTACCGAGCAGTGCACCTTTACCGGTGGCAGTGCCAGTTCTGCGGCAATGTCGCTGTTCTTGATGGTGGTGGCCTCGTCCAGGGTCTTACCCTTGAGCCATTCGGTCACCAGGGAGCTTGAGGCGATAGCAGAACCACAACCGTAGGTCTTGAATTTGGCATCCTCAATGACGCCATTATCGGCAACTTTGATCTGTAGGCGCATCACATCGCCACAGGCGGGTGCACCGACCATGCCGGTGCCGACACTGATGTCCTCGTTGGAAAAGCTCCCCACATTGCGGGGATTTTCATAGTGATCCAGTACTTTTTCGCTATAGGCCACGGGTTACACCTCTATACCTGACTGCTTTAGTCAACTATATGAGGCGAAGCCTTAACTGTCAAGGGCTACAGAGGTATCGTGACCCTGCTTCAGGAGGGGGAATAGTCGACGCTACGCAGCTCACGGTAGCCATTTCGCTGGCAATAGAGCAGCAGGTCGTGCAGAAGTTGGTTGATCTGGCGCTTCTCGTCACGCTGGTAACGATGACCGCCTTCGACCTGATAACGAGCCGGGATTCGGTAGCATCCCTGATAGGCGTTCACTTCAACCAGCCGTGCATCGTGACAGAGATGCAGACGCATACTGAGATCCGGCATCCACACCCCATCAATGAAGAAGGGTTTGTGTAGTTCGATGATGGTGGTGTAGGCACAACGCTCCAGGACCAAAACTTCCAGCGCCTGCTGCACACCATCCTCGGAGGCCAGAAGATAGCGATCACCACCCGCCTCCATCTCCGGCAACAACTGTTGCAGCAAGCGATAATTTTCCTCGAACAACCACATCGGGCTGCGCGGCGCTGAATGAACAATTGTGTGACTCATACGATTGACTCTACCACAGCCAAAGCCAAGGAAATAACCGGATTTACACTATTGTGAACTTGACATTTTTGGGAGTTACTGCAGGAGATCAGGCCTGTTGTTGTAGCGTGGTACGCAATCGCGCATGGGCCTGACTGAGCAGCTGACTGATACGCGATTCGCTAACACTCAGTACTGTGCCGATCTCTTTAAGATTGAGTTCCTGTTCGTAGTAGAGACTCATGATCAGTTGTTCCCGTTCGGGTAAATCGCCAATGGCGGCGATCAACTGTTGGCGAAACTCTTCGTCTTCCAGCAACTGCTGTGGCAGTGCACCACTGTCACTAAATTGTTCAAAACCGCCCTCCTCTCCCGAGGTGATTTCGTCGTAACTCATCAGGTGGGAGATAGAGGTATCACGCAACATTTGCTGGTATTCGTTCAGACTAATAGCCAGTTCCGAAGCGATCTCGCGGTCAGCCGGATTTTGCACACCACGATTTTCAAGGCGTTGAATAGCCGCGCTGATCTCGCGACTCTTTCGGTGTACCGATTTTGGTGCCCAGTCATTGCGCCTCAGTTCGTCGAGCAT
>JBNKQR010000078.1:0-10564 GCA_050295975.1 Thiohalomonadaceae bacterium
AACCGTGGCCGGGTTAAAACCAATACCGCAGTTACCGTTGTCGATAAAGACGGCAAGCGCCGTAATGGTCGTGTACTGCAGATATATGGCTTTATGGGTCTGGATCGTGTCGAAGTGGATGAGGCACAGGCAGGGGATATCGTCTGCTTTACTGGACTCGACCCGCTGAATATCTCAGATACTTTGTGTGACCCCAATGCGGTTGAAGCGTTGGCACCGCTGACTGTCGATCAGCCGACCGTGAGCATGACCTTCCAGGTCAACAACTCGCCCTTCGCTGGCAAAGATGGCAAGTACGTCACCTCTCGCCAGATCAAGGAGCGCCTGGAGCAGGAGCTGGTGCACAACGTAGCGCTGCGCGTGGAGCAGGGTTCGGACCCGGATAAGTTCAAGGTCTCTGGCCGTGGTGAGCTACACCTCTCGGTATTGATCGAAAACATGCGTCGTGAAGGCTTCGAGCTGGGTGTCTCCCGTCCCGAAGTTATCATCCGCACCATCGACGGTGAGCCGCAAGAGCCATTTGAGCAGGTCACTGTCGATGTAGAAGAGCAACACCAGGGTGGCGTAATGGAGCGTCTCGGAACTCGTGGTGGCGATCTGAAGAATATGGTGCCCGATGGACATGGGCGCGTTCGTCTCGACTACATCATGCCGGCCCGTGGCCTGATCGGTTTCCGTACCGAATTTCTTACCGCCACCCAGGGTTCAGGTCTGATCTACAGCGTATTCGATCACTACGGTCCGTTCCGTCGTGGCGACTACGGCACACGTAAAAACGGTGTGATGATCGCTAATGCCGGTGGCAAGGCTCTGACCAACGCTATCTTCAACCTGCAGGAGCGTGGCCGTATGTTTATCGGTCATGGCACCGAGGTTTACGAGGGCATGATCGTCGGTCTGCACTCCCGTGACAACGACCTGGTGGTTAACGTTCTTAAGGGCAAACAGCTGACCAACGTGCGTGCTTCCGGTACCGATGATGCACAGGTGCTAACCCCACCAGTTGTTCACACACTGGAACAGGCGCTGGAGTTTATCGACGATGACGAGCTGGTCGAAGTAACACCAAATCACATCCGTTTGCGCAAGAAGCTGCTGGTGGAGCATGAGCGCAAGAAGGCGTCGCGTACTAAGGAATAGAAAGAAGCCGGGCATTGCCCGGCTTTTTTTATAAATGCTTCCTACATTTCCGGGCTATAGGTTTTTACGCGATTTCTTCCCTCTTCCTTGGCGTAATACATTGCGGCGTCAGCGCACTTCATAAGTTGCTTTTGGGTGTTGGCATGATCCGGGTAAAGGGCAACACCTATACTCATAGATATATGGAGGTGTAGCTCCTCAAGATCGAATGGTCTGCTTATTTCACGTCGAATATTCTCCGCAATCCTCAACGCATTTTCTTCGGTTTTGATTGCAGAGAGTAAAATAACGAATTCATCGCCACCAAGCCTTGCCGCAGAATCGGATTTACGCAGACACCCAAGAATGCGTTCAGCAACAGCCACTAGCAGTAGATCTCCAACGTTGTGACCATGCCTGTCATTAACATCCTTAAATTTATCCAGATCCATAAACATTAATGCCAGAGTACTCTTGTCTCGTTCAGCATTGACGATCGCCTGCTGTAGACGGTCAATAAAAAGGTATCTGTTGGGCAAATCCGTTAGCGTGTCGTGATACGCCATGTGTTCAACCCGATCCTCCATGAGCTTACGTTCGGTGATATCGTGGAACCAGCCCAGATATGCCGGTTTGTCCTGATACTCCACGGCAAAGAATGAAGCCAACGCCCATTTTGTCCAGAAACCTTCCGGGTCATGCAGTTCAACCAGCTTTTCCGTAACGGAAATGCCTTTACGGAGCTGAGCTATTGCATTGGTATATTCTTCAGGATGAGCATAGTAATTAATGGGGGAAATACCGATGACTTGTTCCGGGGATGACTCGATAAGTGAGATATAACTTTTGTTAGCAAAGACGACTCTGTTGCTCTCGGCATCGACAATCCGTGTAGCAATAGGGCTGCCCTCCAGTATCTGGCTCATGCGCAATTCGTTTTCGGTCGCTAAATTTCGCAGGTGGATGTTCTCCTCCAGACGAAGTCGTAGCTTCCAGGCACTACCCAGCAGGAAGAGTAAAAACAACACCATCATCGCGCTCATGCCATGGAAAATGGTGTTTTCTTCCAGGGCAAAAAAAACAATTTGTGGTGTCAGGACCGATAGTAAAAATATATTGACCGAAATGCGATCGATAGCCAGCGTTGTTGCACCGCCTGCGCTCAGACCTGCCAGGGCGAAAGTAACATACAGGATATGACCGATGTCGCCAGACAGGGCGAGCAGTACGCCGGCAGCGCCCCAAACAATTCCGGCAAGGCCAGTGCCGATGCGGAACCGCTGTAGCCAGCTATCTGTATTTAACTGCACATCTGTCGATGCCGACTTTCTCCAGCTGACAAACAGAACCGCTCTTCCCAGCAAAACGGCAAAAAGTACAGCAAGCCATCCGAGCAACAGGTTCGTAGCGACCACCGTCCATTGGACATAGACAAGGATCAGCGCAAGTAGAGCACTGATGCCGATGGCTACAGGTAAGTCAGAATAGAGATGGTGGCAACGTTCAAAAAGCAATGTGGCGCGCAGCATTTCGGCTTGCTCGCTGACTGCACGGTTTCTTAGTGACGCAGTTGATGCGTCACGGTTTGTTTGCTCTACCACGGTAGCAAGCCTCTTGAAACATCTAACGCGTTACTTGGGTTCGGATTGCACCGGGCCATCAATCTTCGGGGAAGGTGCAGGTACGTCATACTTCAATATAGGGGACATTTCGTGCTTGCGCCCGGAGCCTTGCGTAGTAGCCATACGTGGTAGACTCGCGCGAATGTTGAGCATTTCATCAGGATTGCCAGATGGCAGCGGCGCGCACTAGTCACACACACCCTCTTCAGATTGCAGAAGTACAGGCAAGCCCGTCCCATGGACGGATCGGCATCACCTTCTGTCCCGGCAAGTGTGACCTGTATGCCCACACCGGTGCCTGGGAGCGTGACCTCGGTATCGATCTGGACACCATCGCCGCCTGGGGCGCGAAACTGGTACTTACACTGGTGGAACCATCAGAGCTCATGGAACTCAAGGTGCCGCTGCTGGGGCATGAAATTAAGCGTCGGGGTATCGAGTGGTGCCATCTGCCCATCGCCGACTACTCCGTACCGACAAAGAAATTCGAAGAGGCGTGGCTGACGCAGGGCCGTGAGATCCGCGAGATGCTGCGCAACGGGGACGATGTGCTGGTGCACTGCAAAGGTGGTCTGGGACGGGCAGGGATGATCGCCGCGCGATTACTGGCGGAACTGGGCATGGACCCGGACGAGGCAATCCGCGCCGTGCGCCGTGTGCGCAAGGGCGCCATCGAAACCCCTTCACAACTGGCGCTGGTGCGACGAACAGTGCCGATTCCTGATCGGGATACGGTGATTGATAACGCCAAAATGAAACGGGTAGGCGGACAGCTGGGTACCAACCCGGCGGGTATCTATCAGGACGACAACGGGCAACGTTACTACGTCAAGACACTGGAATCGTCGGAGCATGCGCGCAACGAATCCATTGCCGCCATGCTTTACCAACTCGCTGGCGCACCCACCCTGACCTATGTGCGCACCAAAGCGCCCGATCAGATCGCAACGGAGTGGGCAGAACTCGATAAGAAGTGTATTGCTCACCTCAGCGACAGTGAACATAAACAGGCACAACAGTGGTTCGGTGTGCACGCCTGGACCGCCAACTGGGACGCTGCTGGATTCGATGGTGATAACCAGGGTGTGATTAACGGCAAGGTGCTAACACTCGATGTGGGCGGCGCACTGGCCTTTCGCGCCCAGGGCGATCCTAAAGGCAAGGCCTTTGGTACCCGTGTGGAAGAACTCGATATTCTGCGAACTGACAATGACAACCCACACGCGGTCAAACTCTTCGGCGACATGAGCCCAGAAGAGATCGAACAGGCGATTAAGGTGGTGACACGGATTCCCAACGAACAGATCCGTCAGGTGATACTCGACAACGACGGCAGCGAAAAGCTGGCAGAGAAGATGATCGCGCGTAAAGCCGATATGGCAGGACGATTGATTGAGATCAGTTAGCGACTAATCAGGAAGATTGATCAATCCCGTTTGGTCACACATCTTCGTGTCGTATCCGGAGAATGTAGTCTACATTATTTAATGGCGACCCCGCTTTCATGGATGGTATTTGCCAAACGTGCCCAATTTGCTGGAAGTTTCAGTCCAGAATCATGACCTTGTGAGGTCTTTCGGTTACTGAATCCTATATCAGGAAAGTGCGCATCAATAATCGAATACATGATCATGTATTCGACCAATGACCAGGTGATGCATTTAGGAGATGCATACGCCTGCAGAACTTCCAGTAGGATATTTCGATGGCGCCAACTAAGAAAAGTGAGCGGATGGATAAAGAATGGATGCGTGTACTGGATGTGGTAAACGACCCCATCTTCGTGCATGACAAAGAATTTCACATTGTCCGCTGTAACAAGGCCTACCAGCAGCATGCCGGTATACCTCTCAAGCAAATCATCGGTAAGCTCTATTTCGAGATTTTTCCGAAAATGCAGACTTCGTTGCCCGGCTGCTCGGCTGCAATTGAAACGCCGCAGCAAACTGAAGTAGATGAAGAAGTCAGTGTCGGTGAAGCCACTTTTCTGTCACGTTCCTACACGGTGCATGACGATAATGGCGACTATCTCTACTCAATGCATATCCTCGAAGATATTACCGAGCGAAGGCAGGCGGAGAATGCGTTGAGGGAGAGCGAGGAGTTGCTTCGCCGTATGACCGATTCGGCACGTGACGCCATCATTACAGTTGCAGGAGAGCAGGGCCTGGTCACCGTATGGAATCCGGCTGCCGAAACTATCTTTGGCTACAGCAAGGAGGAGATGGTCGGGCAGGCCTTACATGAGATCATTGTCGCGCCAGCTTTTCGTGAGACGATGGCCCTGAGCTTAACGCACTTCGCCAAAACCGGAGAGGGTGCGGCAGTAGGAAAGACACTGGAACTGGTTGCGCTGCACAAGAACGGAACCGAATTTCCGATCGAGGTTTCCCTGTCAGCCACACAGTTGCGTGGCAAGTGGTACGCCACCGGCATCGCACGCGACATTTCCGAACGTAAGCAGTCAGAACTCTCGCTCAACCATGCTAACCGTGCGCTTGCCGCACTGGGTACAGTGAATCGCCAGTTGGTCTATTCCACCAGCGAGGGAGAGTTGTTGCAGTCCATCTGTAAGGCCATCGTAGTGCAAAAGGGATATCGCATGGCTGTAGTCGTCTATGTGCAGGAGGATGGGGACAAGGACCTAAAGGTTATGGCGCAGGCCGGCAATGCGGAAGACGTCCAGGAGGCAACGCAAATCGTATTGGCTCAAAGCGAACGTAATAAGGGGCCGATTGGTACGGTCATCGACAGTAAAGAAACCCAGGTGTGCCAGGATATCGAGGCTGACCCACGTTATCTGTTATGGCGAGATATGGCGCTTAAGTATGGAAATACGTCATGTATCACTTTGCCTTTGTTGAACGCTGACAATATTGTTTTCGGCATATTGACCGTTTTTTCCGATGAAAAGAATACATTCATTCCTGCGGAAATAGACTTGCTAGAAGAGATGGCAGCCGATATGGCATTCGGTGTGCGCACACTTCGTGTGCGACACGAACGGGATCACGCACTGGAACAAAATCAGGCGCAACTGCAGAAGCTGGAAGAAAATCTGGGAGATACGGTTAAGGCCATCGCCTCCATCGTTGAAATGCGTGACCCTTACACCTCCGGACATCAGGCAAGAGTAGCAAGCCTGGCCGTGGCTATGGCAAAACAGATGGGACTACCGGATGAACAGGTCTACGGCATTCATCTGGCCGGTGTCGTGCATGACCTGGGTAAAATTCAGGTTCCAGCGGAGATACTTAGCAAGCCAACGCGACTGAACGAATATGAGTACAGCCTGATCAAGGCGCATCCAAAAGCGGGGTATGAGATCCTTAAAGGTATCGACTTCTCATGGCCCGTTGCACTGGCAGTATTGCAACACCATGAAAGGTTCGATGGTTCTGGCTATCCGCAGGGTCTCAAGGGTGATGAGATCCTCCTGGATGCGCGCATTCTCTGTGTAGCCGATGTCGTAGAGGCAATGGCGTCTCACCGACCCTATCGTGCCGGGCTGGGAATAGGGGCGGCGTTGGAGGAAATCGAGGCAGGAAAAGGCACGCTGTATGATCCCGTCGTCGCCGAAGCCTGCATGGAAGTTTTTCGCGAGGGGCAGTTCAAGTTCTAATCCATAATGAATGTTTTCATCTTAATATCCGAATTCATCTCCCCCTGATTTTTCAAACTTCACCCTCTGTTCGTGCTTTTGAATAGATCTCCCTGTCCCCTGCTGACTAGCAGATATTCCCTGTAAAAATTCAGGAATGGATGTTGCTGAAACCTGTAGTAACCACGGTTGCGAACTAAATTCATAGTGTTTTTGTCGGGTTTGGTGCGAATTGATCTTACAAAAGTCAGTTTCCGGACAAAATTACTCGGGTTTAGCTCGGTGCGGTGGCACTAATCATTTCTTAGACAACGAGGGATTATTGTTATGGCTGAGTTCTATGTTGAAAAAAAAGCGAACGAAACTGGCGCACATCTTGTTCACTCATCAACCTGTGCAGCGTTGCCAGCACTCGATACCATGCATTACCTGGGGGCACGTAGTAACGCACAATCACCCGTTAATGAAGCACTGGATCGATATACCAGTGTCGCCACCTGTCCAAACTGCATTTCACTCTAAGTGCAGGTGAATAATTCGGGCCAGAGAATAAACAGTGCCGAAGAATCAGGTTAATTGTTCTCTGGCCCGTTGTTCAGTCCGTATGGTGGAAATGTGGGTTTCTGGCGAGCAGATACATCGGGTGATACACGACAACGATGACAGTGGGAAGCTGGTTGCGCGGAAGTGGAATATGGCTAAAAATCTAGTGGTATCTAAATAAACCACTAGCCAAAGGTGAGAACTTGGAGAAGCTGATCTGAACTCTCTAATTAAAGCTGTCTCGTAAAGGAGGAACTCATGTCAAGGTTGACAATGAACTACCGTGAAATTACTAAACGGGCATCAGTAAAGAAAAGTAAGAAACAGCGTGGGTCATCAAAAGAACAGAAGCGTATTCCTAGCTTTATAAAAACTGAAGTAGCTAGCTTGGCCAGGGATTTTCACGAAAATGGATTTGATTGGACACAAATCAAGAAAAAAGCGTGTGACAGATATTGCCCAGAGCTTGTAGATAGAGGATTTACTAAAAGCGAGGCAAAAGCCGCTGTCTCTGCGCAAGTTACGTCGGTAAGAGCAGAGATTGCACCTCATAAAAGAAGTGTAAAAGCTGTATCAGGGGGGAAAGTATCTCCACGCTAATGGTGTTTTCAAACGGAGTTAAAGGGCTTTGGCCCCTTTAATCTTTCATAGCTTCATTAGACTAGGATAAACGCCAGTTAGTGCTAAAGTCCATCTCTCGGATCATTTGAAAACTATTTATGCAGCGTATATTAAAGTCTTTGCAAACATCTGGGATATGCCTATTCGCTCCAACCCGTTTTGGTTTTGAAGTCTCTGTTGTTACGATACAGCGATTCTTCGCGTCTTTAAGCGCATAGGATAATAGGAAGGGGTCTCTCCCTATTTTCTCAAGATCGTCATCAGTAGGATTTTCAATATATCCACCATATGTTATCCGAGCGACTAAATCTTGCTCAGCGCTCTCATTGAGTAATAGGGACTTTTTGACATTTTCGGAATCGGCCCAAGATGCCAATGCATCTTTATTGCCGTCTTTATCTTTTGTGTCTGAGAACTCCTCATATACTTCTATAGGGATTTTAACATTTCCGTTTTCTCCATGGTAAATTAGCCAGTCCCAAAATTCAGGAACTCTATCTATAGGATAGTAATCCCTTTTTGCATCAATCAAAGTGTTTGCGTCCAGCAAATATATCAAGATGCAATTCCTTACGCTGTTTTGCCAGCTTCAAATAAGCGATGAACTTTGAGTGGCCGTATATTTAACAGCATTCCAGCTTTTGTCGTTGTCAGTGAACCCGAATGTGTTAATCTTTGTACCAAGTTAACTAGTTCGCCAAGTTTGTAATGTTTAACGACATACGGATTGGGACCACCTTGTTTTTTTGCGTTTTTCTCTTTGAAGCGTTTTCTCTCTTCAATCCATTTGTTTCGATAGAATGTACTTAGCTGTTCCCATGTTTGCTTGCTGATGTCACCTCTACGAAATGCTCGATAAGCAATGTGTGCGCTGCTAACTTTTAATGATGAGGCATATTCAGATATTTCTGAACAGAGATATTCAAAGTCAGTGCTTGTAATTGAAAAATGCTTGAATTCTTCGTCTGGCAACAGAAACTCACTTGCTACCCTATTGCAGAATTTTTCAACCTTTTGCTCACCATATGTGCCGCTGACTCCTGTTTTCCCTAATGCTAAATGGGCCAGTTCATGCAAGAGAGTAAATGACCATGCTGACACGGCATCATGATCATTTATGATGATGAACGGCGCTATATCATCAGATAACGCAAACCCTCTAAATATTTTTACATCTATATCGCTATGATGTGTTCCAAGATTCCCCTGTAGTAATACGAAAACACCTGCAATTTCAGTGTGGTGGCGAAGTAGTTTGAAAGCATCTTTTTGGTTGCGCTGGCCTCTGTATTCATTAAGGCTGATGCCTATAACGGTCCTCAGTGTTTGCACAACACTTTGGATATCACTATCAAGAGTATGCTTGCCGATGAATTCAAGATGAATATCTTCTTCAGCGTCAATTAGTGACTCTCTAATGGTGCTTTGGCGAGCTTTTGTGTCACGGATTAGAATGTCGACATATGTATTCTCAAGTTCACTAAACTGTTCTGGCAAGGTGCGGAAGTCTTCTCCGCGATCCCCAATACGGGGTGGATGGTCTAGATAGAAAGTAAGGAGCGGCTGGTGATACCTTTTAGACATTCGGATTAGTAACGATCTAGATGGTTCTTTTATTCCATCTTCATATACAGCAAGCTTCTCTGCCGCGTTAGAAGTTTTGGTATCTTTGAGCCCAAGTTTGTAAGCGGCTTCCTCAAGAGAATATCCTGTGTTCTCCCTAGCCCACTTGATAATTGTGTGTTTAATTTTTGGCATTCGTTGCTAGAACCAAGTTATCTAGAATTCTCTTAGAACTAAATGAGTCATGCTCTAGTGACTTCAAAAACTGCTTTTATGGAAATAAATGTGTGAATTCATACTGTGTAGATGCAAAATTGAACAGCAATCCTTCGCGCTTTGATTCCTAGTTCCCTTTCTACCGTGATATTTCTTTGTTGGCAATCCTTTAAAATGTGAGCCTAGGCCTTTTAGGCAATAAAAACAAAGAATTACTGCGTTGCTGCCAATATCCCCCTGAGCAGTTCCTTGGGCGATGGCGGACAACCGGGGATTTTAACGTTAACTGGAATGACGTTTTCCACCGCGCCGCAACTGGCGTAACTCACACCGAACTCACCACCGTTACAGGCGCATTCGCCTACGGCGATCACCAGTCGCGGGGTGGGGGTGGCTTTGAGGGTGCGGCGTAGTGCGGCTTCCATGTGGCGTGAAACTGGGCCGGTGACAAGTAGTACGTCGGCGTGGCGCGGGGAGGCGACGAAGTGGATGCCGAAGCGTTCGATGTCGTGATAGGAATTGTTTAGTGCGTGGATTTCCAGTTCGCAGCCGTTACACGATCCGGCGTCCACCTGGCGGATGGCGAGGCTGCCACCGAAGCGTTTTTTCAGGGTGCGGCGGACTTCGATGCCGAGCTGTTCCAGTTCGGTGTCGTCGCGCTTGGGGGCCGGGTCGGTGACTCGGCCGGTGCGGAGGATGCGGGCAAGGATTCTTATCATGGTGCCATCCTACAAATCATGCCCCGAGTAGGAGCCGTTGACCGATTTGTTACACACCGGGAAGTCGGGAACGATGTTGCCGTTGATCATCTGTTCCAGCGCGGGCCAGGTGAGCCATGAGGGGTCGCGGGGGAAGAAACGCGCGACCTTGCCGTTTTGGTCGAGGCGCAAGTAGCTGACGATTTCGCCGCGCCAGCCTTCGACGGCGCCGAGGCCTGCGCCTGCCACTCCCTGCGGCCATTCATTCAGCAGCGGACCATCGGGCAGTTTTTCCAGCAGTTGATCCATCAGTTGCAGGGCGGTGCGGATCTCTTCCATACGCACCCGCACCCGTGCCGCCACGTCGCCATCGCGGTAGACCGGCACTTTGACTTCCAGTTGGTCGTAGGGGGCATAGGGGTTGTCGCTGCGCAGGTCGAAGCCCTGGCCCGAGGCGCGGCCGACGTAGCCCACCGCGCCGAGATGTTTGGCGATGGTCGGCTTGAGGATGCCGGTGGTGAGCAGGCGGTCGTCGAGCGAGGGGTGGTCGTCGAGGATCTCGAACAGTCCTGCCAGCTCCT
>JBNKQR010000079.1:0-10119 GCA_050295975.1 Thiohalomonadaceae bacterium
CGGTGCCGAATCCGAATCCAAACCCGGTGCCGAACCCGAACACGAATGCATCTGCGGGATGTGGCAAGAATCCAGGTCTATCGTCCGGGCTCCGTAGTATGACGGTCGATGGAGCGCATAGAGAATATATCATCGACCTTCCAGATAACTACGACAGGAACAAACCCTATCGCCTGATCTTCGCTTGGCACTGGCACGGTGGAAGTGCCGGTGCCGTAGCAGGTGGCGGATACTACGGATTGAGAGACCAAGCGCGTAGTGAGGCGATATTTGTCGCACCGGACCGATACAATTTGAACGGTCAGGACGATAGCGGGTGGCCCAATACGAACGGTCGTGATATGCAGTTTCTTCGCGCTATGCTTGGTGAGATCAAAGGCTCATTGTGCGTTGACAACGACCGTGTGTTTTCAACTGGCTGGAGTTATGGTGGCATGATGTCGCTTGCCGCTGGACGCGAGATGGCAGGTACCATTCGCGCAATTGCGCCAATGTCAGGCGCACTCTTTACGCCGTTCAATGATAACGGCAAACCCACTGCCGCCTGGATTGCCCACGGAATGTACGATGCCCTCCTCAACTTCAACACGGTTGGCGTCGCAGCGAGGGACTATTACCTCAAGGCTAACCATTGTTCGAATAACACAGTCACGTACGAACCTTCTCCCTGGTGCGTGGAGTATCAAGGCTGTGACGCAGGCGCACCAGTGGTCTGGTGCGCCCACATTGGGGGGCACGTAACGCCTGACAACGCGGGTGTGGATATCTGGAAATTCTTCAAACAGTTTTAGTGTGGCTTGCATGCCGCGAACGTAAATACAACTGTTCAATTACGGCGCCATAGGGTGGGCCACAGCTGGATCAGCGTCACCGCGCCGGTCTGCGCGCTCTTTCGGGTAAAGCCCGCCTTTTTGATCAGGTGGGAAGATAGGGCCCGGTACACGATCCCCAGCACCCGCCCCATCAGGTCCGGGCGGCTGGCGAACAGGAACCGCAATGGAAACGGAAAACTCAGCACCCATTGGCGCAGCGGTTGTTCCGGCAGAACCTCATCGACCAGCAGCGCGGCGCTTTCGGCCATGCGTCTTGCGCCGCAGTTTGGGCAAAATCCTCTTCGCTTGCAGCTGAACGCGACCAGGTGTTCATGGTGACAGTGGGTGCATTGCACCCGCAGGAAGCCGTGTTCCATCCGGCCGCATTTGAGGTAATCAGCAAATTCCTGTTGTACGTGCAGGGGCAAGGGACTGCCCTGCGCGGCCATCGCATCCCTGAACTCCGGGTAATACCGTTCGATGATTTGATAGAGAAGTGTCTGTTCCGGCCGGTGGCGCCGATACGGCGGTCCGGGTGGCACGGCTTCCCTGGCCGCGACATGAGACATATCATCCTCCTTTCCCTGGAGTTATCGATATTCTCATCATGTACTCTTTCTGTATAGGCGAACGATTGATGCCTGCCATTGCTAGCCAGTGCCAGTCATTGCCTGCCAGTACCGCTCATTACCACTCGATTGTAAGTAAGCAGTTTTTATATTTTATTAGCAATGACTATTTTTTCCTGCTAAACGGTAACACCATGAAAAATACCATGCGCAGGAAATCCTTTAAAATGCTGGAAAATATTTGGAGTAAAAGAAGAATGAACGCCCTTTTCTGGCAGCAAGCTCAACAACTTCTGGTTGCTGCTGAGCCCCTCGGCAACCAAGCGATACTTCCCGAATCCGCCTGTCAGACAGCCTGCTGCTGCCTGCTGCGCTGAAAACTTACCCTTCTCTCTCCACGGTCGGCTACTTACCCACTCTCCGCAACGATGAGTCCCTGCCGCGACTGAAAGAGCAGCATTTGGATTCGAACCATTGGCTTTCAGGCTCGTCAATCAAACAGCCCTGACTGCAGTCCGACCGGTGGCACCCGACTTTCGGGTAGCGCCCTGGTCTCACTGGCTTCTGCCTTGTGCTTCAGGTGAGCGAGAATCTGCTTGATCACTACCGGATCTTCAATACAGGTACTCACCTTTAGGGCCACGCCGCAGGGCTCGTTGAACGTTCCAGACACATTCTACCTCCTGCATCCATGCAGTCGTCGCGATGACATATTACCCTTAAGTAAGTGCTATTCGGGCCTGAGCTGATTTCCTGAAGCTGGAACCACGAAAATAGCCTATTCATGATGAAACTTAACAATGAAGCTCTGCTACTGGTAGTAACCTTCACTTTGCATCCCATTCATAAACCGTGACAATTGATGACCTTGATGTATGTACAGGGTCCGTGAATGCAATTTCTTTTGCTTCTTCAATATTCGCCGCCCTGATTAGATATGCACCACCAGATTTATCTGTAAAAGGCCCAGCAAGCTCAAGTTACCCCTGCTGTCTAAGTTTAGACAGGAATTCATAATGACCCTCAATCACCGAGGGATCAAACTGAGGCGTACGAAAAGTGGTAACAAGATATCGATTTATTTGTTTTCCTTTTAAATTTTCAGCATATATCGCCGCCACCTTGAGTCAAACTAAGAATGACTACAGCAGCTCGCTGTGAACAAGTGAGCTGTGGCTGGATATCGTCCAAATAGCCGCCCGGTTGATAGGATTCATGCCTTCTTTTATCAAGCGCTGCTAATACTCAAATCGGAGAAGGTGATCGAGATGGCGCTACTGAGCACAACATCACTGGCACCATCGAGTGGTGAGACACTCATAACGCCGGACGCGGTGGTGTCGATATTGCCACCACCTGAACCACCGCTAAAAACCGCCAAAACCAGGGCCGAGCATCGCAACCGAGAAAAACGCAGTATAACGACAAGCCATAGCATTCACCTTATTGGTTAAACAGGCAGTTCGACCATGCCTGTGGGAGTAGCCGCTTTATTGAAACAAGCGAGTCACCACCTGACTATTGCCGGTCGATGAAGCACCGGAAATCAGCATGGCTTCACCGTCACTTTTCACCGACACCACAGGCCCCCAATCACCATGCTCATTGCCAATGTTCGTCAGTTCAGTGACGCTGCCCCAGCCACTGTCGGCGCGATAGCGGTTAAACCGGATATAGCCATTAGTGCCGTCATCGTATTCCCAGAAGAACAGCGCATTGCCGCTGTCATCAATGCCGACATCTGCGTAGTAATAGCTCTGCTGACTGTAATTAAAGGTTTCCTCGGCTGCCCAGCCGGTTCCCGGTATATAGCGTCTGCTCAGGTAGCTGGCGGTGCGGGTAGAGGTATCGTATTTGGCCCAGACGACGATGGCCGTGCCGCTGCTGTTCATCGCCAGCGCCGGATATACCGCTGTTTCGTTGTGGCTTTCCAGCAGCTCTGGGCTGCCCCAGCCGGTGCTCACGTCATAACGGTTGGACCACAGGTTTTCGCGGGTGCCATCACTATGGGGCCAGACAACGAGCGCATTACCGCTTTTATCGACAGCCAGTATGGGATTCATAACAAAGTCAGCAGGCTGTGTATCAATGGTTTCCAGCAGACTGGCGCTTCCCCAGCCTGTACCGGCAACGAAGCGGTTCCCATAGACGCTGAACTGGCTACCATCGTTCTGAGACCACACGGCAATGGCATTGCCGCTGGCATCAAAGCCAAGCTTGGCGAAATAGGCATCTCCGCTGTTGTTTTCGATGGCTTCTGCGCTGCCCCAGCCGACTCCGGGCGTGTAATAGTTTGCGTAGAGGTCGAGATTCCCCGCCGACTGCTGACTCCACACGGCCAATGCGCCACCGTCACTGTTAACAGCGATGGATACATAACTGGCCGAGCCGGCAGTTGCCAGGCTGATTTGTTCAGGGTCCGCCCAGGTTTCTGTCGCGGTGATATAGCGGCTAACCCAAACTCCGGAGCTGCCTAGACTCCAGATAGCAAAGGTTTCTCCGTTGTCGTTGGCGGCCAACTGCTGGTAAATATTGGCACTCACTTCGGCTTGCAACATGACGGGCGTTCCCCATCCGCTACCGGGTGCATAGTGGTTAACATACAGTCCATACTGATAAGGAAATGTATTGATCCTCGTGTTCCACAGGGCAAAGGCTGAACCATCGGCATTAAAGAACACCTCAGGGGATGCCAGGTTATTGGTATTATCGCTCTGCACCTGTTCGGACGTGGTACTCAGGGTGCCATCTGCAGTGGTGAAGCCCCAACTGTAAGCGCTGCTCAGGGCATTGCCCGACAAATCCGTGATATCCGTGCTGAGGGTGGCGCTGTAGTGGGTTAGCAGTGACAGGGACGATGCTGGCGTAAAGGTGGCTTGATTGGTCAGCGCATCGAATGTAACGCTGCCATCCACCGGATTGTTACCGGTCAGGGTAAAACTGCTGCCAGATAACGTGCTGGCAAAAATATCTTCGTTAAAGGTGGCCGTCACCGTGGTGCTGCGCGCAATATCGGTGCCGCTATCCAGTGGCGTCACCGCGCTTACTGTTGGGGCGGTGATATCCTGAACGACCAGCTCATTGCTGGAGCCGTCTGAAGTGGCGTTGCCGGAACCATCGGTGGCCGTCGTCACAACCTCGTAAGTACCCAGTGCCAGTTCACTACCGGCCGGGATAGTCAGGCTCCAGCTGTTTCCTGAGTTGGTAAGTGCGGCATCGGTGCCCAGAGTGTAAGTAACGCCATTAACCTGAACACTGAAACCACCGGCAACATCGTTGGCATCGAAGGTGCCGGTGATCGTCGGCGTGGTGCTTTCGGTGGTGAGGCTGGTGACGGTCGGTGCGGTCGGAGGGGTCGTATCTGTACTGCCATTATCACCACTGCCACCACCACAACCCGCCAATACCAAGAGCAGTGCACTGCCCAGCAACAATAGCCTGTTCATCGTATTCTCCTGACGAGGGACATCGATCTTATAGATGATCAATTATCCGTCATGCAGGCGCGGATTCGCCTGAGTGAAAACACCCAATTTGACGGAAGTGTGGAATTAAAATCGGATTAGCGGGCGAGCAGGTTACTGATAGCCACCTGCAACTGCGTGGGAAGAATGGGTTTGGTCATCAGCGGGTAGTCCATCTGCCGGAGTTCGGTTTCGATCACGGCGGCATGCTCACCGCTGATAATGATGGCCGGGATGGATTTGCCATGCTGCTGTTCCAGGCTGCGCAATACCGCCAGGCCGGTCATGTCATCCTGCAGGCGGTAGTCGCAGAGGATGATATCGGGGGGAGTCGCGGCAAGCGCTGCCGACGCCTGACGATAATCGCTTGCGGTATCTACTTCACACTGCCATTGCTCCAGAATCAGTCTCATCCCGTCCAGGATTTCGGGTTCATCGTCGATCACCAGCACGCGGACGTTTTCCAGATCAGGCTGTTCGGTTGGGTTTTCCGGTTCAGCAGGCATCGCCTGCGCATCGGTTGCAGGCATTGTGATGGTGAAACACGAGCCTGCCCCTTCGGTGGAGGTGACGCTGATTTCATAACCGAGCAGATCACACAGGCGCTTGGTAATCGCAAGCCCAAGGCCGACCCCTTCCCTGCGATCACGACGCTTGTTGCCGACCTGATAATACTCAGCAAAGATGCTCTCCAGTTCGTCTTCGGGGATACCGATGCCTGTGTCTGCGATGGCTATACTCAGGCGCTGTTGCGCAACGCTTTCGGTGATCTCGATGTAGCCCTTGTCGGTATATTTAATTGCGTTACCCAGCAGGTTGCGCACGATACGCGAGAGCAGCACCTCGTCGGTCATCGCCCAGGCATCGCTACCGTTTTGGCGGATTTGCAAACCCTTGGCGGTGGCGGTGTCTGTCAGTTCATCGACCACCGATTGCACCACCATGGTTGGCTCTATCAGCTTGGCGTGAACCCGGATCTTTCCGGTATCAATGTTGGAGATCTCAAGCAGCGCGGAAAACATGTCGCTCAATGCCTGATGGGCACTCGCGATCTTGTCGACGAGTTGCAGGGTTCCGTTATCGCCCTGCAACTTCTGCTTCAAGCCATACAGAAACAACCCGATGGAGTTCAGCGGCTGGCGCAGGTCATGGCTGGCCGCGGCGAGGAACTCCGACTTGCTCAGGTTCGCCTTTTCGGCTTTCTCTTTTTCCTGTTCCGCCCGCTCTTTTTCCACCGTCACCGCATTCAGCAGTCGCTCATTGTCCAGATCGACGCTGATGGTGTTAATCACGACTTTTGATATCCGCACGATCACAATCAGCAGGAACAGGATATAAATCAGCATGCTATAGAAGAACACCATATAGCCGAACTCATAAACTCTGACGGCTAATCCCAGAATGGCCGGAACGGTGAATACCACACCGGTCCAGACCGAAGGTGCAAAAGAGATAATATTACCTGCGGTGAGACCGACATAGGTGGTCACAAAGGTGATGACAAGCTCGGGTTGGTCTTCGTGCGGCATAAACAGATAACCACCTATACCCCAAAGCAATCCGGCAAATGCCCAGAAAAAAACGATCACCCCGTGAATCAGATTGAAGTTGCTTTGCCCGCGTCGACGCTGCGCCCTGAAGCGAGGGTAAATCAATATCTCTCGGGACAATACCATCAGCAGGTTAATGCCTACCCAAAAGAGCATCGCTTGCAGATGCCCGGTATTGCGTAACAGGAAAGTCAAGATCGCCGCAAACAGAACGCTGAAAAAGCCGGTCATCGCGGTTTGTTTCAGCAACAGATCAAGTCGTCGTTCTTTTATGCGATCCAGGGTATCTTCAGACATCGATGGCATGAATCGCTCAGTTTTCAAGCAACCCATGCTTGCGCACGTAATGCACCAGTTCCACCGTGTTTTTCAGACCCAGTTTTTTCATCAAACTGTAGCGATGATTCTCAACCGTCTTGGCCGAGAGGTTGAGCCTTGCGGAAATCTCTGCGCTATTGAGCCCCTCGACAACCAGTTCCATGATCTGGAATTCCCGCGTCGTAAGATCCGACCTGCCAGGCAGCGCCCGCTCACTGACACTGGGAGAGAGCGCCCGCATGCCGCTCATTACCTGTTTAATCGATGCCAGCGTCTCTTCCGCGGACACTTCCTTGAGCAGCACGCCGTCCGCATTAGATTCCAGTAACTGCTGAAACAGAGCACCTGAATCTACACCCGTCAGCATGATGACTTTGATCTCGGGATATCGCTGCTTGATGTATTCAAGCACCGCAACCGTACCCCCACCCGGCATACGGTAGTCCTGAATAACCAGATCGGGTTGCAAGCGGGAAACCGCTTCCTTCAAATCCGGCGCATTACCGACCTCTGCCACCACCTCGTAGTCAGGTACGGTTTCCAGGACAACCCTGAGGGCATCCCGAAAGAGCTTGTGGTCATCGGCCAAAATGATGCGCATAAATGTGTTACCAGAATCAGGCAATTACAGAGACACAGCTTGCCTTGCATCCGTTATGTTTGAAATGCAAAAAAACTAATCTAAACAGGGATCTACCACCGCTCGACCAGTTGGACTTCATAGTACACGGGCGCCATGACGCCCCTGTTTTATCTTTCCCCTTAACGACAATCCGGCAGACTCGTGTAAATACACGCATATCTACCAACTACCTCAGAAAAAAGTCGGCAACATCGACACGTGAAATTTTCAGAGTTGCCAAGCTACCCCTTTAGAGGTGCAAATTTATCAGGAAAGAGTATCAGAAGAATAACCGCAGCACCCCCACCTATCAAGGAAGAAAACTGGATGCAGGATATGCCTGTAAAACCCCTCTATCCGACCTCAGTCTATTCACCTCCTCTTGGATTTCCCGCTGAATCCGCCCGCTTCCACTGCTTTCCCGGCCTTCCGACTTAGTTCAGGCAATATGCCACCGGGCAACCTCTCCTTCTGTTGCCATACCGAGTAGAGTGATGTAGCAAACCGCTGCTACACAAACCCGTCCGAAGCGTGCAAGGCCCGCGTCTCAGGCAGCAGTTTAGTGGGTGACGACAATGCGTTCTTGGCCTGTAAGTGTTGAAGAGGAGTGGTGCACGGATGCACCGTTTACGGACCTAAGGATGGAATCTTGTCGATAACCGCTTGATCATCAATACAGGCGATCACCTTGGCGTCGCCTCCGCACTTCGGGAAGACCAATACATCGACAAGGTCAATTGATGCAGAGCATCAAGAGAGGGTGCCCTGGGGCATGTTGAATACCCGCTTCAGGCGATGTGCCCAGGTCATCGCCTAGTGGCGTTGTTCCGGTGTTTTGTCTTCATGTTCATGCCTGGAACCTTTACCCCGTTTAGCCGGCGTCACTTCGACGCGATATTTGCTGTTGGGTGCAAACCCCTTGGAATCGGGTCAGGTTCACTCTCGGTTTCGGCATCAGCGACGCCAGCTTGGCAATGAAATCTAGCGGTTCAAAAATCACGTGCGTGGTGCCATCACTGTAGGGCGTTTTGAGTTGGTAGCGGATATTCCCGGAGGCTGTGGTGGACAGTCTTTTTCTGATATTGCTGGCCGGCTGATGTAGCGGCACAGCTTTTCCAGTTTCGAACGTTCCCATGCTTGTGCGGATACCCCGGCATGCAGGCTGAATCCACCCACTTTCCCCAC
This sequence comes from Thiohalomonadaceae bacterium, assembly GCA_050295975.1. Classification (GTDB taxonomy): domain Bacteria; phylum Pseudomonadota; class Gammaproteobacteria; order Thiohalomonadales; family Thiohalomonadaceae; genus JAPHTQ01. Next base: position 8,521 of record JBNKQR010000079.1, read on the forward strand.
CTGTACAAAGCGTTCATCATCTTCCCAGGACAGAATGGTCTGTAAAGTAACTACCTTGCGACCTTGTTGTGGCCCGATGTCAATGCGGTAGCTTACCGAACAGCCCAGTGCCTGTTGCATAGTATCTTCGTCGCCCTCTTCCAGATTCAGGTAGCTGTTCTCCACATCCCGCTCCAGGACCCCTTCGCACTCCAGAAAGCCGGCCACCCGATGGCTGTCCTGCGCACCAGATCAACCCGTTCCTGATGATCCGGGCCGTTGGCGCGCTGAAACCGGGTTTTACCGTATTTGTTTTTTAGTGTCGCGACCAGGTGTTCATGATGACAGTGGGTACATTATACCCGCTTGAATCCATGCTCCAGTCGGCCGTATTAGAGGTAATCAACAATTTCCTGTTGTACATGCAGCGGCAAGGCCTTGCCCTGCGCCGCCATTTCATCCCTGAACGCAGGGTAGTGTCGCTCAATGATCTGGTATAGGAGTGTCTGTTCCTGCCGATGGCGTTTATAAGGTGGGCTGTGTGGCGACCGGTCCGTGATCGCTGCCTGCGGCATATCGTTCCCCATTCCATGGAGAGCTCGTTGTTCTCATATAGTCCTCTATAGGTATAGATGAATGCTTGATACCTGCTGCTGCCAGCCAATGCCGGTCATTGCCTGCCAGTGCCGGTCACTCCCACTCTATTGTAAATAAGCCTTTTATTTCTTTCATATTCAGTGCCTTATATTGCTGCTAATTGGTAATACCATGAAAAATACCATCCTCAGAAATCGCTGCCATTTGCTCATGAAAACGTAAGGATTAAAAACTGATTGCCTTTCATTCCACCCTGACCTATATTCATTTTTGTTAATTATGAATATGCGGGGTGTGATATGGCAACGACAAGTCTTAGCTTGGGCGAGCACTGGGAAGTCTTTATCAAGAACGAGATTGCCAGTGGACGGTACGGCTCCGCCAGTGAAGTAGTTCGTGATGCTCTCCGCGCAATGGAAGAGCGGAAAAGCAAACTCGATGCTTTACGGAGTCATTTGGCCCAAGGCGTCAAACAGGCCGAATCCGGTGAGTTTGCTGATGACTTCACCATGGACGCGCTTATCAACGATCTGGACAACGAAACCTGATGCCTGAGTTCAGAGTCACCCCAAGAGCACTTGAGGACTTGAAAAACATCGGTCGATATACCGAACAACAATGGGGTAGACAGCAACGCAATTCCTATCTGAAAGCACTCGAGAAACGCTTTGGCTGGTTAGCGAATAATCCGCAATTGGGCAAACACCGCACGGATGTGACTGAAGGCTATTACAGCTTCCCGCAAGGCGAGCATGTTGTCTTCTACCTGATTGGTGATCATGGTATTGATATTATCGGCATCCCGCACAAGGAGATGGACATCATCACTTACTTTCTACCTGACTGAGCAATCAGATATAAGGTGAAATGCCTGCCGCTGCCTGCCAGTGCCGGTCACTCCCACTCTATTATCAATGAGCTTTTTTTGTCTTGTAAATTCAATGGTATATTTTCCTAGCAAACGCTAATACCATGAAATACACCATGCTCAATATTTCTTCAAAAGTTGATGTCGCTGTTGCC
>JBNKQR010000080.1:0-9938 GCA_050295975.1 Thiohalomonadaceae bacterium
ATGGAAGAAGGCCTGCGCTTTGCTATCCGTGAAGGCGGCCGCACCGTTGGTGCCGGCGTTGTTGCCAAAATCATCGAATAAGTACCAACTAGGTTGGAAATTGGCACGTGAGGTGGGGTATGCCCCGTCTCACGTTGTCGTGTTTATTAGGCCAGTAGCTCAATTGGCAGAGCAGCGGTCTCCAAAACCGCAGGTTGGGGGTTCGATTCCCTCCTGGCCTGCCATTTAATTGCTGTATAGCGGACTTTAAAGACTTAAGCGGAATGGCAGACAAGATTAAGTTACTAATAGCAGCACTGGCGTTAGCAGGTGCGCTGGCGGCATTCTACATCTTCGGCGAACAGGCCCTGGTGTGGCGTGTGCTGGGATTGTTGCTCGGCGTGGCCGTGGCAGGCTTTATTGCGGCGCAGAGTAGCGCAGGCCGCAACGCCATCGCCTTCGCTCGTGGTGCAGTTGTCGAAGTGCGCAAAGTCGTGTGGCCCACCCGCAAGGAAACTGTACAGACAACCGTGATGGTAATGGCAATGGTAGTGCTAGTCGGTATCATCCTCTGGGTGTTTGACTGGTTCCTCGCCATGGGTGTTGAATTCCTGACCGGTCAAGGGAGCTGATAGCAATGGCGCTTCGCTGGTACGTAGTGCATGCCTACTCTGGTTTTGAAAATCAGGTAAAACGCTCCCTGGAGGAGCGGGTTAACCGCAGTGGTCTGCAGGAAAAATTTGGTGAGATCCTGGTGCCGACCGAAGAAGTGGTCGAGATGCGCGAGGGTCAAAAACGCAAAAGTGACCGTAAATTCTTCCCCGGCTATGTGCTGGTGCAGATGGATATGGACGATGAGACCTGGCACCTGGTTAAAGATGTGCCGCGAGTAATGGGTTTCATCGGCGGTACTTCTGACCGTCCTGCACCAATCTCCGAGAAGGAGGCGATGCAGATCCTGGATCGAGTACAGGAGGGCGCGGAGAAGCCGCGGCCGAAAGTACTGTTCGAACCGGGTGAGGTGGTACGCATTACCGACGGTCCGTTTAATGATTTCAACGGTGTGGTTGAAGAAGTCGATTATGAGAAGAGCCGTATGCGTGTCGCGGTACTCATTTTCGGTCGCTCCACTCCGGTCGATCTGGAATTCGGTCAGGTCGAAAAAGGTTAAGTACTTCAGCACTGTGGGCATATTCCGGGCCCGTGGTGTTTTTGTCGTTTCCGGAAAACAAGGGGAGCCGCAAGGCGTTTGCACCCACAAGAGGTAGTTGAAAATGGCTAAAAAAATCGACGCTTATATCAAGCTGCAGGTGCCTGCTGGTCAGGCCAACCCGAGTCCGCCTGTTGGTCCGGCTCTGGGTCAACGCGGTGTCAATATCATGGAATTCTGCAAGGCCTTCAATGCCCAAACTCAGGGTATGGAGCAGGGCATGCCGATCCCGGTAGTGATCACTGTTTATAGTGACCGCAGCTTCACATTTATTTCCAAAACCCCTCCCGCTTCGATTCTGCTGAAGAAAGCGGCAGGTATCAAATCCGGCTCTGGTGTGCCCAACCAGAACAAGGTTGGCAAGGTAAACCGCGCCCAGCTGGAAGAGATCGCAACGACTAAAATGCCCGACCTGACTGCAGCCGACATGGACGCCGCTGTGCGCACCATCGCCGGTACCGCTCGCAGCATGGGTATTGACGTGGAGGGAGTGTAAGTCATGGCTAAGTTATCAAAGCGCACTAAGGTATTCAGCGAGAAGCTGGTACACGGCAAGCTCTATCCGATCGATGAGGCGTTGGGCCTGCTGAAAGAGATGCCGGCCGCTAAATTTGTCGAGTCGGTTGATGTCAGCGTCAACCTCGGTGTTGACCCGCGTAAATCCGACCAGGTTGTACGTGGTGCTACTGTACTGCCTAACGGCACAGGTAAGACCGTACGCGTAGCCGTGTTCACACAGGGCGCCAACGCTGAAGCTGCCAAAGAGGCCGGAGCCGACATCATCGGTATGGACGATCTGGCGGAAGAAGTGAAGAAAGGCAACATGGATTTCGACGTAGTGATCGCCAGCCCCGACGCAATGCGTGTTGTCGGCACCCTGGGTCAGATCCTCGGTCCCCGTGGTTTGATGCCAAACCCTAAGGTTGGCACCGTAACTCCGGATGTGGCCACTGCGGTGAAAAACGCCAAGGCTGGTCAGGTGCGCTACCGTACTGACAAGGCAGGCATCATTCATTGCTCTATCGGCAAGGTCGATTTTGAAGTCAGCAAGCTGCAGGAAAACCTGCAAGCACTGCTGGCGGATCTGCAAAAGGCCAAGCCGAGTAGTGCCAAGGGTGTGTATCTGAAGAAGATCTCGGTCTCTACTACCATGGGACCGGGTGTAATTGTCGATCAGGCAACTCTCACACTCGCATAAAGAATTATTTGGTCGGTGTTTCACCGACCGAATACGGCCAACCGGCCTTGTGCCGGAGACGTCGAAGACCGCAGGTGCCCCTCGGGGCTTAATCGTCGCAAGACTGCCCGCGCAGACGGTGTTCACCCAAAGGGATTCTCCTGCGGGCCACCGTTAAGGTGGGGATGTCATTGTGGCATCCCTTAATCGAGAAGGTGGTGTGACAGCATTATCGTTACACACAACGCAGGAGGTGATTTCGCGTGGCTCTCAATCTTGAACAGAAGAAGTCCATCGTAGCTGAAGTCGCCGAAGTTGCAGCAAGTGCTCACTCCGTGATTGGTGCGGAGTACAACGGCCTGACTGCTGCGCAGATGACCGAATTACGTGCCAAGGCGCGTGATGGTGGTGTTTATCTGCGAGTGGTTAAAAACACGCTGGCCCGTCGTGCAGTCGAAGGTACTGACTTCGCCTGTATGCAGGAAGGCATGATTGGTCCGTTGGTACTGGCGTTTTCTATGGAAGACCCCGGTGCAGCAGCCAGAGTGATGAAAGACTTTGCTAAGGACAACAAAGCTCTGGAAGTAAAACTGGTTTCCATTGGCGGCCAACTGCTGGGTGCAGGCGATCTTGAACGCCTTGCCAGCCTGCCGACCAAAGACCAGGCGATTAGCATGCTGATGGCACTGATGAAGGCACCGGTCGAGAAACTGGCCCGTACCATCAATGAAGTGCCCGGCAAGTTGGTTCGCACAGTTGCTGCAGTTCGCGATCAGAAGCAGGGTGCCGCATAACGGTATTCACTGCGATTTGACAGACAATTTATTGCTTATTTTTAGGAGTATTGAACAATGGCCGTATCAAAAGATGACATTCTAGAAACTATCGCCAACATGTCCGTAATGGACGTAGTTGAGCTGATCTCTGCTATGGAAGAGAAGTTCGGCGTATCTGCCGCTGCTGCTGTTGCTGCTGCGCCGGCTGCTGCTGCTGGTGGTGGTGAAGCCGCTGCTGAGAAAGACGAGTTTGACGTAGTTATGACCAGCTTCGGTGACAACAAAGTTGCCGTAATCAAGGCTGTTCGCGCTATTACCGGTCTTGGCCTGAAAGAAGCCAAGGACATGGTAGAAGGCGCACCTTCCACCATTAAGGAAGGCGCTGCTAAGGCAGAAGCTGAAGATCTGAAGAAGCAGCTGGAAGAAGCCGGCGCTCAAGTAGAGCTGAAGTAACTGCTGGTAATCTATGCCACTCCAGGTCAGGCAAGTCCTGACAACCGGGCCGGATGCCCGAACAAGTGACACTAGGGATGGTGTGGGTGTGCGGGGAAACTCGGCTGGTGACGTTGTTAGTCACCGGCCTTTTTCCGCTTGAATAGCCCACGACCGTATCCAAGTACCAATGGCGACATGTGCAGGATGGATTCGCACCCCGCGGTTGGTTGGAAAGAATTGTTAAGCTGAGGAACTCTGATGGCCTACTCATTCACTGAGAAAAAACGTATCCGTAAGGACTTCGGCAAGCGTCCCAGTATTCTTGATGTCCCATACCTGCTCTCCATGCAGATCGACTCCTATCGTAAATTTTTGCGAGTGGGCGCGTCTGAGGGCAGCCGAGAGGAATCAGGATTACACGCCGCCTTCCAGTCGGTATTCCCCATTGTCAGTTACTCTGGTAACGCGGCGCTGGAATACGTCGGCTATCGCCTCGGTAACCCTATTTTTGACGTCAAGGAGTGCCAGCTGCGTGGCATGACCTACGCTGCTCCGCTGCGGGTCAAATTGCGCCTGGTTATCTACGACAAAGAGTCTGCCACCCAGGCCGTTAAAGATGTACGTGAGCAGGAAGTCTACATGGGCGAAATGCCCCTGATGACCGACAACGGTACCTTTGTTATCAACGGCACCGAGCGCGTCATCGTCTCCCAGCTGCATCGTTCCCCCGGCGTGTTCTTTGAGCACGACAAGGGCAAGACCCACTCTTCAGGCAAGCTGCTATTTAGCGCCCGGGTTATCCCTTACCGTGGTTCATGGCTCGACTTTGAGTTCGATCCAAAAGACGCGCTGTTCGTACGTATTGACCGTCGCCGCAAACTGCCAGCAACCGTGCTGCTGCGTGCCCTTGAATTCAACAGCCAGCAAATCCTTGAGCTGTTTTTTGAGCGTGACAGTTACAAACTGAGCGACAAGGGTGTCACCCTGACTCTGGTTCCTGAGCGTCTGCGTGGCGAAACCGCCATGGCCGACATCGAGATCAAGGGCAAGGTGCTGGTCGAGAAAGAGCGTCGCATTACTGCACGCCACATTCGTGAGCTGGAAAAGGCCGGTGTGAAAAGCCTGGCTCTGCCACTCGAGGCGGTTTACGGCAAGGTGCTGGCCCATGACATCGTCGATCAGGATAGTGGTGAGATCATCGCCAATGCCAACGACGAGTTGAACGAAGAGTTGCTGGCCAAGATGCTGGCCAACAAGGTCACCGCCTTTGAGACCATCTTTACCAACGATCTCGATCACGGTCCTTACATCTCAGATACCCTGCGTATCGATTCCACCAACACCCCGCTAGAGGCGTTGGTCGAGATCTACCGCATGATGCGTCCTGGCGAGCCGCCGACAAAGGATGCCGCAGAGAACCTGTTTAACAACCTGTTCTTCGCCCCTGAGCGTTACGATCTCTCAGCGGTTGGTCGGATGAAATTCAACCGTCGCGTTGGCCGTAAAGAGGTCGAAGGCGAAGGTACGCTGTCTAAGGAAGACATCACCGACGTAATGAAGGTGCTGATCGATATCCGTAACGGCAACGGCGTGGTTGACGATATCGACCACCTTGGTAACCGACGTGTACGTTCTGTCGGTGAGATGGCCGAGAATCAGTTCCGCGTTGGTCTGGTGCGCGTCGAGCGTGCGGTCAAGGAGCGTCTCTCTCTGGCCGAGTCCGAGAACCTGATGCCGCAGGAACTGATCAACGCCAAGCCAGTTTCCGCTGCGATTAAGGAGTTCTTCGGTTCCTCGCAGCTGTCCCAGTTTATGGACCAGAACAATCCGCTCTCTGAGGTCACTCACAAGCGTCGTATCTCCGCGCTGGGCCCAGGCGGTCTGACCCGTGAGCGTGCTGGCTTCGAAGTACGTGACGTACACCCGACCCACTATGGTCGCGTCTGTCCAATCGAGACCCCTGAGGGTCCGAACATCGGTCTGATCAACTCGCTGGCTGTCTATGCCCGTGCCAACGACTACGGCTTCCTCGAGAGTCCGTACCGTAAGGTAGTGAAGGGCAAGATCACCGAAGAGATCGTCTATCTCTCCGCGATCGACGAAGGCGAGTATGTGATCGCCCAGGCCAACGTTAACGTTAACGCCAAAGGCGAACTGCAGGACGACCTGGTTTCCTGTCGTCACCTCAATGAATTTACCCTGGCGCCACGCGACAAGGTCGACTTCGTTGATGTTTCTGCACGCCAGATAGTATCTGTTGCGGCCTCATTGATTCCGTTCCTTGAGCACGACGATGCGAACCGCGCCCTGATGGGTTCCAACATGCAACGCCAGGCGGTTCCTACCCTGCGTTCTGACAAGCCGCTGGTCGGTACTGGTATGGAGCGCACCGTGGCAATGGACTCCGGTGTCTGTGTTAAGGCGCTGCGTGGTGGTGTAGTCGACTCCGTCGATGCGGCGCGTATTGTCGTTCGCGTTAACGACGACGAGACCGAAGCTGGTGAATCCGGTGTCGACATCTACAACCTGACCAAATACACACGTTCCAATCAGAACACCTGCATCAACCAGACTCCGCTGGTTAAGTTGGGCGATGTCATCGCTCGCGGTGATGCCCTGGCTGACGGCTCCTCCACCGATATGGGTGAGCTGGCACTGGGTCAGAACATGCTGGTCGCGTTCATGCCCTGGAACGGTTACAACTTTGAGGACTCAATCCTCATCTCCGAGCGGGTGGTACAGGAAGATCGCTTCACCACCATCCACATCGAAGAGATGACCTGTGTTGCTCGTGACACCAAACTGGGGCCGGAGGAGATCTCCGCCGATATCCCCAACGTCGGTGAGAGTGCGCTGGCCAAGCTGGACGAGTCCGGCATCGTACACATCGGCGCCGAGGTTAAGCCCGGCGACATCCTGGTCGGTAAGGTGACTCCGAAAGGTGAAACCCAGCTGACCCCGGAAGAGAAACTGCTGCGTGCGATCTTCGGCGAGAAGGCCTCCGACGTGAAGGACACCTCACTGCGTGTCTCTTCCGGTATGAACGGTACCGTAATCGGCGTCCAGGTCTTCACTCGTGATGGTCTGGAGAAAGACGCCCGTGCCAAACAGATCGAGAACGATGAGCTGAACAAAGTACGTAAGGACCTTAAGGACCAGCAACGCATCATGGAAGACGATGCCTTCAGCCGTGTCGAAAAGATGTTGATTGGCAAGGTCGCCGCTGGCGGTCCGAACAAACTCAAGTCCGGTGACAAGATCACCAAGGCTTATCTGGCCGAGCTGGAGCATGACAAATGGTTCGAGATTCGTCTGAAGAATGACGAAGCCAACAGCCAGCTGGAAGCGATTGCCGATCAGATCACCAACCAGCGTAAAGACTTCGAAGATCAGTACGAGTCCAAGCGCCGCAAGCTGACCCAGGGCGATGACCTCGCACCGGGTGTGCTGAAGATGGTTAAGGTTTATCTGGCAGTGAAGCGTCGTATCCAGCCTGGTGACAAGATGGCTGGTCGTCACGGTAACAAAGGTGTTATCTCCATGATCGTTCCGGTCGAGGATATGCCCTATTCCGAAGACGGCACCCCGGTCGACATCGTTCTTAACCCGCTCGGCGTACCGTCGCGGATGAACGTTGGTCAGGTACTGGAGACCCATCTCGGTTGGGCTGCAAAAGGTCTGGGCAAGAAGATCAATGCGATGGTTCAGGCCAAAGCGAAGACCGACGAAATTCGCAAGTTCCTCGACAAGATCTACAACGCCAGCGGCAAGAGCGAAGACCTCTCCAAACTGAGCGATGAAGAGATCCTGGATCTGGCGAAGAACCTGCGCGGTGGTGTACCGATGGCGACTCCGGTATTCGATGGTATCGAAGAGGAAGAGCTGAAGGGCATGCTGCGACTGGCTGAACTCCCTGAGTCGGGTCAGACCCTGTTGACCGATGGTCGTACCGGCGAGCAGTTCGAGCGTCCGGTCACCGTTGGCTACATGTACATGCTCAAGCTCAACCACCTGGTTGATGACAAGATGCACGCCCGTTCCACTGGTCCGTACAGTCTGGTTACCCAGCAGCCGCTGGGTGGTAAGGCGCAGTTTGGTGGTCAGCGCTTCGGTGAGATGGAGGTGTGGGCGCTGGAAGCCTATGGCGCTTCCTACACCTTGCAGGAGATGCTCACCGTCAAATCTGACGACGTGAACGGCCGAACCAAGATGTACAAAAATATCGTCGATGGCGACCACCGCATGGAAGCCGGTATGCCGGAATCCTTCAACGTACTGTTGAAAGAGATCCGCGCCCTGGGCATCGATATCGAACTGGAGCAAGACTGAGTCCGCACGTTGAACACGTGGCGGTTTGACGACGGACAACAGAGGAGAAATTTACGGTGAAAGACCTGCTCAAAATGTTGAAGCAACAAGGTCCGGTCGAGGACTTCGATGCGATTCGCATCGGTTTGGCCTCGCCCGACAAGATCCGTTCCTGGTCATTCGGTGAAGTAAAGAAGCCGGAGACCATTAACTATCGTACTTTTAAACCGGAGCGCGACGGCCTGTTCTGCGCCAAGATCTTCGGCCCAGTGAAGGACTATGAGTGCCTTTGTGGTAAGTACAAGCGTCTCAAGCATCGCGGTGTAATCTGCGAGAAGTGCGGCGTTGAAGTGACCCTGGCCAAGGTGCGTCGTGAGCGCATGGGCCACATCGAGCTGGCTAGCCCGGTGGCACATATCTGGTTCCTCAAGAGCCTGCCGTCCCGCATGGGTCTGCTGCTGGATATGACCCTGCGTGATATCGAGCGAGTGCTCTACTTTGAGGCCTTCGTGGTTATCGAGCCGGGCATGACCCAGCTTGAGCGCGGACAACTGCTCTCCGACGAAACCTTCCTCGACGCGATTGAAGAGTATGGCGACGAGTTCGAAGCGAAGATGGGTGCCGAGGCGATCCTCGCCATGCTGCGTTCCATGGATCTGACGCAGGAAGCTGAGAAGCTGCGCGGTGAGATCCCGGAGACCAACTCCGAGACCAAGCTGAAAAAGCTGACCAAGCGCCTGAAGCTGATCGAAGCCTTCCTCGAGTCTGGCAACATGCCCGAGTGGATGATCCTGACCGTACTGCCGGTACTGCCGCCTGAGCTGCGTCCGCTGGTACCGCTGGAAGGTGGTCGTTTCGCCACGTCAGACCTGAACGATCTCTATCGTCGCGTCATCAACCGTAATAACCGTCTTAAGCGTCTGCTCGATCTGAACGCACCGGACATCATCGTGCGCAATGAAAAGCGCATGCTGCAGGAGTCCGTCGACGCCCTGATGGATAACGGTCGTCGCGGTCGTGCCATCACCGGTTCCAACAAACGTCCGCTCAAGTCCCTGGCCGATATGATCAAGGGTAAGCAGGGTCGTTTCCGTCAGAACCTGCTGGGTAAACGGGTCGACTACTCGGGCCGTTCCGTTATCGTGGTTGGTCCGACCCTGATGCTGCATCAGTGCGGTCTGCCGAAGAAGATGGCGCTGGAACTGTTCAAGCCATTCATCTTCTCCAAGCTGGAGCGTCGCGGTCTGGCTACCACTATCAAGTCAGCGAAGAAGCTGGTTGAGCGTGAAGGGCCGGAAGTTTGGGATATCCTCGAAGAGGTTATCCGCGAGCACCCGGTTATGCTGAACCGTGCGCCGACCCTGCACCGTCTCGGTATCCAGGCATTTGAGCCGGTATTGATCGAAGGTAAGGCGATCCAGCTGCACCCGCTGGTCTGCGCCGCATTCAACGCCGACTTCGACGGTGACCAGATGGCGGTTCACGTACCGCTGTCACTGGAAGCCCAGCTCGAAGCGCGCGCGCTGATGATGTCCACCAACAACATTCTGTCGCCAGCCAACGGCGAGCCGATCATCGTTCCTTCGCAGGACGTGGTACTCGGTCTTTACTACATGACTCGCGAGGCGGTTAACGCCAAGGGCGAGGGCATGGCATTTGCCGATACCAAGGAGCTGCGTCGCGCCTATGAGTCTGGCTATGTTTCCATCCACGCCAAGATCAAGGTACGTCTGTACGAACTTGAGATCAGCGAAGAGGGTGAGCGTAGTGAGCACTTCCGCCTGCATGAAACCACTGCGGGTCGTGCCATGTTGTTTGACATCGTGCCTGACGGACTTCCGTTTGAGCTGATCAATCGACCGATGGTGAAGAAGGCGATCTCCGGCCTGATCAACGCCTGCTACCGTAAGCTGGGTCTGAAAGACACCGTAATCTTTGCTGACCAGTTGATGTATACCGGTTTCCGCAACGCGACACGCGCCGGCGTCTCCTTCTGTTCCGATGACATGGTCATCCCGGAAGAGAAGGCCTCGATCCTGACCCGTGCCGATGC
>JBNKQR010000081.1:0-9861 GCA_050295975.1 Thiohalomonadaceae bacterium
GTCATTTACCTCGCAGTGGCTCACTCGGGATTATTATTTTCCTCAATAAAAACAAGCCAATAAAGGATGGCATACATCCTGCAGTTCGCCTGCCCGGATATAACACTTTTAACTATTGCCTGGGGAGGTATTTGTGAAGCCGGTTCTTTTGCAGCGTTTGGGGATGAGTTTGTTGGTTAGTGCAGGGATAAGTGCCATGGTTCCGGCCACTGCGGTGGCAGAAGATTTGGGGATCATTCAGGTGGAGTCCTCCACCATTGATGACCGATTCGAGAACAAGCGCGATGAGGCATCTAATATCGGTGTCATAAAGGGCGAAGAGGTCGATGCTGCTCACACCGAAAATATCCAGCAGATGCTGCAATCCATCCCGGGTATCACCACGAGCTTTTCTAGCGGTGATTCGCTGAAGATTCACATCCGTGGTATTGAGAATCAGGTTTACATGGGCGAGAAGCCCGGTGTTGCCGTGGTTATCGATGGCGTGCCGGTATTCGAACGTACCGGTGCGGTGAACATCGACCTGGATAACATTGAGTCGATTAAGGTCGTCAAAGGTGGAGCTTCCTATCTGTTCGGTGATGATGCGCTTTCCGGTGCGGTAATCATTACCACCAAGCGTGGTGCACACTACAAAGGTTTCGCCGCAGCTGCTGAGGTGGGTGACTTCAACTACAAAAAAGGTCTGTTGCGTGCTGGTTTTGCCAATGATGACTCTAACGGTCATGTGCAGGTTTCACGTCGTGAAACCGATGGCTACTACGACGATTCTGCTTCCAAAGCTGATTATCTGAACGGTAAATTGCAGTACTACATCGACGATGCCAGTGACTTAACGTTTGGTGTCGAGTTATCTGACCGGTGGAAAAATAGTCATGGTTCAGTGAAGGGTGTGGATGCGGCAGAGAGCGATCCAAAAAGTGAGAATCCGGCATACGATGACTATGCTAATCATTTCGATGTCAGTTTGGCCAAGTACTTTGTCACCTATTCTAGGGACATGGGCAGTAATGAAAATTTGATGGTGAATGCCTACAGTTTTTCCGATAAGACGCAATTTCTAAGTAGACCGACAGACAATCCAGATGAATATACCTATCTGAACAACTATGATCAGGTTCAAAATGGCATAAAGAGTGAGTATCGTTCTGGCAGTGAAAATTCAGCATGGTTGATTGCTGTAGATGTCAGGGCTAACAAATACAAAAATAACGTCGAGACGAATATCATCACTAAAGATTATAGTGCTGGTTTCCCTTTTCCTGACATCCCGATCGGTACTCCAACATCGGAAGATACGACTGACGAAGCTGTACAAGCGCTGTATGGTGAGTACAAGTTCCGCGTAAGTGAACCGATGGTATTGACCATGAATGGTCGATTTGATCACATTGCCTATGATTACACTTCGAATCTAAGTGTACTTGATCTGAATACATCATTCGATGTGGCTTCATGGCGTCTGGGTACTAACTATACTCTAACGGAAAGCAGCGATATTTATGCGAGTATCTCCACCGGCTTCCGAGCTCCTTCGGTTAAACAATTATATGCAGGTGACATCAGTCCATTTGATGAAGGTGCAGGAGAAACTGGTACCGCGAATAATCCTGATTTGGATCCAGAGCATACGATCAATATGGAGGTGGGATATAGAGCAAAAACAACGCTCTTCGGTGCACCGACCGATCTGGATGTAGCCATTTTTCAAATGGATCGTACTGATTACATCATGAAGACTTCTGGGCAATATAGTCCTGAAGGGGGTATAAGTGATATGTACGATAATATCGGTGGTATGCGGAACCGGGGAGTGGAACTTGCTATGGAGACTGCATTTACTCCTAAGCTTTCCTGGCGCTTGGGGTATACCTATCTAGATGCGAAATTTACCCAATATGATAATTTCAACTTGAAGCTCGGCGGAGATAGTTGGTCCCCTACATATGTCTCAAGCTGTGCATCGGTAACTGACTTGGTCAATCAATACTGCGTCGAGACTTATGATAATGCAGGCAATATTGTTCCACGCACCTCAAACCATCACCTAAACACATCTCTAGTTTATCGCCTTACACCTGAGTGGAGAATTACCGGCGAGATGGATGCTATCTCATCCTACTACGCGGATGAGATTAATCGGGTGAAGATCGACGGTCATGAGGTGTTCAATATGCTGGTCAACTATGACCGTGCCTATGGCGACAGCGTCTGGTCATTCTTCTTCCGTGTCGATAACTTGTTTGACAAGTTCTATTACAATACTGCCCGTGGTAGCGGAGATACAAATGCTGACGGGGTTTATGACGCCAATGATATTTCCATCGTAGTCAATCAGGGACGTACTTATACCGCAGGTCTGTCAGTACGGTTCTAGTTTCAGGGACCCCTCCCGCCATGGACGGCGATTTTTCGACAGCTATTGTCATCAGTGAAAGAGTTTGATTGCGGTAATTTGATTCGTAGAGAGAGGGTGGTGCAGCCATGTTATTGGCGGATATTTTTGACAAGGGCGGCATCGTCGTCTGGATATTGCTGGGATACTCAATCCTGGCGTTGGCGATCGTGATCGAGCGTCTGATGCAATTCTATTTCATGGGGCGATTCCCAACTGATTTTGAACAGCATCTACCAGCAAAGTTGGCCAAGGGTAAGTTGGTTGAGAGTCTTGTCGGCTTAAAAGGCCCAGAGGCTTCTATTCTCGACGGCACCCTCGCCGCGGCGGCAGAAGGCATTAAAGATCTGACGCGTGTAGCACAGCGTATCGGTTCCACAGAATTGCAAAAGATGGAACGGGGTTTTCGTACTCTTGGGATCTTGGGTAACACAGCTCCTCTGCTGGGACTCCTTGGTACCATCCTCGGTATGATCAAGGCATTTATGGTGATCGAGCTGGCAGGTGGAAAGGTGGATGCGCAGGCTCTTGCCGGTGGTATCTGGGAAGCGATGCTGACTACGGGTGTAGGCCTGGTGGTGGCCATTCCGATTCTATTGGCGTTGCACATGCTGGAAGGAATGGCTGATCGTCGCGCACAGAATATGCGTAACTGTGCTTCGTTGTTGCTTGAGCAGCTGCCGCACAGTGTGGTTAGCGATGAAGCGGAGGCCACCCACCACCGCGAGGGAAGTATTCATGCAGTTTGAGGGGCGGCGTAAAGCGAGTCAGATGCCTAACCTCACTCCGCTGATCGACATTGTATTTCTGCTGCTGGTGTTCTTTATGTTGACCTCGCATTTTGTGCGCGAACAATCCTTGAACATTGATCTGCCTGTCGCAGACAGCGGTGAAGTGGTCAGTGAAGACGGTCAGCTTGAGGTCGTGATTAGCACGGATGGAATGTTCCTCATCGATGAGCATATTGTTGAAGAGCGCAACCTGGACGCTGTGCTGCGACAACACCTTGCCGACCGCAAAGATAAAATTGTTCGTGTAAGAGGTGATCGTGGCTCGCCTTTGGGTAAGGCTGTCACGATACTGGATGCTGCACGCAAGGCAGGTGCTGAAAGTGTGGATATCGTGACCGAAAAACAATGAATCGCTTTGACTGGTCTTTACGTAGTGTCGCGCTGGTCATTTCATTGTTGTTCCACGGCGTGTTTTTCCTGACCACCGGCTCGGTGGCGGGAAATAGTGAATCGGCTCCGGCACAGCGCAAGGTAACCCGTGTCAGTTTCCGCTCCGAAGTGGCACCGCAGAGCACACCGCTACCGCAGCCAAAAGTGCCGGAGCCGAAGATCGAACCACCTAAGGAGAACAAGCGGGCGAAGAAAAAACGTGAACCCGAACCAAAAGTAGAAGTGCCGAAGCCACCCAGTGCTCCCACTGCTGAATCACAGGTGGAGGGTACGGTGGATGACCAGGCGTTAATCGAGAAAGCGCGGAATAAATATTTACGCCAACTTGCGGCGCATATCGAGGGATATAAACATTATCCAAGGGCGGCAGAACGCCGCGGAATTGGAGGCGATGTTAAAATATACTTCTTACTTCATGCGGGGGGGCGTATTTCCAATCTTAGTGTGGGTGGGGCGCATACTCTGCTTAATGATGCTACTCGTGATGCTGTGATAGCGGCACAACCTATGCCACAACCACCTGAGACAATGAAGTTGCCAGAAGACATTGACATTATCATGCAGTTCAATAGTAAGTAAGGATTCATTTGTTTGTTTAATGTTATCGATAACGCGAGAGAGGAAGTAAGCGATGAAAACAGTGATTCAGGGTGTAGCACTGCTGCTGGTTGGCAGCATCTGGATGGGCATGGCACAGGCTGCAGATTCAATCATGGTTGATAATGCCTGGGTTCGTGAAGCGCCTCCTGGTGCTGCTGCTTCAGCTGGCTATATGACCGTGCGCAATATGGGTGACAAGCCTCGTGCTCTGGTCGGTGCCAACTGTGCAGATTTTGGTAGCACCATGCTGCACCGTACAGTGATGCAGGACGGTATGGCTAAGATGATTCACCAGATGATGATCGAGATCCCTGCTGGTGGCAGTGTCACCTTCAAGCCCAACGATTTCCATGTGATGTTGATGAAACCGAAGCACGCGCTTAAGGCCGGTGATCAGGTGGATATCACCCTGAAGTTCAAGAATGGTGAGAGCAAGAAAGTTACCTACCAGGTCCGTGCAGCAGAAGGTGGTATGGATCACGGCAGCATGGGTGGAATGAAGGGAATGGGTGGCATGGACCACAGCAAGATGTAACAACCGTTCTAGATAAAGAAAAGGGCGCCTTCGGTGCCCTTTTTTTTGTCTACAGGTTATTAACCCAGTGCGTACTTTTTGATTCGGTAGAGCAGGGTGTCCCGGCTTAGTCCAAGCAAACGAGCTGCGCGACTGCGGTTGCCATGGGTGCGATCAAGTGCTTGGCGGATCATATCCCGTTCCAGCTCATCCAGACTGATGCCTTCATCGGGTAGAGCGAATGGCTTGTCTGTTTCGCCAGAGCGGCTTCGGCTGCGTAGCAGCTCCAAAGGCAGGGCGTTTTCATCCAGCTCCTGCCCGTGGTTCAGAACTACCATCCGTTCGCAGAAGTTGCGCAATTCACGGATGTTGCCCGGCCAGTGATAGGCCTCCAGGCGGGTCTGGGCCCTTGAGGTGAAGTAGGGGGCAGCGAGTCTGTGTTGTGCGGCCAGTTCTCTTGTCAGGTGGCGTATCAGGAGTGCGACGTCCCCATGGCGCTGGCGCAGGGGCGGAAGTTCTAGCGGTACCACGTTGAGGCGATAGTAGAGATCTTCGCGGAAGCGGTTTTCCCGCACCAGAGTGTAGAGGTCGCGGTTAGTGGCAGTAATGACTCGGACATTAACCCGATATGGGGACTGTTCTCCCACTGACTGACATTCACCAGACTCAAGAAAACGCAGCAGCTTTGCCTGAATGGCCAGGGGAAGTTCGCCGATCTCGTCAAGAAACAGGGTGCCGCCCTCGGCGGAGCGGATGCGACCAGGGTTGTGGTCGTGTGCGCCGGTAAAGGCCCCTTTACGATGCCCAAATAGCTCGGATTCCACCAGATTTTCCGGCAGGGCTGCACAGTTGATGGTGACGAAGGGGCCGTCACTGCGGTGGCTGGCCTGATGCAGGGCGTGGGCCAGCAACTCCTTGCCAGTGCCGCTTTCGCCAAGTACCAGTACGGTAACGTCGGTGGCGGCGACAATCTGTGCAGAGCGGATAACGCTTCTGAATTCGGGGGCATCGCCCAGCATGCTGTTTTCGAAAACTTCGCTGCCCATGACTGCCAGTCTGTTTCATTAGAAATGAGGCCGGTAGGATACCCCGATCTACTGTTACGGGCAAAATTAGGCAACATGTTCAGATTTCTCTACAGGCTGTCGTCCATCCCGTACAAGTAAGGTATAATCACAACCTCGGCACTAATACACATAGTATTGGTGTGGAAATTGGCTGGGTTGAGCACCGCTCGATCATAGCTAAACATACGCCGTCCTGGTGGAATTGGTAGACACGCCAGATTTAGGTTCTGGTAGGGCAACCTGTCCGAGTTCGAGTCTCGGGGACGGCACCAGATTCTTGGAGGGTCTCTCGTACGGTAGCGACCGTACGGACGGACTCATCCTACCATCACTATTTCTGATTGATTGTTGAGGAGTGAAGATGCAGGTTTCAGTAGAGGCGACCAGTAACCTCCAGCGCCGCATGACCGTTGAAATCCCCGCTGAGCGTATTAGCGGTGAAGTAAGTAGCCGTTTGAAGCGTCTCGCGACCACTGCCAAGGTCAAGGGTTTCCGCCCAGGCAAGGTACCGATGAAGGTTGTCGAGCAGCAGTACGGCAAGCAGGTGCGCGATGAGGTGGTCGGTGAGGTGATCCAGGCAACCTACTTTGAAGCGATCACTCAGGAGAAGCTTAACCCTGCAAGTATGCCGACCATCGAGACGGTGAGTGGCGAAGAAGGGCAAAACCTGCAATATGCCGCAGTGTTTGAAGTGATGCCGGAGATTACTGTAGCAGACATGGCCGGTACCAAGCTGGAGAAGGTCACTGCCGAGATTGCCGATGCCGATGTTGAGGGCATGATCGAAAACCTGCGCAAGCAGCGCACCGAGTGGAAAGAGGTGGCGCGCAAGGCAAAAGAGGGTGACCGCTTGAGTGTCGACTTCAGCGGCACCATAGAAGGTAAGGAGTTCAGCGGGAATTCAGGCAACAATGTCCCTGTAACTCTGGGCTCTGGCCGGATGATCGATGGATTTGAGAAAGGGTTGATTGGGGCCAAGGCGGGCGATGAAGTGGTATTGGACCTGCAATTCCCGGAGGCCTACGGTAATAAGGAAGTGGCTGGCAAGCCGGTACAGTTCCAGGTGACAGTCAACAAGGTTGAGGCGCCTGAACTGCCAGAAGTGAATGAAGAGTTTGCCAAGGGCTTTGGTATTGGTGACGGTAGCCTCGAGGCGCTACGTACCGAGGTTCGCAAAAACATGGAGCGTGAGCTAAAACAAGGGCTTGAGTCCAAGAACAAGCAGGCAGTAATGGATAAGCTGCTGGAGATGAACAAGCTGGAGGTGCCTGCCGCACTGATTGACAATGAGGCAGAGACCCTTAAGCAGCAGATGATGCAGCAGATGCAAGTACCTCAGGGCAAGTCCGGTATTGACCTGGACGCGTCCATGTTTAAGAGCGAGGCTGAGAAACGTGTGAGCCTGGGCTTGCTGCTTTCTGAGGTGATTCGTGCCAACGAGCTGAAGGCAGACAGCGACAAGCTCAAGGCCAAGGTTGAGGAGATTGCCGCGACCTACGAACAGCCGGAAGAGGTGGTACGCTGGTACTACGGTGACAAAAGCCGTCTCTCCCAGATCGAGAACCTGATGCTGGAAGATGCAGTGGTTGAGTGGGCCTTCTCACAGGCCAAGGTGAGTGAGAAGAAGAGCAGTTTTGACGAAGTGGTGGGTTTGAACCGATAAGGGATAACCCTAAAGGAATCCGAAACGATGACCGACAACACTATTATGAACGGTGCGCAAAGGGTGCAGAATCTGGGACTGATTCCCATGGTCGTCGAGCAGACCTCCAGGGGTGAGCGTTCGTACGACATATACTCGCGCCTGCTTAAAGAGCGTGTAATTTTTGTCGTTGGTCCTATTGAGGACCACATGGCGAACCTGATCGTGGCGCAATTGCTGTTTCTTGAGTCGGAGAATCCGGACAAGGATATCCACCTCTACATCAATTCCCCCGGCGGCTCAGTGAGTGCTGGACTGGCGATCTATGACACCATGCAGTTCATTCGCCCGGAGGTTAGCACCATGTGTATCGGTATGGCAGCCAGCATGGGCGCAGTACTGCTGGCTGGAGGGGCTGCAGGTAAACGCTTCAGCTTGCCCCATGGCCGAGTGATGATTCATCAGCCACTCGGTGGTTATCAGGGACAGGCCTCCGATATCGAGATCCATGCCCGTGAGATCCTTAAAGTACGTGAGCAGTTGAACCAGATCCTCTCCAACCATTCTGGTCAGCCGATGGAGCGTATTCAGGAAGATACCGAGCGGGACAACTTTATGAGTGGTGAGCAGGCTGCGGAGTACGGCCTGATCGATAAGGTTCTGGACCAGCGTACGGAGGCCGGGAGTGAGTGAGACCTTGATCCAGCTTCAGGCGATTGGGGTTGAAATTTTTTCCCGGACTCTGCATGTTGTAACCATGAAACAGGCAGACGGAGACGGAGTAAGGTCATGAGTGAGAATTCGACCGGCAAGGGTGACGACAACGGCAAACTGCTTTATTGCTCCTTCTGCGGCAAGAGCCAGCATGAGGTGCGTAAACTGATTGCTGGCCCATCCGTCTTTATATGCGACGAGTGCGTTGAGCTGTGCAATGACATCATCCGTGAGGAGATCCAGGAAGATTCTGTCGGTAATGGCAAGACTTCACTGCCGACTCCGCATGAAATCAATGGAATTCTAGATGAATACGTTATCGGACAGAAAAATGCCAAAAAGGTGCTTTCAGTAGCGGTCTATAACCACTACAAGCGCCTGGACGCAGGACAAAAGAAGGATGAGGTCGAGCTGGCCAAGAGTAACATCCTGCTCATCGGCCCAACCGGTAGCGGCAAAACCCTGCTGGCCGAGACTCTGGCGCGGTTGCTCAACGTGCCCTTCACTATTGCGGATGCCACCACCCTGACCGAAGCCGGTTACGTGGGCGAGGATGTGGAAAACATCATCCAGAAACTACTGCAAAAGTGCGACTACGACGTCGATAAAGCGCAGACCGGTATTGTCTACATCGACGAAATCGACAAAATTTCACGCAAGTCTGACAATCCCTCTATCACCCGTGATGTTTCTGGTGAAGGGGTGCAGCAGGCCCTGCTAAAACTGATCGAAGGTACCGTTGCCTCAGTACCGCCGCAGGGTGGTCGCAAGCATCCGCAGCAGGAGTTCCTGCAAGTAGATACAGCGAACATTCTGTTTATCTGTGGTGGCGCCTTTGCCGGCCTGGAGCGGGTGATTCGCAACCGTTCAGAGAAGGGCGGTATCGGCTTCTCGGCCGAGGTAAAGAGCAAGAAAGAGGGCAAGAGTGCCAGTCAGGTATTGCTCGATGTCGAGCCGGAGGATTTGGTGCAGTACGGTCTTATCCCTGAGTTCGTTGGCCGTCTGCCGGTACATGCGACGCTGGAAGAGCTGGATGAAGATGCACTAATCTGCATCCTGACCGAGCCGAAAAATGCACTGGTGAAGCAGTACTCCAAACTGTTTGAAATGGAAGATGTGGAGCTGGAATTCCGCGAGGAGGCGTTGCGTGCGGTTGCCCGTAAGGCGATGAAACGCAAAACCGGCGCGCGAGGACTGCGTTCTATTCTGGAGAACACCCTGCTTAATATTATGTACGACCTGCCCTCCATGAGTGGCGTATCCAAGGTCGTGATCGATGACGGTGTAATCGAAGGTGAGGCTGAACCTCTGCTGATCTACGAGAATGCCGAACAGTCTTCCGCCGCTGCTGCTGCGGATTGAGCATTCGGGTTATAGCGGCGCAATGCGCCGCTATATTCACAATTCATTCTTGATACCCCCTTTGACCATCCTCATTATAGGTAACGTTGCCGTCCTGCAGAGCTGAAACGGGCGAGCAAACGATTAGTCAGTAACAGATACCACCCGAATAGTCTGAATCGGGATTTAGAGGAACCACAGTGATGGATTCAAAGGACAATATGCCTGAAGTAACTGAACAGATGCGTACGCTACCGGTACTGCCGTTGCGTGACGTTGTGGTTTATCCCCATATGGTGATTCCTCTGTTTGTTGGTCGCGACAAATCGATCAAGGCACTGGAAGCTGCGATGGAGAGCGACAAGGAGATCCTGCTGGTGGCACAAAAAGCTGCCTCGGAGGACGAT
>JBNKQR010000082.1:0-9845 GCA_050295975.1 Thiohalomonadaceae bacterium
ACGCCCATCAGGAACTGAGCATCGGGCATTCCCTGCTTGGCCGCCTTGAGCATATAGTCGGCAGCACCTACGGCACTGATGTCTTCGGCGACCAGAATATGCGCCAGATTAAACTGCGCCTCGGCCAGCCCCTGGTCGGCTGCCTTTTTGTACCACTGGACCGCCTTGTCCACATCACGCTTGACGCCCAGGCCATGGTCATAGGCAGCACCGAGATTAAGCTGTGACATGGCATCACCTTTCTCAGCCTTTTTCTGCAAAGCATTGATATCGACATCGGCGGCAGACAGCGGCGCGGTGACTAACATCACCATCAACAACAGAAAAACAGCTTTCATCTCATTCACACCCATACAGAACCGTAAAACACCTCTGCCTAATAGTAACAGCTTCAGCACCACTGTCTGCTATGCAAAATCCATGTTGCTAAAATGTTGTGAACTGTTTCCTGCAAAACACCGCAAAGCATAGCTACATAGTCAGATTTAACATGCCCCTTCCGGGCTTGAACCCTCGGCACCATTCCTCTAACTTGAAATACAACATTCACGCCAGACAGGGAACACCCATGAAACGCCTTATCGTTTTGCTCCTGGGGACAGTACTACTATCCAACGTCGCATCGGCCATCGAAGTGAACAAGGATGGCAAAGACGTCATCCGTCTCGCTGCCGATGAATATCGGCAGATCGTCGCCGACACCCCGGTAATCAGCAACAAGTCCCTCAACAAATACCTCAATCACATTGCCAACAAGCTGGTGCCAAAAGGCGAAAAGTTGCCTGGTGGTATCCGTCTCGATGTCACCATTCTGGACAAGTCGATGCCCGAGGTTTATGCCACGGCCAACGGTCATATTCTCCTCACCAGCGGAGCACTACTGGCACTGCAAAACGAGGCGCAACTGGCCGGGGTACTCTCCCATGAGGTGGCGCACCTGCTCCATGCTCACTATCCCGCTATCTATCAGGCCTTCAAAGAGAAGGAGCGCTCTGAGCGTGGGCAGGCTCTGCTCGGTGGACTGGCAGGTGTGGTGGTAGATTCAGCTATCGACTTCTCTGTTCAATCTCACACCAATGATGTCTATGCCGATGTAGATAAAGGCAACATGAGTTATGAGGAGGCCAACCGCAAGATTCTTGAGATCAATACCGGCGCCGGTCTTATCGAGGGCTTCGGCGAGGTCTATGACGGCCTGCCTCCAGAAACGAAAGCGGGTAGCGGTGACCCCCGCCTGCCACTAGAAATGGTGGCCGATGCGGAAGGCCTAAAGCTGATGGTACGTGCCGGTTATGACCCGGCCGAGGCGGGTGAGGGCTGGCGCCTGATGCGAGCCGCCGCAGACAAGGCGCGACGTAACGATAGCAATGCCCTGGCGATGAGTTTCCTGCCACCACAGATGCGCTCACTGATGCGTGGTGTGGCGGGACCGATGGGACAGATCCAGGCAGAATCCCTGACCCGCACCATCAGCCAGTTACCGCCGGATCGCTCCAAGCTGCTCGCCTCCCTCTCCCGCTCCAAAGAGATCGAAAGGCTGAAACAGGGGCGCAAGCTCACCATCGGCAAGGAATCGTTCAACAAGGCCGTCAGCGGATTCGTCCTCGGCGATGCACGCAGGGCCTACGACGAAGGTGACTGGCGCCGTGCCCGTGATCTCTATCAGGGTGCCTGGAATTCAGGAATGCAGTCGGCTGAGGTGGCCTATCGCCTGGGCCAGTCGCAACTGGGCGGCATGGCCTTCGCCGCCACCGAACGAGAAAAGGAGTTGGCGGAGGAGTATCTACTCAAGGCGACCAAACTCGACAAGCGCATGGCCGAGCCCTACAAGGCACTGGGTGAACTTTATGGCGAATGGGAACGCTACGAGGAGGGTGTTTTAATGTACAAAAAGTACCTCAAGTATGCGCGCAAGGCGAAAGATCGCAGCCGTATCGAACGCCAGATCCGCAAGCTGGAACGTAAGGCAAGGAGATAAGTGATGAAACAATCTACATGGCCTATGCCGTTACTGGCCACATGCCTGCTATTCAGCAACTCGTTACAGGCCGCCTCTGCCACCCTGCGTTACGGCTTCAAGGACGGCGCCACCTACGCGGTGAAACAGCAGCACCACAATGTCGGCAACTCAAGCGTCACCATGAACATGATGGGCCAGGAACGGACCATGGACAGCCCGGTTAACCACAGCAACAAAAGCAACTGGACTGCCAGGGTAAAGCACAAAGGTGGCAAGATGATTCTCGACACAACATACGGTAAGCAACAGGGCGGTGAGCGCTGGGGCGATCCCGCTTCCGGCATTGGCGCAGATATCTACGGCAAGAGTTCGGCCCGTGTAACTTTTGATCCGCGGAAGGGACTGGTCTCAATGACCACGAAACCAGCCAAAGACCCAATCGTCGACAACATCTACCGCTTCCGTTTTGCCTGGATGCCACGACTGCCGAAGAAAGCACTCAAGGAGGGCGACAGTTTTATCCACGACTACACCATGCAGAGCGGAATGATCACCACAAAGGGTGAGGATGAATATATTCTCGATGAAATCTCCGGCGGTGTCGCCTACTTCACCGTGGAGAGTCAGTCGGTAGTCGTCACCGACTATAGCAAGCTTTATAAGCAGGAGGAGGGAATGCCGCAGGGCATGGGACAGATGATGGGCAGCATGACCATGGCCTACCAGGGCGAAGGATCCGCCGCGTTTGATCTCAAGGAGGGCATCTTCATCGAACGTGAGATGAAGATCAGCTACACCACCAAGAAATCAAAAACCCCTGGGGCGATGATTAACAGCATGCGCGGTACCATCCGCGATCGCTGGGAAATGGAGCGGCGCTGAACCACGTGACAATAGATGAAAGCTGGTATGTCTATATCGTCCGTTGCAATGACGGTACTTTTTACACCGGTGTTGCACGCGATCTTAACCGGCGCATTCAGCAACACAATCATGGTAATGCAGGGGCCAAGTACACCCGTGCGCGACGTCCGGTGGAACTGGTCTATCATGAAACCGCGGCGGATCGCTCTAGCGCACAACAGCGTGAATACCGCGTCCGAAAACTTAGTGTGGCTGAGAAGCGACAGTTGATCGCTAACCAATAGCGGTACCGAATCCATGACGGTAAGATAACGTTCAGCCTCGACTGAGCCGAGAAGCTGGAGAATACCGCAACTCAAGCAGGATTAAATATGGGTGCAGAACGCAGACAGCATGTTCGTATTGAAGTACCAATGCCGGTGCTGCTGACGCACCATGTCCTGGGCACTAACGAATTGATCACTGCCGATATCTGCGATAACGGCATATTCCTCAAGGCCGAGCCTGATCAATGTCCAGCGGTGGGAGAAGAAGTTACCCTGCAGCTGAAGAGCGGCATTCTGGGTGATGGTGAAGAGCCACCACTGGTCAGGGCACGTGTGGTACGGGTGACAGAAGATGGGATGGGGATCGAGTTTATCTAAACCCTCACCGGTTACGCTTTACTTACACCTTTGAATCAGAATGGTGGACGGCCCGTTGCAGTGGTCGGATACACACAGGAGCTAAAGGCATGGCCGAGAACGAAAAACCGCAACACGAAAAGAAGGCAAAACCAGCGGTAAAGAAGGCGACAAAGAAAAAGGCTTCGACAAAAAAACGCACCACTGCAAAAAAGGCTGTGAAGAAAAAGCCTGCGCCGAAGAAACGGACCACTAAGCAACCTACACCGACGCTAATACCTGCTGCAGCGAATAATGCGCCGCCCCCTCCTACTGCCAAAGTGGAGGTTGTCGTAGAACGACCTGTTCAAAATGCCACACCTTCCCCAGCACCTCGCCATGTCTGGTGGCGTGCGGCATTGATGGTGGCTGTCGTGGTGCTGCTGTTCATCACCATCCGTAACGCCGTACACAACGACCCAGTCATCGCCGATAAGACAATGGCTCCCAATCCCTGGGGAGCTGCTTCGCCATCCATAGAAATGGCCCAACCTCATCCATGGGAGTTGGCCCCGGCACCCCAGGCTGGGGACTTTGGTGCTCAAGCGCCCCACTACACACCACAGACCCAGCAACCCATGCCTCGACTTGAGCCGTGGCAAGCACCTTCCGACACTGCACCAACCTTCTATCCGCCACCACCCGGACCTTACGGCAGCACTTCATCAGCGAGTGAGGCAGCACCCTACCCACGATAAGTTGCAACAAATCCGCCGGCTTACCGATACAAACCCATGTAATCCATAGGGTTGCAAAAGCTGACTGCTACAGACTAGGGTCGAGATAATGTTAAACTCCCAGCGGGCATCAAAAAGGCATCCTGCCACTATAAGATTGAGCTCACAGCTGCCCGCAACAGAATAAACTAGAGCCCTATTACTACAGAAAAATTAGCAAGGTGTTTGATTCATGAACTTTTTATCTTTTGCACAAATCCTCAAGGCACTGGTTGTCGCCGTAGTCCTCTCCGTCATCGGCTACCTGCTATACCCTCATCTTGGCCTGGACGAAACCGTCGCCAGTAAGGCCTTTGTTATCATTTTGGCCATTGGCGCCTTTGCTGGTGGACTCGGCGCAGCGATTGAGATCGGTGCTAACGCCACCTCAGGCGGCAATAGCGGTGAGAGCGTTTCCGTCTTCGTCGGCAACCTCTCGTTCAAGGCTTCGCCAGAAGAGTTGCGCGAACTTTTTTCTTCTTACGGTGAAGTGCGCTCAGTACGCATCATGAAGGATCGCGCCACCCGTCGACCGCGTGGTTTTGCCTTTGTTGAAATGGGTGAGCCTCAGGCGACCAAAGCGATTAAGGGGCTCGATGGCAAGGAGTTCATGGGACGTCAACTACGGGTCAATACCGGCATAGAGCGTAACCACCAGGACGGCTAAACAGCAAACAGGCTACAATCCGCCGTGATACTGATAACGTATCACGGCGTTTTCATTTCCGGGCATCACAATGCAGAACACGATTACCCTCAGCGATTTCCTTGAACAGAGCGGCGCCCGCTATCTGGTGTTTGATATGGGCCGGGGGATTCGACCGCTCGATACGGATCACTTCCGCCGCTTTGAATCGGCAACCGAACCATACCTTTATCCGCTGCAGCAACACGCATGGCTGGCAATCCTTGGACAGCATGGGGAAAACCAGGAGGGGCAATTCATCTGGTTCCTAAAATTCCCACTCGATGAACGCGGTCTGTTAATTCAAGGAACTCGCGATGACTTCATGGCACGCCTGCTGGAGAGCCATACACAATCCACCGAGGATGCCCCAGAAAGCCCTTACGGTTTCAAACCCAAGGAGAGCGTGATGGCCGCCTTTC
The DNA here is from genome assembly GCA_050295975.1 of Thiohalomonadaceae bacterium. Taxonomy (GTDB): domain Bacteria; phylum Pseudomonadota; class Gammaproteobacteria; order Thiohalomonadales; family Thiohalomonadaceae; genus JAPHTQ01. The sequence goes on from JBNKQR010000082.1 coordinate 5,310, forward strand.
ACGCCATCGCCACCCACGCACTGGGACAGGAACCAAGTCGCTATTACGACCACGCCCGCAACTATTTCTCCGGTGAGCCCGGTTACGATCAGTGGGCCTTTGTTGGCATTCAGGGGATCGCTGACGTAGCAGCGCGCGTTGATGAACTGGATAACCGGGAACGACTGCTGCAAGCACTACCACAACTACCGCCGCCGGCACTTACCGCACTTTGTGGTTTTCTGGAAAACATAGAGATCGATGACGCCATCGCCACGGCGTTGCAGCATCAGCTGCAACAGGAACTGGATCGTACCGAGGCGGATATCAATCTTGCCGTGGCGCTGTTACGCAGCTTCTCTCGCTGTCGCAACCCGGCACTGCGCAATAGTGCTGTCAATCTGGCACTGCAAAGCCCCCATGCGACGGACATCGCCCTGCTTGCTGCCATTGCGGCACGCAATTGGGAGAGCCTACAGGATGAAACCATCGCTCATCTATTCTGCGAAACACTGGCAGAAAACAGTCTGGGGCAGGACGCCTTTACCCAGGTGTTGGCCGACCTGCTCTACCTCCCCGGCCTGCGTTTGCCACTACTGGCACAGCTGCGAAACCCGCAGCGCTCAAACTCACTGGCCGAGGCGGTAGGGGCAATGTTCAACTCCTCCCTGACCTAGAGTAGGACTGGCTGGTCAGATCCCGCTCCATCAGCGCCGAGCTTTCTCGCATACTTCGCTCATCGATTCTGTTAAAAGCGACATCTCTTGAGCCGTCTTCATTCAGGTGCAGAATGAAATTCGTCTGCTCACCCTGATAGGCAGTGAGCCACCCTCCGACGAAGAGATCGCCATTGAGATCAGATGCCATGCTGTTCACCGTTGCATCATCAGGTGCAGCATCGGCGCGATAATGGCGATCTATATTCCCTTTACCGTTGAGTCGCACCAGGCCGTTTACTGTCTGTTCACCATAACTGGCGAAATTACCACCCACATAGACCGAGCCACTACAGTTATCGACGGTTACCAGGCTGGCAACATACGCTTCACCCTCGCCGACAAGAGGCTTTGACTTAAACCTGCCGTTCACTTCACCAGTCTCGGTCAGCCGTACTAACTTGGGAGCGGTCTTGTCGTCATAGCTGCTGAACCAGCCACCCACATAGATGTCGTGACTGTGATCATTCGCCAGTGCCAGGGCAAACACCTCGCGGTCGAAACCGCTACCTGGGTTGAAAGTGACTTCCGCCGTACCATCGGCATTCAAACGGGCAATGTGCTTCAGAGGGATGCCATCATAGCTGGTGAAATCACCCGCCACGTAGAGATCGCCGCTGCCATCATTGGCTGGAACGATGGCGCGAACGATATCATTGGCACCGCTGCCGACGTTGAAGGCTGTATCCACTGAACCGTCCTGATTCAGACGAATCAGGTGATTGGAGACAACACCCCGATAGCGCGTAAACCTCCCGCCGACATAGATATCACCACTGCCGTCCCGCGCAGGGGCAATCACATCCACCCTGCTGTCAAAACCACTACCGGTTGAAAAGTCGTGGTCGCGACTGCCATCGGCCTTTAGACGGATGATGTTGTTAGCCAGTGAATTATCGTAGCGACTGAAGTCGCCGCCAACGTAGAGATAATTACCGCCATCATTGGCTGGCGCGATCGTGTAAACGGCATTATCAAAGCCCTTACCGATACTGAAACTCCTGTCCAGAGAGCCATCACGTTTCACTCGTGCCAATCCCTGGGCTGTCTGACGATTGAATGCCGAAAAATATCCGCCGACGTAAAGCTTACCGTCACCTGCATCGGCCACTGCCAGGACCTCTTCATTGAAGCCCTTTTGTTTGCCGTTACCGGCCATGTTGTCGTTGCTATCATTGGAACAGCCGCCAAGCATCAACAGGCCACCAATCAGCATGACTCTGTGAATCATTTTGGAAGTTCTAACATTGGAGCTTTTCATATTGCGTACCTCCATCTTCCACACAAATGTTGCTTATCCTTAAGAACGAATGTGCGCCTGAATAAGATGAGGCTCAAGGGCTAAATGGCGTGAAATTTTGTGATCCTGAGAACCAACGCACACACTGCACGTACGCTCGCTCACAAAGCAGAACATCTATAAATAAAGGGGTTTCTGATTACTTTAACAGGCGGGGGTTCAGTAACTGGCCTCACCTATCCCGATAACCCGATGCTTGGCACGGATAAATGAGCTGTGTGGCAGATAGAGCAGTTCGGCAATGCGTCGTACCATGTGCTCCTCATAGCGATCGATATGACCATCGGCGGCGGCTACGCGCCATAACAATTCGACCACCTGTTCTTTTTGCGTATGAGTGAGGCGCTCCTTCAGTAGTGAAGTGAATTGATAGTAATCGATGGATTCATCAGCTTCAGACTCGGCCAGGAGGTAAAGCTCAGCGACCTCCTCCAGATCGAGATCAAAATGTTCACATAGCGCCGCCGCTGCCTCATCTCGTTCTGCTTTGACTACCTGATCGTCCTGACGAGACATCTCTACCAGCAAAGCCGCGGTGGCCAGGCGCACGGCATGCTCTGGATCACTCAGGCCCTTTCCATCAGGGGTTAGAATTCGCCGCTCCACAAAATCCCTAATCGCCTGTAACATCTGTGTAATCTCGTCTAGTTTTGACAATAACGTCGATGGAAAACCGTCCGTACTCACCATAAGGACAAACAACCAGTGAGAAAAGTTCGATGATCGAGGATCTTAAAGGTGATGAATCCTGGCGACTGTTCAGAATAATCAGTGAATTCACCGAGGGTTTTGAGGAGCTTTCCGATATCGGATTCGCTGTCACCCTCTTCGGTTCTGCGCGCACCAAACCCACCGATCCCTACTACCAGGCAGCGGAGCAGATTGCCGCACTACTGGCTGAAGAAGGGTTTGCTATCATCTCCGGTGGCGGTCCCGGAATTATGGAGGCCGCCAACAAAGGGGGCGCTGAAAATGGGGCAAAATCAATTGGCCTCAACATCGACCTGCCCTTTGAGCAGGTTCCCAATGAATTCCAGAATCTCTCCCTCGACTTCCGCTACTTCTTTGCCCGCAAGGTGATGTTCGTCAAATACTCTATGGGGTATGTCTGTATGCCAGGCGGCTTCGGCACCCTGGACGAATTCTTTGAGTCGCTCACCCTGATGCAGACCAACAAGATCTATCGCATGCCACTGGTACTGTTTGGTATCGAATTCTGGGAAGGATTACTGGGCTGGATGCGCACCAAACTGATAGAGCGTGGCACTATCGCGATGGAAGATTTCGACCTGATCACCCTCACCGATGACCCGCGTGAAGTGGTGGCGATCATGAAACAGCATCGGGACTGGAAACAGGAGATGATCCGTGACGCCCGGGTGAGCGAAATGAAGAAACGGTTCAGTGAAGATGGCGGTAAGGAGTGGGTCGAGTGTCTGGAGCAGATATACCCTCAACTGAAGAAACTTCTAGAGTAATAACCGACCATCCCACATTGACTACCGTCAATCCCCTACCATTGCCCCGATGGATGGTCCTCGCTACACTCGCCGGGTATCAATTCGACTGTGTGATGCGTCTCACAGTCTACTATTAGGACAACTCCTAATTTTGTTAGAACTGTAACCAACGGAGGCATAACACCCATGCCTGCTAATGATATTAGTGGCTCCTCAGAGACCAAGGCTGCGGCCCCAAGCAGAGCCAAGGCAGAATCCCTGCTCGCGCAGATTGCGGCACTGAGTAACAAAACCCTTCCCCCACTTATCCGCACCATGTTCGATCACGCGGATACCACCCTGTTCGAAATGGCAGAGCAGGCGGGTGAAACCAATCCCCAGGAATCCCCTTACTTATTGACCATGCGCGAATTGCGCGAGAACCGGGTCGAAATAGAGACCGGTTTCTATCAGGAAATCGCGCGCTCCTTTGAGAATGCACTATTACCTTCAGGCAGTAAGGACAAGGGCGGAAAGGAAGAACCAGAATTCGATTTCGATATCGACTCCCTGTCGCTGGTTGAGGATGACAACCTGGAAGGCTCACTCGCTGTACAGAAGTTGGCAGATCGCCTGCGGGGGCGTAACCAGAATCTGTTTAGTGCCATCGACAAGCGACTGGCGCACCTGTTCACACCACACAACGGCCACAGCCATGAGTTTCCAGCTACTCCAGAAACGATCTGTGGCGCCTTCAGTAAGGCGCTCTCCCCCCTGGAATTAGAGAGAAAGATACGACAGATCATCTTCAAACTATTCGAAATCCACGTCGTCACAGAACTGGGCGGATTTTTTGAAGAACTTAACGCTCAACTGACTGATGGTGGCATTCTCCCCGAAATTCAGACCAACAGACCCTGGCGTGGTCAGGTAAAGCAAAGCACCTCCTCTCCCCGAGGGGCAGGAAGCGAAACCCAGAGCTCTACTGGGGTTGGTGGCGGCGGTGCTGCTGGTGGTGGCGGTACTGCTGCTGGTGGCGGTGCTGCTGGTAGCGGTGCTGCTGGTGGCGGTGCTGCTGGTGGCGGTGCTGCTGGTGGCGGTG
>JBNKQR010000083.1:0-9423 GCA_050295975.1 Thiohalomonadaceae bacterium
ATACCAGTGGCAGGGCGAAAAGGGTATTAATATTTCCTAATACTTAGTTTGACTGAATTTCATGCAAGCTCAACAGCAACTTAGCAGATATCAGGCTTCTCTATTAAATACTTTTAAGACAAGAAAGCAACAAGAAACGAGTAACAAAACATTGACCGCCTGTGGAATTTGACATATATGTCTTTCCTAGGGGAATAAAAACATTATGTAATCAGGGATGATGAGTAGAGCATACATAAGACTTGCTCAATCCCGCGCATCTTCATAAATCAACCTGAAGCAGTATCCATTGGCCATTGAAGTTAATACTTTAGGGTTGGATTCAGCGCGCTAGTTCCATCCATCTACAAAATATTATTGAAGGAGGTGATAGAAGAACGCAACCAGCCTGCCGTGCGTCTCGATATCAAAGTATTCCCTAAGGAAAGATGTACCTATGGATGAAGTTTCTTTGTATTCGATGGACCTTATCTTACCCCATGGAGGAGGTTTACAATGAAGCAAAGCTTATTTAAATCGCTGTTCGCAGTAATAGTATTTATTCAAGGAGCCATGTTAAGCGGGCTCGCTGTAGCGGCAGTTCCCGCTCCACCGGTCATACAGCAGCAAGGCATACCTGACGGAGTATTCAATAATCTGACAGAGCCGTTATGCCGAAACTGCCATAATCAGAATCCACCTACAGGTATCCCCGTAGATCCTACTTACCTGCCTGACCGGCATCATCTGAATGTCAATACGACAATCCCGCCAAATAGTGATGTCCCTAACCCCGATCCGGATGGAGATGGCGTACCGAACACGGTATATGAGTGCCTTTCATGCCATAGCCTGGTGTGGGACGACACGACGTTTACCTATGTCCTGGTGCAGAATTTCAGGGACTGCCTTAACTGTCATCAGCAGACAGCTGAGGCGACGGTGCATCATCTGACGCAGTTTGCTGCGGATCAAGACTGTAAAGCATGTCATGGTGGACTGATAAACAATCCAGGTGATGGTCACTATATCCCCACATATCAGCCCAGTCTTGTTACGCCATGGCCAAGTGGTAAGCCGAATGGTGATGATACAGTACCGGCTAATTCGGCAGGGACCTATGCCGGGAACTGTAACTTCTGTCATAACACGGCAAATGGTATGGCGGGTGCGCCTGGAAGCAATCTCGAGCCGAGTTGGATAGGCGGTGATGTTTCTGTCTACCAGAACATGGAAACACACCATGGAACAGGTCTACATCTCGTTGATCCGACCAGGTGTAGCTGGTGTCATGACACTGCTGCCGGTGCTGGTTATGCAGTGAGACAGTGTGAGGCCTGCCACGGCGTAAGCACTTTGCATAACATAACGTCAGATAGCAATGGTGACGGTAATGTCATGCCGGGTACGGAGACGGCAGGATACAGTCATACGGGTGCACAAGCAGATTGCTGGGGTTGCCACGGAAACAATGGCACCGTGCTGGCAATGGCTCCGCAAGCAGGCGCAGCCATACCGGGAATTCACTCTGTGGACTACTCAGCACTTGAAGCAGGAGTGGACAGCACGGTTACGATCGCTGGTGTAAACTTCACCAATTACGTGCAAAATCCGTGGACAGGTAACTACGACATACTGGTCAGCTCTGCCTTGCGCTTGATCGATGGAGCAGGCAACGCTACCGACTATGTTCCGACCAGTGTCTCGGCCGATAGTATGGAAGTCGTCATACCAGGGACTCTGGCACCGGGTAACTATCAGGTTGTTGCAGCCAAGGGACCCAGCACAAGTAACCCGATGAATCTGACGGTTACTCCTGCAATATCCATTGATACCGCAGTCTGTTCGAGAAGGACAAATGTGCTTACCGTAACAGGTAGCGGGTTTGGCGAGTATCTGTCTGCTTCCGATTCCGGTACTGGCGTAACGATGAACGGAGATGCAGGAAATGTCCTGACCTGGAGTGATACTGAAATCACTGCGGAATTCACGGGATGCAGCAGGACTGCGACTGCGACTGTAACTACCGTGTATGCTTCGGCGTCAGCATCTGTAACACGTGTCAGAAGATAGTATTAACCAACCTTGAAACGAGAGAAGCTGCGGCGGCGGAATTAGTATCGCCGCTGCGGCTTTGCGCTGACACACGATAACAAGAGATATAAACAAGGCGAGCATGCAAAGTTGTTTAATGGTACGTACATGCCATTGTCATACCGGGAATAATTATTGTTAGAGACCCAGCGAAGGAGCAGGCGCAGTCATTGAATAAAGAAGCCGCTTGCGCCGTTACAATGCAAATGTATTGATCGGCGTTTTTTATGCAAAAGAGATCAATCATGAAGAATAGAATTATTATTACCGCAATAGTTACCGTTACCGCAACTCTATCAATCCAACTAAACGCCTCGGCTGCAGAACGAAAGGTGATCGTCGGCTTTCACAAAGCGCCCGGTACACCTGAGAGAGCGTTGGTAGAAAGAAAGCATGGCAGAATCAGGAAGGAATTTAAGCACAGTCACGCTGTAACCGTGGATATCCAGGACAACGACCTTCCCGCGCTCTTGAATGATCCAAACGTGGCATACGTCGAAGATGACATCAAGATACAGGCGATCGCTCCTGTTACAGGATATGTGGCACCGTTTGTTTCAGCGACAGGCAACGTTGAATATGACAATGCATGGAGTGTTTCCCTAATAGGTTCGATGAGTGCACATACTCAATCAATTACCGGTGCAGGTGTGAAAATTGCGATACTGGATACCGGCATAGACTACAATCACCCCGATTTGGATATAAACTATTCAGGCGGTGATAATTTTATTACGCTTGATGTGAATAATCATGATCCGATGGATGACAGCTACAACAGCCACGGTACTCATGTGGCTGGCGTTATCGCAGCGGAATTTGATGGGGCCGGAGTCGTCGGTGTAGCCCCAGAGGCATCCATTTATGCCGTCAAGGTACTCGATGGCGCGGGTTTTGGCTCCATCAGCTCAATTGTCGCCGGGATTGAATGGGCTATAGCAAATCAGGTGGATATCGTGAACATGAGCATGGGTGTTGCCAGCAACTCTCAATTGCTGAGCGATGCCTGTGCTGCGGCAGATGCGGCGGGAATATTGGTGGTTGCAGCAGCGGGAAACAATTACGGCGGTGCAGTTCTCTATCCTGCTGCGCTACCGTCAGTAGTAGCCGTCGGCGCAACCACCATTTATGACGAGATCTCTTCCATTTCACCAGTAGGTCCCGAAATGGAGCTGACCGCTCCAGGTCTTAATGTCTACTCTACGCAAGCTGGTGGAAGTTATGGGTTTCTTGGCGGAACATCTCAGGCTGCCCCACATGTTTCTGGCTTAGCGGCTTTGTTGCTGTCGGCTGGTATGACTGATGTCGATGGTGATGGTTTGGTAAATGGGCGCGATGTTCGTTTGCTCATGCATGACACCGCTGTTGACCTGGGGGTGCCGGGTTTTGATGAGCTTTATGGCTATGGACGCATCAGTGTTGAGAATGCACTTTCAGGCGGCGGGGATGGGCAGAACCCAATCAGCCAACTGACAATCCAAAAGCGCAAAGGTCCACCATGGAAGAGTAGTGAAAAGATCAGCATCGATGATGGTATCTATGATGTAACAATCGTCAATACCAGCCTTAAAGTGTTAAAAGTACGTGTTACTGAAGATGGTCGTGTTCGCAGGGATTTGGCAGAAAAGTTCAAGTTTAAACATCATGGCGGCGAAGGAGCAGACTTGCCTCAGGAAGTGAACTTCAGTGTGGATGCTACGGGAACTGTATTGGAAATAGCTTTCATTCCGAGAGGAAAAGAGGGTGGTCAAGCAGATGCCTATGTTCAGAAGCGGTAGGGCTTGATCAACAGACTCAAAGAGTTCAATGGCTATTCTGCAGGGCCTTCAGGTAAAGGCCCAATGGGCTTGATGATAGGGATCTCACATTAAAACTAAAAGTTTGTTTAACAAACAGGGAGCTTGTTTGTGAATAGAATATTACTCAAAACTTCAGTCAAAAGTACGATTTCAATTGGTTCTCAGTGGGGCAGGCTGCGAAGTGGACTCAAGCTGCTTGCCTTTACTCTGGCGTTGTATATGACTGCTGGACACGCGGAAACTCCGAATGTGATCGTTAACAGCGATACCCTGGCGGCCAGCGTCAACGGCGCTCCTATACGGCTCGATCAGCTGGCCCCGAAGGTTCAGGATGAGTTGCGAAGATACAAGAAATATGGGGTGCGGAGCCAGGATGAAGAATTGATGAAAGCCTTGCAAATGCAGGCGCTTGAAAAGCTCATTTCTGTCGAACTGATCTATCAAGAGGCGCGCAAGCTCTCGATCGATGATATTGCGGAGCGCGTCTCCGAAAAAGTGAACGAGATTCAGTTGCAAAATGGTGAACACGAGGGATTCGATAAAGCGAAAATCAAAGAGACTATAACAAAAAACATTCTGATTGATGAATACCTGACCAGAAATAAACTGAAAAATACTGAGCCGCCAGAAAGCGAGATCAAGGTCTACTATGATAAAAACAAGGAGGCATTTGCGCGAGAAGAGTCTGTTCGTACCCGGCACATCCTGGTCAGTGTGGCGGCTGATGCGACAGCAAAGGAAAAGGAGGACGCCATGAAGAAGATCGAGAATGCGCGTAAACAGCTACTTGACGGTAAGCCATTCGAAAAGGTCGCTAAATCATATTCAGATTGTAACAGTGCGTCTGGAGGAGGGGAGCTTGGGTATCAGCAGAGAGGGTACATGCCGCAAGCGTTCGATGATATTGCTTTTTCGAGCGAAATAGGAAAGTTAAGTGGCATCATCGAGACTGAATTCGGATACCACATTCTTGAAGTGCTCGATCACAAATACGCAGGTATACAATCATTTGATGAGGTCAAGGAATTTATTGGCAGGTACCTCAAGATTGAAAATACCAAGAAAGCCTTGGAGAGACACATAGGCGCGCTTAAAAGCAAAGCAAAGATCGATATCTATCTCTGATTGTTCAATAGTTTAAAATCATCTTGATCTGCTGTGCATGATAATAGCTGCCTTATTGTCATCCCTGAGTGACTTCGCTGCGTATATCGACGTCACCATTAGCCAGAATATATCACCTGGCAAAAAGTCTGTTTATATGTGTTTTATGGGAAATATTAGCACCGTACAGCACGTTATCAGTCAGCTTAACTCGACCTCGTGCAGGCTTTGGCGTAAGGCATTGGTAAATACTAAATCATCAATTGCTTAAGCTATTGATCTAATTGTATTACCTCATTTGATCGAGAATGCCGGTACGCTAACCGCAATGTGTGACAAAATATTAGTGAATCAAGAACCCAATGCGCGGGAAATGCTGATCATGCAGATGGGGATGGACTACTGCGAAGCACCGCAACCTGGTCGTGCAGCAGAAGGACAATAACGCAAAAGATAATGACATCGATTACGCAAGGAAGTGCCGCCGATGCTGTAACACAAAACTTGAACATAGAGAATGAAAATGGACAAATCAATTGAACGACGAGGGATGCATTTGTCTTGTCTCCATCTGGCGCTGATCCTTTTTCTTCTTTTGGTTGGGCAGATTCCTGCAACGATGGCATCAGATCTCGGCCTGTCGGAAGCAGATTGTCGATGCTGTCACGGCACGACTCTGGCTGATCGGCATCACCTGCTGGTCAATACCAGTGGTCGGGAATGTCTCTCCTGTCATCCGCTTACCTATAATCAAATTAGCCAAAGCTACGACCTCTCAGTCACGCGCGATTGTCTGCAATGCCACACCGGTTCACTTGCTGACCGCCACCACCTGCTGGTGGACCAGGTGACTTATGACTGTTTCACCTGCCATGCCGTCGTCTGGGATCCTGTGGCACTGCAATATGTGTCAGATTTCAACAAGGTTTGTCAGTCTTCAAATCCGCCTGTGCCTGCAGCAGCCATAACCGGCAGAATTACTGAACAGGGGGGCGCAGGACTAGGCTGGGTTAGAATTGCTACAGCCGATGGGGCCTATTCCACCCTCGCTACAGCTACGGGAACCTACGAACTGCCCAGCGTGGCCCCGGGCAGCTACACCCTGACGGCCTCACTGGATGGCTACGCAAGCAGCAGCCAGAGCGTTACATTAGTCGAAGCACAAACACTATCTGTCGATTTCGTTCTTTCTCCGCTGCCCCTCCCGGCGACGATCAGCGGTGTCATCCGCGATATCAACCAGTTGCAAATTGATGGGGCGAGCATCACCTCGGTGGATGGCATCTACTCAACCCAATCAGCAGCGGACGGATCCTACACCATTCGGAATGTTGCAGAGGGAAGTGTAGAACTGATAGCCAATAAGCCCGGCTACAGTGAAGTGTCGGTGACGATGAGCGTCATGGCCGGGCAAAATATAACCCATGACTTTATTCTTCCTGCCTCCACAGAGGTCTGCATGGACGGGATTGACAATGACGCTAACGGACTGATCGACTGTGATGACCCGGCCTGTGACAGCAGTGAAAGCTGCCAATCACCAGTTGTCGAGATCTGTGGCGATGGCCTGGACAACGACGGCAACGGTCTCAGCGACTGCAATGACCCGCTTTGTATCGGTGCCGGAAGTTGTGAATCACCGGTTGTTGAGATCTGTAACGACAATTTCGATAACAACGGCGACGGTCTGCTCGACTGCGGTGATCCCCTCTGCCAGGCCGCCATTTACTGCCTGGAAGAACAGTGCAGCGACGGCATCGACAATAATGGAGACGGTTTGACCGACTGTGATGATCTGGAGTGCGCCCACACCCGCTTCTGCAGTACACCACCTGTCGATATCTGCAGTGACGGCATCGACAATGACGCCAACGGCCTGCTCGACTGTGATGACGACAAGTGTGCTGATAATGATGCCTGTGCACTTCCGGTGGCGTTTGAGTCGTGCAAGAACGGCATTGACGACAATGGAGACGGATATGTTGATTGTGCCGATGAGCAGTGCCGCACACGTGCTCGGTGTCTTACAGAAATCTGTGACAATGCGATTGACGATGATGCCGACAGCAGAGTCGATTGTGAGGACAGGGAGTGTCGCCAGGACCCATACTGCGACTCCTATACAGGCGGTGTATCTCTCGACTTTTCCGTCACTGCCAAGAGGCAGAGGCGTGACTATAGAGCGGAATATGTTGGTGATAAAGACTTCAGTACTCGCTGGTGGATCAAAAAGAGCAATAGACAGTGGCTGAAACTCGATCTGGGAGGCATTTACCCGGTCGACAAGGTTGACATCCATTGGCATAGTCTCTATGCGGCTAAATACAAGATCAGGGTTTCCAAAAACGGGACATATTGGAAAACAGTCAAGGTAGTCAGAAATAGCGACGGTGGTCTTGATTCCAACACGTTCGAAGCGACGGATGCTCGCTTTATTCTCATAAAATGTGTAAATCCAGCCATGTCAGGCTATTCGATCTACGAAATAGAGGTCTTTCGCAGTGCCAATCAGACACCGACACCTTAACCCAATCGTTGCATAAATCATTGGGCTGACGACGACATGCTCTTGCTATAGCACTGAAACTGGCGGCGTACTCGCATTTTCCAAACCTCACGTACGGTTCAAGTACGCCACGGCTTGGAAAATGCTTCGTGCGCCACTATTTTCCGCACTCTAGCAAGCCTCAGTCCGAATAATTTATGCAACTATTGGTTAACCCTAATGATTTACCTGACAATGCGATGATCGTGCCGGGTTAATAAATCAACAGCCTAAGCAATTGAGTGGCGGCACAGGGATGCACAGGTCACGTATCTAAGAATGGATGAGTGGCACAGGGAAGAGCCGTTTACGAACTTAAGGATGGATGATTGAGTAATACCACCGCTGGATGGCGAGATCGGTGCGAGGGTGCGTTGAGCCTGGCTCGGTCACATCACCAAACCGTGTTTTTGTACCGCATTTAACCTTTACTCTTTATTTGACAGTAGATATCTGATGGCTTCAAGGATGACGAAAGGGGGGATTGATGTGGATACACGAAAGCATTTTACCCTCGGGCGTAATCAGATAGGTTACCGCTGAGTGGTTGACCGCATAGCCGAAACTCGACCCCTCCAGGGCAACTTCTTCGTACTGGACGCCATAGCGTTTTGCCACTGCTGCAATTTCACGCTCACTACCGGTCACTCCCAGTATATTGGGGTGAAAGTATCGGACATACTCATCCAAGACTTTGAAACTGTCTCGCTTGGGGTCGACACTGACGAACACAGACTGAACAGATGTCAATTCATCCGCACTGAGTTCATTCAAGACCTGGGCGAGAATGGACAGTGAAGTGGGACAGACATCAGGGCAATGGGTGTAGCCGAAGTTGAGCAGTACCACTTTCCCTCACAGTTGTTTCAACAAAAACTCACCTTGACTCGAATGGAGTACGGAATCACCACCCTGTAGTTCACTATTGATGTTGAGAACCTCATCCTTTTGAGTGGTATTCTCCGATGTGGCGGTAGAAGCAGAGTGCCCGCATCGGCGCGGTTACCCTGATCCAGCGTTTCGGTAGTGCACTAAATCCCAATGTTCACTTTCACATGCTGTTTTTGGATGGGGTGTTTGTTGATGGCCCCCATCAGTTAGCAAGATTCCGCTGGATCAAAGCGCCCACTTCTGAGGAACTCACCCGACTGGCGCCCACTATTGCCCACCGTGTCGGCCGCTTTCTGGAACGCAAGGGCCTGCTGGAAAGAGATATGGAGAACAGCTATCTGGCCTCGGATGCGGTGGACGACGATCCGATGACGCCACTGCTGGGGCATTCCATCACTTACTGAATCGCCATTGGCCCACAGGCAGGGCGCAAGGTTTTCACATTACAAACCCTTCCGGGCAGTGACGAACCTTTCGATGACGGGGCAGGTAAGGTATCCGGGTTCTCGCTGCATGCTGGAGTGGCGGCCAGGGCCGGTGAACGCAAGAAGCTGGAACGGCTGAGCCGCTACATCAGCCGTCCGGCGGTATCGGAAAAGTGCCTGTCACTAACGCCCAACGGCAACGTTCGCCACCTGCTGAAGACGCCGTACCGGGACGGTACCACGCATGTCATATTCGAGCCGCTCGACTTTATCGCAAGACTGGCAGCGCTGGTGCCGAAACCACGGGTGAACCTGACGCGTTTCCATGGGGTATTCGCACCGTACATCCAGTACCGGGCGCGGGTGACGCCTAACAAGCGTGGTAGGGGAGGTGTGGCCGTCGCGGCGGCGGAGGCAGAGGAACCAACAGCAGCGGAGCGGCGAGCCTCGATGACCTGGGCGCAGCATGACCAGGCGCCGAGCCCTACCGAGTAGGGACTGCAGCAGGGCGAATAGAGGGTTTATACTGGATGTACGCCTTCCCCAACCGATGTTCTCGATGCGGCCTCTGATCCGGGTCACCGGT
>JBNKQR010000084.1:0-9022 GCA_050295975.1 Thiohalomonadaceae bacterium
GCCGTGCCCTGGAGCTGGCGCAGCTGGCTGCGCGCGAGGGCGAAGTGCCGGTCGGTGCTGTGCTGGTTAAAGAGGGGGAACTGATTGCAGAAGGGTATAATCGACCAATTGCCGAAAACGACCCGAGTGGCCATGCGGAGATGCGAGTGTTGCGAGAGGCAGGCAAGGTGATGAGCAACTACCGACTGCCCGGCACCACCCTCTATGTGACTCTGGAACCCTGCCCGATGTGCGCCGGTGCACTGGTCCATGCGCGGGTGGAGAGGGTCGTCTATGCCACTGCTGATCCGCGCACCGGATCAGCCGGCTCGGTATTCAATATCCTGCAAAGCGAGGCGTTGAATCATCGTTGCGCGGTGACAGCTGGCGTGTTGGCCGAGGAGTGCAGCCAACTGTTGCGCGAATTTTTCCGCTCCCGGCGATAGTCGCCTCGATCGCATGCGCATATGCTCTATGCTTGTGATACGGAGCACGACAGTGTGGTCGTCGAGTGTCGTAATGGAGGTATGAAATCAGCATGTCTGCTTTGGAGTATGTGCCGGAGATCACTGAAGCGGCCCTAAAAGAGGTGCTGGCACGCTGGCAACAAGCGCACCCCGACATGGGCGTGCTGGCTTTGTTGCCAGAAGCTGAGAAGGATGCAGTCACTACTCTGCAAAAATCCTGCAACGGTTGTAATACCAGGTTGGTTGGGGCCATTTTCCCGGCGCTGATCGTTGATCAGGTATTCCTCACCCACGGGGTGTGGCTGCTGCGCTTCGATCGTATGCCCTACACCATACTTCATCCCGACCTGCCGAAGGAAGCGGAAGCGCTGCAAAGCGTTCTAGATGATCTTTTGCAAGGACTTACACCCCAACTTGAGAACGACGGCGACATCACTCTGTTTATGCTATTTGACTCCATGGTGCCGAATATAGGAACTATCCTCGACGAGCTTTACCTGCGCCTCGCCAATCGCGTCCATTACATGGGTGTCAATGCCGGTAGTGAAACATTTCAGCCCATGCCCTGCCTCTTCGATGGCGAGCGTATAGTCGGTAATGGTGTAGCGATGATGCTGCTTGAAGAGCACCGTGGCGCCATTCTTGAACACGGCTATGAGGTGCCGGAGCATATGATCACCGCCACCTCCACAGAGGGCAATCGTATCCTGCAGATCGATTGGCGGCCTGCCTTCGAGGTCTATCAGGAATTGGCTCGTGAGCAGTATGGCATCGAGGTTACCCGCGAGAATTTCTATGAAACCGCGGTCCATTTTCCCTTCGGTATCGTGCGTGCCAACGGTATTATCGTGGTGCGTATTCCGGTGGCATTGGAAGAGGATGGCTCCCTGTTCTGCGTGGGTGAGGTGCCGCCGAATGCCATGCTGGCACTTTTGCGCGCTCCGGCAGTCGACTCGGTACATACTCTGGATACGGTAGTGCATGGCCTGACGGAACTCAACGGTGCACTGGACGGACGGGAGATTCTGCTTTTCTACTGTGCCGGGCGCCGTCTCCATCTCGGTATCGAAGCCGCTGCAGGTGAGTTGCATGGGCTACAACAGCGCACGGCGGCGGGAAAGATCGCTGGGGCGCTTTCACTGGGTGAGTGCGGCAGCACGAGTCAATGGGGTTACCCGTTATTTCACAATGCCACCCTGGTTGCCAGTCTCTGGGGAGAGTAGTCCTTGAACCGAGAACTGGTTATGGCAGTGTTGTACGACATCGCACTGGTCATTGGCGGCGAGGTGAGCGTACAACCGCTGCTGGTAAAAACCTTGCAACGCCTTCTCTATCACACCTCGTTTCCAACCGGGTTGGTTTTTCTCGATCTGCCGCCTGATGACGGCACTGCCACCATAGAGGTAAAGCTCGACGCGATGGTGGGCGATTTCGGTCTTACCGGGATGGTGGGGCAATCCATGATCCTGCCGACGGGACTGTTGCACGGAGCCGCCGAACTGGTTGAGGCGCCCGAGTGGTTGCAGGCGCTTCCGGGAGCAAGTCGCCCCTACCGGTTTTGTCTACGACTGCCCATTGAGCATGAGGGTGTTCTGCTGCTGCTTGCGCCACATCTACCCAGCACCCAATTGCCACTCGCCCATATATTTCAGCCGGTGATGGCCAACCTGGCCAAGGCGATCCTGCTGTGCCGCCATAACGACATCTATGCCGAGGGGTTAGTCAACGAACGCAATACGGCCCGACAGTCGCTGGCGGATAGTGAGGATAAGTTCCGCAGTATCAATGCTGCAGCGCAGGATGCAATCATGCTCATCGACGATGAGGATCACGTTGTCTACTGGAACCCGGCGGCGGAGAGACTCTTCGGTTACACCGTCGACGAGGTGCTCGGACAGGAGGCGCATTGTCTGATCGTACCGCAGCGCTACCGTGATCGTTTTGCTCAGGGATTTGCCCATTTCAGGAGCTGTGGTGAAGGGCCTGTCATCGGCAAGACCATTGAAGTGGAAGCGCTATGCAAGGATGGGGGCGAGTTCCCTGTCGAGTTGTCGATCTCATCACTCAAGCTTAAGGGGCACTGGCACGCTGTGGGTATCCTGCGCGATATCACTGAGCGGCGCCGTTTAGAGGCGGCCGAACATGAACACACTGATCGGTTACAGCGAGCACTGCTTGGTACTATTCAGGCAATTGCCCTTACAGTGGAAATGCGAGATCCCTACACTGCGGGTCACCAATTGCGGGTTTCGCGTCTGGCCGTGGCGATTGCCACTGAACTGGGATGGTCTGTAGAGCAGATCGAAGGCATACGTCTCGGTGCAATGATTCATGATATCGGCAATATCTATGTGCCCTCAGAGATACTTAACCGTCCGGGTCGGCTCAGCGATATTGAGTTCGAAATTATCAAGCGCCATCCTCAGGTAGGCTACGATATCATCAAGGATGTGGAGCTTCCCTGGCCGGTGGCGCAGATTATTTTGCAGCACCACGAACGGCTTGATGGGAGTGGCTATCCTAATCAGCTTGTTGCGGAACAGATAATTCCAGAGGCACGTGTGTTGGCTGTTGCCGATGTGGTTGAAGCGATCGCATCACACCGCCCGTATCGTCCTTCGCGAGGCGTTGATGCTGGTTTGCATGAGGTGCTCGAGTATCGTGGCACACGGTTTGATTCCGAGGTAGTTGATGCCTGCATGCGACTGTTTCGCGAGCGTGATTTTACCTTTGATTGATGGATTAGAGAGCAGGGGTCGTGATATCAAGTGCCCGGTTCGCTGGTGTGTCCTGATTCTCCTGTCCCAGGGCTCTTATCAGTAGGTCAAAGTAGCGCCGGATGTTTTCCACGTAGATCACCGGTTCGTTGCCGCGGGCATAGCCGTGCCGGGTCTTGCGATACCACTTGCGTTTGCGAAGTAGTGGCAGAGTCTGCTTGACATCATTCCAACTGTCCGGATTGGCACCACGTTTCTGGGTAAGAATGCGGGCGTCTTCCAGGTGACCATAACCCACATTGTAGGCGGCCAGTGCTAGCCAGGAGCGGTCGGGTTCCTGCACTCGTGGTGGGAGTTTGTCTAACATGCGCTTTAGGTAGAGGGCACCGCCGCGGATGCTTTGCACTGGGTCGGTCCGCTTCTCCACACCGATCTCGTTCGCTGTTTTGGTCGTCAGCATCATCATGCCACGCACTCCGGTGGGGGAGACTGCCTTTGGATTCCAGTGTGACTCCTGATAGGCCGTGGCCGCCAGCAGGCGCCAGTCTAGCTGGAACTCCTCAGCTGCGTACTCAAACACCTTTCGATATTCGGGTAATTTTGTCTCTATGTGCTCGAGATAGGTGACTGTACCGACGTAATCGAAATTATTTAGATGGCCGTAGTAACGCTCAATGAGTTGAGCCAGCTCACCGCTCTGTTTTATGCGCGAAATGTAGTCACTGGCGGCCTGATAGAGACTGTCGTCTTTCATTCGCGGGAATCCCCAGGCCAGGGGTTCCGGATCGCTGATGTTGAAGGCGACACGCAGTTCCGGGTAGTAGCGTTGATTGATGGCAATTTCGTTGGAGTCCGCGATGGTGTAGTCGAGGGTCTTTTCCCACACCATAGTTAGCAGTTCTTCACTTTCAACATCCTTATTGGCCTGCCAGGTCAGGTTCGGATATTGGTACTTGAGTTTGCGTAGTTGATCATCGTGACTACTGCGTGAGGTAACTGCGAGAGTGCCACTGAGGGTTTCCAGATTTTCCGGTCGAGAGTTGCCGATGCGGTAGACCAATTGTTGGGTGATGTGCTGGTAGGGTGGGGTGAATCGGGCCCAGGCCTGGCGTTTTCGGGTGGCTGTCAGACCGGCTGCGGCGAAATCGGCATCCTTGTCCCGTAGCTGTTCCAGCACATCACTGACATTGCTAGCCACTTCCATCTTGAGCTCAACGCCCAGTTCGTCGGCAAAGCCCTTGGCCAGGTCATACTCCAATCCCGTCGGTCCGTAGGGGCCCTCGTAATAGGTGGTGCCCGAGTTGCGGGTGAGAACAGTTAGCTGGCCGCTGTTTTTGACCTGTTCCAGCTCATTATTTCCTGAGCTGCAGGCGCCGAGCAGCAGCGAGAGGAAGAGAAGGAGTGGTGTGGTGTGTGATCGTCGTAATCGCATGGCGCGGACAGTATAAGGGATTGCTCTCATTGTTGTCGGTTCGCCTTAGCTGATTCTTAAGCCATTGTCGCGTGGTCAGGTGGTGTTTGCATTACACCTTTAGGGCTATGCAGCCTTCTGCGTCACAGCGAAGCGTGCCACCGTGCTCGTTCCACTCCGGCAGGACGTAGCGGGTTGCGCTTCCCGCTGGCAGTTCGTGGTGGTGGGTTGCTGGGCGGTGGGTATGGCCGTGAATTAATCGGGTCACCTGATGTTCTTCCAGGATATCGGCCACGGCCTGTGGATTCACATCCATGATGATTTCTGTCTTTTCCCCGGTCTCCTGGCGACTACGTTCGCGTAACCCACGCGCGAAGGCAATACGCTCTTCAGCCGGTTTGGCGAGGAAGGTCTCGATCCATGCTGGGTTACGCAATTGCTGACGCATTGTCTGATACGGCAGGTCATCGGTGCAGAGCAGGTCACCATGCATCAGTAGAGTAGGGGTGCCGTGGAGATCGATGAGTAGGGGATCGTCGATAAGGCGACAACCGGTGATCCGTTCGAACTCCTTACCGAGCAGGAAGTCACGGTTGCCATGCATAACAAAGACTGCTGTGCCTCCCTCATTCAGGGCGCGCAGGGTGTTGAGGACTGGAGTGTACTCGGGAGGTATAAGGTCATCACCCAGCCAGGCCTCGAACAGATCACCGAGGATGTAGAGCGCCTCGGCACCACGCGCCTCGTTCTCAAGGAAATCGAGAAACAGGCGGATGGTCTCCGGGCGCTCGGCACTTAGATGCAGATCGGCGATGAATAGAGTCGCCACTGTGTTTACCTACTCTTCGACGACTTCAGCGGTTTCGATGATCACATCCTCTACCGGTACATCCTGATGGAAACCAGCGTTGCCAGTCTCCACCGTCTTAATGCGATCCACCACGTCCATGCCGTCTACCACCTTACCGAAGACCGCGTAGCCCCAACCGTCCGGTGTGGGTGAGCGGTGGTTGAGGAAGGAGTTATTGCTGACGTTGATGAAAAACTGGGCCGAGGCGGAGTGGGGGTCATTGGTGCGGGCCATGGCAATGGTGCCGGCCTCATTGGCGAGACCGTTGTCAGCTTCGTTTTTGATTGGCGCGTTGGTCGCCTTCTCTTTCATGCCCGGCTCCATACCACCACCCTGGATCATGAAGCCGTTAATCACGCGATGGAAGATGGTGTTGTTATAGAAACCCTCTTTCACGTAATTGGTGAAATTTTCTACGGTGACCGGTGCCTTGTCAGCAAAGAGTTCCAGAGTGATTGTGCCGAAGTTGGTGTTCAGTTTGATCATTGTCTATTCCTCGGTTTTTTTCGCTTTGCCACCCTGAAAGGTGACCTTCTCGATAGTTACGGTTGTCGCGGGCACGTCACGATATGCCCCTTTTTGCGTGGTGGGCACGCTCTTGATCGCCTTGATTACATCCATCCCTTTGATCACCCGACCAAAGACAGCGTAGCCCCAGCCGCGCGGCGTTTTTTCACGGAAATCGAGGCTGCTGTTATTGGCGACATTGATGTAGAACTGGGCGGTGGCAGAGTGCGGATCCATGGTACGCGCCATGGCAAGGGTGCCAACGGTGTTGCGCAGGCCGTTGTCGGCCTCATTCATAATGGGAGCGCGGGTCTGTTTCTGCTGCATCTCCGGGGTGAAACCGCCGCCCTGGATCATGAAGCCATTGATAACACGGTGGTAAATGGTGCCGTTGTAGAATCCGTCATCCACGTATTGCAGAAAGTTGGCTACGCTGTTCGGTGCCTTATCGGGGTAGAGTTCTATCAGGAGCTCACCCATGCTGGTCTGCATCAGAACCCGTGGATTGGTACTGGACGCTGGTGCATCGGATACCTCACTATTGCAGGCTGCAACGAATAGCAACATGAGCAGGGGCAACAGTTTCTTCATTCTGGATCTCCGGTGTGTGCTAAAAAACGAAATGATATAGGTTCCGGGGCCTCGGAGAAAGGCAACATGCAACCGATTACAATCCTACCATCAGGAATTGTCGAATAACGGGTATTTCAAAACGATGACTACTTTCAGATTGCACTATTGGCTTGGCCTGGCGGGCGTGGAGGATAACGAAAACGCCAGGGCGCGGCGTTGGGCCAAACATTTTGAGATCCCGGTGTTACTGGTGACCCTCTGGATCCCGGTTCACTGGTTTATGGAGGTAAAAGGCTTACTTACTCCTTTGGAGAGCCATATGGGGGACTGGGCGATCTGGACGGTGTTTCTGCTGGAGACGCTTGTCCTCTCCTACCTGGTGGATAACCGGCTGCTTTATCTGCGTCGAAACTGGATGAATCTGGTGATTATCGCCGGTGGTTTGCCGATGGTCTGGAGCTACACGCCGCTAACGGGCGTGCTGCGTAGTCTACGTTTGCTCTTGCTTGCGGGCCTGTTGTTTCGCTTCTCTGGAAAAGTACGCAAATTTCTGGCCCACAATCGCCTCGGTGCCACGCTGGCGGTCGCCCTTGTGGTGATCGTTCTCGCCGGTCTACTGATGTCTGCAATTGAACCGGGGGTCAGAACTCCCTGGGATGGAATCTGGTGGGCCTGGGTAACCGTGACGACAGTAGGGTATGGAGACATCGTACCGGTCACAGGGGCGGGTAAGCTGTTTGCGGCCCTACTGATCCTGATGGGGGTCGGGTTATTCTCGCTAATGACCGCCAACTTCTCCTCATTCTTCATCGGTCTTGATGTGAGTCGGGTCGAGGCGGAGTTGGAGCAGGATATGGATAAGATGACCCACGAGGAGCGTGATATCCATGGTTCGGTTAACCGTCTGGACAAAGATATGCTGGCGCTTGAACAGCGTCTGAATCAAATTGAGCGCAGGGAGCAAGCGGTTCAGCAACCGAA
Source organism: Thiohalomonadaceae bacterium (assembly GCA_050295975.1). Lineage (GTDB taxonomy): Bacteria > Pseudomonadota > Gammaproteobacteria > Thiohalomonadales > Thiohalomonadaceae > JAPHTQ01. The sequence continues at coordinate 7,486 of JBNKQR010000084.1, forward strand.
GCACCGTACGGTGCATGAAATCGAGCGTCGTACACAGGAGGAGCGGGAGTTGCTGCAACTCATGCGTCAGATTGGGAGCAGTGTTGAGCGCATCGAAAAACGTCTTGATACGTTGGAGCGCAAAAAAACTTGATGCCACTGACCTTTGTCGCCGCTGGTGCTTTTGGGCTACCATGCGCGGCTGGTCCTGAAGCGTGTCACAACCCGAAAGAGAACCATGGCATATCCACATCAGCTCAAGGTTTATAACAACCTGACCCGGCAACTCGAGCCGTTTACCCCGATCGATACGCAGCGGGTGCGGATGTATGTCTGTGGCATGACGGTTTACGACTTCTGCCACATCGGTCACGCCCGGGTGTTGGTGGTCTTCGATGTGATCAACCGTTATCTGCGCCGCATCTATGGCGATGCCCATGTCACCTACGTGCGCAACATCACCGATATTGACGACAAAATCATTGCCCGTGCCAATGACATTGGTGAGGATTTCAATGACCTGACCGGTCGCTTTATTGCCGCCATGCATGAGGATGCCGATGCCCTGGGTGTCGCACGTCCTGACCAGGAGCCGCGTGCTACCCTGCATATGGATGAGATCATTGAGATGATCGGGCAACTGGTGGAGAAGAAGCATGCCTATGCGGCAGCCAACGGTGATGTCTATTACGATGTCAGTAGCTTCGACGGGTACGGCAAACTCTCGGGCAAGAACCCGGATGACCTGCGCGCCGGCGAGCGAGTTGCAGTGGATGAATCCAAGGATGATCCCCTCGACTTTGTTCTGTGGAAGGCGGCCAAGCCAGGTGAGCCTAGCTGGGATTCTCCCTGGGGTAAGGGACGTCCCGGTTGGCATATCGAATGTTCTGCCATGTCGGTGCGTGCTCTGGGTAAGCATTTCGACATCCACGGCGGCGGTATGGACCTGCAGTTCCCCCACCATGAAAACGAGATCGCACAGTCCGAAGGGGCCTGTGGCTGTAAGTTTGTAAACTATTGGCTACACAACGGTTTTGTCCGCGTCGACAACGAAAAGATGTCCAAGTCACTGGGTAATTTTTTCACGATCCGTGACGTGATGGGTCGTTACGATGCGGAAGTGATCAGATACTTTATCCTCACTAGTCACTACCGCAGTCCGCTCAACTATTCGGACCAACATCTGGACAACGCCAAGGCGGCGCTGACCAGCCTCTATACCAGTCTGCGCGGTATTGATGAGGCAGCTGTGGTGACGACTGATGAGAATGAATACAGCAACAGGTTCTACGCCGCACTGGATGAAGATTTTGCCACTCCCGAGGCGCTGGCGGTGCTGTTTGAGCTGGCCCACGAGGTTAATCGCCAGCGCGGCAGTGGCAAGGAAGAGGCCTTGGTACAGCAACTTCGAGAACTTGGCAGCATACTGGGCCTGTTACAGCGCGATCCGGAGCAGTTTCTGCGCGGTGCTGCAACAGACGGGCCTTCCGATGAAGAGATCGACACTCTCATCGCTGCCCGCCTGGCAGCTCGTAGCAACAAAGAGTGGGCAGAATCG
>JBNKQR010000085.1:0-8965 GCA_050295975.1 Thiohalomonadaceae bacterium
TCACTTTCTCTTGCGCGGCCAAGAGAAAGTAACCAAAGAGAAGGCCGCCCGAAGACTTGCCGCTAACGCGGTTCCCTGCGCCCTTCGCCCCTGAAAGGGGGTTGCAGACGGAACATCCCTGTCCCGGCTGCAACCGCTCGCCCTCCATGGCTCGCCCCTTCGGGCCATTTCTTTCAGTGACTCCAGTGCTCGGCTGCGTCTACGGGATCCAAAACCGCTTCGTTGTTACTCATGAGCCCCACACACAATTGAGCCTCCTCAGACTTCCATGCTATAACGACAGAACACAACAAGGAGGAACGACAGTGATCAACGGAACCCGCCTACATGACCGAAAATACGGTGATCTACAGATTCTGCCTACCACAACATATTCGTATCCATCTTACGCGCTGTTCTGTGTGTGTAAAAAATAGAGCACTCAAATTATGGAGTGGCTTAAATCATTTGATCCAAAGATTGCATCTGCTTTTATAGCAGCAGTGACCAGCATAGTCACATGGTTTATAACGACATTTATTAGCGTTCGCGTCAAACGTCACAACGAACAAAAATTACATGAAGAAAAACTTTCATACGAACACAAGCTTGAAGAACAAAAGAAGATCAAAGAATCCATCTCGAAGAACAAAATACAACTTATAAATGCCGCAGAATCCTTAAATCATAGATTATGGAATTTCTCATCAAACTGGAATGAGGAATGGCATCACTCTAAAGGAGAAGAGCCGTCATATTACGAACTATCTTTTGTGTACAGGATTTTAAAATTTTATTGGTGGGTATTCAAAGTAGATAACGAGCTTGTATATCTTGACACCACATTATCCAGCAACTCAGATATGGACTTTATTAAGTATCTAAGAATATTTCCATGCATTATGTGTCAAGCAACCTTGTTTGATGGACTTAAGTACAACCACGAACATGACATAGATCACTTCTTTAGACACAACCTAGAATCAATGATTTCATCAGTTGAGAAAAATAGAGAGTTTCCATCCTTTCAAGAATTTGAGAAATCTTACGAAACCAAAGAGGGTGCATTTAAGAGTCTTTATATATTCCTTGATGGAATGTCACCTAATGAAAGAAGATTGAGATGGACCCGTATATCATCTTTGCATTTACTAATAGTTTCCTTTCTTAATGGTTATGGCTACCCATTCCAATTCACCAACTCAAATAAATTAACGACAATAAAAGAATCAATGCTTTTACATAAAGATGGAGAGGTGGTATTAGGTAATTTCAGCATAATGCTATCAAGAATTCAGTTGTCAGATAATACAGACGTAAGAGGCATGCTAAACGCAAGCATCACAGAATATATGTATAAAAATCGTTCCATTTCGGTAAACCAAAATAAGCACAATCAGACAAGTCATGGCACCACATAAACCTCCTTATTTTATGTGCAAATGAGAAAACAAATGGGGTCAGACCCCAATTACTCCTTATTATCTCAGGCGTCATATACGTAACACCTTATCGGCAATGGATAGGCTAAAATGGATTTATACAACCTTAGTGAAATAGCCAAATTGGCTAACGAACCTCAAGACCAAAATGACTTTAATGAGTGGTTAAAACAAGGTGAAGTAGTTCATTTCTTAGCGAATGACATAGAGGATGACTATGTCATTCTTTATGCATCTATGTCCCACGTTTTTATTCACTCCGTCCTAATCCCCAATAAAGAAGAATTTTCTCCATCAGATATAGATGATTTATTAAAATGGAGCTACAACCCTTTTTCTACGTGGGGAATCGCCTACTCATCAAAAGACGCCTGGATTGAACCACCTCTCTCAAGCGCTGGTAGCAAGCAATTAAAATCAGGAGTGCAAATAATATTTGGTCGTTCATTTGAAGGTGACGACTCAAGAAATAATTACTACGAAATCAACCAGAAATTATCTCATGTGCTTGAATTACACCATCTTGAAGAAAGAAATGCTTGGTGCAGGTTAGACAAGCATGGGGATATAGAAGATATAGTAAAGATTTTTAAAATATCAGATCTTCCCAGAAATGAAAGCGGAACGGTAATTACGGTAAAAAAAGAAGCCCTAGACGAATTTTCTGCCATTGGAAATTTATGTTTTCTTCGAATGTTTGACATTACCCGCTATAAATCAGGAAATTTCCATGGATGGGGTCACACAACTACTCCTGTAGATTTGTCTGATGGCGAACATATTTTCGGGCACTTAACAGTGGAACCCGGCATTGGAAGTTATTCGCGTGGCGTACAGATTTCCCGTGCTAACGTTTCAAAATCACAAATCATTGAGCACTCATGGGGAGGCTCAACAAAAGAAAAGGATAAACAATATGCTTCTTACATTGCCCAAGATTGGAAAAACAAGGTAACCAAAGAGATTTCGTGCAACCCAGACTGTTTAGCCAATTACTTCACTGAGTCTGACCTCCCCTTCGAAATAACACCAGCTTTCTTTAAACCAGAAGTAATGTTGAAATATAAGTCAGACAGGGCCAAGTATTATCTTGAAGATCGCTCAGTTGGGTGCCGAGGTTCTTGGCATTTAGAAACCTTTGATATAAACGCTGCAGGACAAGTTCATACATACCTTATATATCTTAGTAGGCTCCCGTATGAGGAACAACTTCATTGGAAGCAATTTAATGAAGAACCTAAGGCCCCTATTTCAGAGCGAGCGTACACCACTGATTTTGAGGGAAATTTTTATGACGGCTATGATCCTCTCCTAAGCCTAAAGTACAAGTTAGAGGAACTTAACCGTAGAAATCCTGGATGGTGGACTCTAAGAAATGATGATTTAATTAAAAAGACTCATTACCCATTTACAGCATCTAAGGACGAGTGGGCTGAAGAATTGCTAAATCTAGATCAACTATTAATTGAAGGATTTGAAGAAAAGTGGCTAAGAAAGAAAGTAATAGAACTTGGAGGAAAACCTGACAAACGACTAAGAGCATTAAAACTAGCAGAAGAGTACTTGGTGTTAATGGGATTTGAGAGAGAACATGCACATCAGATAATGACACCATTTCATCTTGTTCATAACTTAAGATCACTTGTTAAAGGTCATGTATCGGGAAGTGACGCAGACAAGCAAAGAAAAGATGCGATACGAGTTCACGGGAGCTTAAAGTCGCATTTTACTAGTGTATGCTCTGATTGCGATGAATCAATGGGAATTCTGATTGAGACATTCTAATGAATGGGGTCAGACCCAAAAGAAAACCGTTCCTAATTAAAGGGGTCAGAGCCCTTTTCTTGGAAAGATCGAAACCGCACTGTTTCCTCAGGTCTCAATACTGAAAGAATCAGAGTTATTTAAATTCTCTTACCATTTTATTTCAAAAGAATCAGATTCTTAACCAAAAGGGTCAGACTCGATTGATAACCTCTGGATTCCCGCCGCGACTTTGGCTCCTGCGTCGTTCTAGGGCCTACATCCCTGTAGGCCTACGCGGGAATGACGAAAGCAAAGATCAAATTTTGACCGGCAAAACCTCATTAACCAAGCTTTGCCCCTCCTTCTGCAAAAACTCAATAAACCCCAACGCCGCTGGCGAGAGACGCTTGCCCTTGCGATGCACCACATTCCAACGTCGACGCAGCGGAAAACCTTCCACCTTTAGCACCACGATCTGCCCTGCGGCGATCTCCAGACGCAGGTTGTGCAGTGACAGCGCGGAGATCCCCAACCCGGCCATAACCCCCTGCTTGATCGCCTCGGCGCTACCCAACTCCATATAAGGGTTGATGGTCTGGCCGTGCTCTTCGAAATACTCCTCCACTACCTTGCGATTACCCGAGCCGCTTTCGCGTACCAGGAAACGCTCCTTGGCGAGCTGTTCCAGGGTGATTTTGCGTTTCTTCGCCAGCGGGTGATCCGGGCTGGCGACCACCACGATGATGTTTTCCAGAAAGGGGTACTCCTCCACGTCGCTGCCCGGCGGTACATGGCCCATGACGTAGAGATCGTCTTCGTTGTCGGCGACCCGCTCCAACAGGCTGGCACGGTTGGCCACCATCAGCTTCGGTTCCAGCTCCGGGTAGCGGCGTTGGAAGGCTCCGAGCAGATGCGGCAGGAAGTATTTGGCCGAGGTGACGGCGGTAACGTGCAGGGAACCGGCCACCTCGCCGCGCAGGGAGTCGATGGAGTCGTCCAGTTCCACCAGCCGGGAGAGTACATCCTTGCTCGCGTTATAGAGCTCACGCCCCGCCTCGGTGAGGCTGATCCGCTTGCCCACCTGCTCGAACAGCGCCAGCCCCACGTTCTCCTCCAGCCGTTTGACCTGGATGGAGACGGCAGGCTGGGAGAGGTGCACCTCTTCTGCGGCGCGGGTGAAACTCTTGTGGCGGGCGACCGCTTCAAACAGTCGCATCTGCTGCAACGTGGCGTGGATCATGGTCAATTCTCGTATTGATATTCACTATATTAAAAAGCAATCATTTACTTTTGTAAATGGTAAACATAAAAACAATTAAATGTTATTTATCCTACTGATACCTTATAAACGTTGGGCCTTGCCCGTCAGAGCGACTCCCCCCAAGCAGAAAAAGAACAGGGAGCGGCGGGTAGCAACGAATTCATTAATGAAATTATTTATAAGGTATAGCGATGTCGAAAAGTACAGCTGCTCGGGAGATCGACGAGCATATCGTCGAAATCGTCAGCGACTCCGGTGAAGGCGCACAGAAGTGCGGCCAGACCTTCGGCGCGATTAGCGCCAAGATGGGCAACGGTGTCTGGACGGTAGAGATCATCCCCGCCGAGATCCAGCCCCCCGCCCGCTCCCCCGCCGGTGCCAGCGGTAACCGCATCCGCGTCGGCTCCAAGACCATGACCAACATGGGTAACGAGGCCGATCTGGTGGTCGCCTTCAACGAACAGGTGCTCTTCTCCCGCATCGCCAATGGCGCATACAAGGACGGCACCGTGGTGCTGCTGGAGAACAAGTGGGCCGATGACCCACAGGAGGAGATCCGCACCGCTTATACCAACGCGGTTAAAGAGTTCCGCGACCACGGCCTTATCGTCCACGAACTGCCGCTGGAGCAGGAGTGCCTGAAGATCGTCTCCAACGCCCGCCGCGGCAAGAATATGTTTGTCCTCGGTATGCTCTGCTACATCTATAGCCGCGACGTAGAGCGCGGCCACGCCGAGATCCAGGCCACCTTCGGCCACAAGGGCGAGAAGGTAGTGAAGCCCAATCTGGATCTCTTCGACTCCGGTTACGCTTTCGCCCGCGACAATCTCGATTACCACTTCACCGTTCCGGTGAAAGAGACCCTGAGTGGCAAACCGATTCTGGTCTGCAACGGCAACACCGCGCTCGGTCTCGGCGTGATGGCCTCTGGGATGGACATGGTCTCCATGTACCCGATCACCCCCGCCACCTCCGCCTCCCACTACATCGCCGACATCTACGACAAGGTGGGTGGCTTTGTGCACCAGGCGGAGGATGAGATCGCCGCCATCGGCTTCGCCATCGGTGCCTCCTATGCGGGCAAGACCGCCTGCACCATCACCTCCGGCCCCGGTATGGCACTGAAGACCGAGATGATCGGCCTCGCGGTCATGGCCGAAATTCCACTGGTGATCATCGACGTGCAGCGCGGTGGCCCCTCCACCGGCCTGCCCACCAAGGTGGAACAGGGTGACCTGCTCTCCTCCATCTTCGGCATGCCCGGCGATGCACCGAAGATCGTCATCGCTCCGGCGACCATCGCCGAGTGTTTCCACTTCGCTATCATGGCGCGCAAGCTGGCCGAGACCTTCCGTGGTCCGGTGATCATGCTCACCGACGCCAACCTCGCCACCGGGGTACAGCCCTGGGAGCGCCCGGAGCTTCAGGAAGAGTGGCTGGCACCGCCGGTGGATCAGTCAGAGTGGGACAAAACCATACCCGCCTACGACTGGGACGAAACCACTGGCCTGTCGCAGCGCCCCATCCCCGGTCAGCCCGGCGGCATGTATGTGTTGACCGGTTTGTCGCACACCAACCGCTCCAAAGTGGCCTACGACTCCGACACCAACCAGCACAGCATGGAACTGCGCAGCCGCAAACTGGCCGCGATGCAGAGCACCCTCAAGCCGCCCACCATCAACGGTGATGAGTCAGGCGACCTGTTGGTGGTCGGTTGGGGCTCTACCCTTGGCGCTATCGATGAGGCGGTCGGCATCCTGCAGGAACAGGGTCGCAAGGTCTCCAGCATCCACCTGCGTTTCCTCTCACCGCTGGAGCCGGGCCTGAAGGAGATCTTCTCCCGCTTCAAGCAGGTGATGACCATCGAGATCAACTACAGCGACAAGCCCGACGCACCGCTGATCACCGATGAGAACCGTCGTCGTGCACAACTCTCCAACATCCTGCGTATGCAGACCGCTGTCGACGTGGACTGCTGGTCTATCGTTTACGGCCACCCACTGCAGCCGGGTATGTTGATCGAAGAACTCTCACAGCGCCTCGACGCGCTGCAGCAATAAGGAGTCACGCTATGTTTGGTGTAAAAGCGGACTGGTCCCTCGACGTTTTTGAACGCTACTTTACTCTCGGCGACTACTCCGGCGGCGAAGCGCGCTGGTGTCCCGGTTGCGGCGACTTCGCCGTGCTCAATACGGTGCATCGGGTGCTGCGCGATGCGCAACTGCCACCGGAAAAGAGCGTCGCGGTATCCGGTATCGGCTGTTCCAGTCGTCTACCTCACTACATGGGCACCTACGGTCTGCACGGCCTGCACGGTCGCGCCCTGCCGATGGCCAACGGCATTAAGGCCCATCGCCCAGAGCTGGATGTATGGGTAGCAACCGGTGACGGCGACTGCTTCTCCATCGGTGCTGGCCCGTGGATACACTCCATTCGCCTTAACATGGATATGGTGGTGCTGGTGTTTGATAACGCCATCTATGGTCTGACCAAAAAGCAGACCTCGCCGACCACCCCGACTGGCACCTCCACCAACACCCACCCGGGTGGTGCACCACTGCCGCCGCTTAACCCGCTGACCATCACCCTCGGCGTGAGCAATGTCTCCTTCGTCGCCCAGGTGGTGGACTGGAACCCGCCGCTGCTCTACCAGACCATCAAAGCGGCACACCAGCACCGCGGCACCAGCTTCGTGCGCATCCTGCAACGCTGCCCGGTCTTCTCCGAGTCCTTCAGCAAACCGCTGCAGGACAACCCGCAGAAATTTGTTCTGCTGGATCACGAAAACGGCATCCCGCTGGACGACAGCATCAAGCGCGTCTTCAGCAACACTGTCGCCCACGATCCGCGTGACTGGCTCGGTGCGATGAAGCTGGCCAAAGACGACGAATTCCTGCCCTTGGGTCTGCTCTATCAGGACCCGGATGCGGTGGTCTACGAAGACATCGCCGCCCATAACATCGGCAAGAGCGACGAAGAGAAGATGGCCGCGATCAACGCTGCCATGGACGCCTTTGCCATTTAGGACATCACGCTCATGACAGCAAAGAAAGCGAAGGTTAAGCAGCAGGCCACCACCGAGACCATCCCGGCGATGCCGGTGGCGGTCATCGACGCCGAAACCACCCGCGGGGTGATGCACATTCTGCGTCACTTCCACCTGGGCAACCCCAGCGTGAAGGAGCAGGTGGAGCCGGTCAGCAGCGACTACATCCCTGCCCTGCTTGAGCCCTATCGCGACGCCTCGCGGCTGCGCTATGACTACCCGCTGTTCCTCACCCCGGTGGGTGAAGGTGAGATTGCGCAAACCGCCGAAGAGCTGGCCCGCCCCCTGTCGCAGTTTCTGCTCGACAGCGTCAACAGCTTCGCCCCCGCTGAAGAGGCCGCACGTATCCTCAAGGACAACCTGCCCCGACTGGAGAATCAGTTGCGCCAGCAGGTCACCGAAACCGAAGGGCCGGTGATCGCCAAGCCACTGCTGGAGGCAGCGGGCGCTGCGCTGGTCAAGCAACTCAAGCTGGACAAGGCGAGCACGAAAAAGCTGCAGGAAGATCTGGACAGCCTGCTTGCCGCTACCCCTAACGAAGGCAAGCTGCTGGCCTATGGCCGCTATCCGGCGATCCACCTGCTGATCCATGTGATCCACAGCTGTGTGGTGCCGCGCCACGCCCAGTTCCGCAAAACCATCGTGCAGCACATCCGTGGCCTGAAGCAGCTCCTCGAAGTGGAGTGGAGCAAATCGGACGAGGCGAAAAAACCGGAAAAGCTCAAGGGCAGCGTCGGCGGCGGTGCCGGTTTCTTTGATCCAGGCGCCCTCTCCAAGGTTATGGAACACTCCCACGGTTCACGCCAGATGTCTGCGGCCCGCCGTGGCCGGGTCGAACAGGCACTGAAGACCCTGGAGGGCTACCAGCAGAACAACACCCTGGTGCGCTTTATCCACCACGGCAATCTGGACGACGACTGGCTGGAACAGATCGCCGGTTTCGAGGCCATGGAAGACGACGCCCCCTGTGATGCGGCCACCCGCCTGTTTGACGAAGAGGCGGCGCGCCTGGCCCAGGTGTTCGGCGCGGTGCGTATTGCTGAGCTGGAGATCGAAGGTATCTACGACGAAGCGATCCACGATCCCTTCTTCAGCAACTTCGGCTGGGAGGCCTTCTCCACCGAAGAGCTGCTGCTGCTCCCGGCGATTATCGCCCTGGAGTCGGCCAAGTTTGTTGCAGGCGAAGGTCTGCCCTCCTTCTCCCGCCTGCTCAGTTCAGGCCGTCCGGTGCAGATCTTTGTTCGCGTACTGGGCCACGGTAATCCGGCCGCAACACCTGACGAAGACCCGTTCCAGAACTACCGTTTGGAACTGGGCTACCTCGGTATCAGCCACCGCCAGGCGGTGGTCTCCCAGGCATCGGCGGCACGCCACCAGAACCTGCTGCAGCGCTACCTCAGCGCCCTCAACGCCACCCGCACCAGTCTGCACCTGATCAACATCGGCCTGCGTCCCACCGGTCAGGACCTGGGCCTCAACGCCTGGCTGGTG
>JBNKQR010000086.1:0-8630 GCA_050295975.1 Thiohalomonadaceae bacterium
CTACGCAGATGACAGTTGTTCTGGCGCGTCGTATATAAGGGTGTATAAATAAATTGCTCTAACAAATGATTAAAGGGGTCAGAGCCCTTTAACTGATCGCTTTCTGGCTATTACGCCTCATCACGAATACTCCCTGGCTTCTCTTCCGCCTTTTTTACCCGAATTCGGTTGCCACCAATGTCGGTACCGTTGAGGTTTTTCATCGCCGCCTTGGCCTCACCCGGCTTGGGCATCTCGACAAAACCGAAACCCTTGGATACCCCGGTCTTTGCGTCCATCACCAGATTGCACGACTGTATACGGCCGTAGGCCTGGAACATTTCGCGCAGCTCCGCCTCGGTTGTTTTGCGGGGAAGGTTGCGTACCAGAAGTTTCATGGTGATTCACCGGTATGGAGATAAGGCAGGGATCATACCACTCGCGCTGTGTCTGCGCCTCTAGCGGACGAAAGCATACCCGCCACGCCCTTTTCCACTTATAATTCGCTGCAGATTTTGACTCGGAGTGAGATAGCAATGGGCAGAGCCTACCAGAACCGCAAGGTATCCATGGCCAAAACGGCCGCCGCCAAGACCAAAGTGTACAGCAAATACGGTCGCGAAATTTATGTCAGCGCCAAGTCGGGCGGCACCGATCCCAACGGCAACCTGAGCCTGCGCGGCCTGATCGAGCGGGCAAAAAAGGACCAGGTACCCAGCCACGTCATTGATAAGGCGCTGGAGAAGGCCAAGGGCGGCGGTGGCGAAGACTACTCCCCGGCATTGTACGAAGGCTTCGGCCCCGGCGGATGCATGGTGCTGGTCGAGTGCCTTACCGACAACCCCAACCGCACCATTGGCGACGTGCGTACCTGCTTCAACAAGGCCAAAGCCAAGATTGGCACGCCTGGCACTGTTAGCCATATGTTTGATCACTCTGCGATCCTGGTCTTTATCGGTGACGAGGATGCAGCACTGGAAGCACTATTGAATGAAGATGTGGACGTCAGCGACGTGGAAAGCGAGGACGGCAAGTTAACCGTGTTCGTCCCGCACACCGAATACGGTAAGGCCAAGCAGGCACTGCTGAACGCCTTTGGTGAAATCGACTTCGAGGTGGACGAGATCCAGTACATTCCCAAGGGCGCAACACCGTTGAGCGGCGACGATGTCGAGGCGATGGACAAATTCCTCGATATGCTCAGCGATGTTGACGATGTGCAGAACGTCTATCACGACGCAGAATTCTGAGTCTTCATCGCTACAGCCGGGGTTGCCTGCTATTAAGAGCGCGGTTTTAAAGGGGGCGTATCTCCAAAAAGGGAGACCGACTACTTTACCGATTCTACACTCGGCCTGTTTGTCATGATACGCGCCAAGGCCCCTTCTGCTGTGGTAAACAATGCCGCAAAGATTGCGATTAGCCATTTGAATGAACTGTGTGTGGGTAATTAGTAACTTCACTTTTAGCGAGGTAATGGATTATGCGCAACTTACTGAATTCTAAGAATACACTTTTCGCTTTACTGATTTTATTGTTCTCTCTTTCTTCATGTACCGCCGGTAATATTCAATTTGCCCAGGAAGCACCCGCGGGATTCTGGTGGGGAATCTGGCACGGGATGATTTCCTTTATCAGCCTGATTATCCACCTGTTTGATCAAAGCGTTCTTGTCTATGAGGTCAACAACACCGGTGGCTGGTACGACTTCGGATTCCTCCTGGGTGTTCTGTTTGTCTGGGGGAGTGGAAGCAAAGTCACATGTAAATTCAAAAAGAAAAGCCAGGCCGAAAAAGAGTGGGAAGAGATCGGCGACAAGGTCGAAAAGAAGGTAATGCGAAAAATGAAGGAGTGGGCCGAAGACGACGATGGCACCGGGCCTGATGCTGAGTGGGATGAAATAGGTGAAAAAGTCGAAAAGAAACTTAAACGCAAGATTCGTGAGTGGGCTGAGAAAGAGTAGTCTCAGTTGTAGTAGTCGCGACCCGATCTGACAGTTACCCGTTTCTTACAGGTGCCTGTCAGATTAGATTTGAGTCAAATTCTTTTCCACCCAAATCGATTTACCATCAAGCAATGTCGCCATTGGTGTGCGTCCGTTGCACATTTTTCCTTGATGAGTTCTTTCATTGTTGTAGTAATCGATCCATTCGTCCAGGTCTTTTTGCAGTTCCTCCAGCGAGGAGTACAGTTTCTTTCGGAATGTCACCTGATAAAACTCATTCAGGATCGTTTTATGGAAGCGCTCACAAATACCATTGGTCTGCGGTGACATCGCCTTGGTTTTGGTGTGGTCGATATCATTGATCGCCAGATAAAGCTGATAATCATGATGCTCCACACGCCCACAGTATTCAGTCCCTCTGTCCGTCAAAATACGCAGCATGGGCAGCTCCTGCTGCTCGAAGAAGGGCAGAACTCTGTCATTGAGTATGTCAGCTGAAGCAATGGGTGTTTTGGTCGTGTACAGCTTGGCAAAGGCCACTTTGCTGTAGGTGTCGACAAACGTCTGCTGATAAATTCGACCTACACCCTTGAGGTTGCCGACGTAAAAGGTGTCCTGTGACCCCAGGTAGCCCGGGTGATGCGTCTCTATCTCACCAGAGGCCTCGTCATCCTGTTTTTTCTTTTCCAGGGCAGCTATCTGAGCGTCGCTTAGGATAATGCCTTCTTTAGCCACCTTCGCTTCAAGGGCTTTCAGCCGCTTTTTGAAGTTCTCCAGGTTGTTTCTTAGCCAGACACAGCGCACACCACTGCCAGAGATGAATACGCCCTTCTTACGCAGTTCATTACTGGTCCTCTGCTGGCCCCAGGCGGGATATTCGATGGCCGATTCGATGACAGCCTGCTCCGTCTCGGACTCTACACGGTTTTTAACATTGGATGTCCTGCGGCTTTTTTCAATCAGGGAGTCCAGCCCTCCTTCCTTGACCAGTTCCTGATAACGATAAAAGGTGTCACGCGAGACGCCCATGACCTTACAGGCCTTTGAGACGTTGCCGAGCTCTTCGGCCAGATTGAGCAGTCCTGCTTTGTGTTTGATGATTGGATTGCTAGTATGAAGCATGAGAGAGTTACCTCTTTTATGTTTTGATTAAAGATTCGACACCTTTATCAAAACGGGTAACTCTCTTCTTTTCAACCAGAAGTGTCAGATCAAGTCGTGACTACTACATCTCAGTATTCAAGCTGATTAAGTAAATACCAGGGCTTTATTACATGCCTTATCAGTTTCTTGCTGATTTAGTCCTCTTTACTCACTTTGCTATCGTCGTGTTTGTTATCGGCGGGCTTGCCGTTATTCTCATCGGCAACTGGCTGGGCTGGCATTGGGTTAACAACTGGTGCTTCAGAGTAGTACATTTGGCGGCTATTGTGATTGTTGTCATACAGGCGTGGCTCGGCCAGCTTTGTCCACTGACTATCCTTGAGTCGTGGCTACGGGAGCAGGCCGGAGAAACAGTCTATACAACCAGCTTCATTTCCCACTGGCTCAGAAAGTTGCTCTACTATGATGCTCCGTTATGGGTCTTCGCTATTATCTATACTTTATTTGCCGCACTGGTTGCTGCTGCCTGGTGGTACTTTCCGCCTACACGGCGCAATGAACTTACACACAAGCGATAATGACCGCCAGCGATCATCCTTCTGTACTGCATTTACTGAACTCCCCTTAATGTATTGGTACAACATATTGCGATCTTGCTATCACTTAACAGGCTTCGTTTACTACAATGACAGATAAGTAACATATCGTCACTCCAGTCCGACCTACCTCTGCCCATGGAGATAGATCCAATGATCAAGTATCTGGAAAACCTTGCTAAAGCCCTCCTCGGCGTTGAGTACAAGGAGCTTTCTGATGAGGAGAAACGCGTCCTTAATAGTATCGCGAATGAAGAACCTATCGCTGAAAACGTCAATGTTCTCTATGAGGAAGAGCTGAGTATCGGTCAACGGATAGCCGACCATGTATCCCGCTTTGTAGGCTCATGGTCCTTTATCATCGCTTTCGTTTTGATCATGCTCGCCTGGATTGCTTTTAACTCATTCCTGCTTCTGGGTGAGATCAAAGCTTTTGACCCGTACCCATATATCCTGCTCAATCTCGGCCTTTCTACCCTGGCTGCTATACAGGCGCCGATCATCATGATGTCGCAAAACCGCCAGGCGGAAAAAGATAAAATCAAGGTTGAGGCAAATTACGAGGTCAGCCTGAAAACAGATCTTGAGATCACGAGGTTACATCAGAAGATGGATGAATTAATTCAGATGGTGGGCAAATCATACGGCAACGCAGATAGAACATTTTCAGATACACCAACCTAGTGCTATATGAGATGAGCGAGATCACTACCGTATTTGATACGAATATCAATGCCTACATTGTTACCCTGCCTGAATCGATCTCTCTGCAGATATTGACAGACTGGGGGGCAGAATTTGCAACACAACTTGGCAATGAGTCTGGCCGAGTGAACTTTCTTTTTGACTTCAATACCCATCACTTTGAGTCAATAGCATGTTTGAAATGGCTCAGAGACTTTCTCGGTAGCGAACAGTTTACTTCAACTATCCATAAGGCAGCATTTGTACAACCAGTCGAATACCGACCACCTGAAATTGTCAGCGACTCGGAAGCCTATTTTGCATCTATGAAGGATGCCTTGGAGTGGTTGCAGTCATGCCATTAGCTACCCGCATTGCAGCTTTCGGATATTAGCGCTCCCTGTTTGATTTTCTACGTTTATCCCCATTTAAGACTTGAGTCATAACTGACGGCTACTGCCATGCGACTATGGTCTATCCACCCCAGATATCTTGATTCCAGAGGTCTTGTCGCCCTGTGGCGCGAAGGCCTATTGGCGCAGAAGGTGCTACGCGGCGCCACCAACGGCTATCGTCATCATCCTCAATTGGTCCGCTTTCATCAGACACCCAATCCACTGGGCGCAATTGCCACTTATCTGCGTGCGATTGTTACCGAAGCGGAAAGACGGGGCTATCACTTCGATCGCAGCAGGATTGTACGCAATCGATTCAGTGGTGTTATTCCTGTCTCTGCTGGACAGGCCCGTTATGAGTTCGAACACCTCTTACGCAAGCTGGAAAGGCGTGACCCTGAAAGGTTTAATGCTTTACAACACCTGGATAACATCGCCATACATCCTTCGTTCCGGTGCGTAAAAGGTAGTGTCGCTGACTGGGAGGTGATCAACCAAGACCATAGAGTCGCGGCAACAGCCAGGAAAGCACCAGCCAGACGATCAGGGTAAGGGGTACACCCACACGCACGAAATCCGAAAAGCGGTAACCACCGGCACTCATCACCAGCAGGTTGGTCTTGTAGGCCATCGGCGTGGCGTAGCTCATGTTGGCTCCGAACAACACTGCCAGTACGTATGGTTCAGGCGACAATCCCACCTGTTGCGCAATACTGATCGCAATAGGTGTACCGATGACCGCAGCGGCATTGTTGGAGACGATGTTGGTCAGAACAGCCATGATCAGCATCAGGCCCGACAACATGACTGTTGGCGATGCACCTGCCGCCAGAGCAAGATACATCTGTGCAAGATAATCAGCACCGCCGGTTTTCAGCAGCGCCATTCCCAACGCAAGACTCGCAACGACGATCATAATCACCGGCGTACTCAGCGCATGCACCACATCCTGCCAGCGCAAACAGCGGGTAACGATCATCAACAACACACCACACACCGCACTAATCGCGATAGGCATAATACCGAGCGCCGCCACCAGAATAATTCCTGCCATGATGGCAAGTGCCCACGGCGCGCGCTGTGTATGCGGCAGATCACTGGTGGCATCGAGTACCAGAAGTTCCGCATTCTGTTTCAGTGAGGCGATCGCTTCATTGTTTCCCTGTACCAGTAAAATATCACCGACGCGCAATCGTATGTCGCCCAGCTCTGCATTCAGCGTCTGCACCGTTGCTCCGCCAGGACGATGCAAGGCCAGAGTCACTACACCATAACGCTCGTTAAAGCGGGTACGTGCGAGCGTGGAGCTTTCCAGAGGAGAACTTTGGGTTACCGCGATTTCCGCGATTTGCTGGTCATCGGCACGTAGCGGATTTTCCTCATCCACAAGCGTATCCCCTGCATAAAGTTTTGCCCCTAATGCCGACGCAAATTCAGTCAGGTTCTCCGGTGTATCATTAACACCAAGGCGATCACCTGCCTGCAGCACCGCATCGGGCAACGGTACAATCAGGGTGCCATCACGATGTATGGCATTTATGTGCATCTTGTCGCCAACCTTATCGTGTATCTCTGCCAGTTTCCTGCCGTCGGCATAGCTCTCCTCTTCAATATAAAGCTGCGCGCTAAAGTGTCGAGGTGAACCATCACTGAGCCGCGCAAGACGCTCCGGCAGAATACGCGGTGCGATCAACCACAGATAGAGGATTGCAATACCACCCGCGATGGCCGCCGGAATAAAAAAATCGAACATATGCAGTCGGCGCAAACCGAGGTCGGCAGCTACCGCGATTACCAACAGATTGGTGGAAGTACCGATGGTTGTACTCATACCACCGACCAGCGTGGCAAATCCCATCGGCATCAACATACCCGATGCGGGTTTACCGGTTCGCAGGGCGACACTTACCAGAATCGGTAACAGCAATACGACGATGGGTACGTTGTTGACGAAGGCGCTCAGAATTGAACCGATCACCAGCGTCAGTAACAGGGAGAACAGCGGACTGATAGTCCAGATGCGCGCCAGTAGCCGACCGATCGGTTCCAGTGCACCGGTACGCACCAGTCCCTGTCCCGCAATCATCAATGCGCAGACAGCGATCAGCGCCTCATGACCGAAGCCGTGAAACAGGGCAAGCGGTTCAAGGACTTCGCCATCGTGGTAATAGGGAAAGAGTTCAAAGCCAACCGCCAACAGTACCAAGACCACCAGACTGGAGGTTTCCAGGGGGATACCTTCGCGGGTAAACAGGTACAACGCCACTACAACCAGTAGCAATACAGCGATGCCGTGTGCGTCCGGTGTAGCTGGCACTATAAAGTTCATTCACTTACCCCAAAGCCATGCGGCACCGCGAACGCCGCTGGAGTCGCCGTGTAGCGGTGGCACCAGTCTGGTTGCGACCTGATCGGAGAAGACATATTTTCCCCACCGTTTTGGCACATTGTTATAGAGCCTGCCGATGTTCGACATACCGCCTCCGAGGACAATCACATCCGGGTCAAGCAGGTTGATCACCGAAGCCAGTGCACGGGCCATGCGATCCTCATACATCTGCAATTGAGTTTCGGCCAATGTCTCTCCCTGCTCCACTCTACTCACTATCGCTTCTGCATTTAGCTCGTCACCGCCCATGCGTCTATAAGCGTTAGCAAACCCGGGACCGGATAGCCAGGTTTCGATACACCCCTGCTGACCGCAGTAACAATCCGGACCTGGCAATTCATCTTCTCCAGGCCAGGGTAGCGGATTGTGGCCCCACTCCCCGGCAATGGCGTTGGGGCCGGTCAGCGGTCGAGCGTGGATGGCGATCCCTCCACCGGTACCGGTGCCGACAATCACGCCAAATACCACCGCTGCTCCGGCAGCGGCACCATCGGTTGCTTCGGAAACCACAAAGCAGTTGGCATCATTGGCCAGGCGTATCGGGCGCGCCAGTATCTGTTGCAGATCCCTGTCCAGCGGTTTACCGATAAGCCAGGTGGAGTTGGCATTTTTTACCAGCCCTGTGGCAGGTGAGATTGCCCCGGGTATACCGATGCCAACAGTACCCTGTTCACCCAGTTCAGATTCCAGACCCTGCACCAGTGCTGCGATGGTGGTCAACGTCGCCGCATAGTCATTCTGTGGCGTAGCCACCCGGCGACGGGCCATTTCAGTACCTTTATCACTCAGGGCAATGGCTTCAATCTTGGTACCACCCAGATCAACTCCGATACGTATCAATTTTCCCCCTTGGGCTGGCATCTATCGATCCCAATATCTATAGTCGAGTAAAGAAGTGGGACATATGGGAGAAGGCATATGAGCACTGCTGTAAAGATCGAGCAAGAACCTCGTCAACCGTGGAACGAGCAGTTCGCCGAGAAGCTGGCCCGCCAGTTCGGTATCGACCAACTGACCGATGCCCACTGGAAGGTTATTCATACCCTGCGCATTCACTTTATCCAGTATGGTGCATTGCCGCCGATGCGCTTTGCCTGCGATATCAGCCGCCTGGAACCGCACTGTGTCGATATGCTGTTCCACTCGCCTCAGGAGGCATGGCGTATTGCCGGCCTGCCGGATCCGGGCGATGAGGCAGAGGGCTATTCCTATCCCGGCGATACTGTACAGCACTAGTCGCTTTCATACTCTGCCGCCCGGCGGGCATCACCACGCACCCTGTCCGCCGGGTAGCGCTTTTCGTTAATTTCGATCTTCTCCCACGCCGCCACTACCGGGTCCACGCCGAGCCGATCCGCGATACGAATCAGGAAGATCAGGATATCCGCCAGTTCCATCCGCACTTCATCCAGCTTCTCCTTTGGCAGGGCATAGCTCTGCTCCTCGCTCAGCCACTGGAAGTGCTCCACCAGTTCCGCTGCCTCGGCAATCAGCGCCATGGAAAGATTCTTCGGCGAATGAAACTGCTCCCAGTCACG
>JBNKQR010000087.1:0-8476 GCA_050295975.1 Thiohalomonadaceae bacterium
CAACCCCATCCCGCCTATGGCAAGGCACGCATCCCCGCCTATGAGATGATCCGTTTTTCGATCAACATCATGCGCGGCTGCTTTGGTGGCTGTACCTTCTGCTCCATTACCGAGCACGAAGGGCGCATTATCCAGAGCCGTTCCGAACAATCGATTCTGCGTGAGATTGAAACCGTTCGTGATCAGGTGCCCGGTTTCACCGGCGTGATCTCCGATCTGGGTGGGCCGACCGCAAACATGTGGCGCCTGCAGTGCAAGGACGAGAAGATCGAATCCGCCTGCCGCCGTCTCTCCTGCGTCTATCCGGATATCTGTCGCAACCTCAACACCGATCAAAAGCCACTGGTGCAGCTCTATCGCAAAGTACGCAATCTTGATGGGGTGAAGCGGGTGTTCATCGCCTCGGGGGTGCGTTACGACCTGGCAATACGCACGCCTGAGTATGTGAAAGAGTTGGTAACTCATCACGTTGGTGGCTATCTCAAGATCGCCCCGGAGCATAGCGAAGCGGGGCCACTTTGCCACATGATGAAACCAGGCATGGAGAGCTATGAGAAGTTCAAAACCATGTTCGAAAAGTATTCCAGCGAGGCGGGGAAAGAGCAGTATCTGATCCCGTACTTTATCGCTGCCCATCCTGGTACCCGCGATGAGGATATGCTTAATCTGGCGCTGTGGTTGAAGCGCAATGGCTTCCGCCCCGATCAGGTACAGACCTTTCTGCCGTCACCAATGGCCATTGCCACAGCCATGTATCACAGCGGCAAAAATCCGCTGCGTCGGATCAGTCGCAAGGGAAGCAATGTGGATACCCCGAAAGGGGAAAAACGTCGGCGCCTGCACAAGGCATTCCTGCGTTACCACGATGCGGCCAACTGGCCACTACTTCGCGAGGCATTGAAGCGCATGGGGCGCGAAGAGTTGATTGGTAACAGTAAACGCGATTTGATACCTACATGGCAGCCACAGGATGGCAAACGTGATACAAAAGCCCATATCAGGAAAGAGCATCGCCCGGTGAAGAAGGGCGTTGCGCCGAAAAAAGGTGCCAAACGAGGCGTACACAAAAAGCGCAACCGTCCTCGTTAAATCGCAGAGCTGGATTAGACTGAAATAGATAGGGAGTTGCAGTAGCAGAGATCATCAATGGTCTACGTCGAACCAAAATTTGCGCCACTATCCCACGATCATAAGGATAGTAAGGCGGTCTGGCTTGCCTCCATCGCTGAAGCGCACGATGAGGAGGAGGTGGCACTGATTCGTCGCGCCCTGGACCTTGCGGATCAGGCACACCAGAAACAATTGCGCGCCTCTGGCGAACCCTACCTTTCCCACGCTATGGCGGTGGCCGATATTGTCGCCAGTCTGCGCCTCGACCATGAAAGTATCGCGGCAGCCATTCTTCACGACGTAGTAGAGGATACAGAGGTTACCCTGGAGCAGGTGGAGGAAGCCTGTTCAGCTACGGTGGCACACCTGGTCGACGGTGTGACTAAAATGAGCAGTATTGGTGACTATCAACGCATTCGGGAAGGTGCTGGTGAACAGGTGCGCGCCGAGAGCCTGCGCAAACTGTTACTGGCAATGGCCGAAGATGTGCGGGTGGTGATGATCAAGCTGGCGGATCGTCTGCACAACATGCGCACACTGAAATTCCTGTCGCAGGAAAAACAGCAGCGCATTGCCCATGAAACCATGGACATCTATGCGCCTTTGGCCAATCGTTTGGGCATATGGCATATCAAGTGGGAACTGGAAGACCTTGCCTTCCGCTACCTTGATCCCACCACCTATAAACAGGTGGCAAAATTCCTCGATGAGCGTCGTGTTGATCGGCAGAAATATATCGACAAGGTGATCGCTACCCTCGAAACGGAATTGGCAGCGGTTGGTGTGAAAGCCGATATCAAAGGGCGTCCGAAACACCTCTATAGTATCTGGAAAAAGATGAAGGCCAAGGGCCTCAGTTTTCATGATCTTTACGATGTGCGTGCTGTCCGTGTGCTGGTCGAGAGCGTGGCAGACTGCTATCACGTTCTAGGTGTGGTGCACAGTCTCTGGCCACACGTCCCCAAGGAGTTTGATGATTACATCGCCACTCCCAAAGAGAATAATTACCAGTCGATCCATACTGCTGTAGTCGGGCCAAATGGCAAGACGCTGGAAGTACAGATACGTACCCACGAAATGGACAAACATGCGGAGCTGGGTGTGGCAGCCCACTGGCGCTACAAGGAAGGTAGTAAACACGATAAGAGTTTCGAGCAGAAAATCGCCTGGCTGCGGCAACTTCTCGATTGGCAGGATGAAGAGGCCAATGCCGGCGACTTTATCGATAGATTTAAATCTGAAGTCTTTCAGGATCGGGTCTACATCATGACACCCCGTGGTGAAGTTTTTGACCTACCGCAGGGAGCGACACCGCTGGACTTCGCCTACTACGTCCATACTGAAGTGGGCAATCGTTGCCGTGGTGCCAAGATCAATGGTCGTATCGTGCCGCTCACCTACGAACTGAAATCGGGTGAACAGGTGGAGATCCTTACAACTCGTCACGGTGGTCCGAGTCAGGACTGGCTCAACCCACATCTAGGCTATCTTAAAACCTCACGTGCCCGTTCCAAGGCACGCGCCTGGTTCAAACAACAGG
The DNA here is from genome assembly GCA_050295975.1 of Thiohalomonadaceae bacterium. Lineage (GTDB taxonomy): Bacteria > Pseudomonadota > Gammaproteobacteria > Thiohalomonadales > Thiohalomonadaceae > JAPHTQ01. The sequence goes on from JBNKQR010000087.1 coordinate 2,651, forward strand.
ACCAAGGACAGAACCTGGTTGATGGTAAACATCTGCTGGATCGTGAACTGCAACGTCTCGGCGTTAGCTCACTGGAACATGAGAAACTGCGCAACCACTTCCATATGCAGAGTGAAGAGGAGATGTTGATCAGCATCGGGCGTGGCGATATCAATCCGGGGCAGATTGCCAGTGCAGTACACAAATTTACTGCGCCTGAGAAACGTCCAGAACCACACATCCACCATTCTGCTCGGAGTAAGGTTTCCCGCAGCTCTGAGGGGATCACCATTCGTGGTGTTGGTAATCTGCTAACAAATTTGGCGCGCTGCTGTAAACCGGCCCCGGGCGATCCGATTATCGGTTTTATTACCTTGGGTCGTGGTGTCAGTATCCATCGTCGCGACTGCAAGAACGTACTTAATTTGCCAGAGAGTAAATTGCAGCGACTAATTGATGTGGAGTGGGGTGGACTCGGTGAGGAGAAGACCTATCCAGTAGATGTGGAAATCGAAGCCATCGACCGTCAGGGTCTGCTGATCGATATTTACACAGTGTTGAACAATGAAAAGATCAATATGCTCGCCACCAATACGGTAAGCGATAAGGGCAATAATAGTGCGCGTATTGAAATGACTTTAGAGATCGCCGATATCGATCAACTCAGCCGTGTCCTGGGACGGATCAATCAGGTACACAATGTGGTTTCTGTTAAGCGGAAAATGTAGATGACAGACTCGCATGAGTCTGAGAGAGATTTCAGAGTATTCAAGAAACCAGTTGCGCTGACCACTCGGTCTCCGCATTGCTGGCGATCTGCCAGAGCTCATCCAGATCGTCTTCAACCATGGCGACGATATCTTTATCAATCTTTCCATGTGCTGCCAAAGATTTCAGATACTTCATCGTATCGGCGGCGCTCATTGCTTTGCGATAAGGGCGGTCCTGAGCCAGTGCCTGGAAAATATCGGCCACCGCAATCAGACGAGCCTCAATGGTCAGTTCGGTCTCTTCATGGTGGAACGGGTAACCATCACCGACTAACGTTTCATGATGATTGCCAGCCCACTGGGCAATGCGTTCAAATCCGTTTATCCGATTGAGGATACGGAACGATTCATAGCTGTGGCGATGCATGATCTTTGACTCTTCTTCAGTCAATGGCCCCTTCTTATCGAGTATTTCATCGGGGACTCCCAGTTTGCCAAGGTCGTGCAGAAGTCCAGCCAGCTCGATCTCCTGTACCCGCGGCAGGGGGAGATCGAGCAGTTCGGCCAGACGCTTTGCAACAAGGGAGACCCTGAGCGAATGCTCGTAGGTGTATGAACTTTTGGCATCGACGATGTGAGCAAAGATGCAGGCCAGTTTGTGCAGATCTTCGTAACGGCTGAGTTGCGGTGTATGTGTATGCTGCATTTGCGCTACGAAACCAGCCAGGTGTAACGGTTCCATATTGAGCCAGAAGGCATCGTTGTCCGATACGGCCAGAAAGGCATCCACCAAATGTGGCGCAAAATGCTCACCTGTCGCCGCTGCAATGCGCTCACGGACCACATCGGTTCTTTTTCCGGGAGAGATATCGGGATCACTGTTGAGTTGTGACTGCAAGGCATCGACACGATCTACCATATAAATAAGGTTGGCGGCCTCTTTTACCTGCGTTGGCAGGTCGAGTTGTTGCAGCGCTGACCAATGGGTGTGGTGGTAGCGGATGATAGGGGCAAGATAGGCAAGAGGGGGGAAGTTCTTGATGTAGTATTCACCAAGTACACAGTGCAGTTCTGCGCCCTCCCAATCCATTTCTGCAATCAGTTGTTTATGGATAACACTCGACGAGACACCGCAGTCGTGTAATAGCCCGCTGTGAAAAATATCGTCGATTGCCTGCTGTTTCCAGCCGAGCTTGCGGGCGCAGGTGGTGGCCATATAGGCGATACGCTCACCATGCTGGTGTTCATCAATACCAACCAGGTTCAATGCCTCTGCGAGGGCGATAACTGCCTGACGCAGGTCTACATTGAGCATTTCGTGATCGAGTATGTGGAGTTTATGGTTTTTCATGGTGTTATCGTTATTATTTTCACCTTTATACCACTTATGACCTAGCAGGTAACATTGATTTTTTAAATCGTCGACTGCCCGATGCAGAGAAATTGCTACGGTATACTGCGCTAATGAAATTTTCCCCACCACTGACCTCCGCTACGCTGATACGCCGCTACAAACGCTTCCTTGCCGATGTAAAACTCACTTCTGGCAAGGTTATTACCGTACACACTCCTAATACCGGCGCCATGACCGGTTGCTCAGATCAAGGAAGTCGAATCTTTTTGCGCCGGGTCGACAATCCAAAGCGTAAATATCCTTTCAGTTGGGAGATGACTGAAAACCTTCAGGGAGTGATGGTCGGAGTGCATACAGGCATCACCAATGCTCTGGTGAAAGAGGGGATACTCTCTGGTGTGATCGCCGAGCTACAGGGCTACGATGAGATTCGGCAGGAGGTGAAATATGGCGAGGAGGGAAGTCGTATCGATCTGCTGCTACAAGGTCACGAGGAGGGTAGAGACTGTTTTGTCGAGATCAAAAACGTTACCACCTGCGATGAGCAAGGATTCGGTTATTTCCCCGATGCGGTCAGCAGTCGTGCCAGCAAACATCTGCGTGAGTTGATGGGGGTGGTTGCACAGGGAGGGCGGGCGGTGATCTTTTTCTGTGTCCAGCGGGGTGATGTGCAGCGAGTCCGCCCTGCAGATGAGATCGACCCTCTTTATGGCCAGCTACTGCGCCAGGCTATGGCAGCCGGGGTGGAAGCGTTGGCCTACCGGGCGCGGGTCACACCAGCTGAGATCGTACTTGAGACGCCTCTACCGGTCATCTGCCCCTGAGGCCGCTTTTGTGGTTTAATGCTGCGCCATGTACCTGCCATTACAACTCTTTATCGGCCTGCGCTATACCCGCGCCAAACGCCGTAACCATTTCATCTCCTTCATCTCGATGACGTCGATGTTAGGTATCGCTCTTGGGGTGGCGGCGTTGATCACGGTGTTGTCGGTGATGAATGGTTTCCACACGGAGTTGCGGCAACGCATCCTCGGTATGACCTCCCATGCCACCATCAGCGGTTACAGTGAACCTTTACGCCACTGGCAGGAGCTGGCTGCCATCTCCGATACCCACCCGGATGTGGTGGGCAGTGCCCCCTATATCCAGAAAGAGGGGATGCTGGTTTATGGTCAACGGGTCAACGGCGGTATCTTTCGCGGCATCCTGCCAGACGAAGAGCCCAAGGTCTCCAGTGTTGGCGACAAAATGGAGCAGGGCACACTTAGCGATCTGAAGAAGGGTTCCTACAACATCATCCTCGGCGTCGATCTGGCGCGTACTCTCGGTGTGATTACCGGTGACAAGGTTACCCTGGTAGCACCTACTGCCAATGTCTCACCAGCTGGACTCATGCCACGTCTGAAACGCTTTACTGTCAGCGGCATATTTAATGTGGGGATGTACGAATACGACAGTGCAATGGCGCTGATTCATCTGGACGATGCGCGCAAGCTGTTTCGTATGGATGGGGAGGTTTCCGGCCTACGCTTGAAAGTGAATGATCTCTTTATGGCACCGAAAATCAGTCGCGAGCTGGCCGAGATGGTACCGGGAATATACAGCGTTCGTGACTGGACCCAATACCACGCTAACTTCTTCCGCGCCGTGGCCACGGAAAAACGGGTAATGTTTATTATCCTACTACTGGTTGTCGCCGTCGCCGCCTTCAACATTGTCTCTACGCTGGTGATGCTGGTGACCGACAAGACCACCGACATCGCCATTCTGCGTACCCTGGGTGCCAGTCCGCGCACCGTGATGGGAATATTTATGGTGCAGGGGACCTTGATCGGTTTCATCGGGACACTATTGGGACTGATTGGCGGTGTCTCTCTGGCACTCAATGTGGAGACAGTGGTCTCGACGATTGAGCAACTGCTCCATGTTCAGTTTCTGCCCGCGGATGTTTACTACATCAGCGACCTGACCGGTGAGTTGCACCTCAATGATGTACTGCAGATCACCGGTGCATCATTCCTCATCAGCATCCTTGCCACCATCTATCCGGCGGTGCGTGCATCCAATACCCAGCCCGCGGAGTCGTTACGCTATGAGTAGTGGTGCCGAAATGGGCGTACTGGCCTGTCGTGAACTGACCAAGCGATTCGTGCAGGGGCCGCTGCATGTGGACGTATTGAAGGGTGTTAACTTCACGATTAACGCGGGTGAACGCATCGCTATTGTCGGTGCCTCCGGTTCGGGCAAGAGCACCCTGCTGCACCTGTTGGGTGGACTCGATACACCCACAGCAGGCGAAGTCTTTATTGATGGCAAGGCGATTTCAAAACTTGATGAGACCGCCCGCGGTGTACTGCGCAACCAATCGCTCGGTTTCGTCTACCAGTTTCATCATCTACTGCCCGAGTTTAGCGCGCTGGAAAATGTGGCGATGCCGCTTTTGATCCGCGGCCTCAAGCCGAACGAAGCGAAACAGCAGGCCCAGGATATTCTTGAACGTGTAGGTCTGGGTGAACGTGTGTTGCACAAACCGGGTGAACTCTCCGGTGGCGAAAGACAACGTGCCGCCATCGCTCGTGCCCTGGTCACCCGTCCACGCTGTATCCTCGCCGATGAACCCACCGGTAATCTGGATCAGCGTACCGCGGATCAGGTCTATCAATTGATGCTGGAATTAAATGGGGAGCTGGGCACCAGCCTGGTGGTGGTAACCCATGATCAGAATTTGGCGCAGAAGATGGACCGGGTTGTACACATGTGCGATGGCGTACTTAGCGTTCAGGAATGAGTCTCCTGCTCGTTTAATTTCTCTGCTTCCTTGCGCGCTTTTCGGCGTGCCTTTCTCTCGTTGTAATGGCGCACCAGATGTAGTCGCCACAGGCCACGGATAGTGGCATAGCCTGTCAACGCACTCACTGAACCGGTGACAAAACAGCCCAGCAGGAAGGGTTGCCAGATCGCTGCCAATTCATTTTTAATCCACTCGTAGGAGAGCTGAAACGCCTCCTGCTCCATGTGTACCGGTTCTCCCATAATCCAGGTACCAACCAGATAAGCGAAGTAGAACATGGGCGGAATGGTGACTGGATTGGTGATCCAGACCAGTACCACCGAGATGGGCAGGTTGACTCGGAACAGAATCGCAGCGGCGGCAGCCAGGATCATTTGTGAGGGCAGTGGCACGAAGGCCATGAACAGGCCGACTGCAAAGGCGCCCGAGGCGGAGCGGCGGTTGAGATGGAATAGGTTGGGATCCTGCAGCAGGCTGCCGAAGAAACGCAGATGCTTATGATCACGGATGGTCCGATGATCGGGCATGAAGCGTCTGATAAGCTTTTTCGGCATGATTGGGTTACCGCTGGGTCGAGAAGACCCGTATTATCCACAAAAAACCGCTAAGGAAAACCTGTGCTTTCAAGGACGATGGCCTGGCTTGCGGGCATTTTTTGCCTTTTTCAGTTGAGCGAATTCCCCGCTCTACTCCTGTTGCTGATGCTTTGGCTACCGGGAGCAATACTGCTTTTCTCCCCGCTGCTACGCCGATTTGCATCAATTCCGCTACTCTTCGCCGCCGGGTTTTGCTGGGCCGCATTGCATGCATGGTTCCATCTCCATCCTTCGTTATCCCCGGAACTCGAGGGCGTGCCGCTGCAAATTACCGGCACCATCGCCTCCCTGCCGCAACGGGAGGGGCGCATCCTGCGCTTTGTCGTCGCGGTGGATTCGGCGAAGCTGGGGCATGATAAGCCGGTAGTGTTACCACAACGTGTCCGTCTGGCCTGG
>JBNKQR010000088.1:0-7756 GCA_050295975.1 Thiohalomonadaceae bacterium
GCGGTGCTGCTGGTGGCGGTGCTGCTGGTGGCGGTGCTGCTGGTGGCGGTGCGAGTGGTGTCGAAGTTGATGCAGGTCTACTGGCCAGTCTGCAAAACCTGCTCAACGCCCAGGGCAACACGGGTGTGATACCTATTCAGCCTGGTGCGTCGGTCACACCGGGCACCAACATACATCAAATCCAATCAGCAGAACTGCTCACCGGCCTCACTGGTTTGCAACACCAGCAACCTGGCGGTGGTGGGGCAATCGACAGCGTGTCGCTAAAAACCATGCTGGCCGGAACACTTCAAACTGAAGGCAGTGACACGGTGGGCTTCCAGAACCGTGAAAGCATGCTCATCGATATGATTGCCATGCTCTTCGAATTCATTCTCGAAGACAGCAACATCCCGGAAGAGGCAAAGAGCCAGATATCACGCCTGCAGATCCCGATGGTCAAGGCAGCATTGATCGATGAGAGTTTCCTGGCGAAAAAAGCCAACCCCGCACGCCAGTTGCTCAACCGTCTGGCACAGGCAAGTGCCGCACTCGAACGCCATGGCAGTGAGAACTCACCACTGCTGGATGCGATTATCAAGGTCGTCAACACCATTACTGATCAGTTCGAAAGCGACATGTCGATTTTCGAACAGCAGCTTAGCTACCTGACTACAGCACTGGAAGAGCAGCAGAAGGAAGAGGAGCAGGTCAGCGAGCGTATCACTGAAACCAAGGCGAAAAAGGAAGAGGAGATACGCAAGTACAAGCGTATCGAGGATGCGGTCAGACTGCGCCTGTCGACTATCGATGCCTCCGCACCAATCCGTAATCTACTGGAAAGCACCTGGTGGAAGGTATTGGTCTATACCGGAATCAAACACGGCACTGAAAGTGAACTGTGGCAGCAGCGCAATGATTTCATCGACAAACTTCTGGAATCCCTCAAACCTCGCGAAGACAAGGATGAGGTGCGCAAACTAATGCAACTCATCCCGCTCGTCATTGGAACCCTGCGTAAAGGGATGCTCGAAACCGGCTTTAGCGAGGGTGCGATACAGCAGGTGCTGAAGGTGATCGAGCCGATGCATATGGCGATCATCACTCACAAGGATAGCGGTGACGCCATCGCTGAAAAGGCGCGCAAACACCACGCTATGGAAAATGCGCTGGATGCGATGGAAGCAGAGATGTCTAATCTGGATGAAATGCTGGATAGCCTGGACGGTTCACTACTGGGTGATGACTATGTCAGCGAAGAGGCGCCAATCCCGGCTGAACTGATGGAAGAGGTGACCCTCTCCCATGAGGAGCCTATCTCACCTGCTGATATGCCCGACGATGAGTACATCGAGAAGGTACGCAATCTAGAGATCGGACAAACAGTGATCCTGCACGACAAGGACGATCAACCGGTACGCGCCAAGCTCTCCTGGAAGAGTGACCTGCTGGGTGAATACGTCTTCACCAACTGGCGTCACAAGGTGGTTGCCGAACGCACCCTTAACGGCCTGGCCGCAGACCTTTATCGCGGCAAGCTGGAACTGCTGGAGGAGAGCTCCATCCTGGAGCGGGCACTGGGCAAGGTGATGAGTGGCCTGAAACAGGAGCATCCGGAAGCCAACCCGGCATAACTTACAGTGTGTTGAGAACGCGCAGGGGGCTGCTATCGACCACCCTGCGCGTGCCTCGATATCCGGCAACACCGATCAACATCGCCCCCAGCGGTGGCAACACCAGCCACAACCACCACTTGAGACTGTACTCCAGGTGAAACACCTGCCAATAGAGGATAAAGGCGATCAACTCCGCCCCGACGGCAGCAAACACTCCCGCGAGAAATCCGAGGGCGGCGTACTCCGCCAGATGCCCTGCACGCAGTTGCCCACGACTCGCCCCTAGGGTACGCAACAGCGCCCCCTCATGCAGTCGCTCATCGAGACTGGCCTGTAAGGCCGCATAGAGCACTGCGAATCCCGCCAGCAGCACGAACACCAGCACATACTCCACCGCCAGTGTTACCTGCGCCAGGATGCGTCGAACCTGCTCCATGATTCGATCCATATCGATAACCGTCAGCGCAGGAAACTGGCGCAACATCTCCGCAAGTTCCACCTTTCGCGCCTGAGGTAGATAGAAGCTGGTGATGTAGGTGGCGGGAAAACGATCTAGTACGCGAGGTGGAAAGATCATAAAGAAGTTGGGATGGAACGAGTCCCACTGCACACTGCGCAGGCTGTGCACCGTCACCATCAGCTCCTCGCCACCGAAGCTGAAGGTTAACTGGTCACCCAGCTTTACCCCCATTCGTTGTGCCAACTTATCTTCCATGGAGACCAGAGGCCGACCGCTATCAGCTGTGGTAAACCACTGGCCAGCGGTGATCTGATTATCAGCTGGCAACTTTTCTGCCCAGGTCAGGTTGATCTCACGGTTGAGTGCTCCGCGTCCCTTCTCTACATCACCGACAAACTCGTGGCTATCGATCCCGTTTATCTTTGCCAGCCGCCCCCGCACCATCGGATAGAGCACCGCATCGTCAATCCCTTTCTGCTGCAGAAAGCCACGAAACGCCTCTACTTTTTCAGGCAATACATTCACCACAAACTGGTTGGGCGCATCTGCGGGCAACGAAGTCTGCCAGGTGTTGAGCAGGTCACCGCGCACCAGGGCGATCAACGCCATCGCCATCAGGGTCAGACCAAAGGCGAGGATCTGACCGACGCTGAGCAGTGGTCGCCGCCAGAGATTGTTCAGGCCAAAGCGCCAGGCGACACCAACACCGCGATGCAGCAGTCGACTGGCACGCAGCAGGGCCAGCGCCAACAGACCGAGAATAACCAGCGCCAGCAGTGCACCACCGATCACCCCAAGGGTTAGCCCTGCACTACCGGTGTAGCGCCACATCAAACCCGCCATCGCCAGTAACGCCGCGCCGTAGACCAGCCAGCCGCGCAGTGGCATCGGGTCCAGCTCACGCCGGAGTACCCGCAACGCGGGCACCTGGCGCAAACGCAGCACCGGGGGCAGGGCAAAGCCGGCCAAAACGGTCACCCCGGTGAGCATGCCGATCACCACCGGCATCCAGCCCGGTGCAGGCAGCGTTGTCGGCAGCAGTTCACGTAGCAGCATAAACAGACCGAACTGCACCAGATAACCGGCCACGACGCCAATGGCAGAACCGAGTAATGCCAGTAACAGCAGTTGTGGTAGAAACAGCGCCAACAGATCCTGCTGTCCGGCTCCGAAACAGCGCATCACCGCCGCCATGTCGAAGTGGCGCTCTGAATAGCGTCGTGCACCCATCGCGATGGCCACGCCCGCCAGCAACACCGCAACAAGGCTAGCCAACCCCAGATACTGCTCGGCACGATCCAGCGCAGCACCCACTGTTGGCCGACCACCTCGTACATCGGTCAGGGTGTGGCTTGGTTCGAGTCTCGGCTTGAGCCAGCTTTTAAAGCGTTGCAGCGCCGTCTCGTTACCGGCAAACAGATTGTTGTAACTGACTCGACTACCGGGACGGAGGATCGCTGCTTTGGCGACATCCTCACGATTGATCAAGAGCCTCGGCGCCAAACCAGCAAAGCCGCCCGAAACACCCGGCTCATAAGCCAGCACACGGGTTATCTTCAGGGTGACCTTACCCAGCTCCAGAGGCTCACCGACCTTAATCCCCAGTAGTGGCAATAGACGCCCCTCGGCCCACGCCTCGCCGGGTGCAGGGATCTCACTGGTGGTGAACTCCTCTCCGAATGGTGCCTTTGCCACACGTACCTTGCCGCGCAGGGGGAAGCCCGGTTGTACGGCTTTAATCCCGGCAAGCTGGAAGTTGTCGCCCACCACCACCACCGAGGGAAACTCCAGTAACTCGATGTGCTTCAAGCCGAGTGTCTCGGCCTCGGTTACCCAGGTGGGATCGATAGACCGTGGACTCCCCAGTTGCAGATCAGCACCGAGCAGGTCGGCAGACTGGTTGACCATCGCCCGTTGCAGCCGATCGGAGAAGAAGCTGATCGCGGTGGTGGAGGTCACCGCAATAATCAGCGCCAACAGCAGGATGCGCAGCTCACCGACGCGCCAGTCACGGCGCAGCAGTCGCCAGGCGAGAGGCAGACGCTCAACCAATCTGCTCATCACTCACTACCTTGCCACCATTGAGACGGATAACTCGCGAACAGCGGCCCGCCAGTTTTTCGTCATGGGTCACCAGAATCAGGGTGGTACCCTGCTCTGCATTCAGCGCAAACAGTAACTCGATCACCTTCTGTCCAGTGCTACTGTCGAGATTGCCGGTCGGTTCGTCGGCAAACAGAACTGGCGGAGACATGGCAAAGGCGCGGGCGATCGCCACCCGCTGCTGTTCACCGCCAGAGAGCTGACGCGGATAGTGATCAGCACGAGCGGAAAGACCCACCCGCTCGAGCAACTGCTCCGCCTGCTGTTGTGCAGCCGCAGCCGTCGCCAGTTCCAACGGCAACATCACGTTTTCCAACGCGGTCAGACTGGGTAACAGCTGAAAGCTCTGGAAGACAAAACCGGCATTCTCGCTGCGCACTCGGGCACGGCCATCTTCATCGAGATCGTTCAAACATTGATCGGCGAGACGAATCGAGCCGTGGCTCGGCAGGTCGAGTCCCGCCAGCAGTCCCAGCAGGGTCGATTTGCCTGAACCAGAAACACCGACCACCGCGACACTCTCTCCGGCCGCGATATCAAAACTTACCTCGCTGAGAATGGTCAATTCACCTGCACTCGTCGTCACTTGCTTGCCCACCGCATGTGCGGAGACAATGGGGGACGTTTTCTGGAGATCGGTCATGCGGATACTTTTTGCCTCGCTGTTGTTGTTACTCTCTCCGTCCGTCTGGAGCGGTACCCTGCTGGTCTTCGGCGACAGCCTCAGTGCCGGTTACGGTGTCGAAGCCAGTCAGGGCTGGGTTGATCTACTTGCACAACGCCTGGAAAAGATAAAACTCCCCTATAAGGTCGTCAACGCCAGCATTAGTGGTGAAACCAGCGCCGGTGGCCTGTCGCGTATCACCGCAGAGTTAAAACGCCACCAGCCCGACATTCTGATCCTTGAACTAGGTGCTAATGACGGTCTGCGCGGTCTGCCCCTGAAAGCCATGAAGAATAACCTTAGCAGTATCATCCAGCAGGCCAAAGCGAGTGGGGCACAGGTCTTACTGGTAGGGATGCAAATGCCACCCAATTACGGCCCCCGTTACACCGAACGCTTCTTTGCTATTTATGGGGAATTGGCAAAGGAACAACAACTGCCGCTGGTACCCTTTCTGTTGGAAAAGGTCGCGCTTGCTCCCAACCTGATGCAGGCAGATAACCTGCACCCCAATACAAAGGGACAACCGCTTCTGCTTAAAACAGTCTGGCCGGAACTGGCACCGATGTTAGGCGTTCACTAAACTGACTATCTGTATCCACTCTGGCGCAGGACCCGCACCACTTTTCGGGATCACAGCTCTTACATCGTAGAAATCCGGTGATAACTTCATAGCCCATGCCTTCACCGCCTCCGCCTCTTCCCGACCACCCGGATGGCCGGTATACGCCAACACCGAAATTGCTCCTCCCGATGTCAGTAATGTTCGCGCCTGATCGAGTGCAGCAAGGGTGGTAGCAATACCCGTAGTACGCTGCTTGTCTCCACCCGGTAGATAACCGAGATTGAACATCACCGCCTTTACTCTTCCCTGAATCGATTCCGGTAGCACTGCAGACATCACCTCGTGCCCCGCATGGTAGAGAGAGACTCGCTGTGCCAGCCCCTCTTCTGACAGGCGCCGATACGCCTCATCCAGCGCGGTTTCCTGAATATCGAAACCGTAAACTTTGCCGTGCTCACCCACACCACGGGCAAGAAACAGGGTGTCGTGGCCGTTACCGACCGTGGCATCAATGACACAATCACCGGCGTGGATGATTTCTACCAGCGCTGCGTGAGCCTGCTGGACCAGAGAAAGTGATTTCATGAAATGGTATCGATTGGAAGATTGGTCATGGGAAATCCCATGACCAATCCGTACTACTATTATCGGGTTGCAGCTAAATTGGTTTCGAGAACACCTTTTTTGCCCTCTTCGGCACCGACAAGGTGAAGCTTGGTTCGCGCTGAAAGGAGACCCATTTTCACTTCCTGCCAGATGTAGTAGAGCTTTCCAGCCATCGCATTCACCACCACACTGTCACTATTTTCAGCTTCAGAGGTCACCGTGTGCTTGCCCGGTTTCACTTCTTTGTAAAGAAAGGTGTTAGATGCAGTCTTACCCAGAACTCTACCGTCGATATCCACACTCATAGTCACTGCACCACCGAATGATTCATTCCGGTAAACATAAATACCGGCCACACCGGGTTTAGCGGAAAACTCTTTCAGTGCCGCATCCTGCTTTGGGTCACCCATTGGTACAGATGCGCATCCCACCAGACCGACAATCAATAAACTTGAAATCAATAATCGAAGCATGTTCTCTCCTTAGTTTTATGTTCAACGTCTACAGCAATACTGGTTTGGTATTGCATCCAGAATCACCGGGTGTTACCACTCTGCCACAGCACAGGTTACTGTGAGGTTACACATGGAGTATTAACCTCACCCAAATTCATTCTAACTGGCCTCACCTACTGGGTATAACACTCCAGGTGCCGTCGAATATCTACCTCTATAGGCAAAGGGGACTCATCAAGTAAGGCATCGCCAAAGGCCTCTGCATGCCAAGGGATCAGAAGCGAACCTTTGGAACCAAAACCGTTGAAGATTCCGAGCTGAGGCAGGCGTGGATGGAGACCGATAAAGGGCAGGCGGTCCTGAGTAGCGGGACGCACCCCGGCCTGATGACCCAGTAACGTGTATTTACCCGGCTCAGCTAAAAGTTCCGGCAACGCGGCAAGCAGGGTTTCGCGCGCCTCATCGGTGGGAATTTCGTTGAGCACTTCATGCTCGTAGGTGGCACCGAGGCGATAGCTACCATCGGCGCGGGGCATTAACCAGTGCCCGGCATTAATCATTACTCGGGGAAGTCTCTGTTCGATCTTTAGTGCCAGGATCTCACCCTTGGCCGGAGTAAAGGGCAACCAGTTAAACCAGGGGTTATGGATCGCCTTATAGCCTTCACAGAAAATCACCTGACCACAGCGGATATTGTCGAAGAGAACATGATCACTCTGGGGAACGATCTCGGCGTAATCGATCTTTTGAGCGCGATAACGACCAGTCTCAAGTAGGTATTCACGCATTCCATCGAGTAGTGCATTGGTGTCGAGATAGCCGGTCTTTTCCTGTACAAAGCCACCTAGTGGCGCGACGAAGGGCGGCTGTAACGCTTCCTTTTCCAACCACTCACCAAGATAGGCGTCATACGCTGCATCCTGCTTTCGTTTCAGCCACACCTGCTGCTCTTTCTCTCTGCGCAACAGGCGCCACATTGGCTCTTCAATTAGCAGCTTACGGCCAAAAATCTCTTCCAGGGTACGATAACGTTTCAGTGCTCTCGGAAGGCATGCATCAACGCCGATGGTTTTAACCACGCGTTGGCCAGTAATGGGATTGATCAGTCCGGCCGCCGCGGTGGAGGCAGCACTGGCATGTTCATCGTCGACAACCAGAATGCGCTGCCCGCGATGTGCCAGTTCCCATGCGAGCAGACTTCCTGCCAGTCCCTGACCGATGATCAGGGTGTCGATGTCATGCTGACTCATCTGATTTGGCACTCCGTGTACCGAAAAGAAACCGTGGCGCCAACATGCCACCGCTAAT
>JBNKQR010000089.1:0-7222 GCA_050295975.1 Thiohalomonadaceae bacterium
TGGCTCATTCCGCTGGTAGGGCAGAGTCAGGATGTGCGGTTGTGGCACCACTGGGGCATGTGGATCATCGTGGTCTTCGTGATGATTCATATCTACGCCGCGGTGCGTGAGGACATCATGTCGCGGCAGAGCCTGATCAGCACCATGATCAGCGGTTGGCGGATGTTCAAGGACGACCGCTAAGTCAGTAACCATCACAGCGCCAATATGAAAGGAGGCTGATCGGCCTCCTTTTTTTGCGTCCTGAGAAACGGCGAAATGACTATTAACCTTACACTTTGTGCAACTTACGACCACTTGCTGCCACCATTGCGACGACGCAATGGAATGTAGCTTTCCATTTATCGACTAAACTGAAAATATTCTTTGCGCATCATCTACCCAGCCATACTGCGAGGCTGACAAATATCCTTGGATAACAGTCAGTTAACATTTTGGAAACCTCTGGCACAGGCCTTGCTCAACCTGTTCCACAACAAATAAAAGCGATCTGGAGCACCACACATGCAACAAGACCAGCGCCATCACGACACGCGGCGGGCTGAGCGTGTTCTTATCCTCGGCATCGGCAACATCCTCTGGGCTGATGAAGGCTTTGGCGTGCGCGCGCTGGAGTCGATAAAAAGCCAGTACCAGTTCCCCGACAACGTCACTCTGCTCGACGGCGGCACCCAGGGTATCTACCTGGTGCAGAACATCCGCGAGACCGACATTCTGGTGGTCTTCGATGCGGTCGACTACGGCCTCCCCGGCGGCACCCTCAAGCGGGTCGAGGGTGACGAGGTGCCAAAGTTTCTCGGTGCCAAAAAGGTAAGCCTGCACCAGACCGGTTTTCAGGAGGTGCTGGCGATGGCCGAGATGATGGGCGACTACCCCCAGCACCTGCTGCTGATCGGCGTACAGCCGGTGGAGCTGGATGATTACGGCGGCAGTCTGCGCACCGAGGTGAAGGCACAGATGGAGCCCGCCATCGAGATGGCCCTCGACTACCTGGCCGGTTTCGATATCCATGCGGAGAAACGCCAAACCCCGCTCACTGCTGATCAGATGGCTGGAGCGATTGCCGATATCAGCCGTTATGAAGAGGAGCGCCCTGATCCTACAGAGGCCTGCCGGGTAGGCGATGGCCGGGTGCTCTACTCCCCTGACTTCACCCTCTCCTATCGCCCGGTTGATGTGGATGGGGTTTCGGTGCCGGTGGATCAGCATCTGGATAAATATCGGCGGGGGGAACAGTAGATGTGTATCGGCATCCCGATGAAGGTGGTCGAGTCCTTCCCCGGTTACGCGGTGTGTGAAACCGATGACGGAACTCTGCGTCGGATCGATACCCTGCTCCTCGGCGAACAACCTACCGGCACCTGGCTACTCACCTTTCTTGATACCGCACGCGAAGTGCTGAGTGCAGAACGCGCCGCCCAAATCCGTTCCGCCCTGCTAGCAGTGGATCTGGCGATGCAGGGTGAGACCAATCTCGATCATCTGTTTCAGGATCTGATCGATCGCGAACCGCAGCTTCCCGAGTTTCTGCGCCAGCAAAACAAACCCCAAGTAGAGGGAGAATAATTCCATGCCATCACCACAGATACGCCGCCTCACCGAGCACCATCACCTTCCGGTGCTGAATGAAAACACGCTCGATGACTTCGTCACCTCACAGGAGAATCTGGTACTTTTTTTCAGTGAAAATCCGGTGAAGTTTCCCGAAAGCAATGACGTGGCAATGGTGCTGCCGGAACTACTCAAAGCCTTCGATGGGCGCCTGACTGCAGCACTGATCGAAACCAATGCACAACACACCCTGCAGGCACGTTACGGTTTCAGCCAGTGGCCCGCACTGGTGTTTCTGCGCCGTGGCGAATACCTCGGCGTGATTACCCAGATCCAGAACTGGGATGACTATCTGCGTGACATCCAGCGCCTGTTGCAGGCGGAACCGATGCCGGCACCGACCTTCGCCATTCCGGTCGTCGCCGACAACTCACCCAGCCAACATCAGGAGTAATGGCATGAACGAATTCCCAATCAGCGGCCCTGGCACACAACCCGCCGAATCCGATGGCGCGGAACTGGACATCCTGCAGCTCCCTTCCGGTATGGATACCTATATACCGCCACCACTGCCTGAACCGGAAGAGGTTCGCGGCCTTGATGCGGCGCTGGCATTGCTGCATCAACTCAATGAACAGTTATCGACTTACACTGCCGATGCGCCGCGACCGGTTATCGATCTCGCTGGCCTGGATGCGCGTAACCGTGCTCTGGTAGATCAGGTTCTGGGTGAAGGTGAAGTAAGCATTGTCATCGAAGGGGCGAAACACAGCCGTATTCAGGAATCGGTGATGGCCGGGCTGTGGCGCATTCAGCACAGTGATAACAAGGGCAATCTACTCGAAGACAAGATCGAGATCGGTCCGATCCCGCAGCAGGTATTGCAGCAGGCATTCGCTGAAGCAAAAGAAAGAGTTGAACTGGTGTCACCGCTACCGCCCGGCGTGCTCAACTCTCCGCCACTGTTCAGCGAAATCAATGATCAGGTGAGCAACTGGAAACCGGGCGACATCTCCCATGTGATCAACCTCACTCTGCTGCCGCAGACCGAAGAGGATCTTGGTTTCCTGCAACAGCAGCTTGGCCCGGGAAAGGTAAGCATTCTCTCCCGCGGTTACGGCAACTGCCGCATTAGTAGCAGCGGCACACGCAATGTCTGGTGGGTGCAGTATTTCAATTCCCAGGATCGTAATATCCTAAACTCACTGGAGATCACCGACGTGCCCAATGTTGCCTGCGCTGCAGCGGAGGATATTTCTGAAAGCGCCACACGCCTGGATGAGATTCTGGAGATCTACCGGTGAGAAGCGACCAGTTCTTCAGCGGTTCGTATGGCGGCGATAACAGCAAGATCACCGATGCCACTCGACTGGAGTGCAAGATCTGCTGGCATGTCTACGACCCGGCTGAAGGCGACGACTACTGGCATGTCCCACCGGGCACTCCCTTCTCCGCCCTGCCACCACACTGGACCTGTCCGGTGTGTGACGGCAATAAGGACGACTTTCTGGTAATGGGTGACGACGCGTGAACGACATGGCGACACAGGTAGAAGCACTGGAGCAGACCTTCCACTACGTCTGGCAGGAGCGGATGCAGGGGCTGCCAATTCTCAACCCGGCGCTGGAGGTGAAAGCGGTAGGCTTTGTACCCTGGGGTAAAAATATTATTGGCGTTCTCGTCACACCGTGGTTTATGAACCTGATGTTGTTACCGGGCGAGGATGACTGGGGCGAGTTAAAGGTCGGCGAAAAAGTGACCCATCTGTTCCACTCCGGCAGTTACGAATTTACCGTCGGCCATGAGGCGGGATTCGGCCATTACCAGATCTGCTCACTGTTTTCGCCAATGCAGCAGTTCACCGATCAGGCGAGTGCCCTGGCCACCGCCACTGAGGTAATGCGTGGACTGTTCAACGGCGAGAACCGTGAGGAGTTAACGATGCACGATGAGATGGTGCGCCGTGCATGGCAGGGTGACAAACCTGAAAGTAAAACCGACGACGAGGGCCCGACTCTGTCGGAAAAGATGGCTCGCCCGATCACCCGCAGGGAACTGCTGCGCGGTCGGCAAGAGAGGGAGCAATGATTTTGCTGCAAAGGCTCGTACACAGGCTACTACTATGTGGTCGCTTCTTGAGCGGACAGGGTTAGAGCGTTGGCATCGCTTGAGGGACAAATCAATATTGAACTGGTGTGCGACACATCAGGTGTCCGTCAGGCAAACATCCACTCAGCCCGCCCGGTGCAGGCGAGCCGGGTTTTTGAGGGTGTCGCCGTGAAAGAGGCGCTTCAACGGCTGCCACAGATCTACAGTCTCTGTGGCACGGCGCAATCTGCAACCGCGCTGAGTGCCTGTGAGAATGCGCTGGGGATCAACCCCTCAACGGCGCAACGACAGGCGCGAGAGATGCTGGTGTGGATGGAGAGCGCGCGCGAACACCTGCTGCGCATCCTGCTCGACTGGCCTGCTTTCGCTGGTGAAGAGGTAAAGCAGAAAAATCTGCCTGGGCTGATGCAGTTACTACCGGAGTTGAGTCACGCACTTTATGGAAACGCCGCGCCCTTTAGTCTAGAAAGCGTACCTGACGTTGACTCCGATGCGGCGCAACAGGTTATCGAGAAACTGCGTGACATCATTGACGACACGATTGGAGCATCATTGCCGAATGGACAGGACTCTTTTAAGGATTGGCTCATTCATGGAGAAACCTTACCCGCACGTCTGCTATACCGGCTGCGAACACTGAAATGGGATCGATTAGGCACAAGCGATAGTCGCTTTTTGCCGCCACTGGAGAGTCACACCTTGCATACACGTTTAACCGCTGAGGATGCGGATGCCTTTATCGCTGCACCTGTATGGATGGAGTATCCCTGCGAGAACACGCCTCTGCATCGGCAGCGATTACAGCCTTTTATAAAGGAGTTACTGGCTAATGAGGGCAATGGCCTGACGACACGCCTGATGTCACGACTGACAGAGTTAATGTTAGTCCCGGATTTATTGCGACTGAGTTTAAAACGCCTGGGCGCTACTTTGCCGATAACTTCCAGCAGCAAAGGAGAATCGGGTATTGGTCTGGCACAGGTCGAAGCTGCCCGTGGTCGTCTGATTCATCGGGTGGAGATCGAGGACAACATCGTGCGGCGCTATCAGATCCTTGCACCCACTGAGTGGAACTTCCATCCACAGGGTATCGCGGTAAAGGGTTTGCGCACGTTGACCGGTAGCGATGAAGAGACACTCAAACAACAGGCGACACTCTGGATCAACGCCATCGATCCCTGTGTCGGAATAAATTTGCAGGTACGCCACGATGCATGAGATGTCGCTGTGTGAAGGGGTGTTACAGGTAATGCAGGATCAGGCCAAAAGCGTCGGCTTCAACCGGGTGAAAACGGTGTGGCTGGAGATTGGTGATCTGGCTGGCGTTGATGCGGAGGCGATGCGCTTCGGTTTTGATGTGGTGGTTCAGGGTTCGGTCGCCGATGGTGCGGCACTGGAGATTATCAATCTGCCGGGACGTGCCTGGTGCATGACCTGCGGCCACGAGGTTTCGGTAACACAGCGCTTCGACGCCTGCCCCGACTGTGGCGGTTATCAGCTACAGGTTACCGGCGGCGATGAAATGAGAATTAAAGAACTGGAGGTGGAATGATGTGTACGGTATGCGGTTGCGGTGAAGGCGAAACAACCATCGAAGGACATGAGCACAGCCATGAGCACGGTCACAGCCATGAACATGGCCATCACCACGGACACCACCATCACGATCATGACCACGGTCATCATCACCATGACGATCACACCCACGACTACGGTCAGGGCCCGGCCCATGCCCATGCCCCCGGCATGAGCCAGGCGCGTATGGTGCAGGTCGAACAGGATATCCTTGGCAAGAACAATGAATATGCCAACGCCAATCGACGCTGGTTTGGCGAGCGTGGCATCCTTGCCCTCAATCTGGTCTCCAGCCCCGGCTCCGGCAAAACCACCCTGCTTACCCGGACCCTGACGGATCTGAAAGAGAAGTACCCACTGGCGGTGATCGAAGGTGACCAACAGACTGCCAACGATGCCGATCGCATTCGTGAAACCGGTGTACCCGCATTGCAGATCAACACCGGCAAAGGCTGCCACCTCGATGCGCACATGGTGGGACATGCACTGGAAACCCTGGCACCGGAAAACGGTGGTGTGCTGTTTATCGAAAACGTCGGCAATCTTGTTTGCCCCGCCGCCTTTGATCTTGGCGAGGCGCACAAGGTGGCGATCCTTTCTGTCACCGAGGGTGAGGACAAACCGCTTAAATATCCCGACATGTTCGCCGCAGCGGATCTGATGCTGCTGAACAAAATCGATCTGTTGCCGCATCTGCAATTCGATGTGGAGAAATGCATCGACTATGCGCGACGGGTCAATCCATCCATTAAGGTGTTGCAGGTCTCCGCCACCAGTGGTGAAGGCATGGACGGCTGGTATCGCTGGATCGCAGCGACGCGACAGCTTGCAACTATTGGAGCCTGATTATGTGTTTGGCAATTCCGGCAAAAGTAGTGGCCATCGCTGAGGACGGTGAGATGGCGACCATCAGTCTCGACGGTGTACAGAAGGAGGTCTCGCTGGCACTGGTCGAAGGGGTGCAGGTAGACGACTACGTGCTGGTGCATGTGGGTTACGCTCTTAACCGCCTCAGTCCCGAAGAGGCGGAGCGCACGCTGAAAATTTTTGCCGAAGCGGGGATGTTGGCCCAAAGTTCTCACCACCCTTCTACTGCGGATTCCGATCCATGCGCCCAGTCAGACCGGCATCTCGACACCCTCGCAACGAACGATGGCAAAAACTCTGGGCCTGGGGAGGATTCGGCATGAAATACGTCGACGAATACCGCGATCAGGAACTGGCGCAGAAACTGGGGAAAGCGATCGCCAGTGAAGCTGACACCGCTCGTACATACAGACTGATGGAGTTCTGCGGCGGCCACACCCATGCCATCTTCCGTTACGGGGTGCAGGACCTGATGCCGAAAAATGTGCAGTTCGTCCACGGCCCCGGCTGCCCGGTCTGTGTGCTGCCCATCGGTCGTATCGATAACGCGATTCAACTGGTGCAGGAGCACGATGTCATTCTCTGCAGCTATGGCGATCTGTTGCGCGTACCTGCAAGCAAACGCATGAGCCTGCTCAAACTGAAGGCAGCGGGCGGCGACGTGCGTATGGTCTACTCGACCCAGGATGCACTGCGTATCGCCCGTGAGAATCCGCATCGGGAAGTGGTCTTCTTTGCGATCGGTTTTGAGACCACCACGCCGCCCAGCGCAGTTGCCCTGCAACAGGCAAAGGCAGAGGGTCTGAAGAATTTCAGCGTCTTCTGCAACCACGTTCTTACCCCTGCGGCATTGAAGGCGATCCTTGATTCAGATGATATCGCCATCGACGGTTTCTTCGGCCCCTCTCATGTCAGTACCCTGATCGGCAGCAAGCCGTATGAGTATTTTGCCGAGCACTATCAAAAACCGGTGGTGATCGCAGGCTTCGAACCGCTCGACATTATGCAGTCTGCATTGATGTTGATCCGCCAGCTCAACCAGGACAAACACGAGGTGGAGAACGAATACATTCGTGCCGTTACCCGCGAGGGTAATCTGAAGGCACAGGCGCTGGTCAAC
>JBNKQR010000090.1:0-7204 GCA_050295975.1 Thiohalomonadaceae bacterium
CCTGTCCATCGTCGCACAGGTAGAGGCTGCCGTCAGTAAGCACGCCATCCACATCGAAGATGACCAGGCGGATTTTGGCAGCTTTTCTAATGATGTCCTGCATCTTATCCCCGCTAGTTTTTCAGACGACGCCAGCACGTAACAGATCGTGCATATTCAACGCGCCGACCAGTCTCTTTTCACTATCAACCACTGGCAGGGCATTGATCCGCTTTTCGTCCATGATCCGCAGTGCCTCGGCGGCCAGTAGCTGTGAGTCGATGGCTGTACAGTCGCGATGCATCACTTCGTCGATTGTTACTTTATTAATGGAAATCTCGCCATGGTCGAGCAGGCGGCGCAGATCACCGTCGGTAAAGATACCGAGCAGTTTCTGCTCAGCATCGACCACGCAGGTCATTCCCAGCCCCTTGTTGCTCATCTCCAAGAGTGCCGCACTCAGGGTGGCCTCACCGCTCACCTGTGGGATCTGCTTTCCGCTGTGCATCAGGTCCTCGATGCGCAGTAACAGGCGGCGGCCAAGACTGCCAGCCGGATGGGAACGGGCAAAGTCCTCTTCGGTAAAGCCGCGGGCTTCCAGTAGGGCTACCGCCAGGGCATCGCCCATCGCCAGTGCCGCCGTGGTGCTGGAGGTAGGGGCCAGACCCAGTGGGCAGGCCTCCTTGGCCACGCTGACATCGATGTTGGCATCGGCGGCGCGGGCCAGTCGTGACTCAGGATTACCGGTGAGGGTGATAAAGGGGACACCGAGGCGTTTGAGTAGCGGCAGGATGGTGAGCAGCTCATCGGTTTCGCCGGAGTTTGAGAGCGCCAACACTACGTCCTTGGCGGTGATCATGCCCAGGTCGCCATGGCTTGCTTCACCCGGGTGGACAAAGAAGGCGGGGGAGCCGGTGCTCGCCAGGGTGGCGGCGATCTTGTCGCCGATATGCCCCGATTTACCCATGCCGGTGACCACGATGCGTCCTTCACACTGCAGCATGTGGCGGCAGGCGGTGACAAACTGCTGATCGATACGTGGCTTGAGGGCAAGGATCGCCTCAGCCTCGGTTTCCAGTACCGCCTGGCCGAGTTGGATTACCTTTGCTTCGTCAAAATCACGCGTCATTTATGCCTCGGGGTAGCCGAGTTGGCTTAGTTTCTCGCTGAGTTGTTCACGGGAGAGGCCTTCACCAGTAATGGTGACCTCGCCGCTGTCGATAGCAACCTCGACCCCGGCAACTCCCGGCAGTTCCTTCAGTCCATTCATAATGTTACTGGCGCAGCCGCCGCATTTGACGTTTTGCACAGTGAACTTTTCGTTGGACATGGGTAACTCCTCTTATTGGCCGTTCAGGGAATAGTACAACAACCCAAGGTAGCCGAGGTAACCGCTCAGTAGCAGAACACCTTCGCCCCTGGTCACCGTTCCTGGCTTACGGAAGCCATAGCCCATGGCAAACAGGCCGACAGTGAGGATAATCATCACCGGAAAATCGCGGTTCAGTAGCTCCGCCGGGGTGGCACCCGGCATGATCAGCCCTGGCATGCCCAGTACTGCCAGCAGGTTGAACATATTCGAGCCGAGGACATTGCCGATGGCGATGTCGTGTTCGTTCTTGAGCGCACTCATCACCGAAGCAGCCAGTTCAGGCAGGCTGGTGCCGATGGCGACGATGGTCAGGCCGATCACCAGGTCGCTGATTCCGAGCCACATTGCCACATTGACCGAGCCCCATACCAGCAGGCGTGAACTACCCAGTAGGATCAGCATGCCCACCACCAACCAGAAAATGGCACGCCACATGGGCATGTTTTCCGGGATCTCATCGGAATATTCGCTGCTCATTGGGTCTGGGGCATCACGCCGCTGGCGCAGGCCAAGTGACACCATCCAGTAGATCAGCGCTGCCAGGCCAACCATCAGGACGGCTCCATCAAATCGACTCATTTCGCTATCCAGAAGCAGGCCGAGGGCAATGAGCATGACCAGGAAGAGCAGCGGGAATTCGCGCTTGAGGGTTTTTGAATGAACCCTGAGCGGTGCAATCAAGGCGGTGACACCGATCACTAGTCCGACATTGGTGATGTTAGAGCCAATCGCGTTACCGATACCCATGTTTGGGTTGCCGGCCCAAGCGGCGATGGCAGAGACCAGCATCTCCGGTGCCGAGGTGCCGAAGCCAACAATGGTCAGGCCGATGACTAGTGGACTCACCCCCAGATTGCGGGCGGTAGCAGAGGCGCCGGTGACGAAGCGATCCGCACCCCAGACCAGCAGGGCGAAACCAGCGACGATGGCAATAAACGAAGATAAAAGCATGATTTATAGGAGTTCTGTCCGTTCCGCTTGAGGCGGCATTAAATCGGTTTGCGCAGGGCAATGCAAGTTACGGCAGGGATTACTCCTGCAACGGATCAAACTCCTCGGCGAAGGGATCAAACTCATCGGTGATCGGCGGATTGCCGTCGTAGACCAGGCTTTGTCGACGTTGCAGGAAGGCGTCACGCATAAAGGTATAGGGGTCAAGCGCAGCGGTATCGAGAATGTTGCTGGCGCGTAGCAGACCGGCACGGGTATCGACCGCCTCGGTAAGCACCAGTGCCCAGCGTTGATCCGGATTCTCCACCTGCATCACCGGGTCCACCTGCCAGTCGGCGAGTAAGCCCGTGCCGTCACGAACGGAGGAGGGGCCGAGGAATGGTAGTACCAGATAGGGGCCGCTGCCCACTCCCCAGTGGCCGAGGGTCTGGCCGAAATCCTCGTTGTGTTTGGGCAGGTCCATCGGTGTGGCGACATCGATGAAGCCAAACAGGCCAACGGTGCTGTTCCAGACGATACGTGAGAAATCGGAGGCGGCCTGCCCAAGCTTCAGTTGCAGCAGGTCATTTAACAGCACTAGCACGTCATCCAGGTTACTGAAGAAGTTGCTGATGCCGGTGTTGATCGGTTTCGGTACCACCTCGACATAGGTCTCGGCGATGGGGCGGAACAGTGCCTTGTCGAAATCGCTGTTGAAGTCGTACATGGCGCGGTTGTAGCCCTCAAAAGGGTCGCGGGGATCGCGGGGACCATCCAGTGTGGTGCAGCCTGTGGCGAATAACGCTAATAACAGCAGGCAGGCAAGACGGAAATGATTATTCAAAAGAGACCCTTGTCGTTTTTTGTTTTCATTGCCGGGATTATCTTCGGGATATGGCAGGGGAATCAAGGGAGGGGTTAACGACTTTCCGTCTTTGTTGAACCACAACGGCTACAGACGTAGCGGCTGACCAGTTTGCCTGCCTTGGTGTCGAACGGTTTTGCCTTGTCGACCTCCCATTTATGAAAGCCGCTCTTGCACAGGGTGCGGCCCTTGTTCTTTTCTCCCGGCTTGGGGCGTTTGAAACCAATGACATCGCCCATGGTCTCTCCTTTGAAATGTGATAAATGTCAGGCCACGCTGGCCAAGAGCAACGTATACTAGCGCGCAATTGCCGAGCCGCACAGATGGCTTCTGGTTGATCTGCTGCGTTGATTCGATAACACTGGCGCAATTCGTTGCCGTGCAAGAGCTGACGGCGAATTTCAGCAAAAGGATGTTTGATGTCAAACGATGATTCATCTCCCCTGGTGAAGGTCCGCGGTCTGCGCTTTGCGCGTGGTTCACGCATGATCTTCGATGGGATCGACCTGGATATCCCGCGTGGTAAGGTGACCGCGATCATGGGACCCAGTGGTACCGGCAAGACCACGCTGCTGAAACTGATCGGTGGTCAGTTACGGCCCAGTGAGGGAACCGTGGAGGTCGATGGTGAGGATGTACACAAGCTGTCCCGGGACAAGCTCTACCAGCTGCGTAAACGTATGAGTCTGCTGTTTCAGAGCGGTGCACTGCTGACCGATCTGGATGTGTACGAAAACGTCGCCTTCCCACTACGCGAACATACGGATCTGCCCGAGTCGATGATCCGCGATCTGGTGCTGATGAAACTGCAGGCGGTGGGTCTGCGCGGTGCCCGTGCCCTGATGCCCAGTGAGCTCTCCGGCGGTATGGCACGACGGGTGGCACTGGCACGCTCCATTGCCCTCGACCCGATGATGGTGATGTACGACGAGCCGTTCACCGGTCAGGACCCAATCTCCATGGGGGTACTGGTTAAATTGATCCGCCAGCTAAACGGTGCGCTGGGTCTGACCAGTATTGTGGTCTCCCACGATGTGCAGGAGACCATCTCCATCTCCGATTATGTCTATCTGCTCTCCGACGGTAAGGTGGTAGCCCACGGCACACCCGAAGAGTTGGGCGGTCCCAGTCAGTCCGAGTGGGCGAAACAGTTTCTTGATGGGATGCCGGATGGACCGGTTCCATTCCATTATGCGGCACCCGATTACGCCGAGGATCTCCTGGCGGGCAGAGACGGAGGACGGCGTTGATGCTGGACTGGATACAGCGGTTGGGTCAGAGCGGCCTCGGTTTCTTTGAGCGGCTGGGTCGCGGCCACATACTCTTTTATTACATCCTCACGGGGATCCCCAGTGTACTGGTGCGACCACGATTATTGATTCAACAGATCTATTCAGTCGGCGTGCTGTCGCTGCTGATCATTCTGGTCTCCGGCCTGTTCGTCGGCATGGTGCTCGGTCTGCAGGGCTACAACACCCTCTCCGACTTCGGCGCCGAGGAGTCACTGGGTACGATGGTCGCGTTGAGCCTGGTGCGCGAATTGGGTCCGGTGGTCAGCGCCTTGCTGTTTGCTGGACGGGCCGGTTCGGCACTGACCGCAGAGATTGGCCTGATGAAGGCGACCGAACAGCTCTCCGGTATGGAGATGATGGCGGTCGACCCGATCAAGCGGGTGCTGTCGCCGCGCTTTCTCGCCGGATTTATCTCGATGCCTCTGCTGGCGGCGATCTTTAGCTTCGTCGGCGTGATGGGCGGTTACTTCGTCGGCGTCGGTCTATTGGGCGTGGACGAGGGGGCCTATTGGTCGCAGATCCAGTCCAGCGTCGATTTCAACGACGACATTATTAATGGCGTGATCAAGAGCCTGGTGTTTGGCGTGGTCGCTGGCTGGATCGCCATCTTCGAGGGTTATGACGCGGTACCGACCTCTGAAGGGGTTAGTCGCGCCACCACCCGAACCGTAGTTCACACTTCCCTGGCGGTACTGGGACTGGACTTTATCCTCACCGCACTGATGTTTGGAGACAATTAATATGATGCAGAGCAGGACTGTAGAGATCTGGGTCGGTCTGTTCATTGCCGCGGGCATGGCTGCCCTGTTTATGCTGGCGATGCAGGTGAGCAACCTCACCGTAGTCAGCAGCGACGAGGGTTATACCGTCACCGCCAAGTTCGACAACATCGGTGGACTGAAGGTACGTTCGCCGGTGACCGTGGCGGGTGTACGGGTTGGCAGGGTGAGCAATATCGGTTTCGATCCGAATACCTTCCAGGCGGTGGTCAGCCTCAATATCAGCAACCAGTACAACGGCTTGCCGCTGGACACCAGCGCCTCGATCTTCACCGCGGGTCTGCTTGGTGAGCAGTACATCGGTCTCGAACCGGGTGGGGATCCGGAGATGCTTTCGGATGGTGACGAACTGATGTTGACCCAGTCGGCACTGGTGCTGGAACAGCTGATCGGTCAGTTCCTCTTCAGCAAAACCTCTGAAGGGGAGGCCAAATAATGATACGCACGCTGGTTTCCCGATTGAGTGTGGTGCTGTTGGCCCTGGCCATTACCCTGCCACTTCAGGCGGAGGAGAAGCATCCTGCGGAGAGTCTGGTCGTCGACACCACCAACAAGGTGCTGGAGCGGTTGCGTAAGGAGAAGGCTGAACTGCAGAAGGATAAGAGTAAAATCTATCCGCTGGTGGAAGAGCTGATTCTGCCGCACTTTGATTTCCACAAAATGTCGATCTGGGTGCTGGGCAAGAACTGGCGTAAGGCCGATGCAGCACAGCAAAAGACCTTTACCGGTGAATTCCAGAACCTGTTGGTGCGGACCTACTCCACCGCACTGCTGGAGTACACCGATCAAAAGATCGAGTTCCTGCCGTTCCACGCCAGTGAGACAGACAAGAAGGTGACAGTGAAGACCCGTATTGTGCAGAACGGTGGCTCAGCGGATATTCCGCTCAACTACAGCCTCTATCGCAACAAGGCGGGCCAGTGGAAGGTCTACGACATCAGCGTTGACGGCATCAGTCTGGTGACCAACTACCGCACCAGTTTCGCCAGCGAGGTACAGCAGGGTGGCATTCCCAAACTGCTAAGCAAACTTGCCGAGATGAACAAGGCCAAGGGGGCCGATAGTGGCAAATGATGCAGAGGTGTTGATCGAGCGTAGCGGGGAGAATCTTCTCGGTGTACGTAGCGATTTGACCTTTACCACGGTCACGGCTGTGCTGGTGCAGAGCCAATCCCTGCTGCATGAGGGCTCATCCGGGGTGGTGATCGATCTTGCCGATGTGACCCGCGCCGACAGCGCTGGGCTCGCCCTGCTGATGCAGTGGTTGCGCATAGGAAAGCAGCTGGGGAAGGACATTCGCTTTCGTCACCTTCCGGAACAGCTGCTGGCCATTGCAAGGGCCAGTGACCTGGAGCGCCTGATCCCGCTGGAGGAGTAGGCGGGACAAGGGTTACATATTGGACCCCCAGGCGGTATCATTTCCGACTCATTTTCCCCATGATGGTGCGTCAGATGCAGGTTGAAGAGGTCAAAGCGATGATCGAGGCGGGTCTCTCCGCCACCGAGGTGCAGGTGTCGGGGGACGGCAGCCACTTCGATGTCATCGTGATCAGTGAGGAGTTCGACGGCAAATCGATGGTGCAGGAGCAACGGATGGTCTTCGCCACACTCGGGGATAAAATTACCTCCGGTGAGATCCATGCCATTAATATCAAGGCCTACACACCGGAAGAGTGGAAGACTGCCAGCCAATTGCAGCTTTCCTGAGGCGCCAGACCGACACCATCCGTAGCCGGATGGTGACGAGATAAAAAATTGCGAGGAACATGGACAAATTAATCATTACCGGCGGAACCATCCTGAATGGGGAGATCCGAATTTCCGGCGCCAAAAACTCCGCTCTGCCGATTCTGGCTGCGACACTGGTGTGCAACGAACCGGTGACCATCTGCAACGTGCCGCATCTACATGACATCACCACCACCATGGAACTGCTAGGCAACATGGGTGTGGAGCTGGTGATCGACGAGAAGCTCAACATCGAAGT
>JBNKQR010000091.1:0-6852 GCA_050295975.1 Thiohalomonadaceae bacterium
CCATCGTGTAAACAAATCGCTCGAACCGGTCGATCTCGTCGTCATCCGACAGCAGGCTTGGATTTCCCATGGTTGATATCCATTGAGTCGTTTGCGGTGCGCGCCGTCGTCTACCCGGTGGAGGTGGCCGAGAAGGCGGCACAGGCCAACATCATCAAGCGGCGCGAGGAGACCGCAGCGACGCGTGCGTTGCTCAACACCGCCCGTCTCATGGACGAGAACCCGGTGCTGCTGCGCCTGAAGGAGCTGGAGGCGTTGGAGAAGGTCACCGAGAAGGTCGACAAGCTCACCGTCTTCGGCGGACTCGAGGGCGTGATGCAGGAGATGGTGCGGATCAATGTCCGATCCGATTGATCGGTGAGACATGAGGTTCCGCCAGGGAAGTTAAGGGCCCGGCAATGGGGCCGGGCCCAGTTGATAACTGATTGTTGAGTCGCTGTCACACATTTCAACCGATTTGGTGGGGCAGGGCCCCACCCCACGGCAACAGGTAGGGTGGGGCCCTGCCCCACCAAATCACAACAATTGAAAGAGATCCAAGCTGGAAGCGAAACCGGAGCAAGCGATCATCGCCCACCCCGGGTAAGGCGCCGCTCTTTTCCCGCGGTCACGGCTACCGGCCCGATTGCTCCTTCGGCACGGCTTCAGGACTCTCCAGATCGTCGCGATAGCGCTCGGAGATATGACGAAAGAGATCGCTGCAGCTTTCGAAGGCGTCCACCAGTTCCGGATCGAAATGGCTGCCGCGCGCCTGAGTGATCAGGGCTTTCGCCTCCGCGTGGGGCAGCGGCGGTTTGTAGTAGCGGCGGGAGACCAGGGCGTCGTAGACATCCGCCAGCGCCATCATGCGCGCTGACAGCGGTATCGCTTCACCGGCAAGGCCCAGGGGATAGCCGCTGCCATCCCACTTCTCGTGGTGGCTGAAGGCGATCTCCTTGGCCGCCGCGGTAAAGGTCGTGGCGCCCACATAACGCTCCGCGTTGATGATCGCGTCGCGTCCATAGATCACATGCCGGTCCATCTCCCGGCGCTCCTCTGCGTTCAATGCCCCCCGTTTCTGCAGCACCCGGTCGGGCACGCCGACCTTGCCGATATCGTGCAGTTGGGCAGCCCGCGCAATGAGATCGATGGCGTTGTCGCTCAGCAGGTTGCGGTACCGGCTCTTTTGCGCCAACGCCTTGCCCAGCGCCTTGACATACTCGCGGGTGCGCTGAATATGGCTGCCCGTCTCCTCATCGCGCGCTTCGGCCAAAGATCCCATGCTGTAGACCACCGCATTCTTGGTGCGCTCCAGTTGTTGCGTGCGCTCCGCCACCAGGTGTTCGAGGGCTATCCTCTGTTCCGACAGGGCGAGGTGGATTTTAATCCGGGTCTGCAGAATGGGGATGCTGATAGGCTTGGTGATATAGTCGACGGCGCCCAACTCGAAACCCTTCAGCTCATCCGTGACGTCGCTCTTGGCGGTCAGGAAGATGATCGGGATCTCATGGGTCAAAGGATTTTCCTTGAGGCTTTTGCATGCCGTGTAGCCATCCATCTGCGGCATCACCACATCGAGCAGTATCAGATTCGGCCGATGACCGGTCTGTGCGCGGCGCAGCGCCTGCTCGCCGTTTTTCGCCACGCTGACCGTGTAGTCGCCAGACAGGGTGTTGGCGAGCAGATCGAGATAGAAGGGCTCGTCGTCGACCACCAGGATGTGCGGCTTTTCCATTGTCGTATCACTTTCCACGCATATTCTCCTGGCCGGATTAGGCAGGATGGAGCGCCACTGGGTATAACGGCTTCAATGCAGTGCGCACTGAGACGGCATCGAGCCTCTAACCGCGCAGTTGGATGCGATGGCTTTCGGGGCAGGCTTTCGTGTCTGTCTTGAAGGTGTGGCAGGCCTTGTTCGCCCCTCGGGCCAAACGGGCTCATGCCGTGATTCGATAAGTGTTGCAGAGTGTCTTTCCCTGACCATTCTGACCTCCAATGGAATGTGGACAGATGCGGTAGTTCTTCCCTCAGGCCTCCGGGTGTAGAGCAATTCGCTAAAGCGAATCGGCATCACAGGAAGCGTAGATGTCCATTGGGTCTAAGTCCAACATCAAGTCGGTGGTAATACGGTGCGGCAAGCCGCACCCTACACAATGATCGAGGGGGACCTTCAACCGGGTAGGTGGCGGCGGGGACGCCGCAGGCCATGGCTTCGAGCATGGCCAGGCCGAAGGTGTCGGTCCTGTTGGGGAAGACCATGACATCCGCCGAGGCCAGGTGGCGGGCCAGGTTGCCGTTCTCCCGATAGCCGAGGAAGCGGGCCTCGGGGTATTCCTGTTTCAGCGCTTCGAGGGCGGGACCAGCGCCGATCACCACCTTGGTGCCGTTGAGCCTGAGGTTGAGGAAACCCTCGATGTTCTTTTCCACTGTCACCCGCCATGTAGGACGCAGATCGGTTATACGGATATGTATACGATCTTGTGTTTGTATGGGATGTACTTCACTGTATCGTCCTTGTCGTTTTCTCGCAAAAATACAGCAATAGGTATGACAGGCTGAAGTATCGTATCTCAGACTTCGTTGTATCCGATTGACAGCATTAACGAGACTTTCCTAAACTTTTGAGCCTTCTCAAGTACTCATGGACGAGGTACTTACACATGGACGATGCCTATCGGGATGGCATAGACCCCCGCAGCTGGAACCTGGACGGCTTGCGCAAACGCCAAGAGGCGGAAGACAGCGCACGCCTAGACCAAAAGCCAAGGTGTTTCTCACGCACGGCTGCCGAGATAGCCCTTCCCCACGAAATCCGCTCAGCCCTCAGCCGCCATGGCTCTCACCCCTGCGAATGGGAGCCCATCACCGCCGCGAACGAACTCTACGGCCTGCGTGCCGGTGATCGCATCCAACTCTTTGAGAAAACCCGCAAAGGCTGGGTGCCGATCAAAGCGCTCAATGGCGTGCGAAGCGGCCAACAGGTGCTTGCCTTCCGCAGCCGAAGGCCTCGCCGTCACACCAACTATCTTGGCGACAGCGAGCGCAGCCTAGCGGAACAACTCTCGTACGATGCCGTGGTGCAACGGGTCTTTCACAACCGGGATCTGATCGCCCATGTGGAAAAACACGGCTTCCCGTCCAAAGAGGCCATGCTCAGACGCCTGAATCGACGCAGTCTGAAGGAGATGAGCCAGACTCTCGACAACGTCGAGCGAATAGAGAGCCCCCAGTACTGGATCTGCCTCAACCTTCGAGATGCCGACGGTCAGCCTGCTGCCGGCTATACCTATCAGCTGCGAGACAGCAGCGGTGCGGAGCGCGGCGGCAAGCTCGACAACCAGGGTGAGGTCCGGGTCGTCAACCTGGCCGACGGTCCGGTCGAAGTGAGCTTCGGAGAGCCCATCGACGAGCAGGAGATCGCCGCCCAGCGCCAGGCGATCAAACAGGCACTCGACACAGTGCTTCAGGCTGAGCGAGCAGAAGCCGCCCATATAGAAGCAGAGTTCCAGCAGAAAAACCTCCTGGGCAAACTGAGCACCTTGGAAAACGCCCGCGCCCGAGGCGCGCGCAACGCCGCTTGGGGCATGCTGACCGGCATCAAAGAGCTCAGCGACCTCGTCACCCAACAGGTCAACCACGCCCTAAGCGCCGCCTGGGAGAGCTGGCGATACAGCGACGAAGGCCACTACGCCAATCAATTCGCCCAGCGATTCGTCGACGCGCAGTTCCAGGAGTTGGCCGACGTGCTCGGCTTCGACCCCAGAAGTCTCACTCGGGAGCAGTGGGCCGAGGCCCTCTCCCTGGCTAATTTCATCTGGCATGACACCGAAACCCGCCAGCTACTCATCGACTTTGCGCAAGACTACATCGATGCACAACACTTCCTGGAAGTGACCGAAACCGTATCCGGCCTCGCCACCGAATTCGCTTTTGAGTTGGCCGTCACCATTCTGACCCTGGGCGCGGGTGCAACAGTAGCGGTAGCCATCAAAGCCCGGCATCTAAGCAAACTAAAAGGACTCGGCAGTCAGTTCAGGAAACTGGCGCAGCGTCTCAAACAGCGGGCAGGTAGTAAACAGGGAACAGGCAGGACGGGGCAGTGGCATTATCAGACTCTTGAAAAGCCTGAGAGTCGTGGGATTGAAAAGAGTGTAGTTGACGAGAATTCAGCTTCACAAAGTCCCGTCGACAGTACTGTGATGTGGGGGGATAATAGTGGTCCAGACAATTCGGCGAGTTCTCCTAACAGCATATCTAAACATGGTGCCGATAGTACAAAATACCTTAGAGCTATCGATCCTGATCTCGTTGACGACGCGATATTACGTAAACAGTCAAATAAAGATTTTGATGTTTTGACTGACGATGAATTTATTGCGTTACATGCTTATACTTCTGAACACTATGCATCAATCAATCACCTAATGAGATCAGGATCTATTGACGGAACGCCGTGGGAATCCTTAGCGAAGTCAGCAGATGCTGCTTTAGTGAAACTTTCAAGTGTAGATGGTCGAGTTTATCCAGGAAGTGTTTATCGAGGAATAACTAAAATGGATGATTCAACAATAAATCTTCTATTTGAAGAGGGTGAGATATTTTCTGATCCTGCCTTTGTGAGTGCGTCTTCAAAACCTGCAGGTTCATTTGGAGGTGATGTTGAAATGGTTATTACATCTAAATCTGGTGTTGACGTGAGTGATGCTTCTGCATTTCCTTACGAGTCAGAAGTGCTATTTCGCCCTGAATCTAAGTTCAAGGTAATTAGTAAAACTCAAAGTAGTTCTGGCAAATGGATCATAGAAATGATTGAAATTTAGCTGAGGGGGAAAAGATGATTTTAGTTAGCGAAGAACAGATAAAGAATAATCCAGAGTACGCATTTCCTCCTGTATCAGACAAGTTTATTGAGGGCTATCAAGAAAACTACAATTGGACAGCAAAATACATTCGGTTTCGTAAATTACATTCACATCTTACCGATATGGAGGTTGAAAAGAAGCTAATTGAACTTTCTCAACCTTATGGAAAAACTGCTAATGGTTTCCGTGGAGCCTTGCTTGGATTAGCTGTTGGTGACGCATTGGGTACAACGAATGAGTTCAAGAAACCAGGCTCTTTCCAACCAATTGATGATTTAGTAGGTGGCGGTCCTTTTAACTTACTCAGAGGACAATGGACTGACGATACGAGCATGGCCTACGCCCTTGGTCAAAGTCTAATATACAGAGATGGTTTCGATGCGAATGATCAAATGAATAAGTACTTGGCTTGGTGGAAGTATGGCGCCTATAGCTGTACAGGTGAGTGTTTCGACATTGGCAACACTGTGAGGGCAGCATTGGAACGGTATGAACTTACAGGGGAACCGGAAGCTGGCTCCAAAGACCCAATGTCAGCGGGTAATGGATCACTGATGCGTTTGGCGCCAATAGCTCTGTTCTATTTCGGGGATATTAAAAAATCACTTCATTATGCTGGAGAGAGTTCAAAAACTACTCATGGAGCAAATGAAGCGGTGACTGCATGTCAGTATTTTGCTGCACTAATTAACGGTGCAATTGCTGGAGTACCCAAAGCAGAACTTTTAAATAACTACGAGCCTTACAGTGGAGCATGGAGTGATTTCCCTCTGGCAAAAAATCTTAAGCCTATTGTAGCGGCGGAGTACCTACATAAATCAGTGGGGGATATATCTCCTACTAGCTACGTTATCGATACGTTGGAAGCTGCTCTCTGGTGCTTTGCTAATTCAGAAAATTTCAAAGAAGGAGCGCTTATGGCTGCAAATTTAGGAGGCGATGCGGATACGGTTGCGTCAGTTTACGGACAGATATCCGGCGCATATTATGGTGAATGCAATATCCCAGCAGAATGGATTCAGTCAATAAGTTATCAACATATATTTTTTATGCAAGCCCATAAAATGTTAGTTAGAAATCAGATAATATAGGTCCAGACAAACAACAGAATAGTTATGGTGATCATCTGAGAGATATTTTGGGACCTGCCCGAGTCTCTCATCCTGATGAGTATGCATCTATTCTTGATGCAGCAAAACAGAGAGGAGACAATGTTGTTGATAGACCTGTAACGTTAGCGTATGAACCCGCGCTGTCACAAGTGCGGAAACCGGGACCGAAAACCGGGACAGATTTGGTTTAGATGTAGTAGTCGCGACTTGATCTGACAGTTACCGGTTTCGATGGTGTGTCTGTCAGGTCAAGTTCAGCCTACATTCTTTTCCTTCCAGACTCGTTTTCCGTCTCGCAGTGTGGCAATAGGTGTTCGGCCACAGCACATCTTTCCTTGATGCGTCCGCTGCTCGTTGTAATACACCAGCCACTCGTCCAGATCAACCTGCAAGCTTTCCAGATCAGTGTAGAGCTTCTTTCGGAAGGTGACCTGGTAGAACTCCTGCAGGATAGTCTTGTGGAAACGCTCGCAGATACCGTTGGTCTGCGGTGATTTCGCTTTGGTCTTCGTGTGGTCGATGTCATTGAGGGCCAGGTAGTGAACCGCCCCGGCTTTACCGGAGACTCCAAACCTTGAGAGGATGGAGTCATGAACAAGACGAAGAGATACTCCCCGGAAGTTCGGGAGCGGGCGGTACGGTTAGTCATTGAGCAACAAGGTGAATACCCTTCGCTGTGGGCTGCCATTTGCTCCATCGCGGGTAAGATAGGCTGTACGCCAGAGACCTTAAGGAGCTGGCACAAAAAGGCTCAGCGCGCTCAAGGAGGTACTGAGGCATCCCTTTCAGAGCGGGACCGGCTCAAAGAACTGGAGCGGGAGAACAAGGAGCTGAAGCGGGCGAATGAGATCCTGCGCAAGGCAGCGGCTTTTTTCGCCCAGGCGGAGCTCGACCGCAAA
>JBNKQR010000092.1:0-6762 GCA_050295975.1 Thiohalomonadaceae bacterium
AGATGGACAAGTCCCAACGGGTGCGCGACGCGGTGGAGAAGCTCTACGCCGAGCTGCGGGCAGCCGGCATCGACGTACTGCTCGACGACAGGGATGTTCGCCCCGGCTTCATGTTCGCCGACATGGAACTGATCGGCATCCCCCACCGCATCGTGGTGGGCGAGAAGTCGCTGGACGAGGGCAAAGTGGAGTACCGCGGGCGCAAGGAGACGGAAAACAGTTTCATTCCGCTCGACGATATCGTCGAGTTTATCGCCACACGGACATAGGGCGGTATGGATCAGGAACAATCGCCGTCTTAGCACCTTTTCGCCACACCGCTGCCGTAACTCTTGCCGCGCCGCGACGATTGCAATGAGGACTGGGGTGAATCCTTCGTCTCGGGACCTGGCTATCGCTTGATCTGCGCCAATCAGCAATCATCAACAGATGATTTGCCGCTGGAGCGGAACAGAGAAGCGGATTCTCCAAGATGGAGGGTATCCGAGACAGATTGTGCCTCCGGAACCGACACTTCCCGTGAACAACAGCTTAAAGAACAGGGTGGCGATCTGAGCGGTTCCCTACCCTACCTTTCAGCGAATTCCTGTTGAATGCCAAGCGACCGTTCGTCGCATAATCCATCCAGATAACTGCTTTTGTAGTTACTTAATTCGCACACGCACATCTTGCGGCATTGACACTCAAGAGTGTGAGATACGCATTGGAATCCCGGAGCGCAGCGACACCCCAGGCGCCGTATATCACTTGAACCGTTTTCGCCGCACTATCGGCTGTTGTTTGAAGCCCACGGTATCATCGCCTGTGAAGCGTATTCCCAAAGCGGACCCATCTCAGAATGAATCTCTGGTGTCGGCGCAAGAAACAGCGCCTACGAGGAATGGAGTCTATTCAAATCAGTGATCACACCGATATGAAGCAATCACCCCGGCTTCAGCTTGACTCAACTATCGCTTTTCCTTGCCAGGATCAGGGATATTGTGCGGGCAGCCGTTGAATTCAGATTTTGATTCTCAATTTATCAAAATAGCTAAAAAAAGACTCAAGTCTGGAATGTAGATGCCGTCACATTGCTCTGTCAGTAATTGATCTAGATCAATATTTGCTGAAGTCACGTAAATTCGGGATCCAGCTTCCCATTTCTCCCTGAAGCTAGGAGGGTGCTGATGATAACCATAGGCGTTCTTGGATTTGCACCTGCGGAAGAACAATCGATATCGATTGCATTGAAGAGTCGGGCAAAGGGAGTTTCTTTCGTATCGGATTTGGCAGAAGCGCGAGTTGTTCTGGTCGATGTCGACAGGGTTGGCAAAGCCAAAGAGTGGAGGCTTTGCCGCAGCCAGAACAACTCCCTGCTGATTGAAGTATCGGCAAACAATGCGCTTCCAGACAAATTGAAACAGGACTTTGTCGCCTCGCTGCGAAAACCTCTACGATTTTCGGAGATGCTGTCCGTTATCTGTGCGGCTGCGGACAAACAGCCCGTCGCGAGTTCGGAAGATGCATGTCAAGCATCGAGCGCCCGTCTGCATTTAGCCAGCGGAAGAGCAAAAAAAGCCCTTTCGAAGGTTAGTCGCGACAGTGACGTGATCGATCCTGCGGAATACCTCCTCGGTAGCGTGCTGTCTGCCATGTCGCCACAGCGCAGGGACCGATACCATGCCGTCGGTTTTGCGGTCGATCATTGGTTGCTGCTGGATAACGAAGAAAGATACGCCTATCTGAGTGTCAAGCAAAAAGTGCTCAGGCACATGGCGATCCTGCCTAAGCAGGAGTTACAGATCACTCATCGCGCCATCGACATGGATGAATCGCGCGCAAGAATGGCTGATGTCGCATACAGATGCTCATTCGAGGAGTTGGCCTGGTATTTGACCCGATGCACCATTCGGGATCAGATGCAACTGGGACTGAGTCTGGACCGAGTCTACCGCTTGAAATATTGGCCCAACCTGGCGCGCATCCCCATCAGTGATGCGGACATACCCCTGGCAAATCTCTGGATAGAGAACGCCAATTCCATCCTGTCATTATCCGAAAGATGTAATCAGCCACTGGACAAAGCACGCGCATTCGCCGCCTGCTGCCACAACAGCGGCCTACTTGAAGAGGTCGAAGAATCCAACCGGACCGCCGAGACGAAAAATAGTGCGGATGCCCCCCCAAAACACCGAGTGCGGGAAGTCCTGACGATGATACTCGGAAGGCTTGCTGCGTAGATGAGCACCTCTGCCGCACACCTGAAAATCGTGTTTGCGGGCTCGGTAGGGGCAGGCAAGACCACATCGATTTCCGCCATCAGTGATGTAGGCGTAATTTCGACAGAAGAAGCCACCACGGATGAAGTGAATCTGCTGAAGGATTTAACCACAGTGGCGATGGATTACGGACAGATACACTTGCAAGACGGTACCAAGATTCATGTCTACGGCGCACCCGGTCAGCAGCGCTTCGACTTCATGTGGGAGATACTGTCGCTGGGTTCTTTGGGAGTTATTCTGCTTATTGACGATACCGCTGAAGATCCGCTGCATGAACTCAAATTGTATTTTGACGCGTTTTCCATACACATGAAAAACAGGACTCTGGTTGTCGGCATTACCCGTGCCGACCTCAACATCAACCATGACATTGGCGAATATCGCCGATTTGTTGCCGCCTACGACAGAACGATTCCCATATTCACCATCGACTCACGAAACAGGGACGAGGTGAAATCACTTGTAAGGACACTCCTCTATCGAATTGATCCCTGGCTGTAAGCCGTTAATTCCTTATGGCCAACATACTCTCGCTTAGGAATTACAGCATTGGATTCGCTAATCGACGCATTCTCACCGATATCGATCTGGATATTGAAGACATCGGTGTAACACACGTACTGGGTGCCTGCGGATCCGGCAAGTCCACCCTGTTCAGATCGCTGGCCGGACTGAATGAAAAATCCAGCCAATTCCATTGTTCCGGCAGCGCGATCTATCTGGGCGAGCGACTGGGCAGACGTGAACGCCCCGCACTTCTTGAACAAAAACCCGCATCGCTTGTTCTGAGCGTAGCTGACAGCATCATCGGCTCAATACCCGAAAGGGCCAGTTTGACCCAGAAGGAACAGCAATCGATGGTGTTTCGTCTGTTTGATTTGTACGACTGCAATCACCTCTTAAGCGAGCTTTCCACGCCGCTGACACAGCTACAACTGGCAGACAGACGTAGTGTGCTAATTCTCGGACTGGTGACCACCGCCCCTGCGCTACTGCTGCTGGACGAACCGACCGCCGACCTGCCTCTGAATGAAGCCAGACGAATCTTGGGAATCATCAAAGCAATCTCTGCACAACGCGCAGTCATGCTGGTTCAGCACAATCAAGCATTGGCCAAAGAACTCAATGGCAATGCCATCCTCCTTGCAGGAGGACGCATCCAGGAGGAAGGCACCACAAAAGAGTTGTTGAGCAGTCCGCAATCCACCGCGGGCAAAGAGTTTATGGCTACGGGTACCTGTGCCGCACCTGATCCCGATTGCGATCCAGCAAACCTTGATGAGGTCTATATAAATCGCTACCAGCCCAAAGTAAGCAAAAAGTCCAAGTCACCGAACAATACG
The DNA here is from genome assembly GCA_050295975.1 of Thiohalomonadaceae bacterium. GTDB lineage: Bacteria > Pseudomonadota > Gammaproteobacteria > Thiohalomonadales > Thiohalomonadaceae > JAPHTQ01. Next base: position 3,605 of record JBNKQR010000092.1, read on the forward strand.
CCTTTCGGACCGCGAGGTTTCCATTGGGTCGCAAAGAACAGCCTGGCGGCCACACCCCGACCTGGACTTCTGGCGGATCAAGCGTTCGATCTGGAGGCCCTGGCAAAAGTCGGCGTAAACTTTTTAGTGAGCCTGGAAGAACAAGAAACAGTTTCAAGCGCTCTTGCCTCGGAATTCGGCATCGAGGTCTACCATTTTCCGATTCAAGACATGCGGACACCCGCGTTGGCCGCAGCAGAGCAACTCACTACCCTTATCGACAACAAGATCAAATCCGGGAATTGCCTGGCGGTACACTGCAAGGCCGGGCTAGGACGCACGGGCACTGTAATCGCTTCATACTTAGTCAAATCCGGTATGACACCGCTGGAGGCCACGCGAAAAATTCGCTGCGTGGACCCACGAATGATCCAGTCAGAACAACAAGAAAACTTCATCACAGAATTCCATCACTGGTTAAAAAACCACCACTTGGAATATCACGAAACTAGAACGTGATTGATTATTTATACTCAACAGGAGCAACCCATGTCATTAGACAGCCAACTCAATGAATCCATCAAAAACGTGCCGGAGTGCCTGGCGGCAGGTTATGTCGATGTAGGCACAGGCATGCTTTTAGCCGTGAAAACAGTGGATTCTCACCCCGGAGAAGTCCTGGATCTTTTGGCCGCCGCCACCGCCGACCTGTTCCAGGGGCCCAATGTCGTTGCAATAGAGGATATTTTCAAAAAGTCGCGCGGCACTAACGATTCCGATGCACACTACTTTCAGGAAATCGTCGTCTTGAGCGACAACTTAGTTCACGTCTTCCTTCGCGGCAAGACCTATACCGACCATATCATCACCTTTGTCTGCCGCAAGTCCGTGAACTTAGGCATGGCCTTGGCGAAATCTCGGATGGAAGTGTCCAAGCTTGAGGCTTCTCTGTAAATGAAAGGATTCCACCGCCGCAAAGGAAAATACCATGTCGCTCAAAAGTCAGCTGTATAAATCGATCAGGAGCATGCCAAGCTGCATAGCCGGTGGCTATATAGACCTGGATCAAGGCAAACTGGTAGCCATGTTGGCGGTGGAGATCTACCCGAAGGAGAAACTGGACCGTCTGGTCGGCATTACGGAAGATCTCTTTCAAGGACAGAATGTCGTCATGATAGAGAACATCTTCAAGAAAGCGCGCGGACGGGATGCAAATAGCCAACATTTCTTCAAAGAGATAGTCGTTACTGCGGACGATATGATGCATATCTATCTGCGGGGGAATACCAATAGCAACCACATCATTTCATTCATCAACAAAAATCAGGACAACCTGGTTTTGTCACTTACCAAAGCACGCGCTGAAGTTTACAAACTGGAAGCCGCATTAAGGGCGGAAAAAGAACGCTGGTAACCTGCTTGTATATACCCTTTCGATGAGAAATCAGCATGCATCACAATAAAGACAAGATCGACAATATCCTGGGAGAATTTGTCAAAGGCACTGCAAGCATTCAGGCGGCCGCCGTCATGAGCAGAGACGGGAACTTGATCGCATCCAAATTGCATAAGAGTGTCGACCCGGACAGACTGAGCGCCTTGTCTGCATCGATACTATCACTCGCCAACCGGGCTTCCACGGAACTTCAGCAGGGTGATTTGGAGCAGGTTCTTATCGACAGTTCTGACGGTTTTACCCTCATGGTCAAGGTGGGAGGCAAAGCCGTACTGTCGGTTGTCTCCAGACCCAATTCACGACTCGGCATGCTGCTGCATGACGCCAAGATGTCGGCGGCAAAACTGGCTGCCCTGGTTTGATTCTCTGTTATCGACACGACAATCCGCCACAGCCACTCTCCCTGCCTGGCGCGCACACGCCCCACCCTAAACCTAATCGGTATGTTGCGCCAAAACCTGCCGTTTGATTTCTCCGATATCGACTGTTGCGAGATAGCGTTCGATATTGGGATAGAAGCTGGCGTGGTAACCATAGCCGCCATGCATGAACTCATCGATCGCCCGCTCCCTCGACCAGCCCTGAAAGACGATGCGATACATGGCCGCCACCACCCCGGTGCGGTCGCTGCCGTGCCAGCAATGGATGAGAATCGGTTTTTCGGCCTCGGCGATGGCGCGCAATGCGGACACCACGAAGCGGTCATCGATATCGCCCGCGTTGATGGGAACACGATAGAGCACAAGCCCGGTACCCTTGGCGTCGTCCTCGTCGGAGTGGTACTCGCGTAAATTGAGGATGGAGCGCACCCCCATCTCCTCCAGCGCGGCCATGTCCTCGTCATCCGGCTGCTTGGAGCGGTAGACCTCGTCGTCGAGCCGGTAGAAATTCTCCAATCCGATACCCAGCATCGGCTGCGCCCACTCCAGCGGTCTGACACGGACATCCGCCTGAATCAGGACGGGTGACAGCAGGACCAGCATCAGAATCCAACGCATCATCGTTATCTCCTACTCCTTGTTTCGCCTTGAGTATACCCAGGTGATTGCGAGGATGAACAGGTGATCGATTTGACAGCCCCCCGCGCAAGCGGGGAAACTATGCCGTTTTCATAATCAGCACCAGTGCCTGCAGCAGAGAGATCAGCCCATCATGACCAGACAAAACTCCTTCGACCGCGATGAACTGCTGCGTTGCGGCCATGGCGAAATGTTCGGTCCCGGCAACGCCCAGCTGCCGACCCCCAACATGTTGATGCTCGATCGTATCGTCAGGATCACGGATGACGGCGGTGCCTACGGTAAGGGAGAGATCCTGGCCGAGCTCGACATCAATCCCGATCTCTGGTTCTTCGACTGCCATTTTCCAGGCGATCCCGTGATGCCGGGCTGCCTCGGACTCGATGCCATGTGGCAGCTGGTGGGCTTCTATCTGGCCTGGATCGGCAATCCTGGCCACGGCCGCGCCCTCGGTGTCGGCGAGGTCAAATTCACCGGCCAGGTGCTGCCAAGCGCCAAACAGGTCACCTACCATATCGACATCAAGCGGGTCATCACCCGCAAACTGGTGCTCGGCGTGGCCGATGGCGTGATGAAGGTGGACGGCCGTGAGATCTACACCGCCAAGGACCTCCGGGTCGGTCTCTTCACCTCCACCGACAATTTCTGACATCGGCCGATGGCCGTATCGCAGGGGCTCTGCGGTCTCATCCTCTTCCCCCTGC
>JBNKQR010000093.1:0-5764 GCA_050295975.1 Thiohalomonadaceae bacterium
TTCGTCGCAGTGGAGAGTTTTCCATTAACGTGGCGTTGATCGAAAATCATGAACCTGTTCTAGGGATTATCTACGCCCCGGTCCTTGGCGCTTACTACTACGCCTGCCGCGGTCAGGGTGCCTACAAGCGTAGCTCTACAGGTATTCCAAGACGAATCAATGTTCGCCGCTGGGACGGCGGCAAGGCGACCGTGGTTTGCAGCAGCGCTACCCATAAACACAAATCACTGCAACATCTGTTCGACAAACTACCGGAGTACGAAGTGGTCACACTGGGTAGTGCACTGAAGTCGTGCCTGGTAGCGGAAGGCAAGGCTGACATCTATGCCCGTCTTGGTCCCACCTCGGAATGGGATACCGCGGCAGCGCAATGTATCGTCGAAGAAGCTGGCGGGAAGATCACGACTGTCGATATGCAGCCGTTGCGTTACAACACCCGCAAATCACTGCTCAATCCACACTTTCTGGTATTTGGGGAAACTGACAAGAACTGGTCGGAATATTTGTAGACTGACCCTCAAGATACCGGGTTTTATCCATCACTCGTGTGTCAAATCATCAGCCTGATTAGTTCTTCTGTATGCGAAAACCATCAACGGCGCTGCGCCAGTCAATGCCACTACAGGTGCGTATGAGGCAAAACTCCAGGGGTTTATTGCTATAAAAATTGCCAGTGTAATGAGATACCCCAATGTCCCGGCAAACAACACCGCAAAGATGGTTATGAAACTGGCTGATGTTTTCCCTTTCACGAGCGATATTCAGCCTATGCCTTTTTACGTTTAATCGTGGCGTGTGGTTTTGTTTCACAAAAAAACTCGCCGGGTTCATGCAAGTAAAATCCCTGTGCATAGGTCACACCGAGCTTCTTTAATAGATCGACCGTCTCCTGGTCAGGCACGAACTTGGCAACAGTTTGCATACCAAGTTTTGTAGCGGTTTGTGCAATGGCCTTAACAGTGATCTGATCTACCGGATCATGGCGTAAACCTTCTATCAAAGAATTATCCAGCTTTAGCCACTGGATCTGGCTATGCTTCAGGTACTGGAACGAAGCATAACCCGCACCGTAATCGTCAATAGCAATTTCAAAACCCATTGCCGTTAGCGCATCGATAACCGGTTTTATCTGCTCCGCACTATAGACAGCAACTCGCTCACTAATTTCGAAAATAATTCGACTGGTATCAACGTCGCTATCTGTAACCACCCCTTCCAGATATTCGATAAAACCTTCATCTTTCAATGTCTGCTCAGAGAGATTGATCGAAAGTTTGCAATGTCTATTGTTTGATTTATTCAAGGCACCAATTGATTGTTTAATTACCAGGCGATCAATTTGCGTCATCATTTCGAAACGCTCTGCAGCATTGAAAAAGGCACCAGGCAAGATCAAACCATTTTCTTTCTCCGTACCCTGAAGTCTAACCAGGACTTCATAGAGCTCTATATTCTCACCTCGTTTGAGACGCACTACCTTTTGATACTGTAGCAGTATGGTTTCGTTGGTAATGGCCTCGGTCAATTGTGCATGCCAGCTATTATGTTCCTGCAGATTGATACTCTCTTTTTTCGGCACATAGATATGATAGCGATTGCGGCCATCTTGTTTCGCCTGATGTACCGCCTTATCTGCCTGAATTAGATATTCAGAAGCACTTAAATCCCTGTTATTGATCATGGTGACACCGATGCTAAAGTGAATTTTCAACATTTCACCCTTGTGCTGAAAACGATAATCGTTCATTAGATCAAGCATGGATTGGGCAATTTCACCAACCTTTGCCTTGCTCACATTAACCACCAGCGCTGTAAATTCATCTCCCCCGTATCGCGCTACATAATCCTGTTTACGCATGCGGTTACTGAGCATATGTGCAACCTGGGTAAGCAGACGATCACCCACGTCGTGCCCATAGGTATCGTTAACAAACTTGAATCGATCCAGATCGATAAAAAACAGGGCACTGCTGCCTTTCTCTGATTGAAGTCTCGTGATTTCCTTATCCAGCACCTCACCAAAGTGGTTTCGATTCATCAATCCAGTCATCGGATCCTGATTCACCATCCGCTGCAGCGTTTCATCGCGTTCACGCAGCGCAGAGATAGTTGTATTAAGGGCCTTGCCAATGTTAGCGATCTCCTTGTCTCCACTGCTCTCCACCTGTACATCGATCTCGCCACGTGCCAGACGATGCAGCGGTTCTTCAAGTTGATTGAGTAACTGTAGTGACCAACGCACAAACCATCTTCCGAGTGCGGCAACAAGTATCATAAGTATGGCAATAACAATGCTGACGTTACGCAGGGTATGGTAGAGATCGGAGTAAAAGGGACTGTAGTCGAGAAGCACACTGACAAAACCGATCACCTTAACCCGTTGTCTGGTGTTTTGATCCAGGCTAAAAGCGAGCATGCCATCAGAAGGTATCGATTTTATGGCGATTGGGGCGGTAAAACGAAACAGTCTGCTGCGTCCTTTTTCAAATAACAAAGACTCTTCAGTACTGGTAGCACCGTTCAATAATTTAATCCGTTCAGCAGTGAGTGGAGGTAATCCTGGATCGGGTAGATTTTTCTTGCTGTAGCGTGCGAGTTCTTTACCACCGTCTGCACGGTAATAGATAACCTGTGCTATCTCGGGAAATTTTTCCAGATCTTTAATCAGCCGCTCTGCATCACCCGGTTTTTCTGAGGCGTAGAACGGGGTCCCCAGTTCATCCAGTTTGGCTAGCCAGCTTTGACCCTGGCTACGCAAACTGCTTTCGATGACGACGCTACTGATATACCAGACGGAGACGATGAGAATGCCGTAGATCACCAACGTCCAGGAAAACTGCAACAACAGGATACGGTTGGCAAGACTGAGAGAGCCTCGGCCGGTAAGCGCTGCCCATATGAGCTTTTGGCGGGACCACCAGGTAATGAATATACCGCAAAGATACTGGAGTCCCTTCCTCGCTTTCGTCTGTAAACCCTCTTCAGGGGCTTGCCTTGACATCGGCATACTCCCTGTATTGTGGAGGGATGGTTAAATTTAGCCTTTGTGCCATTACTTCGTTGATGCTCAGTACAGCCTCATCAAGGGGCAGTAGTTCTGGACCAGGTATTTCATTGTGTCCTTCCGCCTGTTTCAGGCGCTGTAAAACCTTTTCGGCAATGTCATCGTAATCTGTGCTGACACTAAGCAGTCCACCCAAGCTTAGCAGGTCATCACTAAATACCACGACCTGTTTACCGTTCCTTACACTGAAATTCATCACATCACGCAACGTTTCAATACTCAGAACCCGGTTATCAGGTATCAGCCAGTAGCCCTGCACCTTCCTTGCTGCCTGTTTGAAAATGTACTGATACTCCTTATCGTTACTCACAGTTATATGATGCAGTTTAATGCCCTGCTGTGCTGCAACTTCGATTGCAGGTCGCAATAGTGCCTGCTGTCCCGGTCCGCTTATCACTGCCACATCACGTAGCCGGGGTGAGATGGCTTTCCATGAAGCAAAGGTTTTACTAATTCCGGGGATCATGGAAACCCCCTTACTGTGTGGGCCCGTCAGCCCACTACCGCTGTAGTTAAACACCTGACAAAAAATCTGTTGGTGGTGCAGGTGCTCGGTGATTCGTGAAGCATCGAGGCCGATAGTGACTAGTTGCAATGACTCATCACCAGCATGATAGCTACCATCTTTAACCTGCTGGAGGTCATAGACCGTTGCACGCTTGCCCAAACGCTGTTTGAGACGCTTGGCTACTTCAGTGTAGGGGGGAATGGGCTGGCTCACCAGAATGGCGACATGTGGCCTTGAGACAATAGTCTCCTGTACCACGCGTTTCGGCGTAATCGGGGAGTCGTCTGTCAGCGTACAGCCCGCGGCAAGTAGCCCGGCAAACAGGACGGAGATGGCCCTCAAGCGCATAGTCATCCGTGAAAGTAGTCGTGGTGGTTCGTTTATAGTAATCGCATTCGGAGCTGGCGAAAACCTCCTAAGTTAGGAGGTTATCCAGTTTATACCGCAACCTCGGTACACCCGGTTTTAATCGAAACGGGGATCTTTTTTGCTGCGCACTCCATCAGGGACTCGGCAGGGATGATGGTCTGGCCTTCCTTATTGCAACACATGGCAGCCGCAACGTTGACCGTGATAAAACCGGAGGAGGTTTTAATCGGGCGCAGATTGATGCCCTGCATGATGCGTTTGTAGTTCTTGGGTTTGGCCTGGTGGCTATCTATGTAGTGCATGCCCACTACAAACTCAAAATCTGAAACACGGGCGATCAGATCTCCAGGGCGAACCAGACGATGCAGCCGCCGTGCGATACCCACCAACAGCTCCTCGTAGACCTTGCGCCCATGCTCTTCCATTAACTCTGCATGACGGGTCAGACTCAAAAAGCCACAACATACGGCGCCACCACGGGTCACCACCAGCTTGAGCAATTCGTCGAAACGACGCTCGGCATCCAGACGGTTGCCCAGACCTGTCAGTGCGTCGATGGTCGAGCGCTCACCCGCATCACGGCGCATGGTCTCAATAGTATCCAGTAACCCATTTTGCAGCGCAGCGATGCGCCCGGCAGCATGGATACGTGCTGCAAGCTCCTGCCTGTCCGGGGGCTTGCTCAGGTAATCATCAACCCCACGATCAAAGGCCTCGATCACCGACTCAACGGTATCCCGGGCAGTAAGAATAATGACGCAGGTATAGTGGTTGGTCTCTTCGTCCAGCTGGCGCACCCGGTCTGTCAGCTCCAGACCATCCATTTCCGGCATAACCCAGTCAGCCAGCAAGACATCAGCAGGACGCTCCGCCAATTGCTTTAACGCATCGGCGGCGCTACCGGCCACCCGGATGTCGCTATACCCCTCTTTATTTAGAGCTCGACGCAAGAATTCGTAGCTGAATTTCATATCGTCAACGATGACGATAGTCAGCTCTTCGCGTTTCTTTCTCATTGATAGTGTGGGGCCTTTATTGTAGTTAGTGCAATTTCCCAGGGCGCTCCTGCCCCGTTACGCAGAAAATTATCAGATGCCCGTGTAAAAATACAGTAACTATGTAAATAGCCCTGTTTTTTCACGTTTTCCCTACTAAAAGCCCGTCCGTTCACATATGTCACATTTACTGTGGCCTTGTGTCGCTGTGAATCAAAGGTAGAAGGGAGCCATAGCGCTACCGCAAGAATCTTTTTCAGCAATAAACATAAGTATCCTTTTCTCAGTTGGAAGAACAGCCCCGATCGCTGTCTGTCACTATTGTTCACTGAAAGCAGAAAGACCGCTACGGGCAAGGCCCGTAGCGGTCTTTTTCTATGGTGCTGCCTAACTCGAATTTCAGCGGTGGTAGGGGGCACTCAATTCGTGCACGGCTTCGATAAAGGCACCGGCATTTTCCGGATCGATATGCTGATGGATGCCGTGACCCAGGTTGAAGACATGACCGGAACCCTTGCCGTAACTCTCAAGAACTGTCGCCACCTCCTGACGGATACGCTCCGGTGAGGCGTAGAGCACGGTGGGGTCCATGTTGCCCTGCAGTGCCACCTTGTCACCGACACGACGACGCGCATCGCTCAAATCGGTGGTCCAGTCGAGACCCAGTGCGTCGGCACCGGTATCGGCCATCGCCTCAATCCACTGACCGCCGCCTTTGGTGAAGAGGATCACCGGCACCTTACGGCCTTCCGACTCACGCTTCAGACCGTCGAGGATCTGCTGCATGTAACGTAGGGAGAACTCTTTGTAATCACGCGGGGTGAGCAT
>JBNKQR010000094.1:0-5637 GCA_050295975.1 Thiohalomonadaceae bacterium
CGACGAATCGGTAAGCCATCTGTTCGACCCGCTTAACCCAGGCGTGTTACGACTGATCCACGGTGTTATCCGTGCAGGAAAAGAAGCGAAGATTCCGGTCGCCATGTGCGGCGAAATGGCGGGCGACCCGGCACTCACCCGACTGCTGCTGGCAATGGGCCTGAGTGAATTCAGTGTACCGCCATCCCGTCTGCCGGAGGTGAAACAGATCATCCGCAACAGCCACATTGGCAAACTGCGCAAACAGCTTGGTGATCTACTCGCTAGTAATAACAGCGACCTCATCGGGGTAAAACTCGCCGAGTTGAACCGACGTAGTAAATAAACTCTCTTCGTTCCTCCACTTTTGTTCCATCGCCCTGCGGCGCTTGCTACACTTCCTGCAATGTAAATGGGGAACGGGCAATGGCCGACGCTGCTGAGAAAGATACCGCACACGAGCGCCTCGATAACCTGCAACTTGCCTTGCAGCAGGACAATATCGCCCAGGTTCAGCAGGTTCTACACGAACTGCACCCTGCAGAGATCGCCCTGCTACTTGAATCTCTGCCCCAGGAACAGCGCAATATTGTCTGGGAACAGGTAGACCCTGGCTTCGACGGCGACATCCTTCTCTACGTAAACGATAACCTGCGCGCCAAGCTGATCCGCGACATGGAGTCGCACGAGCTGGTCGCCGCTGCCGAAACCCTCGCCCCTGACGACCTCGCTGACCTGCTACCGGAAATGCCGGAAGAGGTTATCCAGCAGGTGCTACACAACATGGACGATCAGCACCGTGAGCGTCTGGAAGCGGTACTCCCCTATCCAGAGGACACCGCCGGCGGCTTGATGAACGTGGATACCATTACTATCCGTGCGGACATCAGTATTGAAGTCGTGCTGCGTTACATGCGCCTCATCGGCAACCTGCCAGAAACGACCGATAGCCTGGTAGTGGTTGACCGGGAAGGTCAATATCTTGGATTACTACCACTCATTACCCTGCTTACCACCGATCCGGCCTTCCCTGTCGGCAAGGTGATGCAACGTAACATCGACGGTATTAATGCTGACACCTCGGCTCAGGATGTTGCCACCCTGTTCGAACACCGTGACCTCGTCTCTGCACCCGTCATTGATTCCTCTGGCAAACTACTAGGCCGTATCACCATCGATGACGTGGTCGACGTTATCCGCGACCGCGCCGACCACGACCTGATGGTCATGGCCGGTCTTTCCGAAGAAGAGGATATCTTTGCACCGGTTATCGCCAGTAGCCGCCGTCGTGGTATCTGGCTTGGCATCAATCTGATCACGGCACTACTTGCTTCGACTGTTATCGGCCTGTTCGACGCCACCATCGAAAAACTGGTCGCACTGGCGATCCTCATGCCCATCGTCGCCAGCATGGGTGGCATCGCTGGTAGCCAGACCCTCACCCTTGTTATCCGCGCGATGGCACTCGGACAGGTCAGCAGCAGCAACGCCAAGCGTCTGCTCAATAAAGAGTTGGTCGTCGGCCTGTTCAACGGCCTGACCTGGGCAGTGGTACTAGCAGTGGTTGCCGGTTTCTGGTTTGACAGCCCTGCACTTGCCCTGGTACTCGGTGCAGCCATCGTGATCAACCTGTTCGTCGCCGCCCTTAGCGGTGCCACCATTCCACTGATGCTACGCAAACTGGGGGCCGACCCTGCACTGGCGGGTAGTGTCTTACTTACCACCGTCACAGACGTGATCGGCTTCTTCGCCTTCCTCGGCCTCGCCGCACTATTCCTGGTTTAAAACAATGAGCGATCTACCTGAAGACGAAGAAGAGATCATCCTCATCAGCAAAAGCCAGCTGAAGCGCGAAAGCGATGCACTGCAGAAGCTGGGGGAGGAACTGGTGGAATTACCTCCAAGCCAGCTGGCAAAAATCCCGATGCCCGAGGAGCTTGAAGACGCCGTCGCCCTCGCACGCAAGATCACCGCCCGTGGTGGACGTAAACGCCAACTGCAATACATTGGTAAGGTGATGCGAAGAATCGACGCCGAACCGATCGAAAAGGCGATGGATGCGCTGCGAAATGAACACCTGCGAGAAAGTGCACGCCTGCATACACTGGAACATTGGCGTGATCGGCTGCTACATGAAGGCGATGCTGCCCTGGCGGAATTGTTAGAACAGCAACCGAATATGGATAGACAACACCTGCGACAGTTGATGCGCAATGCACAACAGGAAGCGAAGAAAAACAAGCCGCCGAAGTCAGCGCGGGAACTGTTTCGCTATTTGCGGGAAGTGATGGAATAAAACTCTTTTGCAGCAATCATGGCGACTATTTAGAACGAATCTTCGCCAGTTTTTGTAGATATTGCGTTCCCCACTTCTCCAATTCAGTCATAACCGGCTGAAGCGTTCTACCAAAGTCAGTCAGATTGTATTCAACTCTTGGCGGCACCTCAGCATAGACCGTACGTTGCACAATCCCGTCCCGTTCCAGTTCACGCAGCTGCGTGGTCAGTATTCGTTGGGTGATGTTGGGCAACAGACGGGCGACAGCAACGGCAGCTTATTGTGCATTATCCTCCAAAAGAGTACGCCAAGCTCATACACTAAAACAGAGTATCAACAACGCCTTTAGTGATAAGTTCGATCAGCTTATTGGTCAGGCCTTCAACCTTTGAGCGAGCTTTAATCTCTTCGGTATTTAGGTACTGTTCAGCTTCAAGTTTTCGCGCCTCTATCAAGCGTTTCAAATCCTTATCTTTATACTCGCCTTTCGCTCGCTTAATAAGCCACTCTTCAATAAGAACACCTGTCTTTTTTACAAAATCATTTGAATCAGACTCAGCATCCTTGACTAAGTTTTTTACCTCTGCCTTAACAAGATCCTTAGCAGCATCCCCTGTTTCTTTAATGAATTCTTCTAGCTTAGACATTTCGTCTCCTTAACTATTTATCGTATCCAATACGTGACTTTTCGCCTTCTATAGCTTTATCGTAATTACCTTCGATCCTAGACTTAACATCTATAGAGTAACCAGCATCAAAGAGCGCCTTGTCCTCTAGTAAAGCGCTGCAGTCTGCCTTAAATTGCATCCAAACTATGTTAACGGCCTTCTTAGCAGTACCATCCTCAAGATCAGTGCTTTTGGCATATTCATGCGCCTCACGAAAACTAGTATCGCCTTTATCACATGCTTCAATTACTTTCTTCTCATTCCACGTATTACCGGAACCTTCAGTCCAAGTCTCTAGGAATTTGACGTGCATTACTTTCAGCGTAGCAAGGTTACTCAAGCGAGTTGTGTCAAAATGCGTAGTAAAGAGAGACGCACATCCACTCAGTACGACTAATGCGAGTACGGCAATTGTATGCTTTTTCATTCCTGTAATCATGGGACCAATATCTCCTTGTCATTTTTGTATTTGATAAGAGGGTATGGCAGTGCCTGGATTTGTCTTTCTATTGCATAGCGATTCAGCTAACGGGCGCGCTGTTTGCGCGCCCTTGGTTGAGCACATTGTTAGATTATTTCTCAGTATCGTCTACAGAGTCCTGTGTAGCTTCCACCAAAGCTTTTTTAAACGCGGTAAGCAGGCGTACCAGCCTGAAGTTAAATCTGCCAACTTCTTCATCTTTTATCCTTTTTCGCTCATAAGCCCAATAACCAGCACTTATTTTTCTATAAACAACACTACCTTGCCTAGTTTTTTGTACAACCAAAGGGTATCAATCCTAAAACCGCAACAAATATAGTTCCAGCGGCAATTTCCATTGTGTCTTCGATTAACTTCTTATATACAAGACTATTAAAAGCGTTTTCAGTACTTGAAATAATTTCATTTAGATCTATATCGACACAGCTCATCTCACAATAGAAGCTCTTTAGAGCTCTTAGAAAAAAATGTTTTGTTCAGTTATATCTGGTGAAAATGATATGGTAGCGTAATGCATCTTAATGACATCAATATTTTCGTTAATATCACGTTGATATGCATTATATATTAGCTTTTCATCTATATGGTCGCACCTAACGAGAGCAGTAGTTAATGCTACAGCCATGTAATAGCTTGCTTTTCCAGTAAGTATATGTAGTGCGCTAAGGTCTTTTAGAGTGTCTCTATGTGATACTCGTTCTAACTCGCCGTTATTCGTAAATGCCAGGATTGCAATTTCTTCTGGTGTAAGGAATTCTTGTTCTTCTTCATTTAATTGCAACTGCATGAATAATATTTTCCTTATAAATATAACATTTACCATAAACAGCCGAGCGGTAGCGAAGACCGGAGACTGAAGGAAGCGAATTTAATGGCATTGTTAGTATGCTTTATCATTTGAAGTGAACAATTAAAAAAGCTACCAATATGGCCGAAAAGAACATAAACAGTATAAATGCTGCCATGCCTTCACTAGAACAATTTACGCGCCTACCACTTAAGTTTATTTTCTTTTCACAGCGTCTTTTAAAATACTTACCTACGAGATAGCCCGCCCCAGCTAGTGACAGCACCATCAATAGGATTTCAATATTTTTCCCAGAAAAAATGTTATTAAATATTGGCACTATCCAAAATACAAACAGAGCAACATACCCGAAGGTGAGAATCACCACCCAAATAAGCAAATCAATATTCTTTAGAACTAATTTCATAAATCATTATTAGCTTCTAACGCCAGCCATATCGGGCGCATTTGTAGTGAGAAACGCGAATGGAAAATGCGTCTGAATTTACGGCATGGTTATATGCTTTATGCACAAATCCAAGTACCGTCAGGATTTTGGTGTGCACTGGTGTAAGCGCCACCACAAACCCAAGTACCGTCAGGATTTTGGTGCGCCCCGGTATGTGCACCGCCACAAATCCAGGTTCCATCCAGGTTTTGATGTGCGTTGGTGTGCGCACCACCGCAAACCCATGTCCCATATGGATTTTGGTGTGCGTCCGTATGACCGTTTAAGTTTTGAATTAATATCAGTGCTAAAAACTCCATGGTTGGGTTGGCCTATAACGCTCGCATAATGGGCGCGAGCTTGCGAGCGTCCTAATTGACGTGATTGTTATAAATTTATTTGCGTGCATCTTTGATATACATAGCAGTGCCATCGTTTCTCATTTCGACATGAAATAACTCACTTGCACGTATGAGGTCACCAAGCTTTTTGTAGCCGTAATTAATGGGTGAAAATGAACTGTTGTTTGATATATAAAGCCCAACCTTACTCATATGCGCCCAGTCATCATCTTCTGACGTTTGTTCAACGGCGGTTCGTAGTAATTTGACCAAAGCTGTATCTTTCCTCAGTTCTGCACGGCTCTTTTTTTCTGAAGATGTATTTATTGTTTTATTTCCATTTTCTTCGATTAGATTCTCCGTGTATATGAAAGTGGAACAGGCATCGACAAATGGTTGCGGGGTCTTTTTCTCTCCAAATCCATATACAGGTAGCCCACTTTCAAGAATTCGCATAACAAGTGGAGTAAAGTCGCTATCACTTGTCATAAGGGCAAATGCATCAATTGATTTAGAGTATAAAAGATCCATGGCATCAATAATCATTGCTGAATCAGTTGCATTTTTTCCTTTCGTGTAAGCAAATTGTTGCATTGGCCTAATTGCATGAGGATGTAATCTGTCGATCCAGCCAGACAAAAATGAACTATTCCAA
>JBNKQR010000095.1:0-5602 GCA_050295975.1 Thiohalomonadaceae bacterium
GGCATCAACCTGTTCAAGATCCTCGTCACCTACCTCAAACCGGTGCTGCCAAAACTGGCCACCGATGCCGAGGACTTCCTGCGTATCAAGGCACTCAACTGGAGTAACTACGATGTGCCGCTGCAAAACCACACCATTAACAAATTCACACCGCTGATGACCCGCGTGGAGCAGGATAAGATTGACGCAATGCTGAAAGATTCAAGCGAAACAACCAAGAGTTCAGAACCTGCAGCCAAACCCGCTGCTGCCAAAGAGGCGATTGGGGAATCTCACGACCCCATCGCTGACACCATCCACATCAACGACTTCACCAAAATCGATCTGCGCATTGCGCGCATCGTAAAGGCGGAGCATGTGGAAGGGGCAGAGAAGCTGCTGCAACTCACCCTCGACATCGGCGGCGAAACCCGCAACGTCTTCGCCGGGATCAAATCCGCCTATAGCCCGGAACAGCTCGAAGGCCGCCTCACCGTCATGGTCGCCAACCTCGCGCCGCGCAAGATGCGCTTCGGGGTTTCAGAGGGAATGGTGTTGGCCGCAGGGCCGGGTGGCAAAGATCTGTTCATCCTTAATCCGGATGAGGGGGCAGAGCCTGGGATGCGGGTTAAGTGAATTATCGCGTTCCGCAATAATTAATCCGATTTGGGTGGTGTCGCGGAGCACACGGGCGTGCGAAATATTTGGGGTCAGAGTAAAAACCATTGTCTGATATGCATTACGTCATTATCAGTTTCGATGAATAATTTTTACTCTGACCCAAAGTATCCCTTCATCACGAAACGGACATCACCATGGAATCCAGTTACTCAACCTTCGGACTACAGATCGCGGGCATCATCTCCCTGATCATTGGAATCGGTCACACTGCCTTCCACCGCATTTTCGGGTGGCATCGTGACTTTCAAAAGATATCCACCCTCAATGTGAAGGTGTTCACCACCATCCATATCGCGACCACCCTGTTATTGATTGTGGCTGGCGCCCTTACCTTTCGCTACGCAGGCTTACTCTCCCAGCCCACTGAAGTCGCTTCGGTCATTTGTCTGTCTCTGTTCGTCTTCTGGTGCTGGCGGTTCATCTGGCAGGTGCTTTACTTCAAACCGTCAAAGATCGAACACGATCGTCGCTTTCTACTACTTCACTATGTTCTCGTCGCACTGTTTGCCGCGCTTACCCTCGGCTATGGCACTCCATTAGTAGCCGCCTACGCTATCTAGGGAGTCGGCCACATTGGGTCGCATTAATAAGTGGAGCCAGATGAAATTTATTGTGGCTTAAGCCGTTACTTGTTAGTGATATGCTTCATCTGACCCCACTTGTCTTTATGGGAGAACGTGATGATAGGAGCGATTATTGCAAAGCAGAGAGTACGAACGGCATTTTCCTATTTCAATGACCGCAATATGGAAAAGTTCCTGTCTCTATGGGACGACAATGCTACTTTCACCTATCCCGGAACCTTGTCGGTTAGCGGCACAAGCAGGGGCAAAGGGGCTATATCAGACTGGTTCAGCCACCTGATGAGTTCCGGTCCTTCGGTCCACTTCTCGCTAAAAAGCATTTGCGTGGACAACATATTTGACATAGTTGGAACGAATGTCATCACTGCCGAGTGGGATAACCACGTCACCAGCCGCAAGAGCGTTGAAAAAGTGGTTAAAGGGGTGAGCGTCATACGGATCAAAGCGGGAAAAATCATCGAAGTCTGCGACTACATATTCGATCTGGAAAGCCTGCCCCTGGTGTGGGACGAAGAAGAGAGAACCATGGGATGACATTTGATCTGAAGAAGTGGATCGGCAAAACCCTCAGGAAACCGGGGACAGACCACGGCTTCATCACACCTCCTTTCTTATAAAGCATACACTTCTAGCTGTTAATCCATACAACACTACTTAATACGCAAATTCTTGCATGTTATTGCAACCACCCTACTAAAGTGCTATAAGACACAGAAACCTGCTCCTTGAACGCATTCCAAGCATCTAACACATAAAAACAGAGGTACAGTCGCATGGACTACTATGCCCTTACCGACAACGCCATCGCCGAACAGCTCGGCCAGCGCCTGCGCGCCCTGCGTCTGCGCAAAAACCGCACCCAGGGCCAGCTCGCGGAGCGCACCGCCCTCAGCGTCGGCACCATCCAGGCACTGGAGAGCGGCCGCGGCAAGATCGAAAACCTCGTCGCCGTGCTGCGCGAACTGGGCGCCCTGGAGGGACTCGACGCCTTCCTCCCCGAACCGCAGCAAAGTCCCCTCGCCCTGGCCAAAGCCAGACGTCCGAAGCGTCGAGTGCGCGCCTCCAGGCGTACTAACACAGACAAACCCTCCACCAAAAATAAGGATGCCGAAACATGGTAGATCGCGTCGATGTCGCCAATGTCAGCCTCTGGGGCCAGGTGGTCGGGGCGGTGGCCTGGGATGCACCGCGCGGTGTCGCCGCCTTCGAATTCGAGCCGGCATTCCTCAAGTCGGGGCTGGATGTCGCCCCACTGACCATGCCCCTTGCCGAAGCGGCACCGGGCGAGATCTACCAGTTCCCCTCCCTGAGCCGGGACACCTTCAACGGCCTGCCCGGCCTGCTGGCGGACGCCCTGCCCGACAAATTCGGTAACGCCATCATCGATGCCTGGCTTGCGCGCAATGGCCGCAGCGGCGGCGACTTCACCCCGGTGGAGCGGCTCTGCTACACCGGCAACCGTGGCATGGGGGCACTGGAGTTCGCCCCGGCGATCAACAGAACCATCGAAGAGGCGGTTCCCGTGGAGATCGCCGAACTGGCCGCGCTGGCACAGGCAATCACCACCGCACGCGGCCAACTCAACACCCGGCTGGAGAGCAAAGGACAGGATGCCATGCTCGATATCCTGCGCGTCGGCACCTCCGCCGGTGGCGCCCGCGCCAAGGCGATCATCGCCATCAACGCCGAGGGCGATGTCCGCTCCGGCCAGACCGAGGTACCACCCGGCTACGAACACTGGCTGCTCAAGTTCGACGGCGTCAACGATCTGGAGCTGGGCAAGACCGAAGGCTACGGCCGCATCGAATACGCCTACTACCTGATGGCCACAGCGGCGGGAATCGAGATGAGTGAGTGCCGACTTCACCAGGAGAACGGCCGCGCCCACTTCATGACCCGCCGCTTCGACCGCCCGGACGGCCGCAAACTGCACATGCAATCGCTCTGCGGCATCGCCCACTACGACTTCAACCTGGCCGGGGCCTACGGTTACGAACAGGCGTTTCAGATGATGCGCCGCCTGCGCCTCTCCAAAGCCGAGGCGCTGCAACAATACCGGCGCATGCTCTTCAACGTGCTGGCCCGCAATCAGGACGACCACACCAAAAACATCGCATTCCTCATGGAGAGCGACGGCCAGTGGAAACTCGCCCCCGCCTTCGACGTGATCTACGCGCACAACCCGCAGGGCACCTGGACCAACCAGCACCAGATGACCATCAACGGTAAACGCGATCACTTCACCATGAGCGATCTACTCGCGGTGGGCCAATCCATCGGCGTAGCCAAACCGAATGAAATCTTCGACGAGGTAAGAGACACCGTGATGCGCTGGCCGGAGTTTGCGCAGCAGGCCGGAGTGGATGAGAGCAGGATGAGGGAGATCGGTGGTAATCATCGGGTTGAGTTGGGGGAGTGAGTGGGTTTGGGGTCGGTATGCGTGGTTTTATTGGCATTCCGGCTTTCGCCGGAATCTAGAGGTGTCGCTTCGCGACGGATAACTGCATTGGAAAGCGGGGTCTCGCCCCCACAAGGCGAGGTACTTTCTTGTGGCGACAAGAATGTACCCAAAGAAACGCCCCGAAATTCTCGCCCCTTCGGGGTGCCCTACGTTGCTCATTACAGTCGGGCGTTGCAGACAGACCGTCCATGGCCTGACTGCAACATTGCGCACCTCCTGTGCGCAACCCTGACGGGCTATTCCTCCCTTCACTCCGCTACTCGGCGGAATTGACGGGCCCAAAACTGCTTCGTTCATCAGCACGTAACCTTGCCATTAGCAGGTAATCGGGGTAGAAAAGGGGAAGGAATCACCGGGCTAGGGAGTGCTGTCATTCGTCTCCCACACCACTTCAATGTCTGTACTTATGGTAATAGGCAGACTCTATGTTTAGTGAACTATATAGATTCTGCCTATTTCGAAGTACATAGATTCTGTCTAAACCATGTTAGCTCACAAAAAAACATTTACACCAAAGTAGGAATTGATAATGACAACGAGCGGATCTAAAGAAATTGGAGTTATTTTGCCTTGTGATACTGCCCACTTTGGTCAGTTTGTCTCAGGCCTTCTTGGTAAACCACAAACAATTGAAAAGTCACTTCATGGGGTGTTTGAAATAAATTCTGGCGATGTAACAAACACTTACCATTTGGTTAACCAAAGAATAAACCAACAAAATGAAGCAACTTTAATTCAATTCACAGTTAAAATTATATACAACGATGACTCATCTGTGCTGATAAATAGCCTAGAAGACTTTCAAGCATACACTGAAGTTAGGCCACTAATATCTACAGGGGTATCGCTATCATGGTCATATTTAGTCAAATTTAAAAATAAAGATGTTCCTGAACGTCAAAACATTGATCTTTCCTTTAGGTCTGGCGCGGATGATGGTATTGGGGCTATTGTCGAAGATGGCATCATCATTAGGAAAGGATATAGACGCGGATGGTATAGGTCTGGTGCCTTTATTCGAATTGAGCATACAGAAAGAACATGGGGGATTGATATTGAGTCTTTGCTTACTGGGCATATCAAGGGTTTTATGAAATCTCCAGATTCAAAGACGAATATAATATATAAAAATTCTGGGCCAATAGGTTTTATAGTGGGCGTATTGTTCTTTTTAGGGGCTATTGCAGGTTCCATTTATACCTCTTCACAATTTATAGAATCCTATATAGAAAAACTTAAATTAATGACAGAAAAAGAAGTTATCCAGTCTGATCTACTATTATCAAAAATTGACTTCTTGATTGAAATAATATCAACGGGTGCATGGCCTAAATTTATTTTTGCGGTGGTCGCATTCGTTACTCTTTCAGCAATAGCTTCTATTTTTATAGGAATTTATGTTAGTGAAAAGGCTGAAAACTCGCCTTCCAGCTTTGTGCTTTTATCTAAAAGTGCGATTACTAATAAGACAAAAGTTGAAGAGCGTTTAAGCAAAAGTTGGCATTCGTTTTGGGTTTCTATTTTCTCAAGCATAGCTGCGGGACTCATATCAAATTATATATTTGCATATTATTTTGGAACTATATAGAGCTAACAAGGCGCTCGTTCGGACGCAAACTACGCTGCGCTTCGTTTGCGCCGCACAGCTTGGTCGTTAGAACCAAATATCAGACAATCATGATCAAATCTACACTCCTGATTATTAGTCTATCTCTTGTCTCTTTATGGGCATCTTTAGCTAGAGCCGATGACTCTGAAAGCCCCTGATAAGTGGGGTCAGATGAAACTTTCTGTTTGTGGTATGAACACCAAAAAACCTTGGCAGCGGGCAATCATTCCTAATATTTAAGAGAAGCCCTCTCTGACTGATTATTTTACAAGAACTTGGCAAATGATA
>JBNKQR010000096.1:0-5424 GCA_050295975.1 Thiohalomonadaceae bacterium
GAAAGAGGTGGAGTGTCTCGGTGCCTGTGTAAATGCACCGATGTTCGCTATTGATAGAGACTATTTCGAAAACCTGACGCCGGAAAAGATCGACCAGATCCTGGATGGTCTGAAATGAGGCGCGGGATGATGTCTATGACGATGCAGAAAATGACTGTTGCAGTTACAAGCGGGGTGATCAGCTAATGGCTAATGACGTCTGTTTCCGCACCCTGGAGCTCGATAATTCCTGGACCCTGGAAGCCTACCGTTCCGCCGGTGGTTATCAGGTGATTGAGAAGATCCTCAATGAGAAGATCACGCCTGACGAAATCATTGCAGAAATGAAAAACTCAGCACTGCGTGGTCGTGGTGGCGCAGGCTTCCCCACCGGTTTGAAGTGGAGCTTTATGCCACGCAATGTGCCCGGTCAAAAGTACATTGTCTGTAACTCGGACGAAGGTGAGCCGGGTACCTGTAAAGACCGTGACATCCTGCGCTATAACCCGCATCAATTGATCGAAGGGATGATCATTGCCGGTTACACCATCGGTGCTTCCGTTGGCTACAACTATATCCGCGGTGAATTCTGGGAGCCCTATGAGCGTTTCGACGCTGCCCTGGAAGAGGCGCGTGCCGCCGGTTATCTGGGTAAAAATATTCTTGGTTCCGGTTTCGATTTTGATGCCCATGCGCACCTCGGTGCTGGTGCCTATGTCTGTGGTGAAGAGACCGCTCTGATTGAATCGATTGAAGGTAAGAAAGGGCAGCCACGTTTCAAACCACCGTTCCCTGCTAACTACGGTCTTTACGGTTGCCCGACCACCATTAATAACACCGAGTCACTCTCATCGGTGCCAATGATTTTGAAAAATGGTGGTCAATGGTTCCTCGAACTGGGTAAGCCTAATAACGGTGGTAATAAAATCTTCTGTGTATCTGGTCACGTTAACAAACCGGGTAACTATGAAGTGCCGATGGGTACACCGTTTGCCGAATTGTTGAAGATGGCCGGTGGTGTTCGTGATGGTCACACACTTAAAGCGGTAATCCCTGGTGGTAGCTCCACACCGGTTCTGCCTGCCGAAGTGGCGATGAACATGGATATGGATTACGACTCGATTGCCAAAGCTGGTTCCATGCTCGGTGCCGGTTCAGTAATCGTAATGGATGAAACCACCTGCATGGTGAAGACGTTGGCACGTCTGTCGCACTTCTACTACGAAGAGTCCTGCGGCCAATGTACTCCCTGTCGTGAGGGCACTGGCTGGTTGGCACGTGTACTACACCGTATCGAGCACGGCGAAGGTACCCAGGGTGATCTGGATAAATTGATGGATGTGGCAACGCGCATTGAAGGCAAAACCATTTGTGCGCTGGGTGACGCGGCAGCAATGCCGGTCAAGAGCTTCCTTAAGCACTTCCGCGATGAGTTCCAGTATCACATCGATCATAAAAAATGTCTGGTAGACGGCTAATGTCATCTACCGCAAATAATGCTGAACTGAAACGAGACTGGCGATGGTAAACATCGAGATCAACGGAAAAGCGATTCAAGCCCGAAAAGGGGCGATGGTGATCGAAGCGGCTGATACTGCTGGCGTCACGATCCCGCGTTTTTGCTATCACAGTAAACTGTCCATCGCGGCAAGCTGCCGGATGTGTCTGGTCGAGGTAGAAAAAGCGCCAAAACCGCTGCCTGCCTGTGCCACACCGGTTACTGATGGCATGAAAATCTACACCCGTTCACCTAAGGCGATTGCCGCGCAACGCAGTGTGATGGAGTTTCTGTTAATCAACCATCCACTGGACTGCCCGATCTGCGACCAGGGTGGAGAGTGCGATCTGCAAGACCTGGCAGTAGGCTACGGTAGCGACGTTTCCCGCTACGCGGAAGGTAAGCGGGTAGTGAATGATCCCGATCTGGGTTCGCTGATCTCCACTGATATGACTCGTTGCATTCACTGCACCCGATGCGTGCGCTTCGGTCGCGAGGTTGCAGGCATTATGGAACTGGGTGCACCGGGCCGCGGCGAGCACATGCATATCAGTACCTACATGCTGGATAGCGTTGATTCCGAACTCTCCGGAAACGTCATTGATCTTTGTCCGGTTGGAGCACTGACCTCTAAACCTTATCGTTTTACCGCTCGCTCATGGGAGATGAGTCGTCACAACAGTGTTTCACCACACGACTGTGTTGGTAGCAACATCAGTGTAGATGTGCGTGAGAATAAGGTGATGCGTGTAGTCGCGCGTGAAAACGAAAACGTGAATGAAAGCTGGATCGCCGACCGAGACCGTTTCAGCTATGCGGGCAATGACCACTCCGAGCGCCTGACCAAACCAATGGTGAAAGAGCAGGGCGAATGGAAAGAGGTCGATTGGGATACTGCACTGACCCGTGCCGCTGAGGGTTTGAAAAAGATCGCCGATGCGCATGGTGCCGATAAATTAGGCGCACTGGCTTCTTACAGTGCCACTACCGAAGAGCACTATTTGTTACAGAAGGTGATGCGCGGTATTGGTAGTAACAATATTGACCATCGTCTGCATCAGGTCGATTTTCGCGATCAAAATCATCTGCCCGCATATCCTGCATTGGGTCAGGCGATAGCCGATCTGGAAACCATCGATGCTGCTTTGCTGATTGGATCAAATATACGTAAGGCACAGCCGATGCTGGCCCATCGCTTGCGAAAAGCAGTAGCCAATAATGGTGCACAGATCATGGCTATTAATCCGGTTGATTACGATTTTGCCTTTCCGCTGAGCGCAAAATCTATCGCTATCGATTTGACCTGCGAGCTGATGGGCGTACTTAAAGCCTTGCTGGAAATGACCGGTGAGAGTGCCCCTGCTGAATTGAAGCAATACATGGATACTGCAGAGGTTACCGATTCACGTAAAGCCATCGCTTCTACACTAAAATCTGCACCGCAAGCCACCATCTTACTGGGCAACCTCGTTGCCTCTCATCCGTCCCGCGCTGAATTACGAGCCATTGCCGGACACATTGCACGCCTCTCCGGTGCGCGTCTTGGTGTGCTGACGGAAGGTGGCAATAGTGCTGGTGCCTGGTTGGCCGGCTGTGTACCGCATCGTGAAGCGGGTGCCAAACCTGCAGAAAACAGTGGTCTCGATTGGCGGTCGATGATGCAGGCGGATCTCATGGGATATGTCCTGATGGGTGTCGAGCCGGAACTGGATTGCATTGAATCGGCGCTGGCGATGGATGCCATGTCCAAGGCGGAGTTCGTGGTCGCTATGACATCATTCCGTGGCGTCGGCCTAATGACCAATGCCGATGTGCTGCTACCCATTGGTACCTTCCTTGAGACTGCCGGTTCGCTGGTGAATACCGAAGGCCATTGGCAACAGTTTGAAGGTTGCGTAGCTGCGCCAGGTGAAGTGCGGCCCGCGTGGAAGGTTCTGCGTGTAATGGGCAACCTGCTCGACCTTTCCGGTTTTGAATACAACGCAGTGACCGATATCCGCACTGAGATGGAAGGTCTGTTTAGTGATATTCCGATGGATGGTGTGACTCCATGGACTATTGACGGTCTTACCCGTTTGCATCCTGGGCTGGTTCGCATCTCCGATATACCGATCTATAACGTTGATCCTCTGGTACGTCGAAGTGCGCCACTGCAGGCGACTCATGATGCACAGGCATCACGCCGCCTGCATGCCAACGCCAACACACTGCAGAATGCCGGTCTTGCCGATGGCGAGAAGGCGACCCTGTTGCAGGATAATGGTGTTGCGGTCGTAACCGTCGTCAGTGATGAGCGTCTGCCAGACAACGCCGTCTATTTACCAGCTGGCACCAAGGAGATGCAGGGCCTTGGTGGTTCCTTCGGTCCAGTACAAATGGCCCCAGCCAACTAACAGCAATATAACGAGGCATTGTGAGCGAACATGCTTGTTGAAATGATTCAATCCTTACTCGCCGGATGGGGTTTCCCAGAGTGGCTGCAGACCGTTGCGATCATTGTGCTCAAGATCGTGGCGATCCTGGCACCGTTGCTGGTTGCCGTGGCCTACATGACCTATTTCGAGCGAAAGGTCATCGCCTACATGCATGTGCGCATCGGACCCAACCGTGTCGGGTTCTTCGGCAAGCAGCTGTGGGGTCTGGGGCAGCCAATCGCTGATGCGGTAAAACTGATCTTCAAAGAGGTCATCATTCCGGTTGGTGCCGATAAGTTGCTATTTCTGCTGGCACCGATTGTGGTGATGGCACCCGCATTGGCAGCCTGGGCAGTGATACCTTTTGGTAGTGAAATGGTGTTGGCCGATGTGGATGCTAGCCTGCTCTACATTTTGGCAATCACCTCAATTGGTGTGTACGGCATAATCATTGCCGGTTGGGCCTCCAACTCAAAATATCCATTCCTGAGTGCAATGCGTTCCGCTGCGCAGATTGTCTCCTACGAAATTGCCATGGGTTTTGCCCTGGTCGGTGTGTTGATGGCCGCCGGCAGCATCAATCTGGGCGATATTGTTGAGGCACAGTCTGGTAGTGTGTTGCACTGGTACTGGCTTCCACTATTACCGCTGTTCGTGATCTACTTTATCTCTGGTGTGGCGGAAACAAACCGTGCACCGTTTGACGTAGCCGAGGGTGAGTCCGAGATCGTTGCCGGTTTCCACGTGGAATACTCCGGTACACCATTCGCGGTATTCTTCCTCGCTGAATACGCCAACATGATCCTGGTGGCAGTGCTAGCAAGTCTGCTGTTCCTGGGTGGCTGGCTCTCACCATTCGAAGGTATCCTGCCCGCATCGGTGTTTGAGATTCCTGTCTTCGGTACCCTGATGGGTCATGGTATTCACTGGTTGGTCGCCAAGTCGCTGATCTTCCTGTTCTTCTATCTTTGGTTCCGCGCAACCTTCCCGCGCTATCGTTACGACCAGATTATGCGCCTGGGATGGAAAGTATTTATTCCTCTGACCATCGTCTGGTTGCTGGTGGTAGGGGCAATGATCATGGCCGGTATTCCGCCCTGGTTTGATGCGGCGTAAGGGGGAGAGAATACGATGAGTACCATGCTGCGAATTCTGAAAAGCCTGACCCTGAAAGAACTGTTTCAGGGCCTGGGTGTGACTGGCGGATATTTCTTCCGCAAGAAATTTACCGTGCAGTACCCGGAAGAGCGTGCGCCGATGTCACCGCGTTTTCGTGGTCTTCATGCGCAACGCCGTTATCCCAATGGTGAAGAGCGTTGTATTGCCTGCAAGCTGTGTGAAGTGGTTTGTCCGGCACTGGCGATCACCATTGAAGCGGAACCACGTGATGATGGTTCACGCCGGACTACCCGATACGACATCGACCTGACCAAATGCATCTTTTGCGGTTTCTGTGAAGAGGCCTGCCCAGTGGATGCAATTGTCGAGACGCGTGTTTATGAGTACCACGGTGAAGAGCGTGGCGACCTGCTG
>JBNKQR010000097.1:0-5409 GCA_050295975.1 Thiohalomonadaceae bacterium
CACCCCACGGCACCGGGTAGGGTGGGGCCCTGCCCCACCAATCACCTTCAATAACGGCACCACGCCCAGGAGATTCCCATGAGCGGCCCCAAACCCCACTGTTCCTTCTGCGGTCAGGTACAGAGCCAGGAGGTTCCCCTGATCGCCGGCGAAGAGGGCCACATCTGCGAAGAGTGCGTACGCCTCGCCTCCCAGGTGGTCGGCAGCTGGGGCCGCAAGCGCGCCGCCTCCAAACCGATGCGCACCCTGCTCAAGCCGGTGGAGCTCACGGATCAGCTCAACCGCTACATCATTGGTCAGGATCTGGCCAAAGAGACCCTTGCGGTGGCGGTCTACAACCACTACAAGCGGCTCAGCATGGAGAACGACCGGCCGCGCATGCAGGTCCACGAACCGGAAGTGGAGATCGAGAAGTCGAACATCCTGCTGCTGGGGCCCTCCGGCACCGGCAAGACGTTACTCGCCAGCACCCTGGCCCGCATCGTCGGCGTGCCCTTCGTCATCGCCGACGCCACCACTCTGACCCAGGCCGGCTACGTGGGCGAAGACGTGGAGAGCATCCTGGTGCGCCTGCTCGACAGCGCCGACGGCAACCGGGAGCTGGCGGAGTGGGGCATCGTCTATATCGACGAGATCGACAAGCTGGCGAAATCGGGCGAGTCCTCCCACGGCACCCGCGATGTCTCCGGCGAAGGCGTGCAGCAGGCCCTACTCAAACTGGTCGAGGGCGCACAGATCAAGCTCGGCGCCAAGGGCCGCAAGGAGCACGACGACCAGACCATCGATACCCGCAACATCCTCTTCATCGCCGGCGGCGCCTTCGCCGGCCTCGAGCGCCTGCTGGAGAAGCGCCTCGACACCACCGAGCGCGGCATCGGTTTTCATGTCGATCTTTCCGATCCGCGCAAGGCCTACGACCAGCTGCGCCTGTTCGAAGAGGTGCAACCCGAAGATCTGCGCCACTTCGGACTCATCCCCGAATTCATCGGCCGATTTCCCGTCATCACCGCCCTGCACGACCTGGATGAGCAGGCCCTGGTGCAGATCCTCACCGAACCCCGTAACGCCCTGGTGCGTCAGTATCAGAAACTGTTCGAGTACGAGAATGTAAATCTGGAGTTCACCCCCGAGGCCCTGCGCGCTATCGCCCGCCAGGCCATCGACCGGGGCACCGGCGCCCGCGGATTGCGCGGCGTCATGGAGGGTCTGCTGCGCAAAGCCATGTATGAAATGCCGTCCCTCGAAGGCGTGACCGACTGCCGGGTGAATGAAGCGATGGTGATGGGTGAAGAGCCGGTCATCTTCAGGACGGAGTCAGACGAGGTAAGTGTGGAATCCTAGGCAAGCCCGCTATGAGTAACTAGACCTTGGCGGCTGGTGAATCGGTGTTCAAAGCTGTCGTGTTCGATGCGCGAACAGCATTGGGGTACCTACGCACCAAAGCGTCGGGCAAGTACACCTCTCCATGACCCACACTCAGATCCAGGCGATGGAGTTGCTCGACCGCACTGATCTACTGATGTCACGGTGAAACTCGAATCAGATCACGATGGCTGACGCAAACCTATGCGCGCCTTGAGGTAGTTGAGCTGCTCGGGAGTGTACTGGTGGCCCGTGGTTTGGTGGTCGATATCCAGCGCCAGGTGGAGATATAGCAGAACTGCCAGGCGACCTCCCTGGATGCGGGAGACTTCAATAGCTGACAGTAACCGTACGTATGGCATCGATACTTTGACAACTGTTGCCAGCCTTAAAGATGCTATTAGCGGCCTATCACATCGAAGTAGCGGGCAATGTCCGAGCCGACAAGCGGCTTGATTTCGAACCCGTTCTGAGCCTTAATGAATTCCATGCCACGCTTCACATGCTACGGGAGCGATTTCTCGGGTGTGGAGGCTTTTAAAAGGTATTTCAGGTAGTTATCGTACAATCGGTAATCAGGATCAGGGATGATGATGGGAATATCGCTCGTATCAACTCTCCTTGTCAGAAACCTGGGTGTCCTGCCCGGGCCGGTCATACCTCGCTCCAAGCTCGGCCGATTCGGTAATTTCACAATAGGCCGCGTCGGCACGATCAGCAAAAACACGACGCGGTCTGACATACGGTAGATTCTCTATAGGACACCGATATGACAGGCTTTATTGATTGGGCTCAAGTGCGAAACTCTCGGAATGGCAAGAATTCCATCGCACCCGATTCTTGTCCTGGGTAACTCATTTTTCTGCGCCAAGTAATAATAGAGGCACTCAAAATATAACCATAGGCATCCATTGGATGCTCGTTATCGTTCGCACCAAAGAGCCCGGCCATCAGGCTTCATAGATACCCCGCTAAGGAGCCCTTACTCAGTCTTATCAGGGGAACTACATGAGAGAGGAGGATGCTATGTCAGTACAAGTGGAAAAATATTATGCGCGTTGGTGTCCCACAAAGCATCACGGGTATGTGGTGATTTACTGGAACGGTGGGTCAAAGGCATTTCCTGAGCAATCGTTTAGCACGCCAGCTGAGTTTCAAATCGTAATTGACCTGCTCCGGAATGAGAAACCCGTGTGGTGGGACGAGCCGACTGGGAGGCTTTACGCAAATCAAGAGCCAGTTGGAGAAGGTGAATAGCATATAGCCTGACCGGCGTTACAGACCATGCGCTGCGATGCAGCGCTTGGTCGGGTGAGCTTTGCCGCTATGTTCTCAAGCAATAATGTATAGAAAGTACAAATTAGCGTTTTTTACGTCTGCCGGTGTTGGGCTGCTACTTGGTGGCATTGGTTACTATGCGTACAAGCGAACATAACAATTGCATCGTGTCGTTAACGATTACTCACTCGACAGGTGCCGCTGAGGCGCCTCTTCGCCTGATCTTGGTGTTGTATTCAAAAGGGATGCCTTAGTCATGGGAGAACTAAGCAAACTCAAGGGTATTGGTCAAAAATCCGAGCAATGTCTGAATGAGATTGGTATCAAAACGGAAAGCGAATTAGTAAAAATTGGTGCGGTGAGAGCATTTATTAAACTAAAACGTGAATGTAGCACTAAACCCAGCTTAAATTTTCTCTATGCAATGGTTGGTGCATTAGAGGATAAGCATTGGTCCGAAATCGCAAGATCGGAAAGAGGAAGATTACTGATTGAGCTCGAAGGGTATCGAGAGCTTGAAGAAATTCTTCGGGAGGAGGGATTGGAAATTGAAATTTAGCGAAATGTCAAATGCGTTCTCTCCGCTTACTGCTACGCAGTCGTACTCCTAAAGCTTTATTCTTTGTTGATCAAGCATGAAAGCACTGATCTACGTTCTCGCCTTGCTCTTGTACTCATGGGCTGTAACAGTGATGGCGGCTGATGTCGACTATGGTGATCTCAAATATTATGAAAAGGCAGATCCATATAGAGATATCAGTTCTGCTATAGCAAATGGAGATTTGCGCTTTGTCGCTCTCATGGGAAGAGGTATATATATTCCAGGGGTTTATGACTATTACGAAAATTACTTATCCTATGGGTACAAAATTGTTACTGGCACTAGCGATGCGATACAAAGCTATGAACACGGGCGATTAATACATATAGCTCAATATTATGCTGAAAATTACAACCATGAACTTCTAAAATATATTGAATCACTCAAAGCCAAGAAAATTGCCGAGGGTACTGCCGGTTACCCATACGCACAGGAAATGTTTGATATTGAAGAAGTAACAATTGGTGACATCAATATGCTTCCGTATTCACTTCATGCTGTATTGTCACTTAAAAGCTCAAGCTGTGTAAACCATGCATGGTGGTTCGATCCGATTTCAAATGACAAACCGATGTACGATTGGAATCAATTTATAACTACATTCAACGAAGTTGATCAGGCAGTTTGTCAACACAAATGGATTAAAGAATGGATTGAGTCAGGAACAAACAGGACAGCAGAGGCCCAGGTTTTCGGTATCCGTCCATATACTGAAACAGACTTTCATGATTATGTGGAGATACCGTGGCACAGGGCAAAATTGGACAACAAGCCATACTATGAAATTTTGCTTCGCGAGGACTCTAAATGGGTAGGTACCATATATATTTCAGAGGACAGCAATACAGCAATGGTCACGAATCTTAATGGGACGAGCGGACCCCATTGGCTGGATAACAAAAAAATAGATCATGACTCGAACTTACCAAGTGTCATAGTTGTTGATAAATCAGGCAAATGGCGAATCGTGGAGTGAAGCAGCACGGCTAATTCATTCGGCGAATGGTGGATACCTAACGGCCTTGAAGGGTAAGGATGTGTAGCACAACGCTATTGATGAGCAGCCTTATGTGAAATGAAGATGGATATGATATTCATATGACTCCTGTACCTGGATTTCTGCACGAACAGACTATTTATCATCCCGTATTCGGTGTAATAGCCCCGCTATAGTTAGTCTCAATTAGCATGGGTGTGTCGAAATAATTTACAAAAGGTAATCGAGCGAAATACTCGGGAGTTGTTATACGTTTGATTACATTCCGAAAGATTCATATGGCATAAATTTTGATGATATTTAGAGAAACTTGAGGAAATAGTCATGGGTACTGTATCTGCACATGCTCAATCATTATTCCCTAGTTGGTTTCGGGGTTTTCGGTTTGCTATTCCAAAGATGGAATGGTTCCTGCGGGATGGCGAATATGAACCTCATTCGCCCATAGCCAGGCTTGAGGCCTATCTGATAAGTACATTCAGTACTCATCAAACAAAATTCATCTCCAAAGCAATCGAGGATGTTGCACAGGAATTGAACAGGCAACTCGTGAGAAACCATATTTCTCACTTGGTGGTGTATGGTTCAAATAGAAAAATCGTTGCCGCGAACATCCTACTGAATACTGCCTTTACCAGTGATGTAGTCCTGGTGCTCACAAATGCTGAGTTAAGTAGAGAGTCGCTGATCGCAAAAAAAATCAATCATCAGCTGACCTTGAAGCAAATTATGCAGCTTCCAGTTGCTCTTGAAGATGTAAAGTCAAGCGAACTGGATCTTCCGGAGAATCTGATCAGCTCTTTGTATTCAAATAAAAGGTTGGTTGGACCGTATCAGATAGACACTGATCGTTACCCATTTTCGAAGTGTTTTATTTAAATGGGATTAATGCGTCTGCTGTCGGCCAAAAGCGGAAGGTGGACACGCCATCGTTCTGCATGTGAAACAGACCCAAAGCGGACGTAGAGCGATAATTCTTTTTGTTGCACATTATTCTAAACAAGTTTAAGCAGGGCAAAAGGCAAGACCCCATGCTTTATAACTGGGGGTTCAGGGGTATCATTGGCTATGAGCTAATTAAATTACAAGGCAAGTGTATACTCGCTGAAAAGAAGTCCAGAAAAGGGACCAGGAGGCATGAGATCAGAGTAAATAAACTCTGTCCTCATGC
>JBNKQR010000098.1:0-5404 GCA_050295975.1 Thiohalomonadaceae bacterium
GACCTGTGAAAGCTGCCACACCAAGGGGCAGTACACCTCAACCGCCGCCGGCTGCAACGACTGTCATGAGAAGGATGACGACCACAAAGGTGGTCTCGGTGAGGCCTGTAATGACTGCCACAACGCCAATGGTTGGCGCCTGTGGAAGTTTAATCACAACAAACAGACCGACTACAAACTGACTAACAAACACCGTGGACTCGCCTGTAACGCCTGCCACCTGCGTGGGCCGCCCAGTGCAACCCCCATGGATTGTGCATCGTGTCATGAGTATGACGATGTGCATCGTGGCCGATTTGGCCGGAACTGCGGTCGTTGCCACACCACTAAAGATTTCAAGAAAGCCAAGATTGGGTCCTAAGTAACCCAGAACGGAGATAGCGTCATGTCAAACAAGAAGCGCACCACATTATGCAGCATCCTCGCTGGACTGCTGCTCTGGTTACCGGCAGCGGTGATGGCCGCCCCGGTCAACGACACCTTTGACCACTTCACCACCGGTTTCTCCCTCACCGGCGGTCACCGTTCGGTGGAGTGCGACGCCTGCCACACCGCAGGTCAATTCCGCGGTACCCCGCGGGAGTGCGCTTCCTGTCACAACACATTGACCAATACTGGTGCAGTGGTTAAAACATCGGCACACGTCCAGGCCAACAACGCCTGTGATGTCTGCCACTCCACCCTGGCGTGGGACGACGTGCGCCGGGTTAACCACATGGCGGTACTGGGTAACTGCAGAAGCTGCCATACCACAGGCGGTGCAGCAACAAGCAGACCACCCAATAATAGTTTCCATACCGGAGTACTCGGTGGTACCAGAGATTGCATTGAGTGCCATCGCACCAGTACTTGGGCATCCGTGCACTTTAACCATACAGCTAACGCAGCAGGGGTTCCGTGTGCAAACTGCCACAATGGTACCGATGCCACAGGTACACCGGGCAGTAGTCACTCAGGCTTTCCAAGCGACTGCTCACTTTGCCACAACACACACCGCTGGGGCTTCAGTCACGGTAGTGCCCAGAGCGATTGTATTTCATGTCATGACAGCGGCACTTTCGCTGGCACCTCTGTCAGACAACGACCGAACGACACTCTCCATGCAGACTATGTCGGCATTCAATGTAATTCTTGCCACAGCACTCGCGCCTGGCAACCGGCAACCTTCCGACACGGTGCGGGCAGTCAGTACCCGACCGGGCATAAGGATGTCTCTCCATGCTCGGATTGTCACAACAGTGGGTATAACGATGCCGGCACCTATACCGACAGTGCCGCCTACCCGAACACCTGTGTGGGCTGTCATTACCGGGATTACAGGAAAGAGCACAAGGACAGCAAGTTGCCTGAATATGCAAACTGCCTCGTAGGCTGTCACGAACACAGCTTCCGTAAGTTTTAAGAATTACTAAGGTAATAATTTTTATGAAAGCACTACTTAACTTTTGCGGCCGCCGCGGCGGCCGCGTCTTACTGCTGCTTTGCAGCCTGGGACTCACCCAACCCGTTTCGGCGATGGAGGGTGAAGGAATTATCGATGAAATCCAGGTCAACAAAGGTTCGATCCATATCAGCTTTACCGAACCGGCACAAGTGGTCGGCCACACGCCGAAGAGCAAAGGTGACCGGCTCTATATCGATCTGAAACTGACCAGTAACGAGGCCAGGACCAGTGACAGTCCACAGCAGCAGCAGGAGAGCTACAAGGCGAGCAGCAAGTCACCTCTGACTCTGGTTAGCTACCGCAAGGAGACCCGCGGCGACGCCAGACTGGAACTACGTTTTGCCCGTCAGGTAGATTTCGATATCGCTGCCCACAGCGATTTCCGTGGCGTTACCGTTACCCTGGCAGGGGCTAGCGTAAAGGGCAGTGCCACGGTAGAGGCCCAGGCCAACCTCCTGATGGAACAGGCACGCAAGGCATTGGTAGATGAGAAAAACCCGCAAAAAGCCAGCAACCTCTACCAACAGGTCATCGACCTACCTGCAAACAGCGCCACTCGAGAGGCTTACGAGTATATGGGCCTGGCTCAGGAGCGCCTGGGCAACATGACCTCCGCCGAAAACCTCTACAAAAAATACCTGAAGCGCTACCCGGACGGTGCCGATAGCGAGCGTGTCAGTCAGCGTCTGGCAAGCCTGCAGACCGCAACATCAAGGGATAAAAAAGAGCTGCGCAAGGCTGAATCTCGCAAGGAACAGAACCCCTGGCAGTTCTACGGTGGCCTCTCCCAGTACTACCTCTATGACACGATTGATACCAAGACCGACGTCAACACCGTCTCTGAAACTGCCAACTTTCTACAGACCGACGTTGATCTGAATGTCCGTCGGCGCGTAGGTGGTTCTGACTCTCGCTTCCGCCTCAGCTATGGCCATGATGCGAATCTGGATGACAGCACCGACTCCAGCAGCGTGCGCTACCTCTATGCCGAGCACAGCGAGCGCAAGCTTGGCCTGTTGGCACGCCTGGGTCGTCAGGCCAGTAGCCGTGATGGTGTCCTGACCCGCTTTGATGGCCTACGTCTTGCGTACACGGCTACCCAGGGCGTCACCGTCACTGCAGTAGCCGGTAGCCCGGTAATCAGTACCCGTGAGGCAATGGATGATAAACGCAGCTTTACCGGCCTTTCGGTTGAGTTGGGCCCATATATGGGGAATCTGGAATTCACCGCCTATGCCCTGAATCAGGATGCCAGTTCAATGACAGACCGGCGGAGTGTTGGTGGCGAAGCGCGTTATTTCAGCCAAAACCTGACACTCCTTGGTATGTTCGACTATGACACCTTCTATAGCGAAACGAATCTCGCCATGCTGATCGCCAACTGGACCCTGGAAAACAAGGTAAACCTCAACGCCAATGTCAGCATGCGCAAGGCGCCCTTCATCACCACCAGTAATGCGCTGTTGGGTAGTATCTATAGTGATGTTAAGGATCTGCAAACGGTCTACACCAATGACGAGATCTACCAGTTGGCACGAGACCGTACCGCCGACAGTCAAAACATCACCATTGGTGCCTCCTATCCGCTGAGGAAAAATGTACGCATCTATGGAGACGTCTCAGTTCTTAGCAGCAGTGGAACACCAGAGATTGCTACAAGTACAGCTTTCCCCGCCACCCCCGTTGGCGTTGTTGCCAACGAGGCCAGTGGTGATGAGTACTACTACAGTCTGCGCATGGTCGGGAACGGCATTATACGCAACGATGATGTAACCACCGTAGGTCTGCGCATGTTCAACGGCAAGGAGATGAACAGCACCGGCATCTCTGCCAGCGTCCGTCTGCGCTACAAAAAGAAGTGGATGCTCTATCCAACGGTTCAGTACGACACCGTTGACTGGACCGCCACCGGCACCAGCCAGAATAAGCTTGGTCTGCGCTTCCGTGGTGAGTACGCCTGGCGTGAAAACATGGCCTTCGAGGCAGAGTTCGGCACAACCTTTAGTGATCAGGATATCCCTGACGACCCGAGCGAAACCAGTATCGGCAACTACGTCGACATCGGCTACCGCTACAACTTCTAATCGAACCCACCACGCCGCTCCTACACTGGGCGGCGTGGCCCTAACCGTCTTTCCCGCAATTCATCACACAGGGAGACCACAGGACGGTATACTTCCACCTTTTGGTAATCTGAAACCGGCCAATGCTCGAAGCCACCGAACTGGAATGTACCCGCGGTGACCGCTGTCTCTTCAGTGGTCTTAACCTGCGTCTCGACGCGGGTGAACTGCTGCACGTCCAGGGCCGCAACGGCAGCGGCAAAAGTACCCTGCTGCGCGCTCTTAGTGGGCTGTTCCAGCCCAGTGACGGCAGCATTAGCTGGAACGGCTCTGCAATTGACGACCTGCGCGAAGAGTTTGGCCGCGAGGTGCTCTACCTGGGCCACAAACCCGGCATAAAGGGTGACCTGACCGCACTGGAGAATCTGCACTTCGCCGCCGCGCTGGACGGTGTAACCATCAACGAGGAGCAGGCGTGGCAGGCACTGGAGCAGATCGGCCTGCGCGGTTTTGAGGATCTGCCCTGCAAACACCTCTCCCAGGGGCAGAAACTGCGTGTATCACTGGCGCGCCTGATCACAAGCCGTGCCAAATTGTGGGTACTCGATGAACCCTTCAGCGCCCTCGACAGCGGTGCGGTCGATCAGCTGCAAGCGTTTATTTCTGGTCACATTGCCAATGGCGGCATGGCGATCCTCACCACCCACCAGGAGGTGGCGTTGACCCGCGGTGAGATCCGTCAGCTCATACTGGGTGCGGAGGCGAACAGCCATGTTTAGCACCTTCCGCGCTATCGTCGCTCGCGACCTGCTACTGGCCTTCCGCCACCGTGGTGATCTGCTCACCACCCTGTTCTTTTTTGTCATTGTGGTCAGCCTCTTCCCGCTGGCCATCGGCCCTGAGCCAAACACCCTGCGCCTGATCGCCCCCGGTATCGTCTGGGTCGCGGCGCTGCTCTCTTCGATGCTGGCGCTGGAGAAGCTGTTTGCCGCCGACTTTGCCGACGGCACCCTGGATCAACTACTGCTCTCCCCCTGTCCCCTCTCTCTGCTGGTGCTGGGCAAGGTGATCGCCCACTGGGTAATCAGCGGCGTGCCGCTGGTGCTGATGGGCCCGGTACTGGGCCTGCAATATGACCTGTCTCTACCTTCACTCGGCGTACTGCTGCTCAGCCTGCTGCTCGGCACCCCGGTATTGAGCCTGATCGGTGCCATCGGTGCGGCACTCACCCTTGGGTTACGAAACGGCGGGGTACTGGTGTCACTGCTGGTGCTGCCGCTGACTATTCCGGTGCTGATCTTCGGTGCCGGGGCAGTAGAGGCGACCGCCTCTGGCCTGGGAGGAGAGGGGCATCTGTCGATGCTGGCAGCGATTCTGTTGCTTTCGCTCTTTTTTGCACCGTTGGCCGCCGCATTCTCCCTGAGAATTTCTGCTGAATAGATGAAGGAATATCAACAATCCCCTGAATTAATGCGCTAATTTAGCGTTCAGGTTATAGCGATAGAGTTAACAGCAACAGGAACTAATACCGAGTATTTTGCTCATACTCAGAACGCAAAAAAACAGGCCCCCCCATGGATTCACGATTTATAAACTGGTTTAAGTTCTCCTCACCAGCCACCTTCTATCCCCTGGCCGGCGGTATCGCCCGCTGGTCTGCCTGGATCGCAGTAGCGCTGATTGTCGTCGGCCTCTACCTGAGCTTTGCTGTGGCGCCGACCGACTACAAACAGGGTGAGGGTTACCGCATTATCTTTATTCATGTCCCTGCGGCCTGGATGTCGATGGTTATCTATCTGGCGATGGCCTTCTGGTCACTGCTGGGACTGATCTACAACACCCGCCTCTCAGCGATGATGGCCTCCTCCCTCGCCCCCACCGGTGCGATGCTCACCTT
>JBNKQR010000099.1:0-5378 GCA_050295975.1 Thiohalomonadaceae bacterium
GACAGCGCTGCCCGCATTTCATGCAGGCTTTGGCATGGAATCGCAATTAAAATCGCAGCACAAGATACCGTCTCACATGAGCTATCGCAATCCAGTCGGCAGTGAACCAGCGGATATTATTGCTGCATCTGTAGCGCAACTGAAATCAAAGATAGAAGAGCTTGGCGCTGAGCGCGTGGCCGCTTTCTATGCCGAACCTATCCAGGGTTCGGGAGGCGTGCTGGTACCGCCTGAGGGCTGGATGAAGGCGATGCAGGCGGTGTGCAAGGAATACGATATTCTGTTCGTTGTTGACGAAGTGATCACGGCTTTTGGGCGTACCGGCCCGATGTTTGCCAGTAGCGAGGAGGGGATCGTGCCAGACATGATCACCACGGCTAAGGGCTTGACCTCAGGCTATGTGCCGATGGGTGCGGTACTGATGTCTGACCGGATTTATCAGGTGATCGCCGATGGCGCAGGGTCCGGGCCTGTCGGGCATGGATTTACCTATTCCGGTCACCCTGTCAGTGCTGCGGTAGCGCTTGCGGTGCTGGATCTGTATGAGCAGGGCGGCTTGCTGGAGAATGGTCGCGCGATGGGTGAGCGTTTGCAGGCGGGCTTACGCAGCCTGTCTGATCACCCTCTGGTCGGCGATGTACGCGGGCGTGGCATGTTGGCCGCCATTGAACTGGTGACGGATAAAGAGAAAAAGACCGCGATGCCCGCACAGGCGCAATGCGCTGTGAGAGTGTTTGATCGGGCCTGGGATAACAACCTGATGTTACGCGCCTTTCCCTGGGGCGTTCTAGGTTATGCACCGGCCCTGTGTTGTAGTGCAGACGAGATTGATCAGATCATTGAACGCACACGGCGTGTGCTGGATCTGACGCTGGAAGATCCGGACGTGCGCGCATCAATGGCCTGATAAAGTGGCGATTTTATATCTCTCATCGGCCGAACGAGCAGCCATCTGGAAACCGATTTTTGCAGCCAGCTTGCCGGACATTCCATTCTGGCAAGGAGCCGATGCCGTTGTTGACCCGACGGCGGTACGCTTTGTCGTATGCTGGGTGGTTCCGGATGACCTGTTTGAGCGCTATCCCAATATCGAACTGTTAATCTCGGTGGGTGCCGGGGTTGATCAATTCGATTTTGACCGACTGCCTGAACAGGTGCAGGTCGTGCGCACGATGACGCCTGGTATTCGCGCAATGGTCAGCGAATATGTTGCGCTGGGTGTTCTAGCGCTGCATCGCGATTTGCATCATTACCTGTATCAGCAGCGTAAACGCACGTGGTGCGCCAGGCGTGTCCAGCTGTCTCGACGGCGCCGGGTCGGGGTGATGGGGCTGGGACAGCTTGGTCTAGCCACCTTGAACGCGCTGGGCCAGTTCGGGTTTCAGCTTTCGGGCTGGTCACAATCAGCTAAAGAAGTTGCTGGTGTAACGACCTTTGCCGGGGTTGCTGAATTACCAGTGTTTCTTGCGCAGGTCGATATCATGGTATGCCTGTTGCCGTTGACTCCAGACACTCGTGGAATTCTGAATGTCGATCTGTTTGCACAGTTGCCTATGGGCGCGGGTCTTGTACATTGCGGACGTGGCGAGCATCTGGACATGGATGCATTGCTAGCTGCATTGCAGTCGGGCCGAATCTCATCGGCGGTGTTAGATGTTACCAATCCTGAACCCTTGCCCGAAGATCATCCGCTCTGGACACATCCCGGCGTGATCCTGACCCCGCATATAGCGTCAGAAACCGATTTTGAAGAGGGTGCGGAATATTGTGTCCAGGCAATCCAGGCGCATCTGCAAGGCAGCGATATTCCCGGGCTGGTAAATAAAGAGCTGAGATACTGACACAATGACAGAGAACAATACTATGTTAGCCACTCGGGAAGAGCAGGATATGCTGGGTGCGCGGTTTTTACCGTCGAATGCCTACTACGGCATCCATACTTTGCGCGCCGTTGAGAATTTTCCGATTACCGAAACCTCAATCTCCGACTACCCCATGTTGATTCGGTCGCTGGCCTGTATCAAGCAGGCGGCCGCGCTCGCCAATCATGAACTGGGATTGCTTGACAAGCCGCGCACCGAGGCGATCGTGAGCGCTTGCGAGATGCTGCGCGATGGTGAATATCACGATCAGTTTCCGGTCGATGTGATTCAGGGTGGAGCGGGTACCTCGACCAATATGAACGCCAACGAGGTCATCGCGAACCTGGCTCTTGAAGTCGTGGGCAGGGTCAAGGGGGACTACGCCTGGCTGCATCCGAACGAACATGTCAATCTGAGCCAGAGTACCAATGATGTGTACCCAACTGCGTTAAAGCTGTCCGCCTGTTTTGGCATAGTCGAATTGCTCGAGGCGATGGGAGTCCTGCAAAATGCTTTCCAGGCCAAGGCTGTGGAATTCGAAGACGTGCTTAAAATGGGACGCACCCAACTTCAGGATGCCGTGCCAATGACCCTGGGGCAGGAGTTCGGTGTCTATGCGGAGACCCTTGGTGAGGATATCGAGCGGCTTAAGGAAGCCTCGCTGCTGGTGCGTGAAATCAATCTCGGTGGCACGGCCATCGGCACCGGCATCAACGCCCATCCCGAGTATGCAAGGCTGGTCTGTCAACATTTGTCGGAGATCGCCGGCATCGCACTGATAACAGCGCCTAACCTGATCGAGGCGACACAGGATTGCGGTGCTTTTGTACAGTTGTCCGGTGTTCTCAAGCGCATTGCGGTTAAGCTATCAAAAACCTGCAACGATTTGAGACTGCTGTCGAGCGGACCGCGCGCAGGGCTTAATGAAATCAACCTGCCTCCGATGCAGGCTGGCTCCAGCATCATGCCGGGAAAGGTCAATCCGGTAATCCCTGAAGTGGTCAATCAGGTAGCGTTTGAGGTCATCGGTAACGATGTCACCATTACTATGGCCGCCGAATCCGGACAACTGCAATTGAACGCCTTTGAGCCTGTCATCGCCTACAGCCTGTTCAAGAGTATCAGCCACCTGCGCAATGCCTGCAGGACCCTGGCGGAGCGTTGCGTTGTCGGCATTACCGCCAATCGCGATTTACTGCGTGCGCAGGTGGAGAACTCTATTGGCCTGGTGACAGCACTTAATCCCTATCTGGGTTACGTCAACGCTACCCATGTGGCGCGAACGGCTCTGCGTGACAACCGCCGTGTTTACGACCTGGTGCTGGAAATGGGATTACTGTCCAAACAACAACTCGATGAGATTCTGCAACCGGACAAATTGACCAGGTCCTAGCCTTAGGGTGCCAGGTGGCGCTCGGCAAGCGCAACATGAAGACGAATCCCGGTCGCCAGCACATCGTCATTAAAATCGTAATGCGGATGATGTAGTGGTACTTCCTTATCACCGCGCCCCTGGCCCAGCCAGATATATGCACCCTCGCAGGCCTGCAACATGAATCCGAAGTCTTCCGAAGTAAAGGCAGGCTGCGCGGCGGGTTCGGCATGGGCAAACGTGGCTGCGGCGGCTAGTGCTTCCTCAGCAGCTTGCGCGTTGTTGATCGTCGCCGGATAGTAACGATCGTAATTCACCGTTATCCGGGTTCCACTGGCTATGCCCACGCCCTCAGTTCCCTGGCGCAGGGATTGTTCAATGCGGTCCTGCACTGCGGCATCGAAGCTGCGCACCGTGCCGACAACGCGAACAACGGCAGGAAGGACGTTGTGCGAACTGCCTCCCTCTATCTGGGTAATGGAAAGTACCGCTGTGGACATAGGCGGAATACGACGCGAAACCAGTGTATTTAGCTGGGTGACAAGGTCACTGGCGGCTAAGATTGCATCCGGTGTTTGATGCGGCATCGCGGCATGAGCACCTCGCCCCTTAACTAGAATTTCAAACTTGTCGGCTGCCGCCATGATCGGTCCCGGTCGTGTCGAAATCGTTCCTGCCGGTAGGTCGGGCCAGTTGTGCAGGGCGTATACCCGATCACAGGGGAATCGATCGAATAAGCCATCCTCGATCATGGCGCGAGCGCCGGCTTCACCTTCTTCGGCCGGTTGAAAGATGAAGTGTACCGTACCATCAAAGCGGCGAGTACGAGCCAGTTGCTGAGCTGCGCCCAGCAGCATCGAAACGTGACCATCATGACCGCAACCATGAAAAATACCCGGGTTGCAGCTGGCATAGGGTAGGCCGGTCTCCTCGTGGATTGGCAATGCATCCATATCAGCGCGCAAGCCGATACTGCGGTTTGAATTGCCCACCTTGAGAGACGCAACAACGCCAGTCCCACCGATACCAGGGTGAACCTCTAGCCCAAGCTCGCGTAAAGCCTGTTCAATTTTGTTCGCGGTTCGGTGCTCTTGGTAGGCGAGTTCGGGATTAGCATGAATATCACGACGAAAAGCTACCAAAGGCGCTACTAAATCGTCGATTGCTGCACTGTCGTTGTTTTGCATGGTAGCCCCTGCGTTGGAGGTGAGAGGAGAGTAGTTCTACTCACAACCTTACCAATATCGTTACGAATATCCTGCTATTTTGCGGCCAGTTTTGGCATTTTCTGTTGTTAAGCCGGTGAAGTTAGCGGCTATTGCTGCAAGCTATACCGCATACTGATGTTGTGAGCGAATATCTACTCATTAATTAGGGAAGTACAGATAGCCGCATAACTTATAGGAAAACCCTGTTTTAAGGATGCCTCTAAAATGTAACAGGCGCAAACAGGCGGTGCGTGATGCTGTTTCTAGCGCAATATGCGGTCAATGAATCGAAATCAGCAGAATTTTCTGCTGGGGTAAATTTACAATAAGGGCTACGTTTGGAGATTACTATGACTGCCCCACTTCTTAGAATTGAAACGAGTGCCGAATTACCACGTCAGGTGGATGTCGTCGTTATTGGTGGCGGTATCATCGGAACCTCGGCGGCTTATTATCTGGCCAGACGAGGCGTGTCAGTCGCGTTGCTTGAAAAAGGTATCGTCGGTGGAGAGCAGTCCAGTCGAAACTGGGGTTGGTGCCGTCAGCAAAATCGTGACGTCCGTGAATTGCCGATGTCGACGAAGTCGTTGGAGCTGTGGGATCATCTAGCTGAAGAGATCGGCGAAGACGTAGGCTTTCGCCGCTGCGGCCTGTTCTATCTCAGTAATAAAGAGGCTGAGCTTGAAGCCTGGTCCAAATGGTGTCGATTTGCCGCCACGCAAGATGTGATCAGCCAGGTTCTTTCGAGTAAGGAAGCCACTGAGCGAGGTAAGGCAACGGGCCGATCCTGGCGCGGCGGGGTGTTTTCGCAAAGTGATGGGGTCGCCGATCCATCCCGTGCGGTGCCTGTTATTGCCAAAGGTGTGATTCAGGCTGGTGGTCATGTTGTCCAGAACTGTGCTGTTCGCGGTGTGCTGACCGAGGCAGGTCGTGTAT
>JBNKQR010000100.1:0-5298 GCA_050295975.1 Thiohalomonadaceae bacterium
GCTGGTAACACGCAGGTTGCACAGGGACGAGCAGAAATTGCAGATGCTGTGGCTGATCTCTTCGCTGTCGGTGCTCTGTTTTGGACTCTGTTGGCCCATCAGGGATAAGGGTTTAAGCAGGGTCAATCCTGCTCCGCTGACGCCAGTGGCCTTGAGAAAGGACCTTCGGGTCAGACTGGGGAAACGCCACGCCATATTGTCACTCCTTACAAACCGAATCGATGCCGTGTGGTGAAAGCCGGATATGACACGGCAAACACGCGCACAAGCGCCTGGTTTTTGCTGGAGTCCGCAGTGAATGCGGTTAGGTGTGGTATGGCGGGTCTAGGGACCTGCTCTGTTATGGCAGGGACGTTAACACAAGCTGACAAAAATCAAAGATGATCTGGATCAACAAAATAATTCGAATAAAATCAATAACATATTAGAATATACTAAATTGCTGTCTAACCATCCACTGCGTGAACCAAGATGTAGTACCCCGTTACCAGGGTGCAGATTATTGATCTCTATCCGGTAATTGCTGCGCTATTGCAACAACTGTAAAAAAGATGTCGTATAGTGATACGAAGGCTGCAAATAGGAATCCAGGGAATGAAATTTCTTTCGAGCATGTTCAATGCTCTCGGTGAATCAATAGGGATTTTTACCGTCGACCAGTTCCGGGAACTGCTTAGCTCTCGCACTCATAGCGAACCGATACGTCGTCACCGTGCAGCGCTCATCCAGAGCCGGGTCTTTTTCTTTAGCGTGGTTTTTGGTGTACTGGTTCCTGCCTGGTCATTGATTGACCTGCTGTTTTTGCCCCATTGGTTGTGGGTCGACCTTTTGCTGATTCGTTTAATCTCCGCTGCGCTCTTCATTATTATCGCCTGGCAGGCGCGTAAGGAACATGAACTGCCGCGTGCCAGAATATTGCTTGCTGCGCTATTGGCGGTGACACCACTCTTCTATCTCACGGCGGATCACTGGATCCACGCCTATCCGCTCAATGGTACTGAGATGATTGCGGCGGAGCTCTATGAGCTGTTGCCGTTTATTATGGTGGCCGGATTAACTCTGTTTCCCCTTACCCTGCTGGAATTTCTTATCTTTGCTGTGCCGCTGTTTGCGGTGACCGCCTACAGCACCCATTTCGACACTGTCGAAGATATCCCCCATGCGGTTGCCACCCTCTGGTTGTTTGTGTTGATCCTCGGAGTGGCGTTGTTCTCTTCATTGACCCAACTGCGTTACATGCTCTCCCAGGCGACGCGAGCCAGTTACGATGCGTTGACCGGTTTGCTAACGCGTCGTGCCGGGATCGAAATGCTGGACCTACAGTTCCGTCTGGCTTCTATGAGTGATACGGCGCTATCGATTCTCTATTTCGATCTGGATCACTTCAAGACGGTTAACGACAGTTACGGTCACGAGGCTGGTGATCACGTATTGAGAATCGCAGCGCAACAGTTCAATAAAGCAGTGCGTCAGGGTGATAGTGTGATCCGCTGGGGGGGGGAGGAGTTCATTGTTATTTTGCCCACCGCCGATTGTAAACAGGCGAACGAGGTTGTAGTGCGGATCATGCGTTCCGGGATCGGAATGCATCCAGATGGCTCTGCGATGACCGCCAGTGTCGGAGTGGCTGAACTTCAGGAGGATCGGCCGCGTGACTGGAAAGCGATGGTGAAACTGGCCGACCATCGTATGTATCAGGCCAAGAGTCAGGGACGTGCCCGCAGCGTTGGCGTCAGTGGGCAGGCGCTGTTATGGACTGACTTTGCTAATTCGTAAATAGTTTCTCTCTGTTTATCCACTGGGGATTTCCATTCCCCTTGCTCGTAACCTTGCCAATATTTTTTTACGTAGATAATCCAGGCCGAAGATCAGGAACGGTCCTAGCCACGCCACCGCATAGATGGTGGTGTCGACCGGTCCAGTGCCGAGAAGTCTGGCGAGTGGTGGG
Organism: Thiohalomonadaceae bacterium; assembly: GCA_050295975.1. GTDB lineage: Bacteria > Pseudomonadota > Gammaproteobacteria > Thiohalomonadales > Thiohalomonadaceae > JAPHTQ01. The sequence goes on from JBNKQR010000100.1 coordinate 1,949, forward strand.
AAGTAGAGGACCGCCCATGAGAAGACCACCTCGAACACCAGGCCGAGAACGATGAGCGGGTTGTTGAGGAAATCGAGAGAGAGGCCGCTACCGGTACGTGAACGGCGACCAAACAGATTGCCCATCTGCATCAGAATAATCGAGGAGAGCGTGATACCAGTGGCGGAGAGGTAGAGTGGATCGCGCACCGATAGCTCCGCACCATATTGCCAGCCACCATCTGTGAGTACCCAGAAGAAAAGCGTCATGGCAAAGGCTGCCTCGATCAATCCGAGAAACAGATAGCTGTGGGCGATTAACGGAAATGACAGCAGTCCCTGTCTACTGGCACGGGGTGGTTGCCGCATGATGTCGGGATCTGGTTTCTCCTGTCCCAGCCCCATTGAGGGGATGATATCGGTGCCAAGATCGATGGCGAGGATCTGGATCACCGTCATCGCTAGCGGTACCGGGAAAAGCATGTAGATAATGTAGGGCAGGATTTCCGGACCGTTGCTCACCAGTACGTAGTTGGTGAACTTACGGATGTTGTTGAAGATAGTGCGACCCTCTTCGATGCCATTAACGATAGAAGCGAAGTTGTCGTCCAGCAGGATCACCTGCGCCGCCTCGCGCGCCACGTCGGTACCGCTCTTGCCCATGGCAATGCCAACATCGGCGGCCTTGAGTGCGGGAGCGTCGTTAACCCCATCGCCGGTCATCGCCACCACCTTGTTCAGTTCATGAAAGGCGGAGACCACCTTCCATTTCTGTTCCGGGGTGGTACGGGCAAAGACATGGACGCCGTTGCGCAGTCGCTCTACCAGCGCCCGCTTGCCGATCCGCGCCAGTTCGTCGCCGTTAATGATGTTGGCGCCGGCTGGCGCATCTGCCGGGATGATGCCTGCCTGACGGGCAATCGCTTCGGCGGTTGCCGGATGATCACCGGTGATCATCACCACATCGATCCCGGCGCTGTGGCACTGGGCTACAGCGTGGGGCACCTCATCACGGATGGGATCCTCACTGCCGATAAAACCCTTCAGTAGCAGTTTCTGTTCCAACCGCTCCTGAGCATCTTCTTCTTCTGGAATCACTTCTATGAATCGGGTGGCCAAGGCGATCACCCGTTGACCGCTGGAGGCCATGCGTTGGACCACGGCCTCTGCTTTTTGCAGGGAGTGATCCGCTATTTCGTGCAGTTCGCCTGTTTCCGACTCGATATGGCTGATTAGCGGACGCAGGCTCTCCCAGGCCCCCTTGACGCTAAAGATGTACCCTTCGCCTTCATCGGCCTTCAATACACCGGCCGCGCGGCGTTTTTCGTCATCGAACGAGAAACGGACAAGGGTGTTGTCCAGCACCTCATCCAGCGATCCCCCGTCGTTGAGCATGATTTCGGCCAGGGCGACGTCCAGGGGATCACCACTGAGTCCGTTTTCAGTCCGATGGGTATCGGAGGCGGTTACGGCCAGGCGTAGCAGCGCTTCACGGCGGATGGGGGAAAGTTCTTCACCATTCATGGGGTCGCGTAGTGCGGTGATCGCCAGACGGTTCTGGGTCAAAGTGCCGGTTTTGTCGGTGCATATCACATGTACTGCGCCAAGCGCTTCAACCGAGTTGAGTCCCTTGACCAATACGTTGCGTTTGGCCATACGCAGACTGCCCATGGCGAGAGAGAGGGTGAAGGTGGGTAGCAGTCCTTCCGGCACGTTGGCGACGATGATACCCATCATGAACACTAGATTGATCCACAGCGACTGGCCACTGAGCACGCCATAGGTAAAGAACACTGCGCCCATGCTGACAGCGATAACAGTCAACACGCGTACCATGTGTGCCGTCTCCCGCTCCAGCGGTGAAGCGTGACGTTTGACATCGCGGGAGAGGGTGGCGATCTTGCCAAACTCGGTACGTGATCCGGTGGCGAAGACCACCGCTTTACCGTGTCCCTTCTTTACCATGCAGCCGGCGAAAAGCACGTTGGTACTGTCGCTAAGGATAGTGTCTTGCGCTTCGATACTCAGTCGCACCGGGCGGGACTCCCCGGTCAGGGGTGCGTTGTTGACCACTAGGTCCTGCACTTCTACCAGACGCGCATCGGCGGGTGCCTTGTCGCCTTCGCCAAGCATCACGACATCGCCAGGGACCAGTTGTTCGGCGAGGATGGTCTGCTCCTTGCCGTCGCGCAGGACATTAACTTGTTGTGGCAGGAACTTGCGTAACTCCTCCATCGCCTTTTCTGCGCGGTACTCCTGCACAAAGCTGAACAGGGCATTGAGGATCGAAACTCCCAGTAGCGCCCAACCGAGGATATTCATCCCCTCGCCCGGCTGAATGTAATGGGCAAGAAAACAGATGGCCGCGGAGATATCGAGCAGGATGGTGAAGAAGTTGGTGAACTGGCGAGCGAGATTTTTTACCCAGAGCAGACGGCGCTCCTCTTCCAGCACGTTCAGGCCAACCTCTGCCAGACGTTCGCTTACCTGGTTTGCACTAAGTCCTGCCTCAGCGGTGTGCAGGAAGCGATAGACCTGGGCCGTGTCGATGTTCTGGATCTGACGCTCATAGCTCTGTTCTTTCATGGGTTAGACCCCACGGAAGATGGCGACGTCACAGGGGGCATCACGCAGTACGACTTCCAGTGGATTGCCATACTGAAAGGTGCGGCGCAGGTTTTTCCATGCAGCTTCCATCAGTATCAGGTGCGACTTGTGTCGGTTGGCGGCGATGATCACTTCGTGAGCCCAGTCATCAGAGACCACCACGTTACTGTCGATCAGCGCCTCTTCAACTCCGGTTCGTTCTGCCAGTTCCTGGTCCAGGCCGGCAATGTTCTCCCAACCTTTAGTCCGCAGTTGTACGACCTGCTCATGCTGCAGGCGGCGAACAACCAAAAATCAGTGATCAAAGTTGGTACCGATCAGTACTTCGTAACTGAGCTTTCCAGTAATGCGGGTAATGGTGAAAACTCTAATGCGGTTCCTGAAGTAGAACTGACGCCATTCTTCTCGGGCATTTCACTTGATGTGACGCCACAAATCGACAACAAGGGCAACGTGTTCTTGCATGTGCATCCAGCGGTCATTGAAGTCACAGAAGAAGTGAAGCAGTTAAATCTTGGTGGTGATTTTCAAAACATTCAATTGCCTTTGGCAAAAAGCTCGATTCGAGAATCTGATTCGGTCATTCGTGCGAAAGATGGCGATGTTGTGGTTATCGGTGGCTTGATGAAGCAACAAAATGTCGAGCAAGTGTCAAAAGTCCCATTCCTTGGCGACGTGCCTGCTCTGGGGCACTTGTTCCGCAACACTTCGAATGTGACGCAAAAAACCGAGCTAGTTATTCTGCTTAAACCGACCGTTGTTGGC
>JBNKQR010000101.1:0-4884 GCA_050295975.1 Thiohalomonadaceae bacterium
CAAGAGCGTTCCCGGGGTGCGTCAACAGATAGATCAGCGCCAGCGTCGCCCCCCAGGAACCGCCGAACAGCAACCACTGGTCTATTGCCAGGTGGCGCCTGATAGTCTCCATGTCCGAGACCAGGTCAGCGGTTCGGTTCTGCCCGGTCTCTCCCGATGGCAGGGATTTCCCTGAGCCGCGTTGATCGAAGAGTACGATGCGATAGCGTGCAGGATCGAAATAGCGTCGATGGCCAGGATTACATCCTGATCCCGGACCGCCGTGTAGAAAGACTACCGGTATCCCTTGCGGATTTCCGCACTCTTCCACATAGAGTTCGTGCACCGCATCCACGCGAATGCGATGGGCCGCATAGGGTTCACAGGCAGGATAGGCCTTATTCATCGTACTCCCGATCCTGATGGGGCTGTATTAAGCGTCATGCCGACACGTTCGATTTTGTCATCTGGCGATTGAGTCTGTGGTCGTCAGGCCGGAGAGAAAGTGTCACAGCAGTGACACACACCCAGATTCCACACTCAAGAAAATGAATCACATCACACTCTCGCAGGTGGAATCCTGAATCCTTCTCCAGTTGGAATCTCGATAGGATTCAGCAATCAACTATTTTGGCACTTCCTGATATTGCCTCTGCACCAGTCACTGCTCGCAGACAGCCAGCATCACTAATTCATTGATGTTGCGGAATAACTGCACAATCAGGCAGCTAACACTGCACAACCGGAAATTTCCTTAACTTTCTTAAGCCTTATTTCCGCCAGCAATTCATATACTAAAACAGTTAGTTATCGAGACAAATAGAGAATATGTCGAGCAAACTCGGTCTAACTGTCCAAAAGCCATTATCAGTCTCCACAATGGCCGCCTGTTTTGCGACAGCTGACGAAATTTAAACCGGATCGCCCCTCCTCTCAGTAGGCCAGGGGATTGAAAAGAAATCGATAAACCATTTGACGACCAGTGTTTGGCATATAAGTTGCCTTTCTGTGTTTGTCGCAAATGAAGACTGCCTGTTATTCCTGCGACGTTGTTACTTTTTACCGAAAGAGAGGAGTTTGTTGTTAGCGATGGATGAAGCTAGACGAAGTAGTTTTCGATTCGTTCCCGGTGTGATTGACGGGGCATTTGAATCGAGTGTGTATCCCTAGTTGAGGCAGTCCCAACTAATCAAATAAAACCTGAGGATATCAATTATGGTAAAAGCAAAGCGCAAAGTTCTCGCGATATGCTTCACTGCCTCTGCCATGCTGTCTGCTGCTGGTGGGGTTTCGGCAAATCAAGAACTTTTGAAGATGCAGCAGAACGCTGACGATTGGGTAATGCCGAATGGCAACTACTCGAGCACTCGCTACAGCGGACTGGATCAGATCAACAGCAAGAATGTCAAAGACCTGCGAGTCGCCTGGACTTTCTCCACCGGCGTCCTGCGCGGTCACGAGGGCGGCCCCCTGGTGATCGGTGACACCATGTACGTGCATACGCCGTTCCCCAACAAGGTCTTCGCACTGGACCTGAACGACAACGGCAGAATCATCTGGCGATATGAGCCCAGACAGGATCACAGCGTCATCCCCGTGATGTGCTGCGATACGGTCAACCGTGGCTTGGCTTATGGCGATGGCAAGATCATTCTTTCCCAGGCCGACACCACCCTGGTGGCCCTGGACGCCAAGACCGGCAAGAAAGTCTGGTCGGTGAAGAATGGCGATCCGAGCAAGGGCGAGACCTCCACCGCGGCCCCGATGGTCGTGAAGGACAAGGTCTACATCGGTATCTCCGGTGGTGAGTTCGGCGTGCGCGGTTCCATGACCGCCTACAGCCTGAAGGATGGCAAGCGGGTATGGCGCGGCTACTCCATGGGCCCCGACAGCGACACCCTGATGGATGGGAACAAGACCACCCATCTCGGCAAGCCTGTGGGTAAGGACTCCGGTATCGCCACCTGGCAGGGTGACCAGTGGAAGATCGGTGGCGGCGCCACCTGGGGCTGGTACTCCTACGATCCCGATCTGAACCTGATCTACTACGGCTCCGGTAACCCCAGCACCTGGAACCCGGTTCAGCGTCCCGGCGACAACCGCTGGTCGATGACCATCTGGGCGCGCGATGCCGACACCGGTATGGCCAAGTGGGTCTATCAGATGACCCCACACGACGAGTGGGACTATGACGGCATCAACGAGATGGTGCTGGTCGACAAAAAGATCAAGGGCAAGGATCGCAAGGCCCTGGTTCACTTCGATCGTAACGGCTTCGCCTACACCGTGGATCGCACCAACGGCGAACTGCTGGTGGCTGAGAAGTACGACCCGGCCGTCAACTGGGCCACGCATGTCGACATGAAGACCGGTCGTCCGCAGGTGGTCTCCAAGTACTCCACCCATCAGAACGGCGAAGACGTGAACACCACCGGTATTTGCCCGGCAGCTCTGGGTTCGAAGGACCAGCAGCCCTCCAGCTACTCGCCGCGCACCGGCCTGTTCTACGTCCCGACCAACCACGTCTGCATGGATTATGAGCCCTTCCAGGTCTCCTATACCGCAGGTCAGCCCTACGTCGGTGCTACCCTGTCCATGTACCCGGCGCCTGGTGGCACCCATCTGGGTAACTTCATCGCCTGGGATGCCGACAAGGGCAAGATCGTCTGGTCCAACCCGGAGCCCTTCTCGGTCTGGAGTGGTGCTCTGGCCACCGCCGGCGACGTGGTCTTCTACGGTACCCTGGAGGGTTACCTGAAGGCGGTCGACGCCAAGTCGGGCAAAGAGCTGTTCAAGTTTAAAACCCCCTCGGGCATCATCGGCAACGTCAACACCTACATGCATAACGGCAAACAGTACGTCGCGGTCCTCTCCGGACTGGGTGGCTGGGCCGGTATCGGCATGGCGGCTGGTCTGACCGACCCGACTGCCGGTCTGGGTGCGGTGGGCGCCTATGCGTCCCTCAGCGACTACACCCAGCTGGGCGGCACCCTGACGGTCTTCGAACTGCCTAACTGATGAGCTGAAACAGCGCTCGAAGCCGTTGCCGCCACCCGCAGGTTCTCTGCGGGTGGCGGCACACCCAACCAAAGCTACACCTGTTCATTTCCACTTCCAGTTTCATGAGGCTCTACATGCAGCATTCCAAAAAAAGTAACTCCCTGACCCTGGCGACCATTGCGTTAACCTGCTCCATTGCCGGTTACTCAGCTGCATCAATAGCCGACTACAAGACATTTGAGCCGTCTCCTGACCAGCCGTACTATTTCGAGGACGGCAAGGTCGATTTCGGCACCTACAACGGTTTCCGCCGGTATCATGCCGACTGTCACGTGTGCCACGGCCCGGCCGGCCTGGGAAGCTCCTATGCACCGGCTCTAATGGAGTCCCTGAAGGTCATGACCTGGGGCGATTTCGTCAACGTCGTCGTCAGCGGACGCCAGGGCCTGGATAATCGGGTCATGCCTTCCTTTGCCCAAAACGTCGACGTCATCAAGAATCTTTCGGATATTTACGCCTACCTCAAAGCGCGCGCGGATGGCGTCATCGGAGCGACACGGCCTGAGCGCTTCCCGAAGGTAAAAAAAAAGTGATCGCTGAAAACAACTGATATCCGAACAGGCGTCCAAAACGGATCCCCAGCCAAACCGGGGGAACGCCTTGGCCACCACCGGTGTCGAATCGACATCCGGCAAGCAGCTTAGAACACGAGGATCATAACTATGCCAAGATCAGGTTCAACGGCTCGTTTCAGCGCACTGAACCTATCTGTTATTTTCGTCTTTTTGGTTGTTTGTCTCGGCGCCTCAGACCTGGCGGCAAAGAACACCAATGAAGCCAGAAACAAGGCATTCCTCACTGTCTGCGGCGATCCCAACCACCTGCCCTTCTCCAACAAGGAGCTGGAAGGTTTCGAGAACAGAATCGCGCAGCTGATCGCCGACGATCTCAACCGGACATTGCGCTACCACTGGTGGCCTCAGACCATAGGCTTCGTGCGCAATACCCTGCGGGTTCGACAGTGCGATCTGATCATGGGCGTCACCTCGGTCAACGAACTGCTGCAGAACACCAACCCTTACTACCGTTCCGTCTACACGCTGGTCTATCGCAAAGATTCCGGCCTCGACATCCACACCCTGAGCGATCCCGCCTTGAAGCAACTCAAGCTCGGCATTGTCGCAGGCACGCCCCCCGCCACCTTGCTGACAAGGTATGGCTTGATGGATCGGGTGCGCCCCTACCAGCGAACCGTGGATACCCGCCTCTTCTCTCCGGCCACTGAGGCGGTCGAAGACGTCGCCAAGGGAAAGATCGATGTAGCCGTGATCTGGGGGCCGATTGCCGGCTTTGCCGCAAAACGTCAGGATACGCCTCTGGTAGTGGTTCCCCTGCCGGCGAAAGAGGACTCCGTTCCATTGGCATTCAACGTATCGATGGGTATTCGCAAGCGCGAAACAAACTGGAAGCATGAACTGAATCAGGAACTGGACAAACTTGCGCCGCGCATCGAGAAGATTCTTCTTGAATACGGTATTCCGCTGCTGGATACGGACGACAGGCTCATATCTCAACAATAGGCAATGCCGGTTGATCTTGGCCTTGAGTCATTCGTGCATTGCATGCCGGATCAGGAATTGCGAGGTCGACCAGAGATTGATTCTCAACAGCACACAGTCCCGGTTTCCAGGTTCTCTGCGTGGCGCGGTAATGGCCACGCTCCTTCTGCTTGTACCGATAGGCGCAGTTGCACGCGAAGAGCCTGAACTCTTTGCCGACGACGGCTATCGCATCGCCGAATTCCGCGCACCGGTACCCGCCACCGCTCCCTCTTGCGCCACCATTGACACCGATCAGCTGCAAGCGCTTCTACAACACGAAGAGGTGGTTCTGCTCGATGTCCTG
>JBNKQR010000102.1:0-4749 GCA_050295975.1 Thiohalomonadaceae bacterium
CAACACCAGCAACAGCGCCATCATCGGGATGGCGGTTTTCAATAGATAGACACCGGGCAGGCCGCCGGTTTCGCGGGAACCTTCGTGCAGCGACCAGGAGCTGGCGACGTACTCCCAACTGATCCAGGTGATAAAGAGGGTGACGGGCAGTAGTAGAAACAGGGTGCCAAGCAGGTCGACCCAGGCGCGTCCACGGGGGCTGAACTTCTGGTAGAAGATGTCGACCCGTACATGGCCGTCATGGCGCAGGGTGTAGGCAGCACCGAGCATGAACACCAGCGCATGCATGTAGGTGATGGACTCCTGCATGCCAATCCAGCCGACGTTGAACAGATAGCGCAGCACCACCACGGCGAAGGTGACGATAACCATGCCGAGAGTCAGCCATGAGATGGCGCGACCTGTCCATTCACTGAACTGATCGAGGCGGTGGGCGGTGCGGGCCAGAGTTTCCAAGGAGTAGCTGCCGGTTTGGGAAAGGTGGGGCCTATTCTATGGAGCGGATCAGTGGGGGGCAAGTTGGCTTCTATCGAAAGGATTAGTTGACAACCGTCAAATTTGTTGCCGATTTTGCATCCGCTTATGCACAGAGATGGGGCATGTTCATCTAGCCGGTGACAAGTGTGGACAGGATCACAACATGGATGGTGGCAAACATATTAGAGAAACCTTAAATGCTTGATTGTTAAAGGGTTATAAGTGCTGTGCAGAAGATGAACAATTTATTACATTTCCTGTAGTGGCGCGGACTTGGAGTGGTTCTCCGCAAAACATCCACAAAGTTATCCACAGGTTTTGTGGATAAAATTTCAATCCCCATATGTGACAAAGGGTTATAAAAATTGGCTGATTGTTTGTGACAAATTGGCCACAAATTAACGGTGATATTTTCTGTTGTAGAGGCTGTTTTAGGAGCAGGGATCGCTGCTCAGAGGGAGGGGATTTCGCCTTGTTTCCGGGCCAACAGGATATTGCGGAAGACGGTCGGGTCTTTGATATGGGTGAGCTCGCCTTCGCGGGGGAAGTGGTGGTCTTGCAAACGTGAGAGCCAGAAGCGTAACGCTCCAGCACGGAGCATCACCGGCCAGGCTTCGACTTCGTCAGTGTTGAAGGGGCGTTGCTTTTTATAGGCGTCGAGCATAGCGCGGGTCTTTGCCGAGTCCAGCGAGCCATTGTCGTTGCTGCACCAGTCGTTCACCGTGACCGCCACGTCGTAGAGCAGTACATCGTTGCAGGCGTAATAGAAATCGATCAGGCCGGTGAGGGTGTCACCTTCAAACAGGGCGTTGTCGCGGAACAGGTCGGCGTGAATCACGCCACGCGGCAGGCTGTCGAAGCGATGCTCACGCTGAAATGCCAGCTCTTCCTCAAGCATGTCGCGCTCATCGACGGGTAGCTTTTCGATCACCGCGTCGCGTGTGGTGTGCCACCAGTGGGGACCGCGGTCGTTGCTGCGCTGGCCGCTGAAGGATTGCCCCGCTACATGCAGCTTGCCGAGGGCGTGGCCCAGTGCGGCACATTGGGAGGCGTTGGGGTGATCCACGCCGCCACCATTGAGGCGCATTACCAGTGCTGCCGGTTTACCGTTGAGTTCACGCAGGTAGTGGCCTTCGTTGTCGGCGATGGGGTGAGCACTGGGCACATCGTTTTCGGCGAGGAAGGCCATCAGGTCGAGGAAGTAACCCAGCTCGTCTGCAGTGTGATTTTCAAATAGTGTGAGGACCAGCTGTTTGTCGCTGGTGGTGACGAAGTAGTTGGTATTTTCGATACCGGCGCTAATGCCCTGGAAATCGATTAGATCGCCAAGGGTATAGTTGTGAAGAAAGCTCTCCAACTCATCCCTCTCGACCACTGTATAGACAGACATAAAAAGCTTCGGTTATTTGCTGTGACGAGATTTTATCCGTCCACGCACAGGAAAGACAGTGCGGCGTCGGATTAAAAACGACAGAGCGGTTTAAATGTGAACCACTACCAGGTGAAGATGCGCCACTGCACCACGGAAGGATTCTCCAGGTCGTTGCGCCGCGTCTCCAGGCTGCCGTCACCATCGGTGTCCATCAGATAGTAGGGCGCGCCCTTGCTGGGGGTGATCTTGATCATGTAGAGCTGACCGCCGACACGGTACTCCTCAATGGTCTCGTTGCCACGGCGCACGATGGTGACCTCCGGTTGCAGCTCCTCATCGCTGGTGGCGGCCGTCTCCTCCGCTTGCAGCGGCGCGGCGAGTAACAGGGCGGTAAGCAGCAGTAACAGATAACGCATGGGTCTTTACCTTATAGGTCTAGAAGGATTTCGCGCTCTTTGGCAGAGGGCTCAAATCCGGTTTGTTCGTAGTGGCTGAAGATCGCTTCGACCACTTTTTCAGGGTCGTCGATGATTTGCAACAGCTCCAGGTCCTCTGGGCTGATCACCTTCTCATCTACCATTGTGGTGCGGATCCACTCTATCAGACCTTTCCAGAAGGGAGAGTGGACCAGAATGATGGGAATGCGACGGGTTTTGCCGGTTTGCACCAGGGTCAGGATCTCGGCCAGTTCGTCGAGGGTGCCGAAACCGCCGGGCATCACCACATAGGCGGCGGCGTATTTTACGAACATCACCTTACGGGAGAAGAAGTGGCGGAAGGTGAGACGGATGTCCTGGTAGTCGTTGCCCGACTGTTCGTGAGGCAACTGGATATTAAGGCCGATGGAGGGCGACTTGCCGCGAAAGGCCCCCTTGTTGGCTGCCTCCATTATGCCGGGACCACCGCCGCTGACCACTGAGAAACCGGCCTGGGAGAGGGCGTAGGCGATATCCTCGGTCAGTTTGTAATAGGGGTGATCCTTTGGGGTGCGTGCCGAACCGAAGATGCTCACCGAAGGGCGGATCTCCGCCAGTCGCTCAAAGCCCTCCACAAACTCGGCCATGATCTGAAAGATCTTCCACGACTCGCGGGTCAACATGCTGTCGTCGGGGATCACACCGTGGTGTGGGGTCTTCTCGTTATCGCTCATGGATATCCATTCGTTTGATCGGAGTGTCACTTCATTATAGGTCGGGGAGAGATTTGGGCATACAAGGGATTTGGCTGTGGAGGCAGTGGTGAATTTTTTTACGGCAGAAAAAATAAAGCCGGCATATGCCGGCAGAAAGCTCATTTTGTTGTTTTTATAACTCCCCCATTGCTCCTACGCGGTTTTGCCTTCGACTGTCCGGCGCTGAATTATTCTTGTCACCGGTATGTCAACCAATGCTGTGGTCGGCTGCGCGTGATGCAGGGTGGAGGCATTTAATACGTTAATGGGGCAATAGTCAATACTTTGCATTAATGTTAGTGATTGATAATAAAGTAATTTATTTCTGCTCCTTTTGGCACGCAGCATTCCGCTAAGAGATGGTTTATCCTGCTTTCCCGTTATTTTGAACCGGTTCGGAACGACATGCCTGACAAGGACAACAAACTGCTGGTGCTGGTGGATGGTTCCTCCTATCTCTACCGCGCCTTCCACGCAATTAAAATGCTGACCAATTCAAAGGGCGAGCCGACCAATGCGGCTTACGGTGTAACCAACATGTTGCGCCGCCTGCTCAAGGATTACGACCCGGCACACGTGGCGGTGGTGTTCGATGCCAAGGGCAAGACTTTCCGCGACGATCTCTACTCCGAGTACAAGGCCAATCGTCCACCGATGCCCGACGATCTGCGCAGCCAGATCGAACCGATCCATGCCATCGTTCGCGCTATGGGGTTGCCGCTTTTAAGCGTTGAAGGTGTGGAAGCGGACGATGTGATCGGCACCCTGGCGAAACAGGCCGAAGCGCAGGGGATGAAAGTGCTGGTCTCTACTGGTGACAAGGATATGGCACAGCTGGTCAATGAGCATGTCACCCTGATCAACACCATGACCGATACGCTGATGGACCCGGATGGCGTGACCGAAAAATTCGGCATTCCGCCAGAGCGGATCATCGATTACCTCGCACTTATTGGCGACACGGTGGACAACGTTCCCGGTGTGCCCAAGGTGGGACCAAAGACCGCAGTGAAGTGGTTGCAGGAGTACGGCTCGCTGGATGAAATCATCGCGCACGCCGATGAGTTCAAAGGCAAGGTGGGTGAATACCTGCGCGACAGTCTGCAACAGCTGCCGTTGTCGAAAGAGCTGGTAACGATCAAATGCGATGTGGAGATGGATCTCAAACCGCTGCAACTGGAGCGGCAGGCACCGGATCAAAATGCCCTGCGCGATCTCTTTGCGCAGATGGAGTTTAAGAGCTGGCTGGGCGAGCTGTTAAAGAGTGGTGATACGCCAACTGAAGCGGTGCAACCATCGAATGTCGAAAGTGAATATGAGACGGTACTCGACTGGGATGCGTTCGATGTTTGGCTAAAAAAATTAGAGAAGGCAGAGCTGTTTGCCTTCGATACCGAGACCACCAGCCTCGATTATATGGACGCGATGATCGTCGGCGTCTCCTTCGCTATCGAGGCACATAAGGCTGCATACGTTCCCGTAGCGCACAGCTATCCCGGCGCACCGCAACAGTTGCCCCGTGACGAGGTGCTGGCGAAACTCAAGCCGTTACTGGAGAGCGACAAACACCTCAAGGTAGGGCAGAACCTCAAATACGATATGAGCGTCTTGGCCAACCACGGCATCGAACTGCGCGGCATCGCCCACGACACTATGCTCGAATCCTATGTATTTAACTCGGTCGCCTCACGCCATGATATGGATGGGTTGGCGCTTAAATACCTAGGCC
>JBNKQR010000103.1:0-4693 GCA_050295975.1 Thiohalomonadaceae bacterium
CTCCAGACGTGTGCGGCAGGCATCGTAGAGCTGCTGCGCGGTGATGCGGATGGTGTCCATTTATTCTCGAGGTTGCCAACTTCGCAAGGTATTGAACAGCCCCTCGGCATCTTTGGCGGCACGTAGCCTGGTCACGAATTCCGTATCGCTGAACATCTGTGCCAGTTGTGCTAGCAGTTGCAGGTGTTCTTCGGTGGAATTTTCCGGAACCAGCAGAGCGAACAACAGATCGACCGGTTGCTGATCGGGAGCGTCGTAATCGACTCCCTGGCTTAGCTTGATTACTGCGGCCAGGGTTTTGTCGCTATCCTTGACCCTTGCATGGGGTATTGCCACCCCATGCCCAAGGCCGGTACTGCCGAGGCGTTCACGTGCGATCAGGCTGTCGAAGATCTGGTCCTGTGACAGTTCGCTCTGAGCTGTGGCAATAAGCTGGCTCATCTGCTCCAGCACACGCTTCTTGCTGCCTGCCTGATTGGCGCAGCTGATGCGTTTGATATCGAGTAGTTCTGTAACCTGCATGGCTTCTTTCTACGGCTAAGTGATCCGGTGGTTATTCGAACGGCTGGTCTTTGAGGCCGCCTTCGCTACGATGGTGATCGGTCACTTTTTCCTTGTGCTTGCGGATCTGACGATCCAGCTTGTCGACCAGAGCGTCGATGGCCGGATACATGTTTTCGTCTTCGCAATCGGCAAAGATGTTGTTGCCTTTCATATTGATGGTGGCTTCCGCTTTCTGACGCAGCTTTTCCACGCTAAGGATAACGTGGACATTTGTGACCTGGTCAAAGTGGCGTTCCAGGCGCTCCAGTTTGTTGGTTACATAGTCGCGTAGTGCATCGGTAATGTCGACATGGTGGCCGGTCAGATTTAATTGCATGTTTGGCTCCTTAAGGTTGGATCTGCCTGTTCAGGACAGGCGTTTTCTTTCGTTGGAGGGCGCTATTGCCATCGCCTCACGATATTTGGCTACCGTGCGGCGGGCAATATTAATACCCTTGGCGGAAAGGATGGTAACAATTTTGCTGTCGCTCAGCGGTTTTGTTGGTGACTCTTCGGCGACCAGTTGTTTGATCATGGCGCGGATGGCGGTGGATGAACACTCCCCGCCCTCGGCAGTGCCGACATGGCTGGAGAAGAAGTACTTGAGTTCAAAGATACCGCGTGGGGTATGCATGTACTTGCGGGTAGTGGTGCGTGAGATGGTCGATTCGTGCATTCCCAGCTCTTCGGCGATGTCGTGTAGCACCATCGGTTTCATCGCCATTTCGCCTTCTTCAAGAAAGTCGCGCTGGTGCTCGACGATGCTGGTGGCGACTTTGAGCAGGGTCTCGTTGCGGCTCTGCAAGCTTTTCAGGAACCAACGTGCTTCCTGCAGATGATTCTTCAGGGTGGTGGAGTCGCTGCTGTTCATCTGCTTGATCATGCCGGCGTATTGGTGGTTGATGCGCAGACGGGGCGCCGCCTCGGGGTTGAGTTCGACACGCCAGCTACCCTTGACCTTGCGCACGAACACATCTGGGGAGATGTACTCAGGCTGGCTATTGCTTACCTGTCCGCCAGGACGCGGATTGAGGCTCTGAATCAGTTGGGTAATTTGTGTCAACTCTTCTTCATCTGTTTTCAGCACCCTCTTAAGTTGAGTGTAGTCGCGCCGTGCAAGCAGTTCAAAGTGTTTATCCAACAGCTCTTTGGCTCGCTCAAGATGGGGAATGTCGTCAGACAGAAAACGTAGTTGCAGCAGCAGGCACTCGCGCAAATCGCGCCCCGCGACGCCGGGTGGGTCGAAGTTCTGTACCACATGCAGAACCGCTTCCAACTCGTCCAGTTCCAGTTCGGGATGGTCATTTAGCAGGCTTTCGAGGAGATCTTCCAGGGAGGTGCTGAGGAAGCCGTCATCGCTGATGGAGTCAATGATGGCCTCGCCAATGGCCATGTCGGTCTCCAGTAACTGGGTCATGTGCAGTTGCCACAGCAGGTGTTCGCGCAGGCTTTCACTGCTGGTGTCGCCGTATTCGAATTCGCGGTCACCGCTGTCTGCTGAGGGGGCGCTGCCTGCGACGCTGGTTTCGTAGGTGTCTTCCCAGACACTGTCCACAGCCAACTCATCCGGGATCGACTCGCTCTCCAGTGAACGCTCCGGTTCAGCAAACTCCTGTTCCGCTTCGGCAACACTTTCGGCACTGGCGGTCTCTACTGCAGCTTCGTTTTCCAGCTGCTCCAGCGATTCGGTCTGCTCCTGTTCTTCATTCTCTTCCATTTCCAGCATCAGGTTGGAATCCAGGGCCTGCTGGATCTCAAGTTGCAGCTCAAGCGTCGACAACTGCAGCATGCGAATAGCCTGCTGCAATTGTGGCGTCATGGTGAGCTGTTGCCCGAGACGGAGCTGTAGTGACTGCTTCATTTAACTTGTGTGGTATGCCGTGGATTCAGTCAGGAAGGCGATTTTACCGTATTTATCAAAATATGGCACAAATTTTGGATGGAGGTCGAATCAGAGGCGGAAATGCTGTCCCAGGTAGACGTCCCGTACCCGCTGATCCTGCAACAGGTGGTCCGGTTTACCTTCGGCGATCACCTCACCCTCACCGATGATGTAGCCGCGTTCGCAGATCCCAAGGGTCTCGCGCACGTTGTGGTCGGTGATCAGGACACCGATACCCCGTTCCTTGAGATGTTGAATGATCCCCTGGATATCGACTACTGAGATTGGGTCGACCCCGGCGAAAGGCTCATCCAGAAGGATAAAGCGCGGCTCATTGGCCAGCGCCCGGGCGATCTCTACCCGCCGTCGCTCTCCGCCGGAGAGGCTCATGCCAAGGCTGTCGCGGATGTGGGTGATGTGGAACTCCTCCAGCAGCGACTCCAATATTTCGCTGCGCTGGATTGCGTCCAGCTCTTCACGCACCTCCAACACGGCCATGATGTTATCGGCCACGCTGAGTTTACGGAATACTGATGCTTCCTGGGGCAGGTAGCCTATACCGCGGCGGGCCCGCTCATGCATCGGTTGGTGTGTCAGCTCCTCACCGTCGAGCAGAATATTTCCCTGGTCGCAGGGGATCAGGCCGACAATCATATAGAAGCAGGTGGTTTTGCCCGCGCCGTTGGGGCCGAGCAGGCCGACCACCTCACCGCTCTCTACCTTGAGTGAGATGTCTTTGACCACGCTGCGTTTCTTATAGCTTTTGGCCAGGTTGAGGGCCGCCAGGCTGTGGCTCATTGCTGCGGTTCCTTATCTGGTTGCAGGATCAGTTGGACCCTGTCTTTGCCTTTGTCGCTGCTGAAGGCGCGAACCTGTTGTTTTTTGTCGTCGTAGATAAGCTGTTCGCCGTTGAAGCGATCACCATCACGCCAGAGCTGTGCTGTCCCCTCTAGGGCTAGCATACCCTCTTCGAGGCGGTACTCCGCGTGCTCAGCCTCGCCGCGGGTAATTTTTCCCGTTTGCGGGTCGCGCATCTCCAGATGCACCGGTGTGCCATCGGCGATCACTAGGGTGACCTTGCCATCCTTGCCGTGCAACTCCACTCGCTCCGCCTTTATCAGGGTATCTCCCCGCTGTAGTTTGACGTGGCCCTGATAGAGGCTGACCCCGCGTTTTTGATCCAGCTCGAGCCGGTCTGCTTCAATCTGAACGGGTCCACTGTTCTCTGCCAGTGCTGTGCTACACCAGAGCAGTAGGAGGAGTGTCAGATTAACGTGTTTCATACTGACCTTTTACCGCAGCACGTACAATCATGCGCTGTTCATCACCGTAGAGATTTAGCCCGGTGCCTTCAATGTGTCCTGTGGGACTGTCGATGGTCACAGGGGCGTCGGTCTCGGCGTAGCTTTTTTCTGACTCAATGCGCAGCCACTGGGTATGCAGGGTGATCTTCTCCTCGCCCAGTTGGCGCAGTACCACGTTGTCGCGTAGCAGCAGGGTGCGTTGCCCGCCGCCGTGCAGTTCACCATTGTCGGCGGTTGCGTGCCACTGGGATCCATCTTCGTTCGTAGCCGTGATGTCGGGCTGCTCGAGGGTGGTGAGGTCGGTGTCGGGGTAGTGATAGAGGGTGGTGGCGTTAAGTCGCTGGTTAGCCCGGCCCTCAGGATCAGTCATGGTGCTGCTGAATGTTTTGATGAAATAGTCAGGTAGCCGTTTATCGACAAAGGCGCTTTTGCCGGGTTCTCTCTGTTGTTGCGATAACCAGCTGGTGGCGATCACCAGCAGAGCAAAACCGAGCAGCAGAAGCAGACGGCGGTTCATTTCAGGTAGTGATGTATCTGGGCTTCCAGGGTGCCCTGTGCCTGCATGATCAGTTCGCAGACATCACGGGCAGCTGCGCGGCCGCCTGGATTGGGGGTGGTCCAGTGGCTGTGTTGTTTGACCAGAGTGTGTGCGTCCTGTACTGCAATGGCCAGACCGGCGCGGATCAGGATCGGCAGGTCGATCACGTCGTCTCCGACATAGGCCACCTGTTCGGTATGGAGAGAGAGCTTTTTTAACAACTCTTCAAAGGCGGGTAGTTTCTCTTCCTGCCCCTGATAGAGGTGTTTGATCCCCAGCCCGGCCATACGGGTTGCGACCACGTTGGAGGTGCGGCCGGTGATGATACCGATCTCAACACCGCTCTGTTGCAGCATCTTCATGCCGTGTCCATCGCGGGAGTTGAACGCCTTGTACTCCTGTCCATCGTCGCCCAGGTAGAGGCTG
>JBNKQR010000104.1:0-4540 GCA_050295975.1 Thiohalomonadaceae bacterium
CTCAATCCGCTGATGAAGGCACATATCACAGTTAGCTATCGAAAAGGGTTGCTTCCCCACTGGCGGCAGATACAGCAATCGGTGACCGAACTGATCTATAGCTTCGAAACAAACCCATCTACCTATATCTCAACCAAGCAAAGGAACTGATCATGGCCAACACATTGACATTGGAACAACTGAATTCTGCTCAACTGCTGCTTCATGAAGGCAAGATCAGTGATTTCTATACCCTGATGCGCGATAACGGATATGCCTACGCGGGATGGGCACAGGGCGTGGCGGACGGCGATACCATAGCGGGCCTGGCGGCGCTGGATTACCTGGATGATGCTGCCATGGTGGGTGCAGTGGGGCCTGAAGCCGAGGCATTGTCAGATGAAACAATCAAAAATATCAAAGCCGATATGGCGCAAGAGTATCTGGATACGCTGATCGATATAGCGAAAAAATCTGGTGGCTCGGTCGGCCGTGATGTTAAAGCTCGGGAAGTGTGGGATTTTCATAAAAAGGCCTTTGAAGCTAACGATCTCGGTATCGAGAGCTGGACCCTGAATATTCCCTTCACCATTATGCAGGCCTATGAGGGAGAAGCTGGGTTGGAGCTGTTTTGGGAAGGCCTCAGGGAAACCGAAGGCGAAGGGCTGGACGCAATTGGGCGAAACATGGTTGTCTTCACCTTTATGATGGGTATGGCATATGACCCATCTAATGGCCCCTACGAATCCATGGCTGAAGAATGGTTGAATACTATGGGTTACGTAGACAGTTTTCTAGTCGGGATTAAGGGCCTGTTTAAACAGATTTCTGAGCTGTATTACGGTGGCCTCAGCGAAGATGTTCTGCTCACGCGTGCCATGGTGGAAATCGTGCTGGGTCATATAGCTATGCCCACTGAGGAACAGCATGCACTGATACAGAACATCGTCAGTCTTGTGAATGATCCGGAAACCGCGCGTTGCTATATAGATGGCGTACAGCAACTATTTCTGGGAGACGCAGCAGACACGATACCAGCCCATGATCTGAATGCCATGATGTCGAGTGTAGCGGCGGTGTTTGCCGATACACGGAACACAACGATTGAAAGCCTTGTGGGCCTGTCAAGTGACCAGCTACAGGACAGAGCAGCAACATCTATCGCCTGCCGTTACTCTTTACTGCATCTCATCCCTTTCGTTATTACCGGTAACGACGCCCTCTATACCCCCCACAATAGCAAGGGCGAACTTGATCTATATGATCCAGTAACCCAAAAGGGAGAAATGACGGAGGCATATCTCGCTGACAGAGCGGCTTTTCTTGCAACATTGAATACCTTTTATCTGACAGGTGACTCCGTCAATACAGACCAGATCATCGAGTTCCAGGATGAAGCGACAGGTCAGTCAGTAAGTACTAAACATGCTGGGGATCATGTTTCGCAACGTTACTTCTTTGGCGATGATGACGTGGATAACTTTACCGGTGGTGAGGATAACGACCACCTCTACGGCGAAGGCGGCGACGACAAACTCACCGGCCTGGGGGGCGCCGACTACATGGAAGGCGGTGAAGGCCATGACACCTACATAGCCGGCGACGGCGACACCATCCTCGACACGGATGGCAAGGGCCAAGTTCGTTTCAGCGATACAGTGCTTGTAGGCGGCGTCAGCAGCGCCAACAGCAACGTCTATCAGAGCCGGGACGGCAAGGTGACCTACACCCTGGTGGACCATACCCTGACGGTCACCGCCGATGAAGGTAACCTCACCATTCAAAACTTCAACAATCTCGACCTGGGCATCGTGCTGGAGAATGCCCAGCCCGCGCCGACTGTGGATCCCATCGGTTTAATGGAGGGCGACTCCTCGGCGCTCACCATCAGTCTCGGTCAGCCCGCGGGCGAGAACGGGGCCACCTACGAGTTGCAGGTATCCAATCCCGACTATCTGACGCTGAGCGGAGCAGGCGTCGAGCTTCTGGATGCGGCCAGCGGTCGCTATCGGGTGAGTGTGGTGGCGGGCGCTTCGACCCTTACGCTGCAGGCCCATGCGCTGGCCGACGACGGCAACAACATCGTCAATGCGGTCAGCCTCTCCGTCAATGAAGTGATCTATACGCAGAACGGTCAGAGTGAGCCTGGGCGGCTACTCACTCAGGTCGACCTCATCATCGACGATGCGCACTACGATCCCGCGCACGCGGTGCATGACTATGAGCCCGTGGTAAACGCCATGGAGGGCGGCAGAAACATGACCGGTGGCGATCCCGGAGGGGTCTGAAAAAAATGCATTCTTTTTTTTTCTATATCGATTTCTTTGATTGGAAAATGTGTATTCCTAGATGGATAGACTTCAATAGTGGAACCCTGTAATCTGAATCATCTATTTCGAAAGGACGTCAATCGTAGTTGTTGACTGATTCCCGCTATTTTTTTGGACAGCTATATGACAGGACGTAAAGCCGGACTCGTTTCGAGTCGCAAATCAATTCCCACCTTGCTGATTATCCTACCGATAGTGATTTTGTTGCTATTTGTTGTTGGTTGTTCCGATGAACATCCAAAAACGCCGAAGAAACAAAACTTCAACGAGTCTGCCGACTACATCGAATTCAAACTGGGCAAAGAGAATTTCAAGATCCACAAGGCATATTTTCAGGGAGGCGGAGAGAGTCGTTGGGGTGTGCTCTACTATGCGAAGTTTTGGGCGCTACTGCCCGACTTCGAACCCTATGATAGGGCGAAGAATTATTATGAATTCGTGGAACGCCGGGGCTGGGGAAGGAAGCTCAATTTTCAGATGCACTTGAGGGAAAAGAATAGAAATGCGGTGGCGGCTATTATTGAGAATCATAAGGGGAAAGGCGGCCATAAAAGGTTTTCAGGACGCTTAGGGAGCCCGGATGAGCGACAATACGGATTGGAGGTCTATCGAGCGATCAATTATAGCCCCGACGATTATTTGTATCGGCCTGATGGAGAAACAACCGTATATATTACCTGTGGTAGCAAAATAATGAATGTCCCATTTCCGCACTGCGATATGATGTGGGATCCATCCGACTCTGTGTATGCGGATGCGACATTCAGCAAAGATTACCTGCCCCAATGGCAAGAGATTTTATCCAACATTCAGAAGATATTTGACGGACAGATGGTAAAAGGAGATTGAGATGGCGTTACAGATTACGGACACGATGTTGCGGATGGCCGAAGAGAAGATGAGGATGGGTGATGTGGCAGGAACCTGGAGCCTGCTCGCGAGTGCGGGTGACCTCTACGCGGCAGGCGCATACGACATCATAGCTGAAATTGACGACCCGCAGTCGATCTTCACCAAGATTACCCAGGTCCAGTGGGACCGGGTGTCGCCTGGAGCGAGAGAGACGCTTTTTGTGGATGTCGGTTTGCAGCATGTCAGGCAATATCTAGAAATTGTAAGCAATCAAAAGGCAGGATTAGACGAGTATGGAGAACAGCTCTATCTGCTTCCTACAACTGAACAAATCGAAAGCAGCTACCGCCAGGCATTAACCGAGCACAATCTCTCTGTTTTAACCGCCGTCGACGCCATGTTCAGCATCTTCGACTGGAACCTGGAGCGTTCTAACGAGTGGATATACGTGCTGGCGAGAGAGAACGGCAATGTAGAAGATGTCTCCTGGGGGCGGATTCTGGATCCCGAACTGGAGTCCGCGCGTATCGTCTACGATTCGAAAGTCTTTCTTAATGACGGTATCGACAATCCGCTATCGGAAATATTCAAAACCGCTGCACTGGTCGGGGTAAAGTTCGGCGAAGTCGCAATGGGCCAGCTTCTTGCCCTCATTTGGGACGCCGTGGGTGATATTGTTCCCCAAGTCTTTGGTTTCGAAGACCCCCAAGCGGTTGCCATGTCTGCGGCCTTGCTCTTGACATTCGACACCAGCTTGACGGATGAGCGCACTACCCGATTGCTTGACGCACTTACGTTGGGAGAAGACAACAAGCAAGATCGCCATGGCTTGGAGTGGTTGGTCCGCGATCTGCATCGGGCACTGCACGGCACCGAGCTGGGTACATTCACCGACAAGGAAGCGCTCTTTAATGCAGCCTCGACCCTGATGGGCGAGATCGCCGCCGATCAAAACCTGCAATACCGGCTGACCGATATCAGTACGATGTCGGCATCGCAGTTGCGTGATGCCGCCCTGGCAGACACGGTAACAGGACGGGCCTATCGCTACGCGCTGGCCAACCTGCAACCTTTCTTGATGATTAAGTCGGATACAGGGCAGCTGGTACCTGATGCCCTTGGTGCGAACTATAATCGCGATGCCTTCAGTCAACAGTATCTGGAAGACAGGGCGCTTTTCTTAGCTAACCTCAACACGTTATACACCACTGACGCATCGGTGGCAGGACATAATCTGATCGAATTCAATGATCTTGAAAAAGATGTGCTCGTCACTCAGCAGGCGACTTCCGATAACGTCTCCCAGCGTTATACCTTCGGCACAGCGGGGAGCGATAGCCTGGAAGGCGGGCGGGACGATGACCACCTCTACGGCGGAG
>JBNKQR010000105.1:0-4453 GCA_050295975.1 Thiohalomonadaceae bacterium
ATGAAGATGGCGTATGGAAATGTAAATCCCATTTATGCCATACAGAACCCTTAGGAAACTTACTTTTCATAGAACATCCTCGTAACTCATATAACGCCACTTTTATATAGTGACTTAAAATACATGCGTCCATAAAAAACCGGACCCCACATCTCTGCGAAGCCCGGTTCTTATTTCTTCCGCCTCCGCGTCCTGCGAATTCGGTTTATCTAAATTTTTAGTTCGTCATCCTGCCAGTAAAGAGCAAGCGAGGGATTCGTAGACAAGGCGCAGTGCTTGTCGAAAAGCGCAGCGTACATCAAGTACGTGAGCATTTTCGACGAGTGCTGCAACGCCGTATACGGATTCCTCGCGCCGCTATTTACCCGCACTTGGAGTCGCCGCAATTGAGACACGTCATACACCCATCCATCTGTATCACGGCCTTGGTACTGCACTTACCACACAGCTGCGCCCCTGCCGGGAAGTCGCTCGGCTCTTTAGCCTCTTCTGTCTTGGCTTTGCTTTTGCCTTCGTACTGGGCGCGTTTCTCTTCGATCAGTTTTTTCTGGTGTTCGTCGAGATCGTCGCTTTTGATCATGCCGATAAACTTGAGGTGGCATTCGATGGCGTCGCCGATCTCGGCCACCAGTGAGGGCATGTATTTGCCGCCCTTCTTGAAGTAACCACCACGCGGGTCGAATACGGAGCGCAGCTCTTCTACCAGGAAGGTGACGTCGCCGCCTTTTCTGAATACCGCGGAGATGATGCGAGTCAGGGCGACGATCCACTGGAAGTGATCCATGTTCTTGGAGTTGATGAACACTTCGAAGGGACGGCGCAGTTCGTGCTCGGTGCCTTCGTTGAGGATCACGTCGTTAATGGTGACGTAGAGTGCGTGCTCGGTCAGCGGGGTTTTGATTTTGTAGGTTGAACCCAGCAGCATCTCCGGGCGCTCCAGCGCCTCGGTCAGGTGGACGACGTTGTCTTCCTGTTTGAGTTCTGCCGGAGCAGCGGCGACGGCTGCCGGTTTCTCTTCTTCCGCGCTGACTACGTTGTAGTTAACGATTTTCTTTTCAATTTTGACTGCCATTGTTCTCTCTCCCCTCAAAACTTTCCGTAGTAGCCTTCTTTAAGGGCGTCGTATAGGTTGGCGGCGGAGTGGATCTCTCCGTCGTACTCAATCTCTTCATTGCCCTTAACCTCAAGTACCTCACCGTTCTCCAGTTCGAAGCGGTAGGTGGTGTTCTCCAGGTCTTTCTCTTTGACCAGCACGCCCTGGAACGCTTCAGGGTTGAAGCGGAAGGTGGTGCAGCCCTTGAGGTCGTTTTCGTAGGCGTAGAGATAGATGTCCTTGAACTCCTCGTAGGGGTAGTCGGTCGGCACGTTGGCGGTCTTGGAGATGGAGGAGTCGATCCACTTCTGCGCCGCGGCCTGGATGTCCACGTGCTGCTTGGGCGTGACCTCCTCGGCAGTGATGAAGTAATCCGGCAACTGCTCCTCTTCCTTGTCGGAGTAGGGCATCGCCTTTTTGTTGATCAGCTCTTTGTAGGCCAGCAGCTCGAAGCTGAAGACATCGACCTTCTCTTTGGACTTCTTGCCTTCACGGATCACGTTACGTGAGTAGTGGTGGGCGAAGCTCGGCTCGATACCGTTACTGGCGTTGTTGGCCAGCGACAGGGAGATGGTGCCGGTAGGGGCGATGGAGCTGTGGTGGGTGAAGCGTGCGCCCACTTCGGCCAGCTCGGTGACCAGGGTGGGGTCGGCCTCGGCGATACGCTGCATGTAGCGGCTGTATTTGGCGTGCAGCACCTTGCCCTTGATCTTGGCGCCCAGCTTGATGCCGTCGCGCTTCATCTCCGGACGCTTGCGCAGCATCTCTTTGGTCACTTCGAACTCCTGCTCCATGATCGGTGCAGGGCCCTTCTCTTTCGCCAGCTCCAGCGCACTGCGCCAGCCTTCGAGGGCCAGCTCGCGGGTCACCTTTTCGGTGAACTCCAGCGAATCTTTGTCGCCGTACTTCTGTCCCAGCATGGTCAGGGTGGAGCCAAGCCCCAGGTAGCCCATGCCGTGACGGCGCTTGTTCATGATCTCGTCGCGCTGCTTTTCCAGCGGCAGGCCGTTGATCTCGACCACGTTGTCCAGCATGCGGGTAAAGATGCCGACCACTTCGCGGAAGCTCTCCCAGTCGAAGCGGGCTTTGTCGGTGAAGGGATCGAGCACGAATTTGGTGAGGTTGATCGAGCCGAGCAGGCAGGCGCCGTATTCAGGCAGGCCCTGTTCGCCGCAGGGGTTGGTGGCACGGACGTTTTCGCAGAACCAGTTGTTGTTCATCTCATTATATTGATCGATGAGGATGAAGCCCGGCTCGGCGAAGTCGTAGGTGGAGGCCATGATCATGTCCCACAGACGGCGCGCCTTGATTACCTTGTAGACTCGGCAGGCAACCAGGCCTTCGTCGTTGCTCAGGTAGTCTTCTTTAATTGGCCACTCGCGCCAGATGATCTGGCTGTCGTCTTTAATATCCAGCTTGTCCAGTTCCACCTCTTTGGCAGAGACCGGGAAGGCCAGTTTCCAGTCGGCATTGGCGATCACCGCGTCCATGAACTCTTTGGTGACCAGCAGCGACAGGTTGAACTGGCGCAGACGCCCGCTTTCGCGCTTAGCCTTGATGAAGTCCATCACGTCCGGGTGGCCGACATCGAAGGTGGCCATCTGTGCACCGCGGCGCCCGCCAGCGGAGGAGACGGTGAAACACATCTTGTCGAAGATATCCATAAAGGAGAGCGGCCCGGAGGTGTACGCCCCGGCACCTGCGACAAACGCCCCCTTGGGACGCAGGGTGGAGAATTCGTAACCGATACCGCAACCGGCCTTGAGGGTCAGGCCCGCTTCATGCACCTTGCCGAGGATGTCATCCATTGAGTCGCGGATGGTGCCGGAAACGGTACAGTTGATGGTGGAGGTGGCTGGCTTGTAGGCCCAGGCACCGGCATTGGAGGTGATGCGGCCTGTGGGGATTGCCCCGTGGCGCAACGCCTTAAGGAATTTGGTCTCCCACTCTTTGCGCTTCTCGTCGCTGGTCTCTACTTCAGCGAGGGCGCGGGCTACGCGGGTGTAGGTGTCGTCGATGTTCTGGTCGATGATTTCACCACTTTTGGTGGTGAGGCGATATTTTTTGTCCCAGATATCCAGCGAGGCGGGCTGAAAGGGAATTTCGGTCACTGCTGTCTTGGATACTGCCTTGAGATGAGGGGCGCCACTGCTTTTCGTCACGATAAATTCTCTCCCTTTGTTATTTGTTTTGAACAACTTACCGCATCCGGGCGGCCTATTTATGCTCAATCCTGCAAACACTACATCTTGTGCTTGGCGCGTATTATTAGACATATATGTGGCTGGTGTAAACAGAAAATTTATTTATCTGCTTAAATCATAACCAATTGTTTTGATAAGCATATATTTTGTAATCCGCAACCCCAAATTCGGCTAAAAAGACGATTTTCCGCTAATCGGTAGACCACTATATATAGTGTCTCTAATATTCCTTGAAAATCGTCATCTTAAGCCTGTGCAAGTACTCACTAACCGCCATTAAAGTGGACTTAACCTTGCCTGTGGCAGGGACTTGATCCGGGGGAAAACAGCACCTATATGATGATCACCAATTAACGCAGTGAATCTGCATTTCCCATAATCAGGAGGTGAGTATCATGAGTCTTGTACGTTATGAACCATGGAGCATGCTTTCCCAACTGCGCCGCGAAATGGACCAGGCGATGGGTGAGGATAACTTCGCCGCTGCCAGCGACTGGATGCCGGCGGTCGATATCAAGGAGGATGAAAAACAGTTCACCATCACCGCTGACATCCCCGGGGTGGACGCCAAGGATATCGAGGTCCATGCGGAGAACGGCATGTTGACCATCCGCGGCGAACGGGAGAACGAAAAGAAGGAGGAGCGTGACGGCTACAAACGCATCGAACGCTCCTACGGCAGCTTCTTCCGTCGCTTCACCCTGCCGGATACGGCGGACACCGACAAGATCGCCGCCAGGACGGAGAAAGGGGTGTTGAATATCACCATCCCCAAGCACGCCAAGGTGTTGCCGAAGAAGATCGAGGTGAAGGGCTAATACGCCACTCCCCCGAGGAGAAGCCCCGCTCCGGCGGGGCTTTTTTTTGACCTGAAAGATTGCGGCTCTCCCACCCTGCATCACGGCTTTAGCATGTAATATTGAACTCCCGGCGCACCGCTGCGGTCTCTACCCCCGTATCTGTTTTTTGCCAACGAATAAGGACAACGATTTTCATGAGAACCCTTGCCGCCTTACTGCTTGTTGTCACCCTGCCTCTACAAGCCGCCCTGCCCGCCTTCGACAGCCAGGGCCAACCGGTACCGACCCTGGCACCGATGCTGAAACAGACCCTGCCCGGCGTGGTTAACGTCTTTACCCGCACCACGGTGACGGTG
>JBNKQR010000106.1:0-3753 GCA_050295975.1 Thiohalomonadaceae bacterium
ATGCAGATCAAGTATTGGAACTCGTACTTAAAATGTCTGAGACAAGTAATGGCTAATCAAGAACAAGGGGGCGGTGACAAATGATATTCTATCGTATTTGTAATTGTCACCGACCCCTTATTTTCTAATGCCAATGCTCCCTATAATCAATCATTCATGGAATCTCACTGAGTCAGAAGCCACTTTCTTACAACAAGATCTGGCGGCAAAAGTAATAAAAATAGATCAGCTTAAGGAGATTCATCTTGTCTCTGGTGTTGATGTGGCTTATGAGAAGAATGGCGATAAACTTGTGGCTGCAGTGGTCATTCTGGACACCAACACTTTGGACATTATTGAAACGGTTACTGCTGAAGATCGTGTGCAGTTTCCTTACATTCCGGGCTTATTTTCATTTCGGGAACTGCCCCCGATCATCAAAGCGTTTGCAAAACTAAACCATCCACCGGATTTGGTTGTGTGTGATGGGCAAGGCTATGCGCATCCACGCCGATTCGGTCTGGCTTGCCATTTAGGTGTTATTTTCGATATACCAACAATTGGCTGTGGTAAAACCCGACTGCTCGGTGAACACAAAGAACCGGATACAGAAAGGGGCGCGATTGCACCCCTTTCTGATAGCAGTGAAGTTATTGGAAATGTACTAAGAACTCAAAACGGCATTAATCCAATTTATGTTTCTATTGGTCACCGCATTTCGTTAGCAACGGCTTGTAGCTGGGTCTTAAAACTCTCACCTAAATACCGCTTGCCGGAAACAATCAGGCAGGCGGATCAAGCAGTACGAATAGCATTAAAAAAAGTCCAATTAGCTTCTAGCTGTATCTTTTAACTTCCTCATCCTTAATAAAACATGATGCATCGGCGAACCTTCTGCGAGCGTTCTCTCAACAACAAGCTCACCATCTTGCGACCATTCTTTATACTCAAGCTCGACGCCATGCTCACGGAGAGATAAAGATTTCATTTGACCATTCTCGTACCATTCTGTGGATTTAGAAGGCGCTACAGCTCGCTCTGCGAGCCACTCCTTACTTATCTGTCCATTTTCATACCATTCACGACAGAGCCCCTCTGGAAAGCCATTCACATAATGAAGCTCTCTACGTATTTTTCCGTTTGAAAAATCGGTATAACCAATGCCTGTAAATAACTCTCCGCTCAGCACTAAAGCATCGTTTTCGTAATGAAGACTATCTTCATGAACTCGCTTTATCGGAGCACTGTTACATTCCACGTCATTTGACATACTGCACTCCTTCAAGTAGCCAATTACATTGCGCACATGCAGGTTTAAATTCACCTCGATACTTTGACATTTTTGTTTCCACCGTAAATACGGCGAAGTCTTGTAAACTTGCATCCGGGCGCGCGTTTAGTAGTTCATTTACAGCATAAACTTCCGAATGCGAAGCCATTCCATGAGTTCGTTCAAAGGCAAGAATTTCATCTGGGGCATTCGCCCACCTCCTTGTCAATACCTCACTCAAATTGGCAGGTGCTTCGCCTGTGGAATTATTTCGCCATACTTGACTTAATTGGCCGGTTCTCAAATCTTGGGCCACAGACAATGCCGGACCAAGTTCAGCATTGGTTAACTGACCGGCCTGTTTAGCTCCCATCAGTTTCTCAAATTCGGTTCTTACCAGCCCCTTCAAGTTATCAGCTTGCTCAGCCGTGAACCTTAAAAGATTATTTGGAGCCAACTCCTCAACAGCTCCATCATACTCGCCTCCATCCAGCCCGTCTCGCGGCTCGATAGTCTTGTGATCCGGTTTCTCCAGATCTTCGTAGAGCCACGTTCCTGTTTGGCTCTGTGCCTGTTTGCTGCCCGCCTTTTGCTTGAGTTTCTGCGCCAGTTGTTTGAGCGCTTTGCCCAGGCTTCCGAGTTTGTTTGCATGGCGCACCTTGGCGGTCACTGCCAGTGTGGCGCCCATGCCCAGGGTGAGAGCGGTGATCAGGATGTCCATGGCGATTTCCGTGACCATCCCGGCACCGGTTTCGGCGATCTCAAGGCCGTGTTGTGCGTCGACATAGTCTTTGGCGAAATCGATCAGCTGCGCCTGGGTCTCGTCGTCGTGCCATAGAAAGTTGAGTAGGCTCTGGGCCTCGGCCCACTGTTCCCGGGTGATGCTGCGCGGATCGATGCCGAGGACATCGATCAGCTCCTGGAACTCTGCCTCTTCGAACTGTTCCAGGAAGGTTTGGAGGTAACGCTCTTCGTCGGCGTGGCGCCAGGTTTCCCAGGCGGCGCCGAGGGCGTTGTTGAGATGCTGGGTGCCGAGGTCGGTCAGCTCCTTGACGCCGCTGAGTATGCCCCAGAGGGCCTCACCCGTGCCTTTGGATAAGGCGCCTTGATAAGCCATGGCCTTGCCCAGGAGGCTGCGTTGCCGTTGCTCGGACTCGATGCGGGCGGCCTCTTCCCGTTCGGCTTGGAGGATGCGTTTGAGTTCTTGTTTGACCTGTTGTCGTTGGGCCTGGATCGCCGGGTCTTCGACCGGTTTGCCGAAGGTGATATCGACAGGTCCGTCCGCCAGGCCGTTGACCTGGCTTTCGCCCTGGGCATTGAGTTGTCCCTGCCGAATGGCGCCACTGCTGTCGCGCAGGCGGTAGGGGTAGCCGGCGGCGGGTTGGCCGTTGGCATCGCGCAAGACCAGCCCGACCCAGTGGTTGGCCGGTTTCGTTGGGACAGCGGTCGCCATGATCGCATCCCACTCCCGCAGGGAGATGTGACGGGGTTGGTAGCCGGGCGGGATGCCGGCGTTGGAGCTCAAGCGGCGGTGGAAAAAGAGCTGGCGAACGGTGTCGTCGTAGGCGAACTGTTCTGCTGCGCTCAGTACGCCGCCGTGGTTTATTGGTCGCTTCGGGATGGTGCGCCGGCGCAGGGCGATGATCTCCTCGCCGGTGGGGACGCCGTTGAGCGCCTTCAGGGGTTCCCAGCCCTTGCGGGTGCGGCGAAAGATGGCGATATGGTCGCTGGCGCGCAGATTGTAGAGGGCTTCCTCGCGGGTGATGAGTTCCCATTCGCTGGGGTGGGAGCCACGGCGGCTCAGCCTGGAGAGGATATCGTGGGACAAGCGCAAATCGGCGGCGCTGTGGCCCTGGCGTTGTTTCTTGGCTGGAGGGTTTGTGTTGGCCCGCGTATCGGGGTGGTCGTGGAAACCACCCGGTATCCAACGGCGGGGAGGGAATCCATCCCTGTGGAAGTCGTCCATGAGCACAGTTCCTTTTGTGCGTTTGAAGCGCGGCAGTCTAGAAAGGCATGCGCTGGGGTGTCAAGAATAACTGGGGACGACAATAGGGAACAGGCCACTCCCGAATGTGCTGATCTAGCTCTCTGGCCGTTCCGTCTTCTGCAGCCGATAGGCGAGCTGAGCCCGGGTCAATCCGAGCAACCTCGCCGCCTTCGCAAGATTTCCATTGGCATGCTCGACCGCCTCTTCGATCACCCGGCGTTCCAGTGACTCCAGGGTGAAGGCGGGGCTCTCCTCGTCATCGCCGATCAGCAGGTCGAGGTAGCCGCTCCGCTCCAACGGCGCCTCGCCATGCATGGCCTGGCTGGTCAATTCACCGTCGTTGCCCAGGGCGTAGACCTCGTCGAGGGAGACCTCCTCGTTACGGAAGATATGGATGAGGTCGACCAGGCCGTCATCCTCCACCGCGATCACGCCCCGCTCCACCAGGTTCTGCAGCTCCCGGATATTGCCCGGGTAGGGATAACTGAGCAGCACCCGCACCACCCGCGGCGTGAAG
>JBNKQR010000107.1:0-3200 GCA_050295975.1 Thiohalomonadaceae bacterium
TATAATCGCAGAGGCAGCAAGGATAGCCAGTTACGCTAAGCAAGCAGAATTGTGCAGCGCAATGAGCTAAAGGCGAGTCTTGTATCCATCCCCTGGCTCGCAGTTAGAGCAATAGTGGACAAGGGAAGAACTCAGAGAACTCATGGGTCGGACGAGGATGTAAATTAAACTGTGTAAGTGGTTGTCTACAGCCTAAAGGAGGCGAAGATGACTGATCTAACACAAAAGCAAAAAGCCCTGCTGGATGAACTGCTTAAGGACTTCAAGGGCGATGCCAAAGACCTGCTCGGCGAGCATGGTCTGATCAAGCAACTCACCAAACATGCTCTCGAGTCCGCGCTGGAAGGCGAGATGACCGATCACCTCGGCTATGCGCCCCATGAACCCTCAGGTCGCAACAGCGGCAATTCCCGCAACGGCAAGAGCCACAAGACGCTGCAAAGTACCGAAGGCGAACTGGAACTCGAGGTACCGCGTGACCGCAACAGCAGCTTCGAGCCACAGATAGTCCGCAAACGCCAGCGCCGGCTGGAGGGACTCGACGACAAGATCATCGCGCTGTATGCCCGCGGCCTGAGCACCCGCGAGATTCAGGCTGAGCTGGCGGAACTCTATGGGGCGGAGATTTCGCCAACGCTGATTTCCAATGTGACCAACAGCGTGCTGGAAGAGGTCCAGGCCTGGCAGGCCCGGCCGCTGGATGCCGTCTACCCCATCCTGTATTTCGACTGTCTGTTCGTCAAATCCCGTCAGGAGGGCCCTATCCGCAACAAGGCCGTCTACCTGGCCCTGGGTATCAATCTTCAAGGCGAGAAGGAACTGCTGGGCCTGTGGATGGCGGAAACCGAAGGCGCCAAGTTCTGGCTGTCGGTGTTTAACGAGCTGAAGACCCGTGGTGTGGAGGATTGCTTCATCGCCAGTGTGGATGGGCTCAAGGGGCTGCCTGAGGCGATCGAGTCAGTTTACCCGCACACACGCATTCAGCTGTGCATCGTCCACCAGGTGCGCAACAGCCTGAAGTATGTTTCCTGGAAAGACCGCAAGGCGGTCGCCGCTTCTCTACGCGGCATCTACACCGCGCCCACCGAGGAAGCCGGACGCGCCGCTCTGGCGGCTTTTACCGAGCAGTGGGGCAGTCAGTATCCCGCCATTGCACCGAGCTGGGAGCGCAACTGGGAGCGACTCACGTCGTTCTTCGATTACCCGCCGGCCATCCGCAAAGTGATCTACACCACCAATGCCATCGAATCACTGAACTACAGCCTGCGCAAAGTCATCAAGGGTCGTGGTGCCTTCCCGCACGACGAGGCTATCCGAAAGCTTTTATATCTGGGTTTAAGAAATGTATCAAAGAAATGGACCATGCCAATCCGGGACTGGAAAGCTGCGTTAAACCAGTTCATTATTCTTTATGGAGACAGGGTGCCTGTCTGACATGAACCAGTCATTTACACAGTTATTTTTACAGCCTCGGTCGGACCCATGTAACTCACTGTTACACCATTAGTTAGCGTCATAAAAAATCAGTTTTCTCTGCTTATCACCTCCATTTTTTTACCCCATTCTAGTTCCATACATTGCCGCATCCTCCCGGAGGCAATATACACACTCCACTAGGATGATTTGTCGCTGGCGGCCGCTGACCCCCAACTCCGCGTAGATCTCTGACACAAAACGGTGACTTCCAACAGCAAGGCTCTCTGTCCATCGTCCATCGCGTCTCCCGCAAGCTCTCCCCTTAATGCCTCATCCATGCAGTCACCGTGGACTCGCTGTACGCGCTCCTCATCGCCTAACTTAAGCAACTCTGCCAGCGCTTTCATATCGATCACCCTGTAGCGCTTGGGTGGTAGGTGTATATCCCGATAACCACAAACATCCAAATCCATCGGATGGCCAACCGCCCCCGCCCTGACCATATTCAGATCGACATACACCATGCACTGCGCCAAGTAGTCCTGAGTGTCTACAGCTGTGGCATGGTAACGATCCTCCCAGTAGGCGCCACGGCGACTTTTTCGCTGGCTATAGGCTTACGCAGTGCGTCCGGCAATAAGCTGCATGCATTTTGGAATTTCGTCCTTTCCCTGATCCTTTACCAAAATATGCACATTATTTGATGTCGCCACATAGTTGAGTACACAAAGTCCAAAGCGTTTACGAGATTCGAACAACCAATAGCGCCAACAACGTCGGTCACGAGCGAACTTGAGAAGAAATTTCCGACCGTGGCAACGATGAGTAATATAGGTCCGACCCTATTCCCTCCTATTCTCTCAAGCGCAGCATGTATTTCAGGGACAAAAACTGAGTTGAAAATGAATGTTCTAAGTAGAACAAATTAGGGATATTTGCTGATAAACAATGTGTTATCAGTTGGTTACGCAGACACGAGCCCTAATGCGCTAATACGTAGCATGTGAGAGCCACGAAAACGAGACACGTTCCTGCCTAATTTGTCTCAATACCCCCTCCTGAAAAGCTCAAATAGGCCGGAATTGCCAAGAAACACCGGAAAAGGCTAAGCCTTTACGTGGACGGTTTTGTATTAACGAAAATAATTCCTATACTTCTACTAGTTGCGACGCGGTAACCCGCGTAGACGCCATGGAAACCCACTTCGATGGTCAGACGGCAGCGACTTTGTGCTGCACTGCATCGCCCCAGGAAACACAGGGAGAAGTGATATGTCCACGTTCCAAGGCTATGTCACGTTGAAGGAAACCGACGAGCCCGTATCGGGCCTGATCGTTGCAGTCTATATCAGTGACAGCATTGCTAATGTAAGCAAAGGCACAAAAAAGGATTCAAAGGCCGCTGATCCGTTCGCGATCTATCGTAACAGCGTCGGTTCAACGGTGACAGATGAACACGGAACGTTCCAAATTGATATAGACCCGAGCTTGAATGACAACTCCCCTGGCGGCACGTTTCTGGTCGCCGTATTGGCACCGGCCACGTCGAAGGCGGTCACGCGTGCCGGATCGCCGTCGCCTGCCGAGCGGGCACTCTATTGGACCGAGCTGCCAATACACGGTGCTAAGCAGACCGAAAAGCTCGTCATACGCCTGCTCAGTGCACAGCTTAAACAGTTCAACATCAAGCTGCCAGGCGAGCGATACAAGGTCGACGCCGAAGCTGTGGCCTTGCGCTACGTCGAGGCGGAGCGCGATCGTCTGCGCTTCAAGGCGACACTGACC
>JBNKQR010000108.1:0-2651 GCA_050295975.1 Thiohalomonadaceae bacterium
CCAACAGAATTACGTCCATCGTTCCCACCTCGTTTACTTAGTCGGTCTACAGTCCTCGGCCTTCACCGTGAACTGCCTAACTGTTATCGGCCTCGCCTTTATCGGCAAAGAGCCTGCGAAAATCAAACCAGTTATCCATTGCGCCGATAAATCCCAGCAGCAACAGCATGTGTAAATTTGCTACCGCCAACAGTACGTAAAGCACTGCCAGCCAACCGTTATTCATCTTGCGCGAGCGGACCAGTGAATGCGCCACAGCCAATGCCTGAATCACGAACGGCACCAGCAACACCACGAAGATATCCTGAAACAGTAACCCACCGATACCTAACGCAAACAGCAACAGTATCAGCAGAAAACCCGCTGTCGGCGCCCTTCCCAGACGCAGGCTACGAAACTCTTCACCAAAGCCGCCCGGGTTGTAGAGTAGTGCCTGCCACCAGCGCCCCAACAGCAGACAGCCGATCAAACTGGCACTAAGTGCTGCCGCGGCACCGCCGGTCATCAGCCCAGCGAGCACCTTCAGGTTTTGCAGGAACTGTGTCCGCTCTACCTCACTCAACTGCCCAATGGTCTGCTGCAATGACTGTTGCAGCAGTTCAAACCACCACTGTGCCGGGTCGACGCTACCACTATGAAAAGCCAGCACCGCCATTACCCCGAACAATGCGCCTAGTAACACGCTTCGTACCGGGTTTGCAGTACGTCGCAGGCTGACCGACATGCCCCACAACGGGAGCCAGAAGGTCAGGCCGATGAGCACACCGGCCATGGGGTTGCCTACCAGCAGCATACCGAGCAGTCCGGTGGCAATCACTGCACCAAGGATCAGCCGCAGACCTTGCCGCCATCCACTACGCAGGGTGACTAGCGCCAGCGCTGCGCCACCGAGATATCCTAATGGCGGCAGAATCAGCGACAACAGAGCCGATACCACCACCACCAGCGTCGCCTGCATTGGCCCTCTGGCTACATAGGCCGCGAGGAAGCGCATCACTTTACGTCGCTGGTATTACGACTTTCCCTAGTGGGCATCACTGTAGGGAAGCAGGGCCAGGAAACGGGCGCGTTTGATCGCGGTAGCGAGCTGACGCTGGTACTTGGCACTGGTGCCGGTAATACGGCTAGGTACGATCTTGCCACTCTCAGTCACGTAGTTTTTCAGTGTGACGAGATCTTTATAATCGATGTGCTTTACGCCATCAGCGGTAAAGCGGCAATATTTTTTACGACGAAAAAAACGGGACATTCTCTATGTACTCCTGAATGAATTCTCTGATTACTCTGCGGCCGCTTCTTCAGCGGGCTCGTCATCGGTGCTGGCGCTTTGCTTTTCGACAACATCATCGCTGTCATCGTCACGATCATCACGACGATCTTCACGCTCGTCCTTACCCTTAATCAACGGTGAGGCCTCTGTGACAGCTTCGTTCAGAGTCAGGATCAGGTTACGGATCACGGCATCGTTAAAGCGGAAGGCGTTCTCGATCTCCTTCATCGCTTCGATCGGACACTCGACATTCATCAGCACATAGTGTGCCTTGTGAACCTTATTGATGGGATATGCCAGCTGGCGACGGCCCCAATCCTCAAGACGGTGGATAGTGCCGCCCGCTGTTTCGATGGTAGAGCGGTAACGCTCAACCATGGCGGGAACCTGTTCGCTCTGGTCAGGATGGACCAGAAACACGATTTCATAGTGCTTCATCTAAAGCTCCTTATGGCTTTAAAACCCCGAACCCAATGCTCGGAGCAAGGAGAAACAAATTGTATTCACCCCGGAGGAATTTCCACCAGGGCGTAAAAGACCGCGTATTCTACTGGATGAACCGGGGAGACGCAATTGCCTTTAACTAGCGGGATGCGCGATAGCGAAGCGCTTCGAAAAGGGTGATCCCTGTGGCAACTGAGACATTAAGACTCTGCACACTCCCGTGCATCGGGATATAGACCAGCTGATCACAATTTTCGCGGGTTAGACGACGCATCCCCTTGCCCTCCGCTCCCAACACTATCGCCAGTGCGCCGTCGAGACGCGCCTCATAGAGGGAAACCGCCCCCTCCTCCAGCGCTGTACCAACCACCCAGACCCCAGCGTCCTGCAGGGTTTTGAGTGTACGTGCCAGATTGGTGACCTGAACGAAGGGTACCGCCTCGGCCGCACCGGAGGCGACCTTGCGAACTACCGGGGTAAGACCACAGGCACGAT
The DNA here is from genome assembly GCA_050295975.1 of Thiohalomonadaceae bacterium. Classification (GTDB taxonomy): domain Bacteria; phylum Pseudomonadota; class Gammaproteobacteria; order Thiohalomonadales; family Thiohalomonadaceae; genus JAPHTQ01. The sequence continues at coordinate 2,210 of JBNKQR010000108.1, forward strand.
CCCGCGGCACAATGACCGCGTCTACCCCAGCGGCATCGGCACTGCGCAGACAGGCGCCCAGGTTGTGTGGGTCGGTGACGCCGTCAAGAACCAGCAGGAACACCGGTCGCTCCAGATCCACCAGAAGTTGTTCAAGGAAACTTTCGTTACGTTCGGCAACGCCCTGCACCCGTGCCGCTACTCCCTGGTGACGGGCACCATCTGACAACATCGCATCGAGTTCCGCACGGCTGCGCCACTCGGGACGAACCCCCTGATTCTGGGCCAGGGTTACCAACTCATTGAGTCGTTTGTCCTTACGCTTGTTGTCGCAGTAAAGCTGCTCGATGCTGGCGGGATCCCGCTTGAGCGCCGCCTCCACCGCGTGCAAACCGAAAATCAGGGTGCTGTCGCTCACCGCTATTTGTCCTTGCCACCCTTGCCTGCAGATTTGGCCTTGGAC
>JBNKQR010000109.1:0-2267 GCA_050295975.1 Thiohalomonadaceae bacterium
TTGTATAGACCCGACCATTATTTGTCCCCACATAGAGGGTAGCGGGGTTACTCGTATCGATAGCCAAAGCACTGATGGCGACTGTATTTACCAGAGCCGTGGCAACCCAATTATTACCACTATCAGTGCTTTTAAATAACTTACCGGAATCTGTACCCACATAGAGAGTGGTGGGAGTTCCTGAGTCGATGGCTAGGTTTAATACATTCAGATCTGTCAGACCCACATTTTTGGAAATCCAATTACCACCTCCGTCGGTACTTTTGAATACACCACCACCACTGCTTCCGGCATAAAGGATCGTGGGGGTCACTGGATCTATCGCAAGGGTAGTGATAGTGCCACCAGTTGGCCCGTTGGATGGATCCCAACTCAACGCCTGTGCCATTTGTGGCAGTGTCAGTACAAAGAGCAGGAGTAACACTTTGGCGTTTGTATACAAACGTACTTTCTGAAATAGACGAAGCAGTAACATCATTACCAACGTGCCCCATCCGAGGGCACCGCCACCACCGCCACCGCTGCTGGGGACCGCAGTGACGGTAACAGTACGATCAACCGACGTCGCGGCATTGCCTGCGCTGTCTGTTGCATCATAAGTGAGGGTATAAGTACCGATGGTATTTGTGTCTACTGCCCCGCTCACGGTGACGATAAGTCCCGCATCAAGGTTATCAGTGACTGTTGCCCCAGGATCAGTATAGGTGGAACCTTGTTCAACACTCTGTTGTGCAGAACCATTCAGCGTGATAACAGGAGCGGTAAGGTCAACATTGATTGTAACCGGCGTAGAGTTCACCGCACTCGTTTGACCTGCTCCGTATCCGGGCCAGCCATCAAAAGTAGAAGTAGCCGTCAGTACGTAGGCTCCCTCTACCTTGCCGGTCATATCTATCGTTCCGCTCCATTCACCGACACCGCCGACAGCAAGGCCTGTAGTAACCGATACGCCATCCAGAAGTAGATTGACTGTACCGCCAATTTCGCCACCAGACCCGGTGAATGTAACTGTTCCTGCTGGTTGACCACTACCATCCAGGGCTGGATCGATGACAGGGGTAGTAGTAAAGAACGCACTGCCTGCCCAAGCAAGCCAGCCAGCAGGGGTGGGTCCCTGTATGTTTTGGTTATAGGGGTAAAACGTTCTAAACTGTGCGAGAGTACTGTAATCAGGGATGGTTCCAGTAAGCAGATTGTCGTTAACGATCAGTTGTTCCATTCCGGCAGGCAATTCCACCAGCGCCGGTAGTTCACCACTCAACCGATTATATTGAAGCTGCAATTGCCTCAGATTTATCAGGCTACTGTAGTCAGGAATCGTGCCAGTCAACTGATTTTGTTGGATGTACAGAGCCTGAAATGTAGCAGGCAACTGTGTCGCAGTCGGTAGGCTACCCTCCAACATATTTATATCCAAACCCAAAACAATTAGCGATGAGAGACTGCTGTAATCAGGAATAGTACCCGTCAATTGAGCACTCTTAATCCATAGTTGAACAAGATGCGGTGGCAATTGCGCCGCTAAAGGTAAACTACTACCTAGCGGATTTGCACTAAACGTAATTTTCGATAATGCCAGCAGACTACTGTAATCAGGGAACGCACCGCTAAATTGATTGGTTCTTAGAGAGATATCTTCAATATTCGGTGGTAACTGTGCGGCCGTTGGCAAACTACCACTCAATTGGCAATCCTCCAGAGTCAGCATAATAAGCGATGTTATTGCGCTGTAATCAGCGAATGACCCCGTTAATGGATTTGTGCTGAGATTGAGAAATTGCAAGGATGGGGGTAAATGTATGGCAGCAGGCATACCACCACTCAACGTATTGCCTGACAGGTTAAGAGAATTTGTCAGATTCGTCAGACCGCTAAGGTCCAATGCACTAATATCACCTGTGAGGGAGTTAGAACTCAGATCAATTCTGAACACCCGACCGGTTCCGTCAAACATCACACCATAGGGTGGATTGGTCACCGTATCCATAACCCCTGTCGTACCCGACCAACCGGTATTGTTTGTCCACGATGCGCCATTCGTAGCGTTATATAACGCCGTCAATGCCGCATCATCTACGGCATTCAGTGCGGCACCCTGTGCAGGGTGTGATAAAAAAGTTAAAGATAAAAATGCGATTTGAAGAAGCAGGGATCTGGACACGGGGGGACACTCCAATTCATTAAACTGGGTGCCAGTATGCTTTGTCACGCCTCCGCCGTAACCTGTACTAAAGTACAGGTCACTCGTCGAATATGCCGTGCTCCAA
>JBNKQR010000110.1:0-1334 GCA_050295975.1 Thiohalomonadaceae bacterium
GATTTCTTCGCCCTGCTTGGACCGAATGGTGCAGGTAAATCGACCACTATCGGAATTATCACATCGTTGGTGAATAAGAGCGCAGGCACGGTGCAGGTCTTCGATGCTGATCTGGAGCGCGAACCGATGAAGGCCAAGCGTTATCTTGGATTGGTGCCGCAGGAGTTCAACTTCAACATGTTTGAACCGGCCGAAGAGGTGGTGCTCAACCAGGCGGGTTACTACGGGGTGCCCCCTGCCGAAGCGCGACAACGGGCCGAGGAGTCACTGAAAAAGCTCGGTCTATGGGAGAAGCGCCGCACCATGGCACGTGCACTCTCTGGTGGCATGAAGCGTCGTCTGATGATCGCCCGTGCACTGGTACACGATCCGAAACTGTTAATCCTCGATGAGCCCACTGCTGGCGTGGACATCGAACTACGCCGTTCCATGTGGCAATACCTGCGCGAAGTGAATCGTCGCGGCACCACTATCATTCTCACCACCCACTATCTGGAAGAGGCCGAGCAGTTGTGTCGCAATGTAGCGATTATCGACCAGGGTCAAATTATCGAAAACACTAGCATTAAGGCACTCATCAGCAAGCTGGATAAGGAGACGATGATCCTCGATCTAAAGCAACCTCTACAACAGGCGCCGATATTAACTGACTACCCCTGTACTCTGAGCGACGAAAACACCCTTGAGGTCGATATCCGTCGTGAGCAGGGACTAAATAAGCTGTTTGAATTGTTGGCTCAGCAAGGTCTGGAGATCACGGGCATGCGCAACAAGTCCAATCGTCTTGAAGAGCTGTTCCTCGATCTGGTTGAGAGTGGAGCAAATCGATGAAACTACACCTCTATCGGGTTGCCTTTACCACCATTCTGATTAAGGAGATGCGTCGTTTTTTACGCATCTGGGTACAGACTATTCTGCCACCAATGATCACCACCGCGCTCTACTTCGTCATCTTCGGCAAGATGATCGGAAGTCAGCTCGCACCCATTTCCGGATACAGCTACATGGACTTTATTGTCCCAGGTCTGATCATGATGACTGTGATCAGTAACTCCTACGCTAACGTTGTGTCTTCGTTCTACGGTTCGAAATTTCAGCGCTATATTGAAGAGCTACTTATCGCGCCCATTCCCCTCTCATTAATTCTGCTCGGTTTTGTTGCCGGCGGGGTAGCTAGAGGCCTGATTGTCGGCGCTATGGTAACGGTGGTTGCTTCATTTTTCGTTGATCTACAACTACATAACATCTGGGTTACTCTAAGTGTTCTGCTATTAACCGCCACGTTGTTCGCGCTGGCCGGTTTTATCAATGCCATCTTTGCCAACAGTTTCGAT
>JBNKQR010000111.1:0-1032 GCA_050295975.1 Thiohalomonadaceae bacterium
AACTACGCCTTAGGCATACTAGTACTAAGGTCACAATATCTCTTCAAGGTTCTGACTTCGATCGCATCACGGAGTCTCACCGTGACCGACCCACAACCTAATAAAAATCCACTTCGATAACCCAACCAAACCAACCCAAACCAAACCCAGTGTTTCACTGCCAGCGTGCAACGTACCCACTGAGGTTTCACCGCCAGCGTGAGCATCGCACCCACCCAGAAGCCCCCTCTTGTGCCTTGTGGGTTCCAGCCATCGCAGCTTTACCCACACCATCCCACGGTTCCGCCATCTCAGCTTCACCGAACATCCCAGCGGTTTGCCATCTCAGCTTCCCCGCACAGCCGGTTGGTACGCCAAGACTAGACTCTACCACATACTATGCCAGGCCATACCCATATAGGCTCATGGTTGTACTGTTTTCATGGGTGGTCGCTCCATGAACCGGTCCTTAGATTTGGGTATGATAACTAACCATAGGCTTCCAGCATCGCACCGGACAAAGCTTTGAATCGTTGGCATCACACCAACAAGTTCCATTCCTGTCACCCCAAATCCTATTCTCCATACTAATAGGATCAAATAACCATGACAGCAACAAGGGTGACAAAATAACAATGTAATATAACACTACCCAAATCCAGACCAGGACATGCAAGGCTAAGCAGTTCTAAGCCTATGACAACTACCCAATACTTCTAAGGTTTTCAAGGGATGATAAATCAATACTAGTCAACCCTAACATAGGTGCACAGGTCAGATCTTCCTATCATGCAGTTCTAATTCTACAGAATAGATAGGAATATAATAGGTGAAAAAGTTGATCAAGGACACTTGCCTTGTTGCCCCCTAAAGAAAACATCGGACTTTTCAAAGACTTGCTCCTAGAAATCCTCGAACAGCGGCTTTGGCACGGAATTTCCAAACACAAAGCATATAATAGACAAATAAATATAATGCAGCGACCAATTTGTTATGTATGAATGCAAGAATAGAAAGAGTGATGAATTCTGAGAATTTGGGCACAAGAATTAC
>JBNKQR010000112.1:0-988 GCA_050295975.1 Thiohalomonadaceae bacterium
GTGCGCATGCGGGTGGCAATAAGGGACTGGTGGCCATCACGCAGTACGGTTTCTGTGATATTTACCTTCGGCATTATTGTTCCTTTACATTCCCATTGAGGCGGCAATTGCTGCGCCGATAACGGCAGCCAGCTCGCTGGTTGAGCGACGCACACGGTACTGGGTCAGTTCCGGGTGCTGCTCGACAAAACTAGTATTGAAATGTCCTTTCCTGAATTCCTCGGATTTGAGGATCTCCTTGTAGTACGGGATGGTGGTCTTGATCCCGTTGACACTGATGTCGTCCAGGGCACGCGAGGCACGGGCCAGCAGGCCCTCCCAGGTGGGCGCCCAGACAATCAACTTGGCACACATGGAGTCGAAGTAGGGCGGGATCTCGTAACCGGTATAGATCGCACCGTCGGTTCGAACCCCCGGACCGCCCGGTGCATAGTAGCGGGTGATACGACCAAAGCTCGGCAGGAAGCCGTTCTGTGGGTCCTCGGCGTTGATGCGGAATTCCATGGCGAAACCACGCGGCCTGATCCGGTTGCTGGATACGGAGAGCTTATCGCCTGCGGCAACCCGGATCTGCTCCTGTACGATATCCACCCCGGTAATCTCTTCGGTGACCGGATGTTCCACCTGAAGACGGGTGTTCATCTCCATGAAGTAGACGTTGTCGTCCGCATCAAGCAGGAACTCGACAGTGCCCGCATTCTCGTAACCCACCGCTGCCGCGGCCTTGACCGCCTGATCACCGATGTAGTCACGCTGCTCCTGGCTCAGTTGCGGCGAGGGGGCGATTTCGACCAGCTTCTGGTGACGGCGCTGGATCGAGCAGTCGCGCTCGTTGAGGTGAACTACATTGCCGTGACTGTCGGCCAGTATCTGTACCTCTATGTGGCGCGGGTTGTCGATGCACTTTTCCAGGAATACTTCGGCGCTGCCAAAGGCCTTGGTCGCCTCGGAGATGACCCGGTCATAGTTTTTGCGTAGCTCTTCCTCG
>JBNKQR010000113.1:0-855 GCA_050295975.1 Thiohalomonadaceae bacterium
CCGCACTCCACCTCTGCAGCGGACTGCACGCACCTGATGGCGTCCGCAGCCTCTCCCTTGCTGCCAAGGACCACAACCCACATGTAGCGGGAGAGGTCGTCGATGAGCAGCAGGAAGGAGCGTCGTCCTCCAGGTGTAGCTGGTGTCACCGGGCCACACAGGTCTCCGTGCACGAGCTCGAGCCACTCCTTGGCTCGGAAGCTCGACTGCTGGGGAAAGGGGAGCCGCCTCTGCTTCGTCAACACACAGACGTCGCAGAACTGCTCCACGTGGTCAAGGCTCGGCAGGCCTCGTACCATTCCCTTGGCACTGAGTCGCTTCAGGGCCTCGAAGTGAAGGTGCCCGAAACGCTCGTGCCACTGCCACGCCTCGTCGGCCCAACGAGCAGCAAGGCAGAGGGGTTGTGCTACCTGCACGTTGAGGACATAGAGTCGATTGGTGCCTCTGGTTACCTTGGCAAGAAGGCGGTGATGACGATCCCAAATCCTCATGACTCCGTCCTTGATCTCCACATGCGAACCGCTCTCATCCAGCTGTCCCAGGCTGATGATAGAGTTCCTCAACGTGGGGATGTAGTAGACTCCGGTGAGCAATCTGTGCTCACCAGACTCGGCGGCGAAGATGACGAAGCCGACGATCTCCACACCGGAGGCATCCCCAAACTTGACGGAGCCTCGGACATCGGAGTCAAGCTCAGTGAAGAACTCCCGTCAATCGGTCATGTGATGGGTGGCACCGGTGTCGAGGCACCACCCGTCAGTCTTGTCGTTGCTAGAGCCGTCGCCGAGGAGGGCGTGTGCTCTCGGCTCATCAAGGTGGAGGAGAGCCGCTGCGGCCGATGCCGCTGGAGATAAC
>JBNKQR010000114.1:0-638 GCA_050295975.1 Thiohalomonadaceae bacterium
GGCGCTGTCCTATCCTGAAGATACCGCTGGCGGCTTGATGAACACCGACGTTATCACCATCCGTGGTGATGTTGATGTCGATGTTGTATTACGTTACCTGAGAATGAAAGGTGAACTTCCAGAAGCCACCGATGCTCTTTATGTTATCGACGCGGAAAGCCGTCTGATTGGTCATCTATCGTTAACAGCACTGATCACCGCTCAGGTGGATGTCTCTGTCAGCGACATCATGGAAGACGCAGACGAAGCGATTAAGGTCGATGCCAAAGACTCAGACGTTGCCAGTCTGTTTGAACGCCGTAACTGGGTTTCTGCCCCTGTGGTGGATGAAAATCAGCATCTAGTTGGCCGTATCACCATCGATGACGTGGTTGACGTTATCCGTGAAGATGCAGAGCACTCGATGATGAGTATGGCGGGTATGGATGACGACGAAGATACCTTCGCCCCGGTTGTTCAATCCGCGCGTAAACGCAGCATCTGGCTCGGTGCAAACGTACTGGCAGCATTAGCGGCCGCTTCTGTATCAAACATGTTTGAAGCCACTCTGGACCAAATGGCGGCAATTGCCGTGTTGATGACCATTGTGCCATCGATGGGTGGTGTGGCCGGTAACCAGACTGTCGCACTGGTCATTC
>JBNKQR010000115.1:0-637 GCA_050295975.1 Thiohalomonadaceae bacterium
CAGGGCAGGGCTCGATAAGAAAGGGTTTGAAAAACAGCTACAGGAAAATTACTACGGCAGCTATCTCTTCTACTCTACACTGCCTTTGGACAAACGCAGCGAAGTCTATGAAGAGTACAAACAGAAAAACGACATAAAAAGCATTCGTAAATCAATTATGGCGAAGCTGAAATAGGAAAGCACTGAACCAAACCATTGTAAAGGTGATACACATGCAATTCCCTAAAGGTCTGATCATTTCTCTCTGCGCAACTGTATTACTGACAGGCGCAGCCCGGGCTGAGAACCTTGAGGTTAAACTTACCCCGACCCAGGACTCGTTCACTGTCATGCACCAGGGTAAAGAGGTGCAGATCGTTCGCAACCAGGATCAAAACCATATCGTTGATCTCTCCTGGGCACGAACCTCACGCAAATGTCCTCCCTTCTGCCCACAACCCATTGCCGTGGCGCCGGGTGTCACCACAGTAGCAGAGGTCGAGGTTTTTGATTTCATGCAAAACAAACTCAACAAGGGCAAAGGGTTGATCATCGATGCACGGGTAAGAGAGTGGCACATGAAAGGCACCATTCCCGGTTCGATCAATATGCCATTCACCGAATTTGAAATGAAGCCGAGCGATCCCCTGCTCGAACC
>JBNKQR010000116.1:0-628 GCA_050295975.1 Thiohalomonadaceae bacterium
AAGACATCAGGAAATGCATTGACCACTGGCACCCTAGATCCTTGATTAGCTTCCAATTGGTTCACCTCTGCACGATTGGCAACACCCTTAGGAGTCACCAGTGGCTCAGCGACGATCTCTAATTCCTTTCCATCCGGAGTAGTCAATTTGATAGACTTCCTAGTGCAGTCAATAAGCACCTTATGCTTACACAACTAGTCCATACCAAGTATGACGTTTATGCCCTTTGATTCCAAGACGATAAGGTTGGCGACAAAGTCTACCCCCCTTATTTTAAGATTCACCTTTGGGCATAGCTGCCTTGCGGGCATATCTCCTCCCAGAGAACTAACTATCATCTGGCATCTTAGCAGGGCCATGGGTGGATTATGCTTCTCAACATATGCAGCAGATATGAAAGAATGTGATGCTCCAGAATCAAACAGTATGATAATAGGACGTTCATTGAGGAAGAACATACCCGCTAGCACTTCTCTCATGGGGATCTCATCCATGGTGGTGTAGTTGGCACGGCCAGTCTATGGTACAAGGCCCCTCTGTTGATTGACCATGGGTGCCGAAGTTCATGGTGAATTGCTTTGCTTGGGCTAGCAGCATTTGCGGGTGAAGTATCCCATCTTTTCGCAAT
>JBNKQR010000117.1:0-614 GCA_050295975.1 Thiohalomonadaceae bacterium
GAAAAAATGCATTGCTCGGTAATGGGTCGTGAAGCGCTGCAGGCTGCGGTTGCCAACTATCGTGGTGAGGTATGGAGCGATGATCATGAAGAAGGCGCACTGATCTGTAAGTGTTTTGCGATAGATGCTGTGATGATTGAAGATACAATTCGTGCTAATGGACTGAAAACCGTTGAAGATGTGACCAACTATACCAAGGCGGGTGGTGGCTGTTCTTCCTGCCATGAAGGCATAGAAGAAATTCTCGAAATGGTGCTGGCCGAGTCTGGTGAAAAGTTTGACCCCTCTGCCGTTGCGATCGGGCAAGCAAAGCTAAAACCAAGTTCTGGTCTGACCAATCTTCAGCGTATGAGGCGCATTGAAGAGTTACTGGAAGAGATTCGTCCTAACCTGCAACGTGATCATGGCGATGTAGAGCTGGTTGAGGTGGATGGAAAATACATCTATGTGAATATGACAGGTGCCTGTTCTGGTTGTTCGATGGCAGCGACTACCTTAGGTGGCATACAGCAGCATCTAGCAGAAGGTTTGAATGAGTTTATTCAGGTATTGCCTGCAGAAGAGCTGGCGCGTCGTGCTCAGGCCGGGAGTTAATCATGTCTGATGGTATCTAT
>JBNKQR010000118.1:0-610 GCA_050295975.1 Thiohalomonadaceae bacterium
GTTGGGCTGTCTTCTGCGTATGCACAGCCCAGCCCACTTAGGGAGGTGCGTCGCCCCTTCCCCTAGGCCCACCAGGGGCATTGCCACCACCCTCGGAGGGTTTTTCCCCTAGTCTACAACTTGTGGTCTAGGGTTTTTCCCTCCCCTTGCTGCCTATATATGTAACGCCTTGTTCATATATGAAATCATCGATTTCCTGCGGCATAACCTATCCTCTAACATGGTAATCAGAGCCATCGATTTTTTCTTCGCTTCCGCTCATCTCTGACCTAACCCTAGGGCTCGCCGCCGCCCACCACCACCGTCTTGCCGACTATGCCGGGCAGCAACTCCAACCTCTCCACCGTCGATGGGCAACAGGCCGCCGTCACCGCCGCCAAGAGGAAGGAGGACGACGCCGCGGCCGCGGCTCAGGCCGCCGCCGCTACCGCGCACCGAGAGCAGGACGCTCTCGTCGCCGCCGTGGCTGCCGCACGTAAGACCCTGGACGAGGCACGGGCGCGCGAGCACGCCGCCGCCCTCGCTTGGGAAAAGGAGAAGACCATCGCCCGTCACCTGGAACAGCAGCTCACCGCTGCCCAAGGGATCACGATTCCCCAGGACGACGACG
>JBNKQR010000119.1:0-603 GCA_050295975.1 Thiohalomonadaceae bacterium
CCTTTCGCTTCATAGTCTGTGTTTTGAAAATAGCTGCGAGTGCGTGAATATTGGCTATAGAACATGTTCTTATTCATCCACTCAAAATCCATCGCATAGTTCAGAGCTTCACGAACTCGCACATCTTGGAAAATGGGACGTTGGGTGTTAAACACAAAACCTTGCGTACTGGCTGGTGCATTGTGTTCAATTTCTTCTTTCTTGATAAAGCCATTATCAAAGTTAACGCCAGTGTAAGATGTCGCCCAGAACTTAGCTTGGCTCTCTTGGCGTAAGTCGAACTCTCCCGCCTTAAACGCCTCCAGCATGACAGTATCATCGCGATAATAATCGTATTGGACTTGTTTGAAATTATTGCGTCCAATATTGACGGGAAGATCTTTAGCCCAGTAGTTTTCATCCAGCTGATAGGTCACACTCTGACCCATTTTGTAGTCTGATATTTTGTAAGGGCCGCTACCTACTGGTGGCTCATTTAAAGGCTCTGCGAAGTTTTTGTCTTTCCAGAAGTGTTCGGGCAACACTCGGGTTCCCTGAGCAAAGCTAAACAACTTCTCTCTGTTAGGCTCCGACATTTCAATACGCACGGTCAGTGGCGCTATC
>JBNKQR010000120.1:0-599 GCA_050295975.1 Thiohalomonadaceae bacterium
GTCTAGCGGGTAGGCAAGGACCTCCAGCCGCGTTGCGTTTTCCAGATTGGTGCTATTGATGATAGCGCCCCCCCAGATCACATGTTTGTCCTTGAATCTATCCGGATTGCTGGCAGCCTGATCCGGTGTTAATGAAGCATCCGTGTCCCTGGTCGTGAATTCGGGTGTCGTGGCACAGGCAGACAGCAGAAATGCCATCGGTAACAGGTATAGGCTCTTCATCTCACAACCTTAGTAGTAGTAGGGGTAACGGTGATAGGGGCCCCAGGGATACCATGGGTCGTAATACCAGGGTGGACAGTTCTCACAGGGCTCAGCAGGCAGGGGCCACAGGTAGTGCGATTCTGTTTCTATTAACGGGTAGGTGTAGCGCATCTCCCCCAGCTTGCCCTGAGTCGTGCCGCCCAGAGTGCCGACTACGGTGAAATTGCGACCTGTCGCGTAGATTGCCGGGTCGAGGAAGCCGTTGACCTCCGCAATAAAACGCCCCAGGCTTTGATCGCTCTTTTTAGGTTCGCCATCGTCATAGAGCTCGCGGGCAACGATCTCCACTCTGGTTGTTTGCTGTCGGTTCTCCACATTGGCGATTGTGCCTCCCC
>JBNKQR010000121.1:0-599 GCA_050295975.1 Thiohalomonadaceae bacterium
GGCCTCCCCACGCTGCCCAGCTCCGTGCCTCAAGTGGCTGCCTTCGCGTCTTAACTCGCCCGCCATCAAGGCCCCTCCTTAACCCTCCTTAACCTCACCCCATATTCAATGGTGTTAAAGCCATTAACGCTGCCGTTACCTCCCCGGTGCTCCCTCGGCCCCTATGAAAGGCAATGAGAGCCCCCGGCCCTCACCGCCCCTTTTCCCCTCTCTCCCGAGCTCCTTCGCCCTCACGACGAGCTTAAGCCGCCGCCGTTCGTGGCCTCCTGTGCGTCACCTCTCCGCCACCCTTCCACCGCCGGTGAGCACCTCCCTAGCACCGCCTCGACCAGCTTGTCCTCCCCCTCCATCGCCGGTGAGCACCGGCGAGCTCCAGCGCCCGCGGGCCGCACGCCGGCGAGGCGCCGCCGCGCCCTCTGTCCGCGGTCCACCGCACCGTGGACTCGGTCCACCTATTTTACCATTGAAAAATAATTCCAAATTCCGTTAAATCTGGCAAAATTTGTAAAGAAGCCCCTGAGCTTGTTATAAATTAACTCGCGGTCCCTACGCGTTGGAAAAATTGTAGCAGGAACCTCGGTTTCCAAAAAATATTTACG
>JBNKQR010000122.1:0-598 GCA_050295975.1 Thiohalomonadaceae bacterium
TGGTGTTTATCGGTGGTGGTACCCCCAGCCTGTTGAGTGCTGAGGGTCTGGAGCAGTTGCTCTCCGGATTGCGCGCCCTGCTGGGACTCACCCCGGCATGCGAGATCACGCTAGAAGCCAATCCAGGCACAGTGGAACAGGGCCGCTTCAGCGAATATCGTGCGGCGGGTGTCAATCGTCTCTCCATCGGGGTGCAGAGCTTCGACGACGACAGGTTAAAGGCGCTGGGCCGCATTCATAGTCGTGCCGAGGCCTTGCGTGCTGCCGAAGCGGCACATGCCGCCGGGCTGGAGAATTTCAATATTGATCTGATGTTCGGCCTGCCGGGTCAGGATCCGGTACAGGCCAGGGCCGATCTGCAGCAGGCCATCGCTCTCTCCCCGGCACATATCTCCTGGTACCAGCTTACCGTTGAACCCAACACCGCATTTGCTCACCAGCCACCGGTGCTACCCGATGACGATCTGCTTTGGGATATTCAACAGGCGGGACAGGAAACCCTCGCCGAGGCAGGCTATGGTCAATATGAGGTCTCTGCCTATGCCAAAGAGGGCTACCGCTGTCGCCACAACCTTAACTACTGGCGCTTCGGAGACTA
>JBNKQR010000123.1:0-592 GCA_050295975.1 Thiohalomonadaceae bacterium
CTTCAAACCACAGCATCGATCCTCACCAGGGTCAATTCACATCTCGATGGATGTGAGACCATCTCTCATAAAGACACAAGCCAAACCCAACATCACAAAGGATGGAAAGACTTGTACGACTCTCATAACTGCAAGACCGCATTCTGCTATCTGGGGTTCGTTGGCTTATTCGAGTGGTTCATTATGATTTTTGGCTTGAAGAATGCCAGTACAATGTATCAAAGAGATATGAACTTAATCTTTCACTATCTGCTCAGTGTTTTGATGGAGGTCTACATCAATGACGTGGTTGTTAAGTCGGTTGGGTTCGAGGAGCACATGATCGACTTAAAGCTGTCGTTGGAAAGGATGAAGAAGTATGGACTGCAGATGAACCCATTGAAGTGCGCCTTCGGGGTAACATCGGGAAGGTTCTTGGGGTTTATAGTACATGAACACGGCATACAAATCAACCCCAAGAAAATTGAGTCCATCGGGAAGATTGGAGAACTGATGTGCAAGAAAGACGTCCAAAAGTTGCTCGGTAAGATAAATTACTTGCGTCATTTTATATCTAACCTTGCAGGGTGAGTGGAGTCTTTGTTGCCATTGG
>JBNKQR010000124.1:0-591 GCA_050295975.1 Thiohalomonadaceae bacterium
CAGCCGAGTTTGTGATTTGGTATTCTGCTTCTTCTTCGCTGGATCTTATTGGCTTTTTAGATACTGATTTTGCGGGTTATGGGATTGACCGAAAAAGCACTTCTGGTACTTGTCATTTTCTCGGATTGTCTCTTGTTTGCTGGTCTTCTCAAAAACAATATTCAGTTGCTCAATCCACCACAGAGGCTGGGTATGTAGCTGCTGCTCCCAAATCCTATAGATTGTGCACACCATGAGAGACTTTGGAGTGATTTTTGAGAGAGTTCCCCTCATGTGCGATAACACTTGTGCCATCTCAGTAGCCAAAAATCCAGTCTTTCGCAAAAAGATGAGACATGTTGAAAAAAGACACCACTTCCTGAGAGATCATGTAGAGAAGGGAGATATTGAGATGAGATACGTAGACACTGAGAGACAGTTGGCCGACATTTTCACCAAACCCCTTGATCTGACTTGTTTTGCTTCTTTGCGCAGGGGAGGAGACTTGGTGTTTATCATCCCTATGGCTTGGTTTGAAGAAGAACTTGTGCTTTATCTTGTATATACTCTATCTTATTTTCATCGCATCGCATTTCATCATATCTACCTAAT
>JBNKQR010000125.1:0-579 GCA_050295975.1 Thiohalomonadaceae bacterium
TTTCGTCAGGGCTGACACCTGACTTTGTAGTGCTCTCCCCTTTAAGTATTTGGCTGTCATCGATACACCAAATGTCTTACCTCATTAGTAATATAAAACCCTTGTAAAACATGTCGTTATATGCCGTTCATCGGATTTTTGACAGAAGTTGAGGTGAAATTTCTGTGATGGAGTACCAATTTTTTGACATGTGAAAATGGCGTGCTACTTTGAGAAGGGTTGACACTTTTCGGGTTAGAAAAAATGACAGAAGCACCGTTTGTAGTAGTCAGCAACCGGGGGGAGGCTGCGGCCGAACTCGTTGCTGTCCTGAAGTTCCTCACCGGGCAAGAAGCGCATCAATGCCATTATGGAGAGTGGCGCGATATCGAACCCTCTACGATTACAGCACTATTCCTGGATGAGCGCGAAGCTGCTGATGGCGTCGACGCAGAAATCGCCAGCCTCTGCCAGGCATTTCCCAAAGCGACACTGATTCTTATCTCCGAGGCGGGGCGAAAGGAAGATGAGCTTCCCGATGGTGTGTTCGCCTGTCTCGATGCACCTTTCGGTTACGTCAAGATGCTTACCTGTTTGCAC
>JBNKQR010000126.1:0-577 GCA_050295975.1 Thiohalomonadaceae bacterium
CAACTATGCCCTTCAGACTAAAAAGCGTTGGCGCAATTTACCAGCAGGGTATACAATGGTGTATGCATTCACAGCTTGGGCGCAACACTGAAGCGTACATTGACGATGTGGTCATAAAGACTCAGAAAGATGAGGGACTCATCTTTGACCTAGCAGAGACCTTCGACAACCTGAGAAAATTCAAAATGAATCTGAACCCTAAGAAGTGTACATTCGGTGTGCCCTCAGGAGAATTACTCAGGTATATGGCCTCACATCATGGTATTGACCCTAACCCAGAGAAGGTGTCGGCTATCACAAAAATGAAGCCACCCAAGTGTCTCCATGATGTCCAGAAGTTGACAAGGTGTATAGCTGCCTTGAGCAGATTCATCTCATGACTCGACATCAAGGGGGCTCCCTTTCTTTGAGCTCCTCAAAAATAGGACAAGTTCCAGTGGACTCAAGAGGAACAAGAGGCTTTCAAGGACTTGAAGAAGTATCCGACTACCCCGCCCACCCTGGTGGCCCTGGAACCCCACAAAAACTTGTAGCTTTACATATTAGCTATGTCGATGTTTTTTGCACCGGTAAGAAC
>JBNKQR010000127.1:0-569 GCA_050295975.1 Thiohalomonadaceae bacterium
GGTGACTACGTAATTTCAGGTGCAACGCTTAACCGCTTCTTTGCACTACACGTAATTGCATTACCTTTAGTAATCGTTATCTTAGTATTCTTACACATTGTTGCACTACACGAAGTGGGTTCAAACAACCCAGACGGTGTTGAAATCAAGCGTAAGAAAGGCACTGTTGCTGAAGAAGATAAGCCTAAATTTAAATTCCACGAGTATTACACCAACAAGAAAGACATTGTTGATGCAATCCCGTTCCACCCTTACTACACAGTGAAAGATATTGTGGGTGTGGTTGGTTTCTTAATCTTATTCTGTTGGGTTGTGTTCTTTATGCCTGCGATGAATGGTTTCTTCTTAGAAGCGCCAAACTTCGAAGCTGCTAACCCACTGAAAACACCAGAGCACATTTTCCCTGTTTGGTACTTTACGCCATTCTATGCGATTCTGCGCGCTATCCCAGATAAACTAATCGGTGTTATCGCGATGGGTGCATCTATCGTAGTGCTTGCGTTACTACCTTGGATTGACCGTGGTTCGGTTCGCTCTATTCGTTATCGTTGTGGTTTCCATAAACTTAA
>JBNKQR010000128.1:0-567 GCA_050295975.1 Thiohalomonadaceae bacterium
GTTTTGGACATCAACCGTTTGTTTCCCAACTTAATCCATTTGGTTGCAACTGCTTTATCTTGAAACGTGGCAACTTGGATAAATTTGAATCTCGCTCTTTGGATGGGATCTTTCTACGCTATACCCCTCATGGTAGATCATATAGAGTGCTTAATCTTGAGACTAACACCGTTGTTGAGTCATGTGATGTGACCTTCGATGAGACTGCTCCTTATCCTCGTGATGTCTTTGAGTGTGCAGGTGACAAGGAAATGGAGGAGAGCATCTTTGTAGATGAGGGACTACAGGGTGTCGATGGTGATGAAGATGAACCACTACTTCCATCTACATCATCACCCGAGCCTGTTCCTGCTTCCACACTTGAAGCAGAGGCTCCTCAGGCTACTACCTCTTCCACAGCAGCAGTGGAGGCATCACGGGTTGAGGTGGAGATCATCTCTGAGTCAGGTGCTCTCTCTCACGTTCAGAAGGCACATCCACCTCAACAAATCATAGGTAATCTGAATGAAAGGGTGACACATTCCTCAAGATCAGCTCATCTCACCTGCTTTACAAATACGCTCTTTG
>JBNKQR010000129.1:0-561 GCA_050295975.1 Thiohalomonadaceae bacterium
AGGAAACCCAAAGCCATCGGTTTTGAGGCCAAACCGAGAGAAACCGTCACCACCAGTTTTGAGGACAAATCGGGAGAAACCATCCTAGTGGTTTTGAGGCCAAACTACTGACATACCGTTGACCTTGGTTTTGAGGCTCAAACAAGAAACCCGCGCTCCTCATCTCCACGTGCATGGTGCAGACCGCACATGGCGCCACCCGACCACTCGATCGCCCGGCCACCGAGTACCCGACCTGTGCTTGACCATCCCCAGTCCTCTGCACCAGGTCTCCTACTCCTGCCATGATCATCAACGCTGCCCGCCATGTCACGCCCATCACCTGCACACCACGAGACAAGGAAACACGAATCTCCATCCAAGATAGATAGTAAAGGTAGAACCACAGAAACTTTTTAGATTCAAATTCAAACTGAGGCAAGTCAATTACTCATCACATATTAAACAATACTGGCCACTTGATTTCTTAATTATTTTTTTACACACACAGAACCTTTTTCAACCATTCGGCTGTGTACCGGGACCAACATTAACTGGGCCCAGCGCACAGCGGTGCATGTC
>JBNKQR010000130.1:0-559 GCA_050295975.1 Thiohalomonadaceae bacterium
GGCGATGTTCATGGCGAAGGAGGTTTTACCCATGGAGGGGCGACCGGCAATGATGATCAGGTCGGAACGCTGCAGGCCCGAGGTCTTTTCGTCGAAGTCGTCAAAGCCGGTGGGCACGCCGGTGATCGGATTGTCCTGGGTAAAGAGGTAGTCGATACGCTCCACCGCCTGGGTCAGCAGCTCCTTCATCCCGACAAAACCGCGCTTGCCGCGATTACCCTGCTCGGCGATCTCGAAGACCCGCCGCTCGGCATCGTCCAGCAGTTCGGTAACGTTGCGTCCATCCGGATGGAAGGCGTTGTCGGCAACCTCGTTGGCGACCTTGATCAGCTGGCGTAACACCGAACGCTCACGGACGATGTTGGCGTAGGATTTGATGTTGGCGGCGCTAGGGGTATTGCCGGCGAGGGCGCCGAGGTAGTTGATACCGCCGACGTTCTCCAACTCGCCTTTCTTGTCGAGCCGCTCGGCCAGGGTAACCACGTCGAAAGGGGCACCATCCGCGGCAAGGTGGGCGATAGCGGAGAAGATAAGACGGTGGTCGCGACGGTAGAAATCG
>JBNKQR010000131.1:0-557 GCA_050295975.1 Thiohalomonadaceae bacterium
CTCATCAAGGCCTGCCACGAGAAACCTTAGCATTGCTATGGTCTTGCGACTACCTTAGCTAAGTCTGGCATATGACCCATAGTAAACCTTTGTAACGCCATGTAGTGATCTCTGGGCCATGCACCAAAGTAAGTGTAAGAGTGGCAAAAGGGAGGTTCCTCTAGTCGCTTAGCTAGTGATGAAATCACCAACCTGTGGGTAAAGTTGTGCAACCTCCGCAGAGTATAAACTGTCATGATAGCCATGCTCACGGTCATCAACGGCATGGACCTTTGACACATTTAGTTAGGGTATGGCTGGGATGGTTCTGGATGGGTTTATCTAGGTCCAGTTGGTTTGGTTTGTGGTATGCAGCAGGTGTGAAGCCTTTGTGCATGGTTCTTGGTTTTGGCTATAGGTTAGATGCCTGTGAGTGTTGGTCGGTTTTGGCTACAGGTGTGACTCCTGTGAACTTGTGCCCTTGATTACCATTGGTAATCTTGGTGTGTGGTTAGTGTCTAAGTCTAGGTGCTTTTCTCTACCCTTAAACCTGATGTTAAGCCTTTCTTGCTATAAAC
>JBNKQR010000132.1:0-555 GCA_050295975.1 Thiohalomonadaceae bacterium
TGTTTCTTCCGTTGGATGCAGAATAACTTGTGTGACACCTAGTGAAGCGAATTTAAGAAAATATAACAAGTATACACTTTCTATGATTAAAGTAGTGGCCCACAAGTCTGAAGAAGCCTCTGTTGGGTCCGGTACCCGACGTGGCCAATGATAGGTCTCGTTTTACATCACGAGAGTCCGACTACGCCTCAAATGTGACCCGGGTTGCTAGAAAACAACGTGTAGATCACCATCGAATCAAACGTGCGGAGAAGTCGAGCAGTTTTGAACCAATTCTGAGCCAAAACTCCTGTGATGGCTATCAAGTTAGATTTGATCCCCCATGTGTCAGATGGTCATAACTCCTTCGTGCGAACTCCGAATCGAGGGCTGTTTCTTCCGTTGGATGCAGAATAACTTGTGTGAAGACCAGTGAAGAGAATTTAAGAAAATAGAACAAGTATACACATTCTATTATTAAAATAGTGGCCCACAAGTCTGAAGAAGCCTCTGTTGGGTCCGGAACCCGATGTGGCCAATGATAGGTCCCGTTTTACATCACGAGAGTCCGACTGC
>JBNKQR010000133.1:0-545 GCA_050295975.1 Thiohalomonadaceae bacterium
CTCACCTCTTCCGAGACGGTGTGCTCCACCTGGATGCGGGTATTCATTTCCATGAAATAGAACTGTTTCGCGGTTTCGTCGTAGAGAAATTCCAATGTGCCGGCGCTGTCGTAGTTGACGGCTTTCGCGGCCTTGACGGCGGCATCGCCGAGCGCCTTGCGTTCTTCGTCGCTCAGCGTCGGGCACGGCGCCTCTTCCACCAGCTTCTGGTGGCGGCGCTGGATCGAGCAGTCGCGTTCGCCCAGATGGCAGACATTGCCATGCTTGTCGCCGATAATCTGTACTTCGACGTGGCGGGCGGACTCGATGTATTTTTCCATGAACAGGTCGGGATTGCCGAACGAGGCCTCCCCTTCGGCCGAAGCCGCCATGAATCCCTGCACCAGGCTGACGTCGTTGCGCGCTACGCGCATGCCCTTGCCGCCGCCGCCGGCAACCGCCTTGAGCAGGACCGGATAGCCCATCTTCTGGGCCAGTTTGAGCGCCTCGTCGGAATTCTTCAGAATGCCGTCCGAGCCGGGGGTAATCGGCACGCCCGCCGCCTT
>JBNKQR010000134.1:0-542 GCA_050295975.1 Thiohalomonadaceae bacterium
TCCAGATCGAACAGGACTATCTTAGGCATCAGACTCCTTATCGGCACTTACCATGTAGTTTACATCCACATTGGGTGATAGCTTGTAGTCTTGAGTAAGGGGGTTGTAGTTGAGGCCAATGATGTCCGTGGTCTCTAGCTCGGCCGCTCTTATCCATCTATCCAGCTCTGAGGGTCGAATGAACTTATCGTAGTCATGGGTACCTTTTGGCAACAGACGAAGGATATACTCTGCACCTACTATGGCAAAAAGGTATGATTTTGGATTGCGGTTTAGAGTAGAGAAGAACAGCTTTCCTCCTGGCTTGGCCAGTTTGGCACAGGAGAGTATTACAGATGACGGATCAGGCACATGCTCCAGCATCTCCATACAGGTTACTATGTCGTAGCTTTCCGGTTGTTCTTCCGCCAGTTGTTCAACTGGTATGCGTCGGTAATCAACTTCAACACCTGACTCAAGAAGGTGTAACTTTGCGACAGATAGGGGTGCTTCTCCCATGTCTATGCCGGTAACTGATGCGCCTCGTGTTGCCATACTCTCAG
>JBNKQR010000135.1:0-542 GCA_050295975.1 Thiohalomonadaceae bacterium
AAATTGATTTCTAGATTTAGGAAAATGAATAAGGAAATTCGGGTGATAGAAATAATTGAGAAAATCCCAAAAATTCCCAGAAAATTGTAGAAATTTTGGGAAGGCAAGAATGTGAACTTGAGTAAATTTCGGAGCACAAGAATTTAGGGAGGGAATTTCTAGACTCTAAGGAGCTCATGAAAAATGCCAACATGTCATGTCATGCATTATTTTCGAACAAAAATTACATGAAAGGTTGGTTTGACATGCAATCCTATATGCATTATTTTAAGTTGGCAAAATTTATCATTGTAAAAAGTGGGTGTTACAGCGGCATGGGTCCACCGTGGACCGAGGCGGCGTGGACAGGAGGGCGGGGTGGCACCGTGCCGACGCGCGGCGCGCGGGCGCTAGGGCTTGCCGGTGATGGTGGAGAAGGACAAGCTGGACGAGGTGGTGCTAGAGGGGTGCTCACCTGAGCACGAGTGGCAGCAAGGAGGTAGTGCGACGGAGGCAAATAACGGCGGCAGCTTGAGCTCGTCACGAGGGCAAAGGAGCTCGGG
>JBNKQR010000136.1:0-541 GCA_050295975.1 Thiohalomonadaceae bacterium
GTCGAGGATGATGACGTGGATGTATTTTTTGGTCAGGGAACAACCGAAGAAGAGAAGGAGTTTCTAAAATCACTAAAACAACAGCAAAATACCGAAACAACCGATCTCGGCTATATGGTTGTAGAAGAGCAATATGTGAAAGGACATTTCCATCATGTGGGGATGAAAGTTGAAACCGATTCATTCAGTGTATGTATCAGATGCCATGGTGCCGTCCCTCATGATATGGCAAAGTCAATTCGTGCTTTTCTGAATATGCACGCATTTTACATGGCCTGTGAAACCTGTCATGTACGTCCGATTGATGGTGAACCCAATATGGAATTTCGTTGGTATGATCAGGCAACGGGAATAACCATAGAAAATCCTGCGGGGTTGAATGCGCAGGATGAATCCATGTATGGAAACTACTCAGCAAAAATAGCACCGGGAAGAATGGATGAAAATGGGAAATTCAAATTAATCAATGGGACTAAAGAGCTTGAATTTGCAAAAAGATATCAAAGTGATGAGTCTAGATTGAATGATACTCAGAAATCAA
>JBNKQR010000137.1:0-541 GCA_050295975.1 Thiohalomonadaceae bacterium
GGCAGGTTTATTCCTGGCCACCCGTGATAGCGTACCAAGGTCTTTGAGCCCGAATAGATTCCCCACCTTGTTGCGAGCAGTCATACAGTACTCAATCCATCGAGGTGTGCGCTTTACTGCGGCGATGAAGTGATCGAGCGCAGAGCTGTCCACATCACTGGAAGTGATACTCCACGAGTCGTAAAAGCTGGCACCAGTCAACATCTCCGCGATGCGGCTCTTTGGTGGGGCATTGGTTTCGATTGGCTTGGCGTTCATGTCTAAACAGAAAGTTTCATCTGACCCCACTTATTTAATGTTAGAAACAATTGCTTTCTGCCCCGGTTTTTTCTGAAAGTGGTTGCTTTCTGTCGCGGCTTTTACTTGCGGACACGAAAGTTGTTCTTCAGGTAACCATTGTACTTATCGTGGATTATGTCGTAATACTTTGATGATTTATTTTCCTTTATAAATCTCTCATAACTAACCTTTAACCCTTCTAGCAGGGTGCCCGTTTCATAATTATAAATATCAGTATTGTCCATGCCATAAAGATAAGTAT
>JBNKQR010000138.1:0-525 GCA_050295975.1 Thiohalomonadaceae bacterium
GTAAAATTCCCTAGCTTGTGTTCCCAGGGGCCTGACGTGTTCCCGCCTTGGTAACCGAACCCAACAGCTTCACAATTGAATGTTACATCATCCTTAGCGTAACTGCTGCTTGATGCGCACAAACCAAAAAACAGCATCAACAAAATGTGTGTGGTATTTAATTCGATGTAGAAATATTTCATATATATCATCGTGATAACGTTTCGGATAGGTATGTATAACGTTGAAGCTGTGCGGCGCAAACGAAGCGCAGCGTAGTTTGCGTCCGAACGAGCGACTTGTTATGCATTTTTTACCTTACTTTCAAGTATTACACCGACAGCTATAATTCGTGAGCCTTCTCGAATGCCAAATTGCCGTTCATTTGGAAAATTGCCATTTGAATATTTTTTAACATTTTCAGACAGACGGATTTTACACATTGATTCTTCGCCTGGTCTTACAGAACCATGGACAAAACAATACTCCGCATCCCAATCGCTACAATTTACATCATTGATATGCCAGAAAAATTGCCCTCTGTAT
>JBNKQR010000139.1:0-519 GCA_050295975.1 Thiohalomonadaceae bacterium
TTACTGTTCAATTTTACCAAAAAAGACAGTTTGGAGCAGAAACTGACCGAACTTTCATAATTCTTGATCGTGAAGCTCATATTACAGATTGGTTTTACATAATGGTCATATATATAATTTTATAGTGGTTTTGAATTTTTCAAATTTTGGCTCAAAATTCAAAGGGCAACCTGCAGTTTCACCGAAAAATGCCAATTTGCAGTAAAAACTAGCTGAAACTTGGTCTTTTTTTGTCGTAAAACCCAAATTTTGGATCGGTTACACATAATAGTCTTGTATATAAGTTTTTACGGGTTTTAAAAAATTTCAAATTCCAACTCAAAATCGAAAGGGGTTAGCCTTCGATTTTACCGAAAAACGCTAATTTGTGGCAAAAACTAACCGAAACTCCATATTTCTTGATCGTGAAGCTCATATTTCATATCAGGTACACATAGTGGTCCTGTATATAATTTTTATGGGTTTTAAAAAATCAGATTTTGAATCAAATTCCACATGTGTTAGACTTAGGTTTTACCA
>JBNKQR010000140.1:0-514 GCA_050295975.1 Thiohalomonadaceae bacterium
TCTTCGACCACGACACGCTCGCCGCGAAAGGCAGCCGTGCCGCAGGAACCCACTCCATCTCCTATCTCGACACCTTCGATCGCCTCATTATAGAACGCGGGCAGGCTGGGGGCGGCGCCGTTGTACAGGTGTTTTCCCTCTTCATCCAGTAGTAGTACGCTGCATAGTGATGATGGCGCTTCTGCTTCCATGGCATGAACGATAGCGTGCAGAATATCAGCCAAAGGCGCACCTTTGGCCACCATTTCCAGCATCGAACTTTGGGTGTGATTGCGCCGTTCACTTTTCCATTGTGCGGTCATGTCGGTGAAATTGATTAGGCGCTTCCCGCCGACCCAGGAAGCACGAATGAGGACATGCCGTTCACGGCCATTCTTGCAGGTGACGTTTGCCTCCAGACTAGGTTGTGCCGTGCCGAGTTGGCGGGCGCTTTCCGTCCGTTTTATCCAGGGTTCGATAAACATCTTGCGGTATCCGCTGTCCGGGTAGGCCTTGTGATACCAAGCGTCAAGAT
>JBNKQR010000141.1:0-512 GCA_050295975.1 Thiohalomonadaceae bacterium
ACACCATCTGAACCACTCCAATAGGAAAAATAACCGTTCTCCAACTGCATGCGTTCAATCTTATCGATACCCTTACGTAGATAATAACGCGGGGTTGAGCTGCGGAATTCATAGTAATCAATGCTCTTGGCAAAGTCTTCGAAATACAGCAGCGGGAACAGTTTGGATGTGGTCTGTTCCAGACAACCGTGAGGGTAACGCAACAGATAGTTCAGGCTACCAGTAAACTCCAATAAACCAGCAGGTGCCACCTTCAATGCCATGATTTCAGTGCCCGGTTTAAAGCTTTTAGGAATCTGGATAGTTTTTGGAGTGGCGGCATCGACTATGCCGCTGTCGCTCAAGCTGTTGTAATTTCCAGATGAACGTACCGGCACATCGATCTTCTTGATGGTTTGTTCATTCAGACCTTTGGCAACCAACGTGAAGTGCGTAATACCAAGTCGATCTTTGACATTGAATGAAAACGAACCCTGTGCTTCGCCCCTGGCACCTAACTGAATGTTCTGCTG
>JBNKQR010000142.1:0-512 GCA_050295975.1 Thiohalomonadaceae bacterium
ATGGGAGACTGTGTTCCATGGGCTAGCATTGCCCGGGGTTCCTGAGAGTGCTATACGATGCACTCCTCCATCTGGGCTACGATGGGGACGCTCCGGTCTACCGTTGCTGACTGTCTAGGGTCCATGTCTTGGACAGGTGCGAGGTTAGCGTGATGATACCCTTCGACCCTATGGAGCCATGGTCGGGGTCCATCATCGGCAGTGAGCTTGACACCGGCGTTGAGATGATGGCGCACATCGCTCTCACCTCCCTGTGTGAGGACCGCCTCACCGCTACTGCAGCACTGCCTATCGCGCTTCTCCCGATTCGGGATCAGGAGAACCCCGTATGGCAGCAGCGCCTTGAGGCCATGTCTGACCTCGAGGGCCCTCACTTCCACACCGGGATGTCTTCGTTGGCCAGGTACGCGCAGTACTTGTTCAACCTCTAGCACAACACCGCTAGGATAGCCAGGCAGCAGCGTATGCGTCTGACGGCGTATGATGAGAGTGCCACCGCCATCGCCCGCGAG
>JBNKQR010000143.1:0-507 GCA_050295975.1 Thiohalomonadaceae bacterium
AACTGTGATCATGTTGCGACGCGCTTGTTCCATCGCTTTTTGAATCGCCGCAGGCACTTCACGTGCCTTACCGCGACCGAAGCCTACGCGGCCATTACCGTCACCAACAACAGTCAAGGCGGTGAAACCGAAGATACGACCACCCTTAACTACTTTGGCAACACGGTTAACCTGTACAAGTTTCTCTTGCAGGTCACCGTCTTTCTGTTCGTGATTTGCCATTGTCAAACCCCTTAGAATTCCAGGCCGCCTTCACGGGCTGCATCTGCCAACGCTTTAACACGTCCATGGTATTTAAAACCAGAACGGTCGAAAGCAACCTTAGTCACGCCAGCGTCTTTCGCGCGCTGAGCGATCAGTGTGCCTACTTTAGTAGCGGCATCAGTGTTACCGGTAGTGTCACTACGCAGGTCTTTCTCTACAGTTGAAGCTGCAGCCAGAACCTGACCACCATCAGCAGAGATAACCTGTGCATAGATGTGACGTGGTGTACGGGTTACACACAGA
>JBNKQR010000144.1:0-501 GCA_050295975.1 Thiohalomonadaceae bacterium
GGCCTACAAGATCCGTGGCGAAATGGCGCCGGCGGTCGAGTCCGTGATATCGAAATTGAATGCCGCCGATTTTCAAATCGCGGGCAGCTACCAGCCCTATGCCGGCGTGACTATCCTTGCGATTACCAGTGAGGCGTTGAAGCAGGCGGCCGCACAGTCCGAATTCGGCGGTTATGGCGCCGCGCAGCGGGTCGCGCTCACCAAGGTAGACGACGAAATTCAGGTGGCCTATACCAATCCGGTTTATATGGCCCACGCCTATCGCATGAAAGGCGATCTCAAGGCGATCGGTGACAAGCTCGCGGCAACGCTCGGCCGCGAGGCTGAATACGGTCCAGAGAAGGCGTTGGATGCCAAGGAGCTGCGCAAGTATCACTACATGCTCGGCATGGAGTACTTCGATGATCCCAGCCTGCTGGCCGAGCATGACAGCTATGAAGCGGCCGTGAAGACGGTGGAGGCCAAGCTCGCCGAGGGTGTGTCGGGCGTGACCCGTGTCTA
>JBNKQR010000145.1:0-500 GCA_050295975.1 Thiohalomonadaceae bacterium
ATCATGTAATCCGCCACAGGACTATGATTTCACAAGTGCCACAGGGAGTGGCACGAAGGAGTACCCCAAGGGGCAAGATAACGGACTATCGGGGCCATGGATGGCCTATTCTTTCATACCCCAAACCAAAGACAGGCGTTCAGCCTGTCTTTTTTTATGTCTCGATTCGGGTGGAATTTGGCGCCACGGGACATATCCGGTGTATCCTCGCTCAAACTCATCAACTGGAGACATTTCTATGAGCGAGGGCAACGATCCCCGTCCCGCCATTCCACCACAGCTTTTCTGGCGCATGCTGATCGCCGGTAATCTGACTACCCTGGCCGTATTACTGATGGTCGCCCACTACGCCACCACGAGGATATCCATGCCAGAGGCCGGAGTCTGGCTGTTTCTCGCCGGGCTGGCTTCCATGGCACCGGCGCTGTTCTACCAACGTAATCTGGTTCGCCGCGAGCAGCTGCGTCCAGAGAGTTCGATAAGCGCCAATGCCCGTGCCG